>CAZBPC010000050.1:0-23694 GCA_964493715.1 uncultured archaeon
TAGAAAGTGCCGAATTAGTAAAATATGGTAATAATTGCTTATTATCTACTAAAATCAGTTACGCTAATGAATTCGCGAATTTTGCTGAGTTAGTGCCTAATGTAGATATAGCTCAAGTTATGAAAGGAGTAGGGCTCGATTATAGATTGAATCCTAGATTTCTGAATTCAGGAGTTGGTTTTGGAGGTTCTTGCTTTCATAAAGATGTGAACGCAATAAAGGCATGGTCTAAATCAAAAGGATATACTTCAAGATTATTGGAAGCAGTATTAGCTATTAATGACGATCAAGCAATCCACATCGTGGATATTGCTGAAGAGTTAGCTGGAAAATTAGCAGGAAAGAAAGTAACCTTATTAGGTCTCGCTTTCAAACCCGGTACAGACGATATGAGAGAAGCCGCTAGTATCAGAGTTGTTAAGGAACTAATCGGAAGGGGTGTAACTGATATTGTTGGATATGATCCTAAAGCTAATGAAACGGCAAAAGAAGAATTGGGGGATAAAATAAAATATGCAAAATCTATTCCAGAAGCTCTAAAAGGGTCTGAATGTGCTTTACTAATAACAGAATGGGATGAATTTAGAAAATTAAAACCAGTTGACTTTATAGCGCACATGAAGATACCAAACCTTGTAGATGGTAGGAGAATCTATGACTATGATGAATTTTATAATTCCCTTCGTTTTAGAGTAATTGGCAAGGTAAATTTATAATTTCTCTCTAAATCATAGATCATCAAGTTATTTAACTTGGGTTAAATATCCATTCATTTTTACATTTTTTAGAACAAAAAAAGTGCTTTGCGGGTTCTTGAGCGATATTTATAAAGACAAATTTATAATGTTTTTCGTAACTCTGACTCTGATACTGTTTTAAAGGTTTTCCGCACACTTCACAATTTTTTTTCAAGATGAACATACTTCCATCTATTTCTTCAGTGGTATAATTTATCAGTTTCATTATTTTGATTTTTTAATATCTTCTATTTTATCTGTTTTACTCTTAATAGTATTCTAGTTTACCTTTAAGATTAATGTTTCCATAATATATTATTATGCATCCCAATGGAAATCTTCATCACAAATTTTTAGCTCTAATTTTTATATAAATTGCGTGTTAATGATTTTATTTGAAATTATAATATAGTATCTTTAAATTTGGAATATGATTGATAATGATTACGAAATAAACGCCATAAGAAATTGATATATAAGATTATTAGAAAAAATGGTAAAATTGGATCAGTAGGAAAAACTGTAAAACCTAATACTACTCCAACTGCAAAATATACAATACCATAATAAATAATCTTGTATGTGATAAAATTAGAGATCTTGAGCCTTCTTTTTAGGGATTCCGATTGGATGAAACTTACCTCATCCTCAAATTGAAACAGTCCAGGAAAAAGTAACATGAATAAAATTAAAAAGTTCAAAAACCAAGAATCTGTAAAATTTATCATTATGATAAGGATGACCATACTTATAAATGCAGGATAATTGGTTTTATTCGGAGGGGTAATTAAAAAAATTGAAAATAATAAACTATATAATAAAATTGTGAGAATTAACATGACATTTGGTTCAATGGAAAATGAATTGAAGATAAACGAAATTAACCTAGTTATACTGCTACTAGGATAATTTAATAATTGAGCTGTCGAATTAATATTTAAAAATTCAGAGAACAAACCAGGATAAACAAAAAAGTATGCAATATTTATCAAATGAGAAAGGATTAAACCGGATAACAGTCTGATTAAAATTTTGAATCTTATTTTTATTTTTTTATCTTCAAAATATATAACCAATTTTGTTAACAGAGGGATTATTAAAATTGAAAAAGGTTTTAAAGAAATACACAAACCTAATATTACCCCAATTAAAAAATGTTGATATTTAATCTTATATTTCTCTCTTCTAATATTTTCAATAAGAAAAATAACGATTAACATCAACAAGATGAAAATATGTGAGATTTGCCCCATAAGTATTAGGGGTACTTGTAAGGGTGCCATCAAGCATACAAATAACAAATCGCTTTTCTCTTTATTATTATATTTTATATTATAAAATCGTGTTGAAATTAAATATATCAAATAAAATGAAACTGTTTGAACTAAACCTAACAAAATAGTATGAATTACAAATCCAAGTTCGAAAGGTAATATTGTATATGGTACAAAAAGCAAAGAAAAGAGAGGTAAGTATCGAAATGGCATATTATAAACCGGTAAAGAATACAATTGTTCTGGATTTGCAATGATTGCTTGAGCAGATTGATAAAATATCTTAAAATCATTAGCAATAATGGTGTTCTCAATCGGGATTATTAATGGCACAAAAAAGAAACACAATACCGTGAATATTATATATGCAAGGTTTACAATCAGTGAATTTTTTAGAGCCTTAGTTTTTTTGATGTGGACCGTACAGCTCTTAAGGTCTCGTTTTAAGAGACTTAATTCAATATTTTCACTCATATCTTTATAGAAGTTAATAATCTTAATATATATAATAAAATCTTTTTTTATTTCTATTTGATACTTAATTTTTTATAGATTTCAAAACCATATAAAGGTCGAGATTAATTCATTATATCCAATAAACACAATATTTTAAAATAAAAAAAATCTAAATCTACTTAAATGTCAAATAATCTAATACTACCATCTATTGGGATAGTCTTTTTTATCTTCAGAATTTGGCTCTCAACGTTCAAATTAAAGGATGAACTTCAATTTAGAAGGTTTTATGTTAGTAGATTAGTAAATTATTTCTTCTGTCTGAGTATTATCTTCAATTTACAAAATCCTGTTTTTAATGTAATATTAGCAGTATGTCTTCCTGCAATGATTTTTACATCAATGTGGGATATCAATTTTTATCGCCATTTTAAAGGGAGAGACTATTGGAAAAAGAATAAGAGATGGTTATTAGTTGAAAGAATTACAATGCATCCTCCCATACTTATTGTGGGATTTTATATTTATATTACGGGCATATGGAACTATGTTCCACCTCGAGATCTGGTAGTATTTGCAATAGGGATTTTGATTGTATATCCTAGCTCATATTTATTAGATGTTCGTCTCAGGAAGCGATATGAATGGCCAAACGGCCGAGATTTATTATTAGTAATGCTGATCTCAACATTAGGATTTTCCGTGTATTATCTCTTTTATTAACTCGAGAAATTTTATTATTTTTCTTGTTGAATTTGAATTATATTTTATTTTTTATGATTTTTTGAGCTGCAAGTAGGCCGGTAAGAATTGAAATGGGTATTCCAGCAGGACTATAAACCCATTGACCTCCCTGCAATACTTTTGGAATTGGCGTTACAACAGAAGCAGATATTTTTAGAAGGTTATTTACTACGGGGACAGGCGCTTCAAATGACCAGCCCGTAATCGCCCCTTCAGAGCTTCCTACTCTATTTAAAATGCTTAGAGGTGTTGATGAAAAACGGAAAAGAATCTTTTCCTTGAGTCCTAGATAAATAGTTTTTGACAGAATCTCTAAAATGCGATTTTCGACTTCAATTTTAAATTCTTCATACCAAGAAGCTTCTTGAACTTTTTTTATCAATTCATATTCAAAGAGCATACTAACAATTAGACCGGTTTTTCCTTGCGGAGCTAACGAGGGATCTCTAAGTGCAGGAATTGATATCTCATAGGTATTTAATTGACAAAATTTATCTAACCACTGTAAAATCTCTTCTCTTGGTTTATCTTCAAAATTCTCAATTAAAGAATATAGTTCCGAACGATGCATTTCTCCTAAACCTTTTTTCGAGGGAGTATAAAAGAAATGACCTTTAGAAATAGATTTGAATTTTTCCAGAGGTTCATCTACCCCTATGAACAAGGCAAAAATTGAATCCCCACCTCGATTTGAAAATATCTTTTCTTTTTGAATAGTAATTTTGCGAGAAATTTTTTCCTCTAAATTGTCTGTTTTTAGTCTTTGATAAAGTGTTTTTAAATCCGCGCACCAAATGAGATAATCATATGAATAAGTAGTACCATTAATATCTTTTATTTTATATTCAGAAGAAATGATCTCGGATATTTCTGTTTCTGTTTGGATCACTCCTCCCCATTCAATAACTTTTTGTTTAATTGCTTTTGGTAATTCTCCTGTACCACCTTTTGGGTAGAAATAATCAAGATAAACATAAAAATAGCCCAATGCAAAAAAAGTAGGGGTATTTTTAAAAAAATGTTGGGCGATAATATCAATAAGCGATCGGTTGGATAAGATTTTGTTCAAAAAATTTTCGATTGGTTCGTTCAATCGATTCATTCGACGAACTGCAAGCAAAAATTTTCCCATCCATGGAAGTAATTCTTTAAAGAGAAAAGCTTTGTCTTTCTTTAAATCCCTAAAAATAGGATTATCAATCCCATATAAAATAGCCATATCTTTTAGTACTTTTTCTATGAAAGAGATTATTTTATCAATGTCTTCTATACTTTCAGGATATAATTTTTCTAGTAAACTTTTATAGTCATTCAAGCTGTCTCTTGAAATAATATTAATAACATTATTTTCAATACCAATTGAGACGGGGCTGTTAAGAAGTTCAAGTTTAATTCCGAGATCATTTAACATTGGGTGAAGTATCCCAGAATTCTCAATAGATCTGGCACCTCCATCAAAAGTAAACCTATCGCGTTGAAAGGAATTTAGGAGACCCCCACAATCTTTATTTTTTTCAATCAAAAGAACTTCATATCCTGCTCTTGATAAATAAGCAGCAGCGGTCAATCCTGCCATCCCCGCACCAACTATAACAATTCGACATTCTTTTTCGTTTATTCTAAACCACCTAACTGAATGCTTAATTCCCAAAGTTCTTCTGCAACCTCTTTATCCAAAGCTGGAGGTGCTGGTTCTTCTTCTGCAGTAAGTCTAAAAAATTTTCCACTCACACCTTCAATTTCTTTTGAAACTCCGAGATAATACAAAGCTTTAGCGGATATTTCAGGTGATTTTGTAGATCGATCGACAAAAACATGTTTAAAAAATCTATATGTTCTTCCATTATTTTCTCCCATGTTGGTTTTTACACTCCCAGGATGCATAGCATTTATTGTTACTCCGCTGTCTTTGAAATACTCATCAAATTTAATCATTGAAAGAAGTTGAGCTGTTTTAGCTGCTCCATAACTACGCAAACCTCCATAATTATGCTTTTCCCAGTCGAGATCATCTAATCTCAACCCAAAAATAGCAAAACGGTGACCTTCGGAATTTACAAATATAATTCTTGTCTTATCCTGAGCTTTTAGTTTATCCTTTAATATATAATTTAAAATAAAAGATCCAAGATAATCTACTTGAAAAACAAGTTCAATATCATCTTCAGTAAACAATTTTTTTGTTGAAAAAACCCCTGCGTTATGAATAAAAACGTCAATTTTTAAATTGGAATCTAAAAGCTCATAACCAACTTTCTGTACATCGGAAATACGGGCAAAATCCGCAATCTTATATTCACATTCTACCCCAAAATCTTGATGAATTTCTTCGCATAAGCTTATTGATTTTTCTTCATTTCGATTTATCAATAAAAGATTAGCTCCATGTGAAGCGTACTCTTTTGCAGTATAATAGCCGATTCCAGATGTTGCCCCTGTAATAACCACTCGTCTGTCTCTAAAGTCTTCATGGCATTCCTTAAGTTTTGCTTTTTTATTCTTACGCATAGCACGCATCTTAGATATCTTATACTCTTTTAAATATTTATTCAAGCGAATCACCCGAATTTTTTCTTTATAAACTTACGATATCTTTCTGCAAATAAAGGTATATTGTCAATAATATCACCCCATAAATCGTAGTAATCGCGTTGTTCAATAATTTTACCCTCTTCATTTAAAGTTAGCCGACTTGCTCCGAATAATTTCGAGTTTGGATATTTCTTAAAACTTAATCTCATCACCCATTCAAAAAAAATTATTTTCCCTTCAAAAAGAATGTTGACAATTTTCATCTCCAAATCTTGAGATCGCTCAACTAATCGCTCAGTCATCTCTTTAAATTCTTTCATACCTCGAATTTCTTGAATTGTATCGCGGAAATAAATATTCTCATCATAATATGGGAGAATATGTGACCAATCAGGTCTACCTTTAGTATTGTAAATATTTGTCCAAAGTTCGACAAATTGATCTTTGCTTTCAATTCGTTTGCTCAAAATAATCTCTCATAATTTAATTTGATATAAATGTAAAAAATATAAATACGTTAATAAATCATAATATTTGTTTTTATAGATTCCACTAATTCATCATAATATCTCTATTTTTAAAAGGTCTTTTATGAGATTCCGGTATTGAGAAGACTACTAGTCGGAAAAAAACACCTATTTTAACAACTTCAGCAAATCTATTTAGTTTATGTGTAGGACTCTTGATATTCTCTACCACGAATTTTTCATAATATCTTTTTTCAACATTATTTTAGCATTAAATATTCTGGTCTTTTTTTTTAACATTGAAACACCTTGTACTGCTTCTTCAATACTATGAAAAACTGGGATGTTTGACAACTCTAAAGCTTCAGTTATAGCACCATACTTGGGAATGTAAGGAATAAAACATACAACGGGTTTTTTTGAAATAGAAACCGTATTCGCTATTCTTCTCCCTATCTGAAAAGAAATGGAAGGAGTGTAAGGTAAAATTAATACGATAATACATTCCACGCGTTCGATATTAGATAAGTAAGTTATGATATATTCTATATCTTCATCTTTAGCAGATCCAGTAAGATCTATAGGATTTCCAAATGTGGATATATTTTTCGCAACAGGATTTACTAGTTCTCTCATTTCTTGTTGTTCTTTTAGAGTAAAATTCATTGCATTTAGGTCATAATTCTTTAATAAATCCGCGCAAATAACACCATGACCACCAGAGATCGATAGTATTGCCACATTGCCATTATATACCGTATTAGGATCGAATGGTTTTTTCTTGCGAGCCAAAACATCTAATAATTTCAAGTCAGTTAACAATTCAAGCTCATTAAATGGTTGTGTTAC
Source organism: uncultured archaeon (assembly GCA_964493715.1). GTDB lineage: Archaea > Asgardarchaeota > Lokiarchaeia > Sigyniarchaeales > SOKP01 > SOKP01. The sequence continues at coordinate 7,060 of CAZBPC010000050.1, forward strand.
AAGATTTTGCTTTAATGCTGCTTGAAGGATCTTCTCATTGCCAGAAAGACTTGCGGTATGAGACTGAGTCGCTTTCTTTCCCTTATCAGACAAACCACCGAAATATACGATGACATCATCTCCAGACTCTCTTGATAACTTGAGAAAGTCCCTACTTTTTAAGGGTTTAAATCCTTCCAAATAAAACGCAATATTAGAAGTTTCTTTGTCTTGTTTACTAAAATATTCTAAAAGCATTGTTTCATCTACAACTGCTCGATTTCCTATTGAAACAGCAGTAGAAACTCCAATGTTAATTTGATTAAATTTATGAAAGAATTGGTCCACTAAAACTCCACCTGATTGGCTTATTAATGCAACTGAACCTTTTGGGGGACATGTAATACGTTCCGTAGGCATGAAAATAGTGTCCAATAAAGGGGGCGAATAAACACCTATGCAATTCGGACCGAGTACTGCAATGTCATTATCTGTGGCAATTTGGACAAGTTTTTCTTGACGTTTTACACCTTCTCCACCAATCTCAGCAAATCCACCACTAATGATTATACATCCCGGGATCTTATAATCCGCACATTGTTGCACATAGTCTAAAGTTACTTCTGCTGGTATTGCTATAACTAATACATCTGGAATTTTAGGTAATTCTTCTATTTTAGTAAAAAGTTTTACACCTTCCACTTCTCCTCCATCGGGATGAATCCCAAAAACTTCGACTTGCATTTCAAAGAAATTTTTAATGAAAATTATCCTTCCTGGACTTAGGGGATTCTTTTTGCTTATACCGACAACAGCCATTGTTTTAGGTCTAAAAAGGCTTTGTAAATCCATTTTTTTCACAAAGATATTTAATTTTTAAGTTCGTTTTTATATGAATTAAAAAAATCAAAATTTATAAGGATTTTTTCATCTAAATTGGTAAAAAAATTCGATTTCTTCAAGTGTGAGATTAATCTCTGCTGCTTTTGCATTATCAATTACATGCTTAATATTGAATGCTTTAGGAATCGTGATAATGTTTTTATGATTAATTAACCATGCAATTGCAATTTGCTGAATAGTTGCATCATATTTATCTGATAAAGATTTTAACTTTTTACTAATATCTCCTTTTAGATTTGAATATCCTTTGTGTGCGAGTGGACTATATGCAGTTACCGTTATGTTATTTTTTTGATAATAAGGTAAAGATTCATGTATGTGTTTTTGAGTTGTAATATTAATATGTAGTTGATTATTGACCAATTCTTCACTTTTAAGAGCTTCTTGAGCTTCCTTAAATTGCTCCAAGCTAAAGTTACTTACTCCTATATATCGAGTTTTTCCTTCCTTAACAAAAGTTTCGAAGACTTCCATTTCTTTTTTAATAGAAATGAGTTTTGAGGGCCAATGAACTAAATAGAGATCTACGTGATCCAAGTTTAATCTTTTTAAACTCTTTTCGAGTGCTTTTTTTATTGAATTCTTTCTAAAATGAAGAGGGAAAAGTTTAGTGGTGATAAATAAGTCATCACGAGGATACTCTTTAATTACTTCACCCAATACTTCTTCTGCTTTACCGAATCCATAAAACTCGGCGGTATCTAAATGAGTCATACCCAATTCAATGCCCTTTCTTAAAGTTATTTTAATCTCATCATAAAAAGTTTTACCCTTAGACAGTCCCTTTCGTCTTGAGAGACCCCAAAGACCTTGTCCTAAAACGGGGATTTGTTCTCCAGTCTTAGCTAATTCAATTTTTCTCATATCTTTAATTCTATAATTAAAAAATTTAACTTAGCTCATTATAAATTATAAATTAAAATTGTATAGTCCTTTATTTAACCAATTAATTCAAAAACCAAATTGAAATTTATAAGATAAATACGAGGATAATAAAATTATGGTTTTTGATGAAAATTTTGAAACAACAACAATAACATTAAGAAAATTTTACGATTAACAAGAAAGAAATAGTAATAATAATTAAAGTTTCAAGATTTCGTTAATCTTCTCTAATCTTTTTTCTCTTGATAGACTCTCTTTTACAGGGTTTAGTGTACCATATAAACTCTTGTGATAAACTTCTCGTGTTTCTTCATAGAAAATTCCTATTGTGAATCGATGTTTTTCTCTCGCAATCTTCAAAGCTTCTTCTTTTGAGTAAGGTTCATTATCCAAATTATCTATTTCATCTTTGTATTCCTCCCATTTATGATAGGGAACGGCTGGTTGGATAACTTCTATAAAAGAAAAGCCTTCATGTTCTATGGCTCTAACGAGAGTGCTAGTTAAATTATTAATATCGCCTGAATAGCATCTTGCAACAAATGTAGCCCCAACTTCTATCATTAATGATATCGCATTAAAAGGATTTTCAATACTTCCCCTTGGAGTTGATGGACCTTTCCATCCTTGTTCTGTTAATGGAGAGAATTGACCAGTGGTTAAAGCATAAACACCATTATTATGTAAAACCATGGTAATGTCTTGATTTCTTTTTGCTGCAAAAATAGTATGAGCTAAACCCTCTCCTAAGCCATTTCCATCACCAGAAAAGGTCACCACCTTCAAATCAGGATTTGCAATCTTTATTCCCTCAGCATTAGAACTATTCCGACCATGCAATCCATAAACTCCACTTAGGTTAAGATAATCGAAAATTTTGGCGTGGCATCCTATTCCTGCTGTCATGATTATATCCTCACGTTTGAAACCTTTTTGTTCTAGCAATGGAATTGCGTTTCTTATGGCTGTAAAAATACTGAAGTTCCCACAACCTTCGCACCATGTAATTTCAGCATTGGTTTTAAGATCTTTCATCTTAATCAAGCACCTCCTTAATCTTTTTTGATAATTCAATTGGATCAAATGGTCTTCCATCATATCGCTTAATTGTGGTTTTTATTTTGATTCCTGCTTTTTCAGATAAAAGTGTCGAAAATTGTCCCGAAATACTTTGTTCAACTACTATATTATCTTGATCTTTAAATTCCTCTAATTCCCATATTGGTAATGGACTTAGATATATAGGTTGAATGATGGTCGGATTTAATCTTCCATATTTAATTGCTTCCAATACACTCATGTAAGTGGAGCCATAAGCAAAAATGTTTGTGGAATGCTCTCCACGGATAATATTGACAGTTTTTTTATTTTTTAAATAATTTTTAAGGGCTTGAACCTTCTTATTTCGTTTTTCATGCATTTGTGAAACCATCACTGCATTTTCAGTAGTGATACCTAATTCATCGTGTTCATAGCTGTTCCATTTGATGACCTCTTTAGAGGGTGGAAAGAGCAACGGAGAAATGCCGTCTTCAGTATCGAGATATCTCTTATAATCTCCACCTTGATGCATCTTAGGTTCTGTCCAAGTAGCTTTCCCAATATCTAAATCAATAGTCATGCTGCTTTCCGATAAATGTTTATCAACAAGTAGTATTCCGGGAGTTTGGAACTTCCAAACAAGATCTAACATTTCTGCAGTTAAATAATATCCCTCTTCAATCGTTCCTGGAGATGCTACTATTCGTAAAAAGTCACCATGCCCAACAGATAGGGCAAAACTTAGATCAGCTTGTTCGGTGTATGTAGGGACTCCCGTGGCAGGTCCAGGACGCATGGATAGTACACATAAAATAGGGGTTTCTGTCATACCTGCCAGGGAAATACCTTCGGTCATGAGTGCAAAACCTCCACCACTAGTTCCTACCATCGATCTTGCTCCAGTAAATGCAGAACCAATAGCCATATTAATTACCGCAAGTTCGCTTTCAGCATGAACGACTGCTAATCCAAAATTTTCTGCTTGTCTTGCTAAAAAGTGTAATATTGATGAAGCTGGTGTCATAGGATATCCAAAATATGTATTCAACCCCCCAGCTATAGCTCCAAGACTTATTGCTTCATTTCCCGTAATGATTGGTCTTCTTTTTTGACCATCACTCAATAAAAATTTGCCATGACATTTTTCTTTTACCATATCATAGAAGGTATCTGCAAATTTAATGTTATCTTCGATACCACTCGGATATTGCTCTTTTATAATCTGATTCATTTGATCTTTTCTGAAGCCTATTGCTGATGCTAAAATTGCCACTGCCCCCACACCAAACATCAATTTTTTCAGGGGATATTTTTTAGCTTCTGAACTTAACGGAATGCCAATCCCGTTAATATTTTCCACTTCGTCTGAATTATAGATAACAATACCCCCATCAGCAATATCATCAATGTGCATATCACAACTTCGCTTGTCAAAATTGATCACAAGGTTTGCTTTCATATATTGACTTGTAATCCAACGAGAAGAAGTGCTTACAACAGAAAAATTATGACCTCCACGGATGAGACTCATATAATCATCCATTTGAAACACATGAAGACCTAAACTGGAAAAAATGTTTGCGGCAACTGATCCCGCTTTTTTCACTCCTTCACCGGCTTTTCCTCCAACCAAAAATGTAAAAACATCATTAATCATCATGATATATACCTTAATTTATGTTTGATAATTGATTTAAGAAATATCTATCAAATTAACAGTTCTTGAATATTATTTAAACATATGTCTTATAATCTCTTAATATTCTATTAAAAAGCCTGTTACAACCAATAATTAGTAACAGAATCATAATAAAGATTATTAAAAATAAATTCTTAATATTGCTTATTATGAAACAATTTCATTTAAAAATCGTTTATTACATAGGAATTGCAATATCATTAATATTTATGCTATTGATCTTGAATTTTGGAGGTTTTACTCTTGATATTACAACTCTGATCTTCTTTTACGCTATTAAATTTCTAGCAGGATTTGGTTTAATCATAAGTATAGCGAATGGATTTTTAATACTGTTAGATAAAGCAAGTGAAAAAATGGGTAAAAGATCAACTAACATCGTAGTAATCTTGGAAATCATAATACCATTTGTATTTATTGGATATGCAATATATCAGATTATAACAAGTTATTTTCAGAATTCCTTATTTTCGGCAGGAACATTACCTTTGATAATAGATATCATTATGTATGTTTATGGAATACTCACACTCCTATTGAATTTATACATATTACCTTTAATAAAAGACGCTTTTTATAAAGGAGTAGAATTGAGTAAATTTGTAGGGTTTAAAAAAAGAGCAAAAAGCGCATCAAGAAAAGTAAAAAAGAAATATTATGCTCTAAGAGGAGAATTCGCTAAGCTAGAAAAACAGGATCATTTGTCAATAAGAGATTTATTAGGTGCATGGAGAAATAAATTTGCGGTTAATTTCCTGATCATTATTGCTTTAGGTTCACTTATTTTCACTCCAATTACGTTCATTTGTGTAATGTATTGGTTAAGATTATATGTACTTTTTAGAATAGAAAGGAAAAACTATGAGAGAATCGCTTTACTAATTGGAATATCTATCGTTGGATTAATTGCTCTGATCGCTCCATTTTTAAATTTACCATTCTATGTGGCAATTTCACAATATTTCTGGACGATAAACATTTCCTACTTGTTAGGAATAATATTAGCATCATTTATATTTCTTAAGAGATTGCTCAGTTTACGTGGAATCACAATCCAAAAATTCAAATTGAAAAAAAGAGAGAGAAAAATTGATAAATTAGAGCAAGAAAATGTGGACCTTAAAGAACAACTTGAAAATAAAACTGAAAATGTAAATTGAAAAAATAGATTTTGTAAAAAAAAAATAAATGAATAAAAACCGTCTCGAAGATGGTACACAAATGGATTAAGATTAGACATTACTATTATGACTCTCTTTATAATTCATATACTAAATTTTTTAAAATACAATTCTTTCTAATTCTTAATTTTAAAATGTAATTTTACTAGTAAAATAGCACATATCATGACAGAAAGTGAATTTAACCCATATATCCTAGGTATATGTTGTAATTGGTGCACGTATGCCGGTGCTGATCAAGCAGGAACTTCTCGAATGCAACGCCCGGCAAATCTTCGGATCATGAGAGTAATGTGTGGTGGCAGGATTGAACCGCAGTTTATTCTGGATGCATTGATGAATGGAGCTGATGGAGTGTTAATAAGTCATTGCCATAAGGGGGATTGCCATTACGTTACGGGAAATCTCAAGACATTTGGAAAAATGGCATTATTGGATCGGTACTTGACTCAATATGGTATCAATCCTAAGCGAGTATATTACACTCAGATATCCGCTTCTGAAGGTGCTGAATTAACTGAGGTAGTAGAAAAGTTCGTGCACGTATTAAAGGAATTAGGACCAAATCCAATTAAAAAAGAGGCATAAAACCATGCAAATTTATGAATTAAAGATTAATAGAAACACATGCACTGGTTGTAATGTATGTGTTGTATCATGCCCAATAAATTTTAATCAGTTGAGGAAACAGAGCTTTTTGAACGAGAGCAATGCTGTTATTTTAGTGAAAAACGGAATAGCAGGACCGATTTATAAAACTGAGAGAGAAATAAATTGTGATGGTTGCGGTGTATGCGTGAAAATGTGCCCGCAAGTTGCAATCAGAATTGAAATTATGGAGGGAAGGTAAAAAAATGTCATTTCCAAAAATATCTAGAACTTTAAATCAAGAAGAGGAACATGTTAGAGTTCAATTTTTAACAGAAAGCTTAGAACTTATTTTAAATAGGGTAAAGTGTGTAGGATGCGGAACTTGCGCTCGAGTATGTCCCAAGGAAGCAATCTCCCGAGGACCTGTAGGAGCATCACGAAGATTTCCTGCTACTGGAGATATAATACCTGAAGTATACAATCCTCACAAGTGTGTCTTCTGTGGAACCTGTGTGGTCATGTGTCCCTTTTCAGCATTGACATTGGTTAAAGATGGAGAAGTAATAAATTTAGAGGATATTCCGATTGTTGCTCAAAAGGTCGTACCAAAACTAGAGTTTAAAGCAAAGAAACTCAAAAATGATAGGATAGCAAAACAATACGCTAAAGCAATTGTAAGTATTATTGATGACGTATGTGCTAAAGGATGTGGATCGTGTGCTGAAGTTTGCCCCTCTGGGACGATTGAAATAGCAAAAAGGCCCGAGCATGGTTGGGAAATGTCTAAAAATGTCGAAGTTGTTGATCCAGATGCTTGTGTAGCATGTGGAGCTTGCGATAATGCATGTCCTACAGGCGCGCTACAACTTGAAATCACTGAAATAAATACATCAGGAGAATTTAGTGAACTATTTTGGCCTCCATTAGTCAAAAGACTTAAAAATCTTCGATGGTCAAAAAAGGAGGGAGTATGAAATGAGTTTAACAAATTTAATATTGTTAACGGGACGTACGATTAATCAAGGAGTTGCGCTTGAAGGAGGTAAGGTCACGAAAGAAAATGTTCGCGCAGCAGGAATTTGTACATTCGATAAAGATGATTTTAAAAAGTTAGACTGTATTGCGGGCACGCCTGTAAAGGTCACAACCGATTTTGGAGAAGTCATGGTGTATTCAACTATCACCGAGGAAGGACCACACCCCGGAATCATTTTTATTCCAATGGGTCCTTGGAGTAACCAAGTTGTCAATCCAGACACGCAAGGATGTGGGACTCCCACGTATAAAGGCATGAAAGCCAAGGTTGAAACCGTGAAAGATGGAAGGGTTTTAGATGCAATAGAATTAATAGGAAAATTAAAGGAGGTTCAGAAATGACCCAAAAGAAAATTACTACCCATTATGATGTTCTTTGCCCTTTTTGTGGGACATTATGCGATGATTTGGAAGTAGATATTGCAGATAATGAAATTATAGAAATGAGAAATTCGTGTCAAATAGGAACAAAGAAATTTTTTTCATCGAATCCAAGCGGGCATAGATACCTAAAACCCCAAATTAAAGAAAAGGGTACTTTTAGGGATGCAACTTGGGATGAGGCCCTTGATAAAGCAGCCGATATTTTAATCAAGGCGAAGAGACCATTACTTTATGGATTTTCAAGTACCGAATGTGAAGCGCAAGGTGTAGGAGCAGAATTAGCAGAATATTTAAGGGCGATTTTAGATAATACCGCCTCAGTATGTCATGGACCCTCATTATTAGCGATTCAAGATGTTGGTGCTCCATTATCAACTTTAGGAGAGTACAAAAATAGAGCAGATTTAGTAATATTTTGGGGTAGCAATCCAGTTCATGCCCATCCAAGACATTTAAGTCGATATAGTGATTACGTACGAGGGTATTTTAGAAAAGATGGAAGAAATGATCGATATATTGTAGTTGTTGATCCTCGGAATACTCACACGGCTCAGATTGCCGACTTATATATAAAGGTTAACCCTAATGAAGATTATGAGCTCCTAAATGCCATAAGAGCAGTATTGAGGGGCGTAGAATTGGATGCTAAGGAAGTATCAGGAGTACCGATGGAAGATATCAAGAAATTAGTCGATATACTTAAAAAGTGCCATTTTGGTGTCATATTTTTTGGTATGGGGCTTACTCAAACAATATCTCATCATAGAAACATTGATAGTGCAATTTGTTTAGTACGAGAATTAAATGATCACACTAAATTTCTCTTAACTCCAATGAGAGGGCATTATAACGTTGCGGGTGCCAATCAAGTCTTCACTTGGAACACGGGATATGCTTACTCAATCGATTTTTCGCGAGAGTATGCCAGATATAATCCTGGTGAATTTTCCTCTGTAGATCTCCTAATGAATGATGAGGTTGATGCAACTCTAATCGTGGCATCAGATCCAGCAAGTAATTTTCCTGCAGGTGCTGTCAGGAACATGTTCAAACACCCAATAATTGCAATTGAACCACATCACACGCCTACTTCTGTGTATGCGGATGTAATTCTACCTCCAGCATTTGCCGGCATTGAATGTGAAGGAACAGCTTACCGAATGGATAAAGTCCCTCTCAGACTCAGAAAGGTAAAAGATGCTCCCGTGGATTGTTTACCGGATAAAGAAATATTAGAACGTTTATTAGAAAAAGTAAAAGCGAAGGAGGGCAAGTGAAAATGGCGGAAGTCAAGCTGAAACTGAAAAAGAAACCAAAATTTCCCTTAGAAGCAGATAGTATTACTCCAGATAATTTTGCGGGTAAAACACTTGCTGAAATTAAAAAACTTCCTTTATATCATGCTAGAGAATTGGTAACTATTGGAGATTTCTTCGATGTTTCCGGTAAGGCAGAAGATGTGGCCAATACTAAAATAATTATTGATGGCGATGTTTCAAACGTCAAAAGAATTGGAGAAAAAATGACGGGGGGAGAAATCATCATAAATAGCGACGTTGGTATGCATGTTGGGAATACCATGTCCGGAGGAAAAATCCTAGTGAAAGGAAGTGCCGACGATTGGGCAGGCGCAATGCTCCAAGGTGGTGAATTAGAAATTGAAGGAAACGCAGGTCATTATGTTGGTTCAGCGTACCGTGGATTCTGGCAAGGGATGAAAAATGGAACAATACGTGTACAAGGTAAAGTTGGTAATGAATCAATGTTATGGGCTAAAAGCTCAAAACCGGCAAATAAGTGGCCAACTCTATATTGTGGGGGTGCAAGTTCCTTTTTAGGCTTACACAATCATGGAGGCACGATGGTGGTTGATGGTGATGTAGATCGATGCATTGGAGCTGATCAGGTTCGAGGGATTATTGTTGTAAAAGGAAAAATTTCCAGAATGCTCCCCTCTTTCAAGAAGTTGGATGAAGTCAACGAAATTACACTTCCTAATGGGGAAATAATTACCGGAAAATTTGCTCAATATAGTGGAGATCATTCAGTAAGTAAAGAAACAGATGGCAGACTTTACGTTGCAATTAAATGATCTTTTTTATATTATTTTCTATAATTTAAAACGAAATTGAAAAATATTTCATCTTATTCTTTTACCAAAATTTTTCTTTCAGTCAAAAGACTTAAAGTAATTGGTAAATATCTAAATAAATTTCATTTAACAAAGAAAAAAAATTAAGGATTCCTTACCCAACGATAAAAACATCACAAGATACGTGGTTTATAACTTTTCCAGCAATAGAACCAGTTAGTATTTCTTCAAGACGAGAATGAGTGCCCTTTCTGCCGATGATAACAAGATCAACTTGCTCCTCCTTTACCATTTTTTGAATATATGAAAAAGGCCCTTGATCATAAATTAAATAATCTTCAATTTCAATTCCTTCTTCCTTAAAAACTTTCCTCGCGGAATCTATAAGCCCTTGAGCATTTTTTTCGTATACTTCTTTTATTTTTTCTATTTTTAGACTTGAATCGATATACATCTGAGGAAGAGTAAAAAATGGTTGAGCAATAAACATGCCACTTGGCTCAATATAATGTTCCACAGAATGAAACACGATTATTTTACATTTATATAGCGAATGAAGTTCTACTCCTTTAAGCATTGCATTATAAGAATGCTCCGATCCATCAATTCCAATTAATATTTTCTTATAAATAATGTATCACTTTTTTAAATTTTAAATTAAAAAAAAATAAACATCTATTAAAACATATGCTCTATAATTTTAAAGAAAATAATATTATTCTATTTGGGATTAGAAGAATTAAAACTAATTTGCTCTTAGAGATAATTTATACCTTACTCTTATCTATTCTAAGTAATATTTGATAAATATAAGGAATTTAATCTTTAAAATTAGTTAAATGCAATAATTATTAATAACATCTATCCCAAGCATTGATAAAGTGAAAAAATTAAGAAATTATCCTAAAAATGTTTAAAAGAAAAGTGAATATTACTCGTATTAAGAAAGGACAAAAGTTAGATGAAATTGATATTGTTCTGATTGAACAAGCTATAAATTTAATTGTAAATTCAAAATCTCTGGTAGACATAATTTGTCTTGCTGATGATTTGAAGGATCTTGCTGTTGGATTTCTATTTTCCGTTGGAATTATCAATTCTTATATGGATATCAAGGAAATAACTATTAACGAATTAGAAAATAAAATAATGATTGAGTTGTGTGATAATAAAGATTTTAATTCTACTGAATTTGAAAAGAATGTGTTCAATAGAGTAATAGATACAACTTGTGGGATACCTTCTCCCTGGAGAGATCTCATTAAAAGTAAAATAAGGGAAGCAAAGGACTCCAAAATATCGGATGTGAAAAACAATGTAGATTCTAAGATTATATTCTCCTCAATTATCAAAATGCAGAAAGAGACTCATCTATTTCGTGAAACTGGAGGTTGTCACGGTGCAGCTATATTTGATCTTGACGGAAATTTGATAACTATAAAAGAAGATATTGGACGTCATAACGCAATAGATAAAGTAATAGGAGAATTATTACTTAAAGACGAATCATTTAATGATAAAATTCTCGCGACAACGGGAAGGCTTACGGGAGACTCTGTCTTGAAAGCAGCAAGGGCAAATATACCAATTGTAGCATCACTATCTGCTGCTGTTGAATCAGGAATTCGCATTGCCTTTGCATACGGAATAACTCTAATTGGATTTGTACGAGGTAACTCCATGAATATTTATTCTCGCGCTGATCGCATTATAGAATGAATTTCGTGATTAATATAATAAATTAATTTTCATGCTAAATATAAATAAATTGAATCTCTCCATAATAATATTAAACTATATATTGTAATTAAAAGAGTGGAAAAGTGAACAAATGAAGCATAAAGTTGGAATTATCTTGCTCCTTATTGGTGGAGCTTTCATGGTTATTGGGAATGCAATAGGAACGATAGGTGTTTTTGAATTTCTTCAAGGATACGTTGTTTCAATTGTTTCAAGTGAATGGGTACCTCTGGTGAATGATATAATGGGGCTTCTCGGATGGATAGCTGAACAAGGAGGTTGGGCAATTATAGCTGGGGCTGTCTTTATTTTATTAGGCGCATTGAAGCTTGGAAAGTTTATCGTATGGATTGGCTTAACTTTTGGTGCTTTAGCATTGATAGTGTGGATAATAGCACAAGTTGTAGATTTTACTGGAATATCTTTAGGACTACAACTTGACACATTATTAAGTCAAATTTATGGTTTATTTACCTACAATACGGGATTTGCTTTTACGGGGGTTGCACTGGCTGTAATTGGAAAAGCAAGTATAAAGAAGGTACCTAAACCTAAAAAAGATGCTAAATCTAAATTAGACGATTCAGCAGACCAAGATTCCACCGAGGAGTACAAGTTCTGTCCAGAATGTAGCAAGAAATTACCCATTACTGCTAATTTTTGTAGTGAATGTGGAAAGACATTTGACTAATCATTTTTTTAACTTATTTTTTTCATTATAAAATGAGAAATAGAATTGATTGAAAATCTAATCAACAAATTTTTTAATAAATTTCACATTAAACCAAATATCATAATTATAATTAAAATTTAGTTAGAAATGGTGATATAATAATTCCAATACCAGTAGCGTTCATGCAATTATCAAGCTGTTGGGGATGCCACCAATCCCTCTTGAATGCACATTTGAATTTACTTCCTATTCTTCCCGCCCTAAATATCGTTTATTGGCCAGCTGTAGTTGATTTCAAGCATAGTTCTCTGCTTGAAAGAGAAGACGGAAGCATTGTTGTAGGCTTTCTTGAAGGTGTTGCACGAACAAAACAAGACACAGAAAATGCAAAGTTAATAAGGAAAAAATGTAAAGTCGTGGTTGCAATAGGAGCTTGTGCTTGTTATGGAAGCGTGAAAGGATTAGCCAATTTGTTTGATAAAGATGAATTGATCAAGAGAAAATTTATGGAAACTGAATCTATTACCGATAAAAATCCAAAGGAACCAACTCAATACGTTCCCGGTATTGAAGATTACATTGTAAACATAAAGGATATCATTGATGTAGACATGTTTATTCCGGGATGCCCTCCCACTACCGAAAATATCATTGCTGCCATCTCTTACCTTCTCACACTTGTAGCTGAAGGTCCAAAATCGCTTGACAATAATAAAACAGTGTGCGACAGTTGCGATTTATTCGAAGAAGGCTGCTTTTTAGATGATGGAAAACTTTGTTATGGACCATTAACGGCAGGGGGTTGTGAGTTAATGTGTCCAAATCATGGAGATTATTGTTACGGATGTTTCAGAGCTACAAGCAAGCTAGGAAAGAAAATAGAACAGCTAAAAAGCATACTTCATGGCATAGAGGAACTAACTGATGAAATTGGAGCGAATCTACAACATTTTCTTGATGTATTTTTAGGATCTTCAAACATTACTAATTTTTATTTCAGGGGTGATTTAGTTCAAAGATTAGCATATGAACCCGATAGTTTTAAGGTAAAAGAAATTGAAACAAAGAAGGGTCCTAAGCTTATTCTGGACGTTACACCCACGGGAAATGAAGTAGCAGACGAATTAGTAGGGCTTGCATTATATCTTCTGAAAAATGATCCTAAATTTAAATTTAGCTCAAAAACAGTATGTAGTCATTGTGATCGTGATATTGTTGATAAAGTACCCACGGATCTTAAACGTGATTATGTTGGTTTACCTAATACTGAAACTTGTTTTTTAGAACAAGGGTACATATGTTTAGGCCCTGTAACACAAGCCGGATGTGGAACAATTTGTCCAAATAAAGCGAATGCCCCATGTCTTGGCTGTTATGGTTCTTCAATGGGAGTTAAAGATCAGGGAGCAAAATTCATTAGTACTTTAGGTGCATTGTGTGCAGACAAGGATCCAAGCGAAATTATTAATTCAATTAAAGATCCAGCAGGATTGTTTAATAGATTCACTTTAGCGGATAGCACTTTGGGACACAAGTTCCATGATAAAATGGAGAAAGAATAATTCACCTATTTAGTTTTAATTTTATATTAACCATAATTATATACAATAATAATAAGAAATAAAAAAGTTGAAAAGCATGGCTAAAACAGAAGAATATAAGATTTTTCCCGGATGCACGATCGGGAATAGAATACCTTTCATCGAAGCCAGTGCACGTAAGGTTTTTGATACATTAGGCATAAAGACATCTGATGCCGATTTTGCATGTTGTCCGGATCCTGTCGGATTCAATTCAGTTGATCACGAAAGCTGGTTAGCAATGGGCGCCCGAAACCTTACTATAGCTGAAGGAGAATCAAAAGATATAGTCTCCTTATGTAACGGCTGCTTTCAAACGCTTAAAGCTGTAAATCATGAATTAAAACAGGATAAACACTTACGTGATAATATTAATTCCAAGTTAAAGCTGATAAACCGCGAATTCAAGGGTCTAATTAATGTAAAGCATTTTGTTGAGGTTTTGCACGAATTAGGAGCAGAAAAGATCAAGGAACACGTCACACAAGATTTTTCAGCCTTAAAAGTTGCGTGTCATACTGGTTGCCACTACAATAGACCATCCGAGATAATGCAAACTGACGATCCAATGGAACCTGTTAAACTTCGAGAACTAGTTGAAGCAACGGGGGCCATGGCAGTAAATTATACTGAAGAAATGCTTTGTTGTGGTTCAGGAGTAGGGAACACTGAAGAAGAAACTTCAATGCAAATATTAGCTAATAAATTCAAGAGTGCAATAAATGCTGGAGCTGAAGCATTTATCGTGATTTGTCCAGCATGTTTCCAACAAATGGATACTAACCAGAAAAAAGCGGGTACACAATCAAATAGTGAGTTTAATATACCAATTCTATATTTAACTGAATTGATGGCGTTATCTTTCGGTTTTAATCCAGAAGAGCTGGGATTAAAGTTTCATAGAGGAAGAACAACACAATTATTACAAAAACTTGGCATAAAATAATTATTTTATTCACTTCCTTAATTTTATATAATTTTTAAATAATAAGTGCTTTAGATTAATTTAAATCATAAAGGTAAATATAAAAAATGTCATTTAATTTTAAAAATCCCTCAAAACTATTTGCCTGGTTTTATTCTTTATTTTGCCCTGTTTATGGAAGAAAATTCTACAAAAAGTTGTTAAAAGCATTAGAATTAAATGGCAACGAATCGGTTTTAGATTTTGGTAGTGGAGCTGGGGTTTTGGCTAAAAAAGTTGTTAAAGAATTAAAAAATGATGGTAAATTAACGTGCTTAGATTTATCAGAAGCATTTTTGCATAAGGTTCGAAAAAAATTGCGTAAATATCCAAATGTGAACTACATATTAGGAGATATACGAGAGATGGATATCTCAGCTAATACTTTCGATAAAATTGTCATTACTTGGGTTATTCATCACATAGAAGAAGAGGTTAGATCTGGTCTTTTAAATAGCATAGTTAATACTTTAAAACCAGAAGGAGAAATCTATGTGATAGAATTCTTAGCTACACCTCATGGTATTGCTGAGGAGTTCTTAATCGAACTTTTTAATGGAATGGGTTTATCTGAAAGAATAGTATTTAGAAGTAAAAATACAGGATTATATGAATTCAAGAGAAATTAAAAAAGTCAAGCCAATTCTGCGAATAGGTTAAATCCGTCTACTTTGTAAATTCGAGCCTTTACAAACGAGCCATAGATTCCATCAAAATTCTCAATGAATACATTTTTATAGGCAAAATTTCGGCCAAAAGCTTGGTTTTCTTTAAATCCTTCATGCAAGACTAAAACTTCACCCTCCCAGTTCCTCCAGTTTGCATTTATTTTTCTCAAAGATTCGCGAAAAATATTAGAAAGTATTGTAGATCGTTTTTTTATAATCCTATTATCAACTTGTTCCATAGTTTTAGCTTTTGTTCCAGGTCGGGGGGTAAATTTCGAAACATTAAGAATTTCGGGTTTTAACCATTTAATTAAATCTATTGTTTGATTATAATCTTCTTCGGATTCTCCGGGAAATCCACAAATTATATCTGTAGATATGGTAAGATACGGAAATTTCGCTCTTAAACTTTTCAGCTTTTCGTTTATATCTCCTATAGTGTACGGGCGATTCATTAATTTAAGAACATTATCACTTCCAGATTGCATGGGTATATGAAGGAATTGGTACACGTTTTTTAATCCATATATGGATACTAATTGGGTATAGTGATCAATTAAGAATTTTGGATTTAGCATTCCAACACGTAAAAAGAATTGAAAGTTTAGATTAGAAATTGAATATATTACATCAAATAACGTAGTGTCACCATAATTGTAAGTACTGCAATCTTGTGAAGTTAGGTAAACCTGCTTGATCCCTTGTTTTAATTGATTCTCCACATTTCTAACGATGTTAACTGGATCATAACAATGCAATCTTCCTCTGGCATTTTTCACGCAACAATAGGTACACGCTCCTAGACATCCTTCTGAGATAGGAACAATGCCAGTTAGCTTTCCTTCTGGAAAGTTAATGAGATACTCTGATTTATCAATTGATTTTTTCGAGGGAATAAAGAGATTTCTCCTTCCAGACTTAATTTGCTCAAAAATAGCGGGAATTTCTTCAAAATTATCTAAATCAAGAATAGCAGAATAGTTTGGGATTAATCGTTCGATAACTTCAATATAATTATCGTCTACATGCGGTAAACATCCTGCAATTATAATTTTTTTGCCATTGTTTCCTTGATTAGTAAGATTTAATTCTTTTAATCGTTCTTTTATTTTATTTTCTGTTTGCTGTTTTACAGCACATGTGTTTATAATTATGAATTGAGCTTCCGAGAAAGATGTTAGAATATAGTTATTTTCTTTTAAGATTTTAGAGATAATCTG
>CAZBPC010000051.1:0-23272 GCA_964493715.1 uncultured archaeon
CTGAAGCATGGCAAGATTGAGCGCACTTTTTTCCCGTACCCATTTTTAAATCTGTCCTAATAAGGATTACTTGTTTATATTCTTCCACGATATTTAAAACCTATAATGTATTAAGGAATCAGTTTATATATTGATTTTGACTCATTCAAATTCTATGCGAGTAACATTGCCAGTTAGCTCAAGAACTAATTCCTCAAGTTCTTCCGGGGTGAAAAGTAGTTTTTCCTTATCAGATTGAGTAAGTATTGCCCTAAACTCAATTTCACCAGTTGCGAGAAAAATTTCATTCAAGGAAAGGAGCTTGTATGGAGCAATTAATGCATCTATAACTGGTCTTGGCTTGCTTGTTTTTTCAATTAATATTAAATTGTCAATTTCATAAGTTTCTTTTAACCAATTAATCAGTTCAGGCTTGATACGTAATTTATCCTTTTTTCCAACAACAAGAATTACTACATCTTCATAATCTATAGCTTTGAAAAATGACACTTCTCGTAAAAAGGAAAAATTTTCATTTTGTTCTTCTGCTTCAAGTAAACTCTTTGCTATATCCAACTCAAACTCAGTAAGCTCCCCATTATCAAGTTTATCTTGACAAGAAGTACAAAGGAATCCAGAATGAACACATGTTTTACACGCTGGTAATGTCTTAACCATTTCAACTCAATATTTTTAATATATAATAGTAATTAATACTACAATTCAATTACATCGCATTTAACATTCATCAATAATCGATCTGCAGTCGTTGGGTCCGTTTTAAACGTAAATAAATGTTTTTGTGTCCTTAATTTTAATTTAACAAAACCTTTTACCCGTTTCACTCTACAATGAACAGCATATTCAGAATATCTAATAAAATCTTCTTCACTAAAAATTTCCTTCGGCAATTTTACTCAACTAACTTTACGTTTACTAATAAATCAATTAACTAATAGAAATTTTAATAGAATTTTAATTTTTTCTTTATAATTACATTAGATACAAAAATTTTAATTCTTAAAACAATTTTAACTCATATTATTTAGGTTGGCAATTTTATATACAACCTACAAGAATACGAGGAAATGAACAGTGAGCCCTATAGATGATTTAGAAAAACGAAAAATCGCCAGATTTCACTTACTCGATAAAAGCGTTTGCCGAAGATGTGGCGCTCTTAATCCCGTAAAAGCAAAAAAGTGTCGTAGATGTCACGGAAAAGATCTTCGCCCGAAGAAAAAAGAACTGGCGAAATAATTCAAATCTGACCTCTAGCTTCTTTTATATTATCTTAAACAATAATTCAAAGTATGTCAAAATCATATCTTTTAGTAAATGATATTTTGAGGAAATTATTAAATATCATTATGAATGAGATTCCTTATAACCTCTTAAAAGACATCATAATTACTCCTATAGGCGTGATCAAATCAGAAATTATCGAAGATGATATAAAGGGAGAATATAACTTAGCCGTTATTTTCATCCAATTATATAACGAAGAATTTGTCCAAACAGAAAAATAGTTTTATCACGTTTTTCTCAATGCAAATCAGAGGTTTTTCAATTTTTCCTGTTCTTTTTTCTTTCTTTTTTCTATTTTTTTCTTTTGTTTTTCTAGCTTTTTTCGCTCTTTTAACTTTTGTTTCGTTTCTTTTTCTTTCTGCTTTCTTTCTTGTTTCAGCTCCTGAAGTTCCTGTTTTTCTCTTTCAATAGCTTCTCGTTCTTCTCTCTCCTTTTCTAGTCTTTCCCTTTCTAACCTAAGGATCTCTTTCTTCTCTCTTTCAATTTTTTCTAGTCCTTCTCTTTCTAATTGTTCTTGGGCCAATCTTTCTTTTTCTAGATGAATTCGTTCGAGATGCTCTCGTTCTTTTCTCTCCCTCTCTTGCATTTCTCTTTCTCTTCTTTCTCGTTCTAACCTTTCTAATCGTTCTTTCTCTAAGCGGGCTTTTTCTAATCGTTCTCTTTCCAATCTTTCGTTTTCCTCGATCTCAAAAAGCCATTTATCTACCTTTCGCGCTAAATCCACTTTTTCTTTTTCAGGTAATCCAAAACCTGATTCTTTTTTAACATAAATATTAGCGTATTTACTCATTTCCCAGATTTTATTCTGATGTAATGTGGTTGCGCTAACACCCATATGTCTTGCACTCTCTCTCGCGAGTTCAAAAGCTTGTCCAATAGATCGCATTTCATAATTTTCTTCAATAACTTTTTTTAGATATAGAAGTATTTGTTTAATGTCTGCTTTAGGGGGTGGGGGTAATGGTTTAACTTCAACACTTTCAGACTTTAAAGTATCCAATTTAAAGGTTTCTTGTTCGATTTCTCGTATTTCCACGAGTCCAATATCAGAACTTGGGACAACTTCTTTGGTCCATTCTGCGGGTGGTTCAACTAGTTTAGGCAATACTTTGGGTTCTTTTTTTGCTCTTCTTTTAAATTGCGTCGGCCAACTGATAAATTCAAAAAGACGATCTTCCGCAGAAGCAAAGATAGACGCTTTAGAAGGCCCCCTAGCACCGGAAGTTCTTTGTTTTGAAGAAATTGGTGGCATATTCTGACCTAAATTCAATGCTGCTTGTTCTATTATAGAAAATAAGTACATGGGATCTAACTCAAGATTAGAATAAATACTCTTCAAAATCTTGATATTATCCTCAATAATGGTGAGATTTATAGGAGAGATAGTATCCTCTAAAAGTTTGTCGACCGCAAAGTTGATCGCATCTAATCCCGCTGTTGAATCGAGGTATGTAAAATCATCGATTGCAGTTAATGCATATATTTCATTAGACACTAAAATTTGGTTAAAAAAGTCCCAATGTGCGCTTAAAATCATATGACCCGAGTTTGAAATCTGGTAGGAATCCTCCATACGAACTTTTTCCATCATTTCCAAAAAAATATCCTTATTAGGGATGAACACATTTCGCATTAATGCCCCCTTTATAAAGGTTAAGTGATCCTCTGATTTGTTAGACAGATCAATAGGTACTTTTATCACTTTCTCTGCTATAATTACGTCGGGATCCTCTTCTAAAGTTACATTTTCTGAAGTAGCCATGTGATCATATACAAAGTCTGTTAGTATTAATCCGGTTAGTATTCTATTATCTGTAATATATTTACCAGATTCTAATTCAAATTTTAGGAAATAATATCCCAAGCCAAACAGGTAGTGAAGAGCCCCTTTCGCAGTCTGGATTGAATAGTCATAACCGCTTAAAAACATAACTGTGTCCGAAACTATTTTTGATACGGGATGATGAGCATAAATGCCTAATGTGGGATAACCTAATAAATCGCTCCAACTAGGAATTATAAAAAGACAGTAGTTAGGAAATAATTTATTCTCCATTTTCTGTTTTTCAAGTCGGTCCTTTTCAAATTTTTCTCTTTCAAGTCGTTCATTTTCTAACCTTTCCTTTTCTAACTGTTCTTCATTTATTTTCTCTATTCCCATAATGTTAACTCTTAAAAAATTTTTTAATTTTTCAAAATATAAATATGATAATAATAGATGTATTAAAAGTTACTTATAACACTTAAAGGACATTTCTTTATGGTTCAAGATATTTCATCTTTAGAGTAGTTCCTTCTCGCGGCATTATTATAAATTTTAAAAACCTCATAAGCAGAGAACTAAAATCTTTCAGTTATCAATGTATAGCTTTTTCTTCTTCAGCTTTTCCCTCTACTTTAGACATTTTTTTCACAACCTTTTGGTACGTTAATACATAGCCAGTAAGTAATCCAAACGATCTTAAAGCAGCTTTATGGATTTCGGGACTCCAAGCTGCACAACAGTCTTCCACGATAACGGCTTGAAAACCATAGTCGGCAGCCTCTTGTGCTGTTGCGTATACACAAAAATTTGTTACTACTCCTGTTAC
The DNA here is from genome assembly GCA_964493715.1 of uncultured archaeon. Lineage (GTDB taxonomy): Archaea > Asgardarchaeota > Lokiarchaeia > Sigyniarchaeales > SOKP01 > SOKP01. Next base: position 3,879 of record CAZBPC010000051.1, read on the forward strand.
TAAAACGGTCTCAATATCCATATTTCTTAAAAAGCTCTCTATTCTAGTAGACATGAATGTTCCGCTGGTGTTTTTCTGAATAACAAAATCTCCCTCATCGGGCATTAATTCATCGATTATATCAGAGCTATGGTGACCTATATATGGAAATGCCACTTCTCCTACGAGATTCTTGCTAAAATTATTTAAGAACTTAGTGCTTTTTGTAAGATCACTTCCATCAGGCATGAAGCTCGAATATTTTGTGTATATTATGGGGATTTTAGCTTCACGACAAAAATCTATCAATTTTCGTAAATTTGGAGTAACTACGTTTTCCACTTCTTTTATAAAATAATCAAATATTCCGGGAGTAACCTTGTTCATTGCCTTATAAGCAGCGCAATCCTTCTGCACTTGATATTTTTGCATGTCAACCACAATTAAAGCTGTTTGCTTCGGTGATATATCCCCAATTAGCCTTTGGTGAAATTTATAAAAGTCTTTTATTTTGTCCTCCATAAAATCACGTATTTTTTTTCTGACTAGTTTGTAACTATTGGATATATTCTAATTTTTGATCCATTCATTTTAAATCTTATTGGTTCCACGTATATGAGGATCAATTTACTGAAAATATACATATTATGGTGACCTATTCAATAGATTAATTCTGTAATTTTTTTTTATATTGATTCTTTCTAAAAATAATGAATTTGTTAGAGGTAATTAGATATGCAAAATAATAGATATGATAGAGGATGGGAAAAATTAAAAGAAATTGATGGTGAAGCTGGAGAGAAAATTATTGAAAGTCTTAAAGAAGTTGCTCCAGAATTCGGAAAGTTTATCATCGAATTTCCTTTTGGAGATATTTATTCTCGATCAGGATTAGATTTAAAATCACGAGAAATAGCTACTGTTGCAGCATTAACAGCCTTAGGACATGCTTTACCTCAGCTAAAGGTACATGTTCATGGAGCATTAAATGTGGGATGTAGTCGTAAAGAAGTGATTGAAGTTATCATTCAAATGGCTGTTTACGCAGGTTTTCCAGCTGCTTTGAATGCCATATTTGCAACTAAAGAGGTTTTTGATGAACGGGATAAAAAAGGACTCGATAAATAAATCTATTTATTTTTTTTTATATTTTACTTAAATTTTTATTGAAATCAGACGCTGAATTTATCTTTGAAATTATAACAAACCCTCTTTTTTAAGCTTCAATTCCACATCTTCTAAGTCCAACTTTCGTAATATTTCAGAAGTGGGCACTCCTTTTTCGTTCCACCCCACCGCGGTATAATATTCGGATTTTAGCTTCTCAAACGCATTTTTATCTATTGATTTTCCTTTATGCGGTCCCGAGGGGAGAGGTTCCCAAAATCTAGACGGTAGCGTATCATCTTGCTTTGATCTCCATTCAGCATCCGGTCCCCCAAGCAGTGACACCGTTCTCTGTAATTGTAAAATTCTTAAACCATTTTCGCTGAACCAACTTTCTTTTGTTAATTCCCAACCTGTAACTGCTTGATAAAAACTTGCAATTTGATCGAAATCTAGGGTAAAGGTGGTAAAGAAACAATACACTGCAGAATCGCTCAGAATTGAGTGTAATTCGCTTTCTTCTCCGTCAATAGGTAGGGCTGCTGACGAGGTATGGTCTCCTGCTTGAACCGATACGCTATATCCAATCGAAGTTGTTGTAACCATATCTTCACCGCTTCTGATGCCGTGAGCTCCGATTGCCATACCTTTAAGCTGAACTGCATACTTGAGAACTTCTGATTTTTTCGTTTCTTCAAGTTTCAAGGCCGCCCGATATATACCTTCTGCTAATATGTCTCCAATCCCTTCTCTAAAAGCAATTTTTCTGGCTAATTCTGCAAACGCATCAACATTTCCCCATTCGAGATTAATTCCTCCTAAATCTTCTTTTGAAAGGATACCTCTTTGGAATAATTCTCCGGTAAAACCCAAAATTGCTCCGCCTTGAATACCACAAAATCCTAATTCTTCAATTACATACGATAGATAAATGTTCTGCTCCGGTGAAAAAATGCCCAAGTTAGTCCCCAGGAATGCCTCAAGCTCGTAATCGGGATTATCACAGATTGCTCCAGCGTATTTTCCATCTCTTAACACCCCCAATTTTAGGCATGTAACAGGACAACCGTAATCTCCCCAGTATTTTTTTACCCAAAGTTTGTCGAATTCTTCGCCTTTATAACTTTTCTCATTATGCCATTCTTCCTGCCAATTTCTGACTGGCTCTGAACTTGAGTCAGCGCCAAACGTATATCCTCCCGAGCCCGTACCCCAACGTCTAAAAAATTCTATCTTAAAACAATTATTAGAAAATTCCTGCGATAGTTCGAGCATTTTATCCTGATCAATCACATCTGGTAAGGACCCAAAACCTTTCACAACCACAGCTTTCAAGTTTTTAGAACCCATTACACCACCGTATCCACCGTAACCAGCAGCGTGTGCATACTTTGCTTCTACGGCTGCTACTCTGGATTTATTTTCTCCCGCCGGACCTATGTAAAGCACCGAAGGTTCCTTAAACTGTCCATAATTAGGATGAATCTTTTTGATGTCGTTAATCGAATCCTTTACGAGATAACGCATAGATTCTCTGCCATTTTTCCCCCATATGTGTGAAGCATCTTTAATTTCTATGTGATCGTCACAAATAAATACGTAACTCGGTTTTTCAGCCTTTCCCGTAAAAATTATTCCGTCATAACCTGCACATTTTAATTCCACACCAAACTCTCCTGCGACTGTGGAACCTATAATTCCATTACCTTGGGGGGATTTTCCAGTTACGCAAATTCTAGCACCAAGAAAATATCCCGTTAAAGGACCAGTAAGCATGAGTAAAATATTTTCAGGACCTAGAGGATCAATCGTCTCCCACTTATTTCCAAGCCGATTCCACAATATCTTTACTCCTAAACCCCTTCCTCCCATATAATCCTGTAGAATTTTATCTGAAAACGTAATTTCTTCAACTTTTTTATTTGTCAGATTTATTTCCAGAAATTTTCCTGCATAACCATTCACCATTCATACACCTCCTCAGTTGCTTTTTCACCCAATAGTTTTCTTGCAATTTCATATGCAAGTTCCTTAGGAGTTTTTGTGGATGATTTTTCCGTTTCCGCGTCTTGACCCTCTAAAAGAATCAAAGTATCCCACTTACCTTCTTGACAAGCCGCTGTACATTTCGGTTTTCCACCACATAAATCGCAAATCACTATATAACCCTCTTGAGGATGGAGATGGGGTACACTTCCAGGACAGGCATTAATGCACGTTCCACATGCGGTACATTTCGATTTATCAGTGATTACGGCTCCTGTATGATCGTCTATTGATAGAGCTTCCTCGGGACACGCTTCAACGCACGGATAATCTTCACATTGAAAACAGAGATGAGGTATTTCAACACCTGGAACAAACATGAAAACTCTAACCCTTGAAGCTTCCGGCCAAATTTTCCCTTCGTGATGTAGAGAACATGCAATCTCACATCTTCTGCATCCGCTGCATTTTTCATAAATTCTTTTTATCCACAGATTATTTACATCTTCCATATCAATACCTGACTACTTTTAAATGACCATTTGTTATTAATTCTTTTCTTATTTTTTGTAAATTAATAAACGATGATAGAATTGCTAATTATTAAGCCAAACGCTTAAAGAATTAAAAAGGATAATCATTAACTCACTACGGAAATACTTACAAACTCAAATAAAGTAAATCTAATGAAAAAAAATTAAGATCTTAATAATGAGGTTATATAAAGTATAAAAAAACTTTTTGTTAGTAATTCCAAGTTTTTTGAGTTTTAATTTTAAGCTCATAAGTGAATCTCGAATTTCAGGAACATTTTTATCTTTCCACGTTAATAAGTGAATATTCATTATTTACATAATTTAGTCATTCTATTAAAAATATACACTCCAAGGAATAATGAATCTTAAGCACTTTTGCCATAGAGTTTCTTTAATTTATCCTTGCAAATTTTGAAATTACTTCTCCTTACTTTGTAAAGAGGTAGGTGCTTCTTTTTTTGGTCTTCCCAAATATCTCGGAGTAGTTTTTAGATATTGCTGATAAGCTTCACCATATTTCTTCTTTAAGAAAGTTTCTTCAAGGATGACAGTCCAGTGAAAATAAGGTATAGTAATAATGAAATAAATTAAAAAAATGATGCTCCAGATTGATTCTGACCAACCCATTAGGGTTAAACCTAAATACAAGATTGTTGTACCTACATAAATTGGATTTCGTGAGTAATGATGAATTCTGGAAGTCGTAAGTCCTTTATTATATGCAAATGAATGTAATGCTATCTCTCCAATAACCAAACCTACAATAAATATTGGGAATCCAATAAAAAATAACACCCCAAAATTAACGGGAACAAAAAAACTAATTGCTAACCCTCCAAATAGCCAGATCATTGCAATAACAATAATCTTTTTATCAGCAAATAAAAATTCGGGATCATCAAAAGGTTTTCCTCGTTTATGATTTGCCCATACTTGCGTAGAATATGCTATTATATAACTAATTCCATAAAAAATCCATAAATTATTGAGAATTGACATAACAATTTCACTTAATTAGGTTCTTTTTTTCTTGATTTTCCTAGATATCTTGGTGTTTTTTCTAAATATTCTTTATAAGATTCACCATATTTCTTGGAAAGAAATTTTTCTTCGTTTAATACAACCCAATGAAGGTAAGGTATGGTTATTAGAAAGTAAATGAAAAAGATGATACTCCAAATCGATTCAGACCACCCCATTAAAGCTAATCCAAAATAAAATATGACCCATCCCACATAATTTGGATTTCTTGAATATTGATGTATTTTTGATGTAACAAGTCCAGATTTCTGTGCAAAGCTGTAGAAAGTGAGTAAAACTATAATAAACCCTATTGCACCAAAGATTAATCCAATGTAAAAGAGGAGCACAAAATTTACGGGTACAAAAAGGCTAATAGCAAATCCTCCAAAGATCCATATCAAGGAAAGCACAAAGCCAAACTTTTTACTCTTTAGAAATTCTGGGTCTTCAAATGGTTCTCCACGTTTTTTATTAGCCCAAATCTGAACAATCATAGCAATACCATAACCGCTGACATAAACTACCCATAAATTTATTGACACCGTTCTATCACACTAATTACAAGCTTTTTTTGTAAAGTAAATATTACAATAAATTTAAGACATTATATAATTTAAAAAACTAATTCTTAATAAATATTAAAAAAATTAGCTATTTAAAGCTTTATTAAATTTGGGATGATAGGTTTTAACGTGTTATTCAAAATCATTCCAATATTTCGATATTACTAGGGTTTATGGATCCATGTATCATTTTTTCTTTGATTTATTAAATTCTTTATCATTTATCAAGAAACAAGGGCACTAATTCATTTATCAAGCTTACCTTGGTTTTCTTAATATGCACCAAAGAGGTACATCGGTTTTAGGGATTATAGCCCTAAAAAGTGCAATTGGAGATTATAGTTGGAGTGGAGCTATTAATACATTCTTTGACGTAGATCCTGTGAGTCATCCTTCTTCTTTCACGGAATCTCAACACCCGGGACTTCAACATGTAAAAATTCAATTCTCCCACTTGATCTTTTGCCCTCTAAATATTGACTAGTGCAAAGAAAAAGAGTTCTTCCATCATCTCCACCCAGAGCGCAAGCATAAACATTTGTACCTTTTACTTTAATAGTAGAAGTGATTTCACCTCCCTCCAAAACACGTAAGACTTCTGCTTTGGATGGATTTGCAACCCAGATGGCGCCTTCTTCATCAAGACATATCCCATCTGGTGTAAAATCTTTAATTTCCGCCCAAATTCTTCGATTTATTAGATTTCCTGAATTATCAATATCAAAGGCAGTCAACTTACTTCCAAAAGTTTCTGCTACAATAAAAGTTTTACAATCGGGAGTCACAATACATCCATTGGGAAAAATAAGATTTTCTGCAACTATTCTTACATCCCCTTCTTTTGTTACCAGGATGATGCTTGTGGGTTCAGCTGGGGATTCAAGGGACTTAGTGCCCCAATTTCCTATGTAAGTTCGTTCATGGATATCAGTTACGGAGTCATTGCAGTTATATTCTGTAAATTTGCTTAAATCCGCATGAATTTTCAATCCTTCAGGATCTAAACGCATTAGGAAACGTCTTTGCATTGAGACTATAAGCATCTTACCATCATTCAAAAAACCCAATCCCGACGGGGAATCCTGCAATTCTACTACAATTTCTGATTTAGCTTTTTCATCAACGGCAATGACTTTTCTTCCAATAAAATCTGAAAAGAACAACTTTCTGTTCCGCCAACGAGGGCTCTCTGGAAATTCAAGACCAGACAATAATATTTTAGTCTCCATTGTCATATTTATCAATTTGTTGCTCATTTTAATAAAGTTACCTTTTTTATATATTCACCAAAACACTATTGAAAAAACATTCATAAAATTTTCCCATTCCACGGCATCTCAATCCATGCGGAAGTATTATCTCTAATATTTTTTCTTCTGTAATTTTCTTGGTTAAAATGGACACAAGTTTAACCTAACAAAGCGGGAATTAATTGTTATTGTATAAAGTTTTATTATTTCAAAAATTCTATTTATAATTAATTCTGGACGGATAAAAAAGAAATTAAAAGAAAGCATGATGTAAAGCTTGGTCAAGATGTATTAGAGACCAATAATAGTTATCCAATTGGAGTTATTCTAATTGGAGATATTGGAGATGCTAGATAACATGATAGATGAAGATTATGATATAGTGATTATTGGATCAGGTTTGGGGGGATTAACAGCAGCAAGTCTCCTCTCCTGTAAGGGATTTAATACTCTTGTAGTGGAGAGTAGAAGTCGTATAGGAGGGCGATTTTCCACTTTTGAGTATGAAGGTTTCAAATTACCCACTGGTGCGATTCTTATCCCAGATGGGTGGGTGGTAAAATTACTTGAGGAGATGGGAATCAGAACTGAAAATTTAAGACCAATAACACGAGTTTATTATAGAATTGATGGTGAAAGTTATGAAATCCCATCTGAAATAGGAGTACCAAAAGCACTTGATATAATAGATAAGCTTGAAAGAAAGGAAGCTGAAGAGAAGAAGCGCTCAACGAATCCTGTCGAATTAAGTAAGATTATGCGTGGTTATTATAAAAAATTGCTGGGAATAAATCAAGAAGAAATTATAACTGTTCGAGATTGGCTTCTTCAATATACTGAGAATGAAAAAGTGCACGATGCTTTTGATACACTCTGTACAGGATTGATGATGGCTCATTCTTGGGAGCTACCTGTCTCAAAATTTTTCCTCTTCCAAGAAATGAGTAAATTTTACATATCACCTGACGGAAACCTCAACATAGCACAAGAACTTGCTAAAGTAGTTGAGAAAAATGGTGCTGTATGGACTAATTCCCCAGCAAGGAAAATAATTGTCAAAGAGGGAAAAGTTACAAGTGTAATTGTTGAAAAAGCAGGAAAAGAAATTGAAATAAGATGTAAGATGGTTATTAGTAATACAGGAGTTAAATCGACAGTAAATCTAGCAGGAAAAGAAAATTTTGATAAGGAATATCTTGAACAGGTGCGTATTAAACTCCGACCAAGTCCATGTTTATTGGTTCTAGTCGCAAGTGATAAGCCTCTGTGCTTGGAAGGAATACATGATGGATTGGAAATAATAATGGGATCGCGAAGAATTAAGACTGTTATCCCTATTAGTAATATCTGTCCCGAACTTGTCCCATCGGGGCAACATCTTATGTACACTTCAGCTAAGTCCGAATCGACCCTCCATCCTATGGATATAAAATACGAAATGCAACAAGTTAAAAGTGATATTAAAGCGTTTTTTCCAGATTTCAAAAAGCACGGTCGGATTTTAAAAATGAGAGCATGCGGTATTATCAATGAATGGCCTGAAGGTCGAACTTGGCTTGGTTATGGTATGCCATTAGAGACGCCGATATCTAATCTATTTAACGTAGGAGATTCATGCATCGCTCCAGGTCTTATAGGAACTCCTGGTTCTGTAGAAAGTGGTTACCGGGTGGTTGATAGTGTTGAAAAATTATTATAATCCAATTTGAAGAAATAAAAAATTTGATTTTATGGACATTAGTGATCTTAAGATAGGAAGAGAGGGAACATTTATACCCCCATTTAAAAGTAATATCGCCACAGTTAAAAGTTATGAAAATGAGGGGTATGATTCCATATTTTTTGCCGATCATATCTTAAATTGGATACCGGAATCTATATGGACTCCAGATATTACTGATCTTGCTAATATTTATCCCAGTCCCCATCTAATATATGATGTTTTTACTATGATGACTGTTGCTGCCTTAAACACAAAAAAGATTTACCTCGGAACAGGAGTAACCGAAGCTTTTAGAAGGAATCCCGCGGTACTTGCGCAAACCTTTCTGACTTTAGATGAATTATCCAGAGGGAGATCAATATTGGGGATAGGAGCGGGTGAAAAAGCAAATACCGTTCCCTACGGAATTAAATGGGAAAAGCCTGTAAGTAGATTAGAAGAAGCCGTTATAATTATTAGAAAATTATGGGAAAATGATGAAGAAATAAATTATGATGGAAATATTTGGAAGTTAGAAAATGCCCTCCTCAGATTAAATCCTTTTAAAAAAGGAAAATTTCCCCCAGTATGGATTGCCGCTCGTGGTAACAGAATGCTAGATATAACCAGCAGATTAGGTGATGGTTGGTTACCTATATTTTTAAAACCAGAAGTTTATAAAGAAAAACTAAGGATTCTTCGAAAATACACGCTGAAAGCAGGTAGAAATGTGGATGAGATTACTCCTGCAGTTATTTTGGGAGTTATCACTGATGAGAATAGTGAAGAAGTCGATAAAATGCTCAAAAATCCAATTACAAAAAATAATTTAATGACGTTATATCATGAAGATTTCAAGCCATATGGATTATCACATCCTCTTGGAGAAAATATTGATGGGACTTTAGAATTTATTCCTACACATTACGATAAAGAGTCATTGCTGCAAACAATTGAAAAGATCCCTGATAAAATGTGTCATGATTTTTACTTAAATGGTAGTCCTGATGAAATTATTGGTCAAATTGAAAATTATGGCAAAGTTGGTGCAAAACATATAATTCTATTTAATGTTTCAATATTATGTGGTCTTAAATATATTCCAAGTTCAAATAAATGCATGAAAAAAATAATTACATATTTTAAAAACTAATGAATTAGGCGTTCTTCTCCAAAACATTCTATAAAAATTAAAAAATTATTAGATAAATATGCCAATAACCTCTCAAAAAATTGATGTTCACCATCACATTGTACCTAAAGAATACCTTGCCGCTTTAGCCTCAATAGGCATTAAAAATGCTGTTGGTGAACCTTTCCCACAGTGGGATATTGAAAATACTATTGCTTTTATGGATAGACAAGGGATAGCTATAGCAATTAATTCAATCTCTGCACCAGGTATTTATTTTGGAGATAATGATTTTACTCAAAAATTAGCACGCAAATGTAATGAAATCTCTGCTCGTATTGTGAATGAATACCCAAATCGCTTTGGTACGTTTGCTATTTTACCCCTACCAGATATAGAGGCATCCATAGTTGAATTGGAGTATGCTCTAGATACCTTAAAACTTGATGGGGTGGTTTTACTTTCAAATTTTGGGGGTATATACATCGGAGATGCCCATTATGATGATCTTTTTTATGAGCTAAATCGCAGGAAAGCTGTGGTTTTTGTACATCCAAGCGTACCTCCTTTAGATACATTACCCATGATAATAAAACCCGCAATTTTAGAATTCGTTTTTGATACCACAAGAGCAATTGTTAATCTTATACATAGAGGAGCGACAAAACGCTTTCCGGATATAAGTTTTATTTTTTCGCATGGAGGAGGAACTGTTCCCTTTATAACGTGGAGAATTACTTTTGGAAATAATAAGATCATTAATCAGTTAAAACGCTTTTATTATGATACAGCAGTGTCAGCAACCCCCTATACATTAAGTTCCCTGCTGAGTTTAGTGGAACCAACGCAAGTATTATATGGGAGTGATTATCCATTTTTGCCCGAAAGGGTTGTAAAACTAATGAATGAAGGTCTTCAAAATTATGATTTTGAAAGAGAAACCCTCACGAAAATTGTCCAGCAAAATGCAGTTACTTTATTTCCAAGGTTTAAAGAAATTATATTTTAAAAAATTTTATTTTTCGATTCTCCAAAACCTTTCAATCTTGTTATGTTTTCTTACATTTTTTCAAGAGAATTTGCATTGAAATCTGAGGATAAGTTACTAAGTTATTCTGGTATAAAATTCAATAAATTTTAATGAGCCTTCGAACAAATAGAATATTTATACGTAAAATTGAAAAGAAATTTTATTAGATTTATTCTCTAATCAGTCTCTGATATTTAACTATATTGACAATTGTCAATATACTTGAGATAAGGATTATAACTCCTCTTCCTATTTCAATGAGATATTGTCTTAAGTGATGCATATAGTAGAAAATTAGTACATCATTGTGTGTTCCACTAATATAAGATACAACTATTGGCATAAAAGCACAATTTCTAAGAATATAAAATAATACTGAAGCAAATATACCAATTAGTGCAAAAATGAAAATAATTTTGATGTAATTTTCATGATATATAAAAGAAAATATTTTGGGAAAATGGGCGTCTGTATTCTGAAGATGATACAATCTTATCAAAATGAAGAGTGAGAAGATCAGAACAATCGAGCATGTAATTAAGTTAAAAATTGCTTGAGGAATGCTACTAACAAATATATAATAATCCATAGTTGAGCCTACTGCTGTATAAATGAAAGTATTTACCCATTGTAACAAATGAAAAGTATACATGATAATTCCAAACAGAGAAGTTCCTAACAAAATTAATCTTTTTTCATCATCTATGTGAAAAGCAAATAATTTATTTTTCTCATCTGAACGAAAAAATTTATTCTGATATAAATATATTTTAATGAGTACGTATAAACACAAGATTACTATTACCAGTTGACCCAATACAAAAAATCCAATTAATGGGCCATAAGTAAATAATAATTCAATGAATTGTGAAGGAGAGAGTGATCCTGTGAAATAAATGAAATACATCAAATAATCTGAAGTTCTGAATAAACCGATTGGTAATCCAAATAGAGCAATGATAAATAGGTAGAATCGATATTTTTCATCTAAGTTGATTCCAAAAATCCTAAAATTATCTATAAATGGAAAATTGTCTTTATCCATAATGATTAATAAATTATTTTTTATGAATATAAATATTATTAATCTCCTCTAGTGTTAATTCCCACATCAATATCTATATCATGTATTAATTGAAAAAGTGATTCTACTACCACGCCCGCTTAATCGAACAATGCAATACTAGTATTTTAATCTTGTCCTAATTTTTTTTGCTCCTATATTAGTGTAGTTTTCACTAAAATTCCTTCAAAATCTGACTCTGAATTTACCTTTCCATCCAATTTTCACAGAAAATTGACACAAAATTTAAAAAGACTCGAATCTTGTGTCTCTTAAAATGGAGGAAAATACAAATATAGCATGATCCTTGAATTTGAGTCTTCTGAATTTAAATCTTTTTAAATTGTCATAAAATCTAAATATATCATTGACTATGTTAATCCTTATATAATAAAAAAATGTGATTACATATGGCTAGTGGAAAAGGAATCGCGTATGCGGGATTAATTTTAGGATTAATTGGTGCTGGTTTAGGAGGATATGTATTTTTCGATTATACTATAGCTCCAATGTTAGGTTTGACTGAAAATCCTACTGAAGTAACTGAAGTTAATTCTTATTATGCTGAAAAATATAGTGCTACATTATCCTCGACGGGTTCTTATTTACCTCTTCCTGAGGTTAAAGTCTCATTTGAAACGACCAAAACTGTCAGTCTGCATATATTATATACTTCTTATGTTAGGATCATAACTTCTTTAGGTAGTAGCGTATTTATAAATATACGTCTAAATAGTACTACAATAACAGATGATTATTACATAGAGAAGTTAAATGTTGCGCCTCAAGAACGATTTGCTGTCAACATGCAAAGCTATAACGCCGCTCTTCCTGCAGGAAGTTATAATGTAACAGTATGGGCAATAGTGGATGCCACATCAACTATTTTTTACATGAATTCGCTTTACGTGCAACTAAATACCTAATAACTTCTTCTTCTCTTTTTTTTATTCTCTCTTTTTTAGACTTATTATGATTTACCCATTCGATCATTTTTGATTGAGAAATTTGATTAGTTAAATTGAATTTTTCAAATGATCACGAAATGATGATGGGATGGAATTCCAACCTTTGAATGAAAAAGCGTAATTCTTAAATTTTTCAGTATATTTTGATAGTTATATATAAAGATGTTCAAATCATAATAAAATTTAAATTGAGGAATTTAACTAAAATGGTGAATAGATAAATGTGTGCACAACTTGGCGGACAACCGATTTTCATAATGAAAGAGGGAACTCAAAGAACCCGTGGTAAAGATGCAATGGAAAATAACATTGCTGCTGCGAAAGTAATTGCTGAGGCAGTCCGAACATCACTAGGTCCAATGGGCATGGATAAAATGCTCGTCGATCAATTCGGCGATGTAGTCATCACCAACGATGGTGCTACAATTTTAAAAGAAATCGACGTGCAACATCCTGCTGCAAAAATGATGGTAGAAGTCGCGAAAACTCAGGATTCTGAAGTTGGAGATGGTACCACGACCAGCGTGATTATCGCAGGAGAATTATTAAAGCGGGCGGAAAAGCTCTTACAACAGAAAATTCATCCAACAGTGATTTCTGAAGGATTTAGAAAAGCCGCTGATAAAGCAGTCGAGATCTTGGAAGAAATTTCCATTAAAAGTGGTATTGATGACTTGGAGGGCTTAAAAAATTGCGCAATGACTTGCATGTCGAGCAAGATTGTCTCTGAATCAAAAGCCATGCTTGCTGATATTTGCATTCAAGCAATTAAAGCTATAGCCGAAAAAGGCGATAATGGTAAATGGACCGCTGACATCGAGAAAGTTCAGATTCAAAAGAAAGAAGGCGAAAGCATTGATGATACCAAATTAATCAAGGGCATCATCCTTGACAAGGAAGTTGTAAGTCCAGGAATGCCTAAATCCATAAAAGATGCTAAAATTCTATTATTACAAAGCGCTATCGAGATCGAAAAAACAGAATTCGACGCAAAACTCCAAATCACGAGCCCAGACCAAATCCAACAATTCTTGGATGAAGAAGAACACATGCTTCGAACCATGGTTGAAAAGATCGTGAACTCTGGAGCAAATGTTCTAGTTTGTCAAAAAGGAATTGATGATTTAGCTCAACATTTCTTATCCAAAGCTGGCGTGATGGCAGTCAGGAGAGTCAAGAAATCCGATATCGAAAAGCTTTCCAAAGCAACCGGTGGAATGGTTTATACGAACCTTGATGATATTACCACTGCTAAATTAGGATACGCTGGATTGGTCGAAGAACGAAAGATCATGAATGATAGCTGGATTTTCATCGAAGAATGCAAGGAACCAAAATCAGTCGTGATTTTAATTCGCGGTGGAACTGAATTAATCATCGATGAAGTCGAAAGAGCAATTCACGATACTCTTTGCGTCATTCGAGATGTGGTTCAAGATGAAAAAGTCGTTGGAGGCGGTGGCGCTCCAGAAATCGAAACTGCCATCCGATTGCGAAAATATGCCTCAACCTTAGGCGGTCGTGAGCAATTAGCCGTCGAAGTTTTTGCTGACAGCCTCGATATCATCCCAAAAACACTCGCAGAAAATTCAGGACTCGACCAAATTGACATCCTAATGCAATTACGAGCCGCACATCAAGCAGGCAACAAATTTGCTGGATATGATATGGATGCTGGTAAAGTCATAAATAACATGATGGATAGTGGTGTAGTAGAACCAACAATTGTCAAGATTCAAGCCATCAAGAGCTCATCAGAAGCCGCTAGCATGATTCTCAGAATCGATGATGTCATCGCAGGCGCCAAATCTGCCGGACCCCCAGGTGGAATGCCTCCTGGTATGCCGCCGGGGATGGGAGGCATGGGTGGTGGTATGCCTGGTGGTATGGGTGGCTATCCTGGTATGGATTACTAAAATCTTATATCTTTTTTATTTATTTTTTCTTTCTATTATTCTTTTAATTTTTTAGAGATATTTTGAGAACTTTCACATTCAGGAATTTCAATCTCGCTTAATAATTTTTTAAATTCTTCCTTGGATTCTTTTTAATTGACAAATTATTTTAGAACAATTAATTCAATAAAAGATTGGATTGCAGAACAAAAAGAGTTACACGAAAAGTTGGGATTTTAATCAATAGGATATTTTATTACTTTTTCTATTCTTCAATTTTTTTCTATTAAATTAAAAAAAAGTTAAAATTTGAAAGTTGTTTACGTTCAATTCTTCTATTCTGGTGGTTTTTGTCCTATCGACGAATAAGCTTCTTCTACGGTCGACCAAACTTCTATTGTATATTCAAAGCCTGCAATAGACATGGCAAATAAATTAGCGATAGACTGCATGCGAAAGTAGGCTTCCTCAAGTTTTCCTTTATTTACATGAAGAATAGATATGGTTTTTGCACCTTCCTTCGTTGATTTAATAGCATTTCCAGGTGTTAAATCTACACCTAATGACTCATCAGGGGGGAATTTTTTATTTGATTCGATAACTTTTTTTATTACTTCACCTGATTTGTCGCTAGGCCATTTTGTGAAAGTAAATAAATATGGCATATTTTATACCTCTTTTCTATTACTCAATTTAAATGAATTTTTGAGTTAGTTTTTAAATCAGATTTCGTTGTGATTAATAATTAGTTTAGAAGGTATTTAAAATTTATACGTACTTGTCAGAAAATTGCATGGTCTATAAAAACTTCATAAAACTAGTTATTGTTTTACATTTTTTCTTTCTATTTTTCTAGTAATTTTTTACACATATTTTGGTAGAGCATACATCCAAAATTATCGATTCCATTAAATTATCACTCGGAAAAATATTTTCTCCCTATTCGTAGTTTAAAGCGAGTAAAAATGATATCTTAAAAGAATTCGGCACGTTCAAATTTGGAGAAATCAGCAATTTATTATTAAGTGATTTTGAAAGAGCTCTAAATCTATTTTTTTATACTATTTAGATTATTTATTTTTTCCAAATCTAAACAATTTTTCTAAATAAAGTATTCTATAAGCAAGAAACTTTAGATAACTTTCAAAATTGCTTTTTCGCTTTCTTTCGTGTTGCAAGACCTTTAAAAAAGATGATATAACTTTTAATCAGGGAAAACTTCGATAGATTCTCTAGGTTTTATTCTATGTATTAGAAAAAGCCAAAGTATAACTCCAACAACAAGTAAGATGGCAAGAATAGGTGTTATGTAAAGGAATGGATCCTCATTATCAAACAAAAGCGAATAATGGAAAAGGGTTGATTCTTCATTCGATTCGTCGTTAATAAACACAATATTCCAATAATCCTCTTGATGCACTTCATAACGCCCAGATGCACTATTTTGCGGACCATCAGACAAATAAAATGCAGCATAACCCATTCCATGTTGAAATAAATCAAAATAATCATCGTCCATTAAAAAACCTGTTACGTGCACATTTGGATTATCACACTGAAATGAAAAAACAATAACACTTATCACATAATGATGAACATGCACATATTCCCCCGGATCAAGTTGAACAACATCAGATTCTCCATTAATCGTTATAGATGCGGGATAATGATCGTAAAATGCCGTTGTTCTCACCATATTAGTAAATATGACAAGAATTAAAATAAAATTGAGAATTACGCTACATATTTTAATTTTCATTTGATTATCTTCTCCTTCTGATACTAATTCCCTCTAAAATACATTAATATTAATTGAACGAAATACGATGAAAAAAAGAATATAAAGATAAAAGTTCCGCTCATAATTATCCCGGTATTCCTAAACAGTGGTTGTTTATTTAAAACTCCATGAAAAATCAGAAAAGTATAGGCGGCCAAAATTATACCAAAAATCATATATCTCAAGAACAAAAATAGGACGATATTTTCTAGATATGAGGAAGGGTCTGTTAATCTCATCAAGGTAGAGGTAAAAAATGAAATTAAATGATAAGCAAGTAGTAAAGTACCGGCAAGAAGTAAATAAAACTTGTATCGATCCTTATTGAAATAGCCGAAAATTAAGAGAGATAAAGCAGGAATAAATTGTGTAGGAAGAGAAATAAGTAATGATAGCCATATAAAGTAGAGATTAAGAATGAGCATTTCCTCTGCAGAGATATTTCTTGCTTCAACTCCGGGAATAAAGAAAAAAGCAAGGGACACACCTAACGCGATTAAAGAAGATATGAGGAGTAATCTCGGTAATTTAAACTCTTCTTTATAACGCCAAATTGTTGAATAAATCAGGAGATTATATAAAATGATAGGAAAACTCGAAAAAAGTTGTAAGAAAAAAGTTTCTGGGTCTAAAAAAGGAAATACGAGATTAATATTCATAATATTTCATTTATAATGTGTTAAATCATTGGATAAACTGAATTTCTTTCAAATTATGTTTAAGTTGATGAGATTTAAAAATTTTATTCTTTACATAAATATTTATAAAAAAAAGAATCGATACTTTGGGGATTAAAGACATAACATCTCTTAAATTTCAGGTGGTGGTATGGGCGGTTATCCTGACATGGATTATTAACTTCTTATTTTTTATTTATTTTTTCTTTCTATTATTCTTTTAATTTTTTAGAGATATTTTGGCAGAGCCCACATCTGCCAATAATAGATCACTAAATATTCTTGATACTATTCATTGTTTGTAGGTCGCTTGTTTCGAAATTTTTCGGTTCTTTTCTTTCTCATTTCTTTGGATTTTTCAAGAAACCGTTCAAATTCTTCCTTTCCGGCTTTTACTGCATCTAAATCTTCTTTGGATACCTCTCCAAGTACATTTTTTCATGTTGAAGAGATATCTTTTCCTTCCTTTTCACCCATTCGTCTCAGGAAATCTTTAAACTCAGGAGGTTCATTATCAGGACCGACGAACGTGAGATGATATGGCCAACCGTGTTCATTCCTCTCCGATTCAGCCATTTTTGAGACAATGAATTTCGTTCGGGTAGTCACTTTTTTACCCGTCCAGAGCCAGATTCTAGAATATTTCGGATCTTTAAACGGGTAGATTTCATCATCATCCAACACTTCAGATAGTTTTATACCTGGACTTAATTTGATCTCTTTGAAATCTTGAAACAAGGAATCAAAGTAATGTGAAGCTAATTCTTTAGGAAACTCTTTTGCTTCAAGGAACTCTATCACGTGACCATTAACAATGGTAATGAGGTCGTTAAGTCCAAAAAAGTAAATCAGGAAGGATGGTAAAGTGGGAAGTCCGTCAGGGATTTGAATGCTAATTAAGTTAGGACTTATTATTTCATGAAGGTATTTCCTATCTATCGTAATTACTTTTAAGTTATCTTGCTTTAATATTGACTTCACTTGTATTGCCGCATTTTGAATATCCATTACAAGTTCTTTTGGGAGTGGCAACAATTTTGTAAACCATCCAAGAAGCTCTTCAGGACGTTCCTTTATCGTCCCACTAAAAACATGGGTATCTATTACGTCATTTTTCTTGAGAAGCCTTACAGCCATTTTCTCATTTATCAATCCAAATTGGAGATGATGGGATGTGCCTAAAATGTTAAATTCGGAACTCATTTCTAAGATATAATTAGTATTTCAAGTAATAAATATACTCATAATTGCGTAATGAAATACGACTGAAAAAATAATTGATATTTGTTAGTAATATTAATATACTAAATAAAAAATATTTAAATTAATCCAAGTATCATAAAATAGAGGGTGTAAATCAATGAGAAATTACAAAAAAATCTGGATTTTGTTATTTTTTCTTACTTGTTGTTTTTTAATTCCAAATACTAAAGGAATTGAGAGAATAGAAGAGACTTTTTATTGCCCGAAAAATATTCATACCCCTATTATTGAAAATCTTAATATAGAAAAGGACGAAGTAATTACTTGGGATTTTACCACTTTCAATAGTTCCTTCGAAGCGATATTAGGCTTATGGATTAGTACATTTACGTTTGTTGTTGCTTTATGTGTTCAAGAAACAAACGGTAGGGGAGAATATAAATTTACTCAAACGGGAGATTATCGTATTACTGCAGGTAATTTTGGTATAAATGATGGTTATATTCATATAGTTTTAGAAAACAAAAATGGAATATCGAGTTATCCGCTTTTCATAATATTTGGAATAATTGGAACGACTATTATAATTAAGTCCATAAAAGTAAAGAGATCAAATTAAACAATGGAAAATCTCAAGAATTTATTAGATAGAGATGAAAATGTTCTCTGGAAACGAGAAGTTATACGAGATATAGTTCCTGATAAAAAGAAAATTAAAATAATTAAAGCGTCAAAAATAATTTTTCCCATTTTCATTGGTGTCATTATTCTCTTGAATCTCTTGGTTCTAATGACTACATCATCTCCATTGATGGGTAGTATTTTTCTAATTTTTTCCCCTTTGATGTTGTTGTGTCCTGTCTTAAATTTTCGGATGCAGGTGCATAATTCATTTAATCAACAAATTGAATTGCATGAAATCATGAGAAAGTATTATCCGGATGAAATTTTAAGTAAAGTCCCCTTTCTTGAAGTAATTACTAATAAACATTTTATTATGACAGAACCTTTTAGTCATGAGATATATCCTCTCTGGCTTGGTGTTGATATTGCACATGAATATGAACCAAGAAATGAATTTATCTTCTATAATTTAGATAAATTAACAGATATATGTAAGTATATCAAGCCAAAAAAAGATAGATATGAAATTGGGTTATACTTTGATTTGAAGGAGCATAATCTTATTGGAGATGATGCTCCTCATTATTGGTTTGAGGGATTAACTAATTTACAGTATAAAAACATCCTAAGTGCCTTACTAAAGACAACTCCTGATGTACCTATCAGTTTTTTATTTAAAAACCAAGAGGATTTTGAACATCTGTAATATCTTTTGAAGATAATCAATCAAAATTCATCTTTACCATCATAATTCATCATCATATAATTAAAATACATTAAAAAGGGGATTTTTTTTTTAAATCTCTAAAATTCCATCCCATGCTTTCCTTTCTTTTTCGAATAACGCATTAGCGATTTTGATTTCATTTCCTAATA
>CAZBPC010000052.1:0-3833 GCA_964493715.1 uncultured archaeon
CGAGCAAAATTAATGGTGATCAGTTTTGTAAAATGTTAAAATCTAATGGAGAATACGGTTCAATTCCAATAATTCTGATATCAGCTGTAATTTCCGAGCAAGAAAAAACTCAAGTGTTAGAAATTACGTTAGCAAACGATATAATCATAAAACCTATAGATAAGTTAAACGATTTAGATGTTCTATTCAAGTATATCAAAGATCTTTACTAAATAATGAAACTTAAACTTCTTTTTATTTATTTTACTCGCTTGTTTTTTGTAAATTTGCTCATGACAAAATAGATATAAATCATTCATAATATCAAGCCTATATGAAGTATATCATTTTCAGAGAACCAAATTCCTTGCTCCCAAAGTATTTCGGTAATGCTCAACATGTAATAAAGGAAATATAACCCTATTATTAGAATGAGAAAGATCCAGATTCCACATGCATAATAACTTCCATCATGACACTACTATATGTTTTTGTTTATGGTGAAAATTAAAAATGATAATGTTAAAAAAAAATTAAGATTTTATGAATAATTCTTTAATAAATTTAGGCAGTGTAAAACCGATATAAAAGAAAATTGAACTCAAAATGAGAAAAGTCCGCGCTAAATGTATTGTGATTTCAGTCGGAGAGTCTGCTCCTATAACATCAATCAGTGCGGCAGCTGAATAGAGGATAATTGCAAAAACCAAGAACCATCCTTTAACGCGTAATTCTCGATTTTCCGATTTAAGGTTTTGACGTGCAAAAAGGAAACTTGTGATAAGAAAGAGGGCTATCGAGAGTAATAAATAAATATATATCCATATTGCCCAATCGACCACAAAAGCGCTCATCTGAGTTCCAATTTGGCTTGGATCAATTATAAAATTGTATAAAAAGAAAACCTCGAATATTATGGCTTCCGTGCTAAAAATTCCCATGAGAGTCTTTTTTCTCTTGTGAAAAATTAGTTTAGTCAATGCCAAGATCCAAATAATATGGATGGGAGCGATAAAAGCGTTTGCTATGAAGAAGTAGACCATTGAACTAATTTGATAATTAAATATCGTTATAGTAATGAATTGGATCGTGTCTGATCAGTATGGGCTAACCAATAACATCCATGTTAATCCAACAAGTATAAATTCTATCTTTTTAAACTTTCGATACTTTTGTGCAATGACGATCCCAAGAATAATAGAGATTATAACCGCTATGAATATTAAAATACCATAAAAAAATTCAAAATTAGATAATTGTAAAATCATAATTTATAAATTCTTAATATATAATTAGGTGGATATTTCTTAGATATAATTTATATGTTTCCATTGTAATATTTTTTTCTTACCACTCTAAAACAATGAGAAATACATAGAGAAATATACAGAAGAAATGTTAATTATCTTTTTGCTTAGCTTATTGATTATTTAGGGACTAGCTTGAACAATTTTTATAGGATACAAATATCTTTTTATATTTAAATCTTAAAGACTCCAAATTTTTACAAATTAGTGGAAATTTGCGATCGAAAAGCTTTATTAATTTATTGAACTTAAATAATAGATCACATCTAATCCATTGGACTGAATATAAAAGTTAGAGGCATAATTGAATGAAAAAGATTATTTCGAGAGAAAATTCTTCATCAATTAACAAATATAACGGTTTACCACTAGATCGGTCTTTGATAATTGTAGCTTGGATAGTGATGCTAATCCCAAGTTCTTTATCTATTATTATTTGGAGAGAATTTTTTCAGATTGAACCCGATTGGTGGCCAATTCTAATTCTAATATGTCTATTTACCTTAATTTTTCTCGAATCTCTCATAAAAAGATTAAAACCTTTAAGAAACTTTACAATCATTCTATTAATTATATTTCTTTTAGGATATGGAGGTGGGTGGCAATTCGGGTTAATCCCATTCATTCGTAGTCAATCCTTTTGGATAATATGGATGGAAATAATTCCTTGGGGCTTATCAGCGATATTCACCCATCTATTGAGATTAGTTCCAGCAGTTGCAATATTATTATTTTTATATCTGATAGGACGAAAAAGAAAAGACTTTTTCCTTGCAATGGGAGACATTAAAGCTCTTGTTGAGCCCTCAAAATTAATAGGAATGAAGGAACCTGAACCTTGGCCTAAAATTGGTTTAATTTTCGGTGCGATATTTTCTGCGGGCACTTTTATTTTCCTAATGATTACCTCGACACCAACAATATCCCAATTTCTTCAAGCAATTCCATTAATTCCCGTGTCAATATTAATTGCAGCAATGAATGCTTTCAATGAAGAATTTTCATTGAGAGCTGCACCTCTCTCAGAATTATGGCAGATAATTGGTAAGAAACATGCGCTATTAATTACTACTCTCTATTTTGGATTTGGGCATTTCTACGGGGTACCTAATGGTATAATTGGAGTAGCATTGTCTGCTTTTTTGGGATGGTTTTTGGGAAAGAGTCTATTAGAAACACGTGGTATCTTTTGGGCTTGGATTATTCATTTTCTCCCCGATATTATCATATTTACCTTTTATGCGATATTGCTTTAATAAATCTAAATTTTTTATTTACATTTGTGTTTAAATAAAACACAAATTGATTTTCTATTACTAATTATCTATTTATAACAAGCTTGTATTGAATAATTTAACTGAAGATAAAAGTGTAGATCATTGTATATCCCAAAATGAGAAGGAAGTGAAGCGTTGCGAATATTGACCCATTTTTAAGCAAGCGCCTGTAGTCTAGATTCACCACGTTATATTTTTTTGCCAAGGAAAGGGTGAGTAGATCACATGCAGAACCTTGCGGTAAAAAGTTTCCTGCCATATTAACGCCACCTATGAACGCAATAATGATTGGGTTAGGAAAGAAGGAACCTTCGACAATTAAAGCCGAAAAAATCGGAAGAAGCATGATGGTGACAGGTGTGCCTGCAAAAAATGCGGATAAGAGAGAAGAAATGCCTAATGTTATCATAACTGCGAAATATATGTTATCGCCTAACAAACTTACCAAATTTGTTGAGATCAACTCTGAAAAGCCAAAATAAGCTAATGAATTTGCAAGAATAAACAAAATTGCAAATATAATGATGATTCTCCATGATATTTCATTCTTTAAATCGGAGAATTTAGTATTTTTTGAGTGAATAATAAGAAGAATAGCTGCAGATATAGTCGCAACAAGAGCTGGTTGAAATCCTATGAGCATGAATAAAAAAGTGGCAAGAATTATGATAATGGTTACTTTAAAGTACTTATTATCACGAATCACGATATTCGGATCCAACATTGATAATAAAATCTCTTTGTTCCTTTCAGTAGGTTTTTCTTCTTTTTTTAATATAAACTTATCAATTAAAAAAATTGTTAATAATAGTGCAATTAGAAATAAAATGCCCATATTCGCAAAATATTCACCAAAACCCCACCCGAATTCCTGACCAATTATTAAGTTCTTTAAACTCGAGATGGGGGTGAGGATAGCTCCGATGTTAATAGTAATTGTCATTCCCATCAAGTAAGTGCCAGCAGGTATCTCTAGAATTCGACAAGTCCGATATATTAATGGAACTAGGATCAATGAAAGTGTTAAATCCTCGATAAATGCTACTACAATACCTGTGAAAATGCAGATCATGTAAAATAATAATCTATTATTCCCTTTCGTGATATGAATTAATTTTATTGCGAGATATTCTAACACTCGATCACTTGTTGCAAAATAAATTATTATCTGTATGGAAAAAATAAAGATTAAAGTATTGAAATTAATAAATCCAAGAATCTCTAAATCATCAAGATTCCATAACATGCGCATAGATACTACTGCTATAAC
>CAZBPC010000052.1:3933-23223 GCA_964493715.1 uncultured archaeon
GAATCTCTAAATCATCAAGATTCCATAACATGCGCATAGATACTACTGCTATAACC
This sequence comes from uncultured archaeon, assembly GCA_964493715.1. GTDB lineage: Archaea > Asgardarchaeota > Lokiarchaeia > Sigyniarchaeales > SOKP01 > SOKP01. Next base: position 3,990 of record CAZBPC010000052.1, read on the forward strand.
CCTATAATTAATGCAATCGGGAAATAATCTATCTTGCTTTGAGAAAAAAAAGCCATTAAAATCCCAAATAAAACCAAGATCAATATTATTGCTGTAGGGTTCATTCAATTGGAAAAATAGTCTTTGTCTTAAAAAAATTACCTTACATCTAAAAAAAGAGATAACATAAAATATTTCTTTTTTAATTAATATCTAATTTCTCCTTTTCTGACGAATTCGATAGATTTACTCACAATTTCTCTCAAAATTCTGAAATTTATGTCTTTCAATTTGTTAATATACAAACAAGATTTACCTGTTTTGTATTTTCCAAGCTTTTTTAGCAAATCTTCATGTTTATCGAAACCAGACATGATATATAAGGTTACATTTTGTTTTCGAGTGGCGAATCCAGTAATAAACCAATCTCCTTCTCGACCACTTTCATATTTATAATGATAACTACCGAATCCTATAATACTATCACCCCACATTTTTGGTTCTTCGTTAGATACTTCTCGCATTAACTCTAATATCTTAAAGGAATCTTCTCTTTTAGTTGGATTTTCAATTTTTTGGAGATATTCTTCTACATTCTTATCATTTGGTTTTGTTTTTAAATCACTCATCAAGAAGAATGAGGAATTGAATTATTAAAATATTTTTTTAATAAACTATAACTTAAATTTATGAGAAATAGAAAATACATAATAATTTAATATTCCATGGCTAAAATTTAAACCCTGCATTTCTCATTTGTTCAAATATAAGCTCACTCTGCTTGACCATTGCTTCTGTGGGATATCTTAATTTGAAAAGAAATTGAGCATGATTTTGTATCTCGAGGCTTTTTATCCTCTTTTTTACTAATTTTAACCAATTTCCGGATTCTTGGCTATTTGCTTCAAGAACTTCAATATAGGCTTTCTTAAGATATGCATCAACGTCTTCATCAAAATCCCCATATTTAGTATCATACGCTTTCAAGATATCATTGTCATTTAAAATTCTATATCTTTCATTATGTACGATTACCCTTGTTTCTAATTTGGGCATTTTTTTGGGTTTAGACTTTGGATATCCGATTGAAAGGAGCATTAAGGGAAGAACATATTTCGGGATTGCAAAGTGCTCTCTTATTTGATCCATCGCTCCTTGAATTGATCCAACATACACTGAACCGAGTTGAAAGCTTTCAGCAGTCAGGACCACGTTTTGAGCAGCACACATTATATCTGCATAACCAATTAAAAAATGGCCAAGAGAATGTTCGCCTTGAAATTCAGTATTAGATAACCTGGTCCATTTCTTTAGTCTATGGAAATCAAGACAAAATATCAAGGATAAGGGTGCATTTTTAATCCAAGGTTGAGGACCGATTATTTTTGCGAGCTTTTCTCTCGTTTCTTTTCTTTTTACCGTAATGATTGAAATAGGTTGAATATTTCCTCCTGAAGGAGCATTATTAGCAACAGTGAGGAGTTTTTCAATTAATTCTTCAGGGATTTCTTTATCTAAAAATACTCTAACAGAACGACGATTAATCATTAAATCATATAAGGTCATAAATATGACATTATATCTAGACTTTTATAGGTTATTTATTTGAGATTGTTTGAAAAAAAGGGTCTTAATGAGAAGCGAAACCCTATTTTATTCGAACCCCTTGCTTTCTAAGGGTATCTTGTACTTTTGAAATATCAACTAATCTACAAGTTATATCATCTTTAATAGAAACTGCAGCAGCTACTCCCGCACCTTGACCCGTGATTGCACAACATACCATTTGCCGTGTAGCAGCGTGTGATATCTTATCTCCTGCAACAGCACGACCCACAACTAACAAATTTTCTACCTTTTGAGGAACGACGATTCCATAAGGTACATGGAAATATCTTCCTGTTGTAGGCATGATGCAAACACCATATCCGTCTATAAATTCTGGACAGATACCAATCGTATTCTCAAACCGTGCTTCATTTCGAACATCTTCTTCTGTAATATTATATTCGCCAATAATTTTCCTTGATTCTCTGGTACCCAAAGAAGCTCCTATAGTCCTGAGACGTGCTTTCTTAAATCCGGGAGTATACTTTTTCAGAGCGTTTATAGCCATCATAACTCGTTTTCTACCTTCAATTTCTGCCTTAGTGAGATCCCATACATCTGTAGGATCAATATCTTTCATGTGGATTCCATTAAAAGAATTAATTTCTCCCGCATCCGTATAACTATTCCAAAAACTCTCAATATTTACATCCTTTGGAATTTCTCCGGCTTCTTGAGCTTTTTTAAATGGTTCTGTTAAATAGGTAGTAAAGAAATCTTCTTCCTTACCGGAAGTTTCACCCCAATCCCCAAATTTACTGCGATTTAAATAGACATACATAAGAAACTTGCCGATATTAATACCACTGCATCCAAAGTTTACGGTAACTTCCATTAATTCATTTTTAGGGCTTTTTCTAAATGGAGCGCCAGCAAAATTCGCAACGTCTGCGTCTCCCGTTGCATCAATTATACGCTTAGCTAAAATCGCTTGTCTTCCCGATTTACTCTCTATGATAACTCCCTTAATTATATTTTCATTCATAATAACTTGGACGACAGTACAATGAAGTAGAGGTTTAATGCCTGCTTCTTGGATCATTTCGTCAGCTACATGCTTGAACATTTCGGTATCTAAAACTTCATAGGTAGATTTTCCATCAACCATTAATCCTTCTCGTTCAAGAACTTCGATCAATTCCTTATTTTTTATTGCACCAAAAAGGTCTATACTAGCGTTCATTACTTTCGACCGTCTTTCAAATTCTTGCCCAATTCCACCTGCTTCGACGGTTCTTGCATATCGGTACCAAGCGACAGTTCCAATCATTGCTTGAGTTATTACACCTCCAAAGCAACCATATCGTTCGATGATCATTACATCAACACCTGATCTAGCCGCACCCAAAGCTGCAGAAAGCCCAGCAGGACCTCCCCCTACAACTAAAACTTCAGTTTCAGCTATGATAGGTATTTTTTTTGAAGGTTCGCTTATCATTTCCATTTTTCATACTTCCGAATTAGTTTTTAATTTGATTATGGGAATATTGAATACTACTTTAAAATGTTTAATATTAGTAATTCAAGAGAATCTAATATTTTACTTTCAAACTTTTTTAAACGTGCGAAATATAAATCTCTATATACCTTAGTTAATGAGAATTAATAAGGAGATAATGCAATAATTAAGATTTGAATCTAAAATTCATTCCTACATTTCACACAAACGCGTTTTTTGGCATACACTCGAGGAAAAAAGCTCAGCACATGCGTTTTGTCCTCAACTTCTCTGATTGAAAATCCCTGTGCTCCACATTTAGGGCATTGTCTTTTTCTAATTTCCGAATCGAAATTCACAGTATTTTCTATTGCAACAGAAGGAATCATATTAATTGGTTCTGGTGGAATTCCAACGTCGGGGGGTGGATGAAGATTTGGGGCTGGGATAGTAGTTTGTGGAGTAATGTCATATTTTAATTCTTGGGGTGGTTCAGTTGGTATAGAAATTGGTTGTTCAATTACAATCCCTTGAGATTTCAAGGAATTTTTCTCTTGGATTAAACTATTTATTAGAGAATCTTTTTCAGCAACGAGATTTTGATAATATTGCAATTGAGATTCTAATTCTTCTATATGATCACTTAAAAAATTTATCCGATCCTCCCAATCAGTTAAAATATCTTCCATATTACTCTGCAACACTTTTTTAACACAACCCTAATTACAAATTGGTATTCATTGTATAATACTTTATACCGACATAAATATAAGTCTTATTAAAAAACGATATAAGTTTTATTAAATAAAGATAATAAAAGATAATTACGAACTTATTAAGTTATTGAATAATAGGGAATCTAAGCTATTTCTAATGGTTAGATATAAATGAAGCAAAATATTATTGAGCGCTTTTATAGAGAAATTGAAAAAAAGGGATATAAAGCACGATTCGTAGATGCAAAACATATTCCCGATTTGAAACTTGATATCCAACAACAAAAAGATTACATGTTTCCGAAATTTTACGAGGAATATAAATCTTATTTTGAATTTCATCCAGAAGTCGATTTTGGAATCATCAGATCGCTTATTGTAATCTCGGTTCCCGTACCTCAATATGAAATAACTTTTCAGTATAACTCTAAACTACTGTCATTAAAAATACCGCCAACATATCTTTATGGTCAGAAAATAATAGATGAATTGGAAGAAATATCAAAAAACATATTAAACCCCAAAGGATATAATGTAAATTATGCTCTTCTTCCAGTAAAAACATTAGCTGTGAGAAGTGGGTTAGCAAAATACGGTAGAAATAATATAACTTATGTTTCGGAAACAGGAAGTTTCCATCGTTTGGTTCCATTTTATTCTGACGTTCCAATAGAAGAAGATATTTGGAATGAGCGAAAAATGATGGATACTTGTGAAAATTGCAAAGCTTGTGTGAATTCTTGTCCCACTGGAGCTATTCCAACTGATCGATTCCTCTTAAGGGTCGATAAATGTTTAACGTACCATAATGAACAACCTGGAAACATTAAGTTTCCTGATTGGATCAATCCTCACTGGCATAATTGTCTTGTTGGCTGTCTTCATTGCCAGAAAGTATGTCCTCTTAATAAAAAGGTTAAAGATTGGACTGAACAAGGTCCTTCCTTTAATGAAAAGGAAACGAGTATCCTTCTCCAAGAAAAAAATCTCGATAATTTACCCGGAGAATTGAAAGATAAGCTCAAAAAGTACGATTTAACGAATTATTTCGAATTGCTCCCGAGGAATTTGAGTATATTTTTGAACGACTAATATCATAATCTAGAATTATTATTCAATTGCACTTTTTTTTCATTTTAAAAGCTAAAATCTCAAATGATTAATAATGTTTCAACATTATTCTACATATGAATAGTTTTGAGCGAATATGGACGGCACTTAACCTTGAGGAAGCAGATCGAATTCCCATGCACACAATTAATATTGATGGAAATGTGGCGGATCAAATATTGGGCAAACCTGAAAGAACTGCATATGACGTTTTTGATGAATTACAAGAAAAATATCCTGATGAATGGGTTGATAAAATAAATGAAATACTCGATGATATTGAAATTTCAGTCTTCGCAAAATGCCTAAGAGCTGGACATGCATTAGGATTCGATGGTGTAGGAATTCAATATATCCCATTTATTTTTGAAAGTTTGGAAGAAATGACGGATATTTTTGGTAAAAGACATAAAGTCAGAAATATTGATGGAAATCCTTATCCTGATTATTATGGAGGATATATTAAGAATCGAAAAGACTGGGAAACGTATCCTAAACCTGATCTGAAAGATGAATATCGAAAAGCCAAGAAGTTTTATAAGGGTGTATTAAGAAAATGTCGCGACATAAAGGACGATATTTGCATTTTTGCACAAAATGCCTTGACTTCGATCTTCCCACCCGTATGGCAGGGAATGGGAATGCCCTATTTTGCTCGAGCGTTAAAAAATGACCCTAAATTAATTGAAGAAAGATTTAGATTTACAACAGATTACGTTTTGACCGTTTTTAAAGCATATTCGGATTGTGGAGCTAAGATTTTTCTTGAAGGTGGAGATATTGCTCATAAGGGGGGTCCTATGATAAACCCAAAGTATTTCGATAAATATCTATTACCACGTTATCAAGAGGTTTCTGATGCAATTCACGGCTGGGGTGGAAAATATATCCTACATACTGATGGAGATGTCACCGATCTCTTGGATTTTATAGTCGATTCTCGTTTTGATGGATTGCAATGCTTGGAACTTCCATGGGTGGATCCACACATGATAAAAAAGAAAGTTGGAGATAAGTTATGCTTATCAGGGAATATAGATACAAGATATACACTAGTGAAAGCAAATAAGGATGAAGTTGAGAAAGCTGTGAAAGATGCTATTTCAGCGTTAGGAAAAGGGGGAGGATTCATGTTAAGTCCCTCCAATTTTCATCCAAGCATGTCAGTTGAGAGATTAAAATGGATGATTGAAGCAGGAATAAAATTTGGTTCATATCCCTTAAAAATATAATCTCATAAGATGTATCAGTACGAAGAAAGAAGTTCAAAGAAAAAGAATATTTCAAGACTTTATTCAAATGGGTCTATATTTATAGTATATGGTGGTTTGGTTTGTCCAAATTGAACCTAAATCGCCGTTTTCAAAATTATAGTATATATTCAAAAAAACCATAACTTCAGAGAATTTTGAAAAACTTTTTCTCATTTACTCTATAGCTAAATTATATATAAATCAATCTGATTACGATGAAGGATCTAAAAGACGAAGTCAAAAAGATTTTAAAATCAAAAATGTGGATGGTAATTTCCACCGTAGATGAAAAGAATCACCCTCACTCTTCGGTTGTGGTATACCAAAGTGATGGTGACATTCTCATTTGCCAAACCGGAATTGATACTATAAAAGCAAAATCAATCAGAAAAAACAGCAATATATCAGTTACGATTCCTTTTAGAAAGAATCTTTTGCATAAACTCATTCCAGCTCCTCCTGCAGAGCTCCATTTCGCTGCAACTGCTGAAATACTCCCTTATGATAATGAAGAAGCAAAAAAAATTTTTGCAAGGTTTTTGAAACATTCAGATAGTGTAGAAAAACCCCAAGAATCCATTTGGATAAGAATTAAACCATCCAATATAATCTCTACTTATGGTGTTGGAATTAAGCTGTTAGATATGAGAAAACCGGACAAAGCAAGAAATCTTGTCAACTTAAATGAGTAATTAAATGCAATAAATCTTTATTTTAATTAATTATATTTAGTTTATGTTGTTAAAGGAAGATATAATTCAATTTAAGACACATATGAAATTTAAACACATCTTTAAATTACAGTCCTATATTTATTATTTATAAATTGATTATTTAAACCACATTCCAAGATTGAAAATGACTAAAGATTTAAAGAATCTAATTGAGAAGGTTGAAGAAGAACAGGCATCTAGGGCACATTTAGAGAAAACCATTGATAGCTTGAAAGCAGAAGTTGCTTCTTTAAAAAATAAATTAGATAGTCAAAAATCTCCTTTTAAGGTCGAACCAATTAGACGGGTTGAGGAATATGAAGAATCTGAAGAGATTCCTATTTTAAAAAATTTGATTACTTCCTTAAGACAAGAGCTAGAACAAAAAAGTAGAGAAAATAAGTCACTGCAAGAGCAACTGCAAGAACTTAAAAATGAGTTTGTAAAAGTGAGGAATGAACTGTTTGACTCCGCTAAAGACGAAATTATTGTAAAAACGCAAAATTCATTAAATACTCTCATTCAAGATTATGGAAAGTTAGAATCTGATAATATAAATCTAAAGAAAAAAATCTCCATTTTACAGGAAGAAATCGAGCAACACACTCAACTGACTTCTAACCTTCAATCAGAAAGCTTTAATAAGGAGCAATTAGAAAAACAAGTTGGAAACTTTAAAGCTAAAATTTATGAATTAGAATCTAATAATCAATCGCTCATTAGAGAGCTTAAAAATCTGCAAGCTCAAGGTGAATCAAGTAATCTTGAACAAATGGTAGATCAGATTAAAGCAAATAATCTTGAATTAGAGAACGAAAATAAGAATTTGGCTCAAAAATTAGAAAGTTTAAAAAAAGAAAAGTTAAAAGTACAAAAATACGAATCTGAAATCTCCAATTTAAAAGCTCAAATCGAACATTTGAAAGAAGCTAATAAAGAAATTAAAGATAAAGATTCTATATTATTAGCTAAAACCATAACTGCAATTAGCTCTCAAGGTCGAAAAGATTTAATCAAACCTTCTTATGAACAACCTTCCTCTCACATTGAAGAAAAACCCATTCCTATATTGAAGAAAGACGAATTCATGGAACACGAACCCCCAAAAGAGTATAAAATTAAAGAACTACCACAGGCACAAATTATTGATGAAATAAAGGAAGTTGAAAAAATCCCCGAAAATACTGAAAATGGGTCCATTACTAGAAAATGGCAATGTCCGCAATGCGGAAATAACAATAAGGTTCAGATTCGAGAACAAGACGATAAGACCAGAATGATCTATCCAGGGTTTTACGCGAAAAAATACATCTGTGGTCAATGTGGTAAAGAATGGAGATAACTAAATAGTTTTTTCCTGCATTAAAATAATGTCATATTCAATTCCTTATAATCTTACACCAAATAATCCCATTTCCAAATTTGCCGAAGTACTAACTAGTTCTATTCATGGTTTAGGACTATTTGCTAAGATTTTTATTCCTAAAGGTACAATTTGGTGGCATGCAAGACCTCAAGATGTATTAATAATAAGTAAAGAGCAATTTCAGATAATTAGTACATCTTATAAAAATGAAATTTTGGAGAATTCTTTCAAAGCTCTCTTGACTTATTCATATTATGAGAGAGATTTAGGTACTTTAATTTTCTGTTTGGATGATTCTAAGTTCGTTAATCATTCTTTTGATGCTAATTCAGGAGCTTCCGAAGATGAAAACGGATTTTGTTCAGTTGCTCTAAGAGATATACAACCTGGAGAGGAAATCACGGAAGATTATTCTAAATACACGTTTTGCGAATGGTTACAAGAGTATAGAGATTATTTTGATCCTTGTTGTTGGTAATAAGGATGAAAAGTAATACAATATTTATCTCAATAATCCTATTTGAAATCAATCGTATGATTCGGTAGTAAGTCCAAGATCTAATTAAATTCGTTACAAGAATTAGTTAATTTTAAAATATAGGATTAAAAATGGCATTTATTTAATATAAACACGGAATTTTATTTTTCAATAATCTTTTTGCATAGAATTTATGGTCCACATATTATTTATATATATACTAAAATTATTCATTCTTATGTATTTAAAAGAAGAAGCAAAACGCATGGTTTTTTCGGGTAGTTCAACAATTTCAGACTTAGTGACAGAAAAAGATATTATTACATCAGGGTCATGTTTTCTTCAAGGTAACCTTGAATGCAATAGTTTTTTTTCGTCTGGCACAATAAATGGTATGGGAAAAATTTTGACTCACAAGAATCTTACAAGCTCTGGGACAATGAAATTAGATACTGGGATTGAATGTGAAGGAAACGCAAAATTTAGTGGCTCAGCAAGGATAAATGGAACTATTGTGATAAAGAAGAGTCTTGTCAGTTCAGGAGTGTTAAATCTTTCTGGACCCTTAAAAGTTGGTTTAGAACTATTTTCCAGTGGGGTAACTAAATGTGATAGTCTCTTAATCAACGGACTATTGAGCGTATCGGGGAGCGTAAATGCACTTGAAATCAAAGCAGGAGATGGAATTAAATCTTCTGGTTCACTTAAGGTGAAGAAAGATATTGATTCTTCAAAATTTGTTGATATAACAGGGAAACTACAGGTGGGGGGAAATATTTATGGAGATAATGTTCTTATTGATTATAGTCGAAAAGAAAAGATCGTGAAATTTAATAAATTTCATTACTTTGTATCTGGGGGCATAAATGCCAAAGACTTGATAAGTATTAACCGGACGGTAGTAGAAGGTGATATTAGAGGACGGAGCATAATCATTGAGAAGTATTCACAAGTTGAGGGTAACATTTATTATGTTGATGATTATATAATTCACGATAAAGCAAAAATATCAAACCTTCCAATTCAAATAAAATTAGAGGAGTTATAATTTTCTATTTTTTAATATGAAAAATTTATTCCTTGTTGCTGATCATATGGTGAAAAAGTTCATCCAGAAATGTTGATTTATTAATCATTAAATGTATTACTTTTTGAATATTTTAGTTATAATTTGCTTAACTTTATCGTGATATTGGATCTCAGAAGGTGGTAAGCTTAATTTTCTGAATAATGTTCTCATGAAATTTTCAAGTTCATTCCCTAGTCCCAAATTACCTTCAATACAGTTTTCAATATATCTCTTAACATTTGTAATGAATATTTCCTTATCGTAATCATCGTAAAACTCTACTAAATAGAGTTGGTCCAATTCAAGATCTTTTAATCTATTATAGACTAATTCAAACATTAACTTCAAAAATGCCTTCCTTAAATCATCTTCATCCTTTTTATTTAACTCATGATTGTTATTCATTGAATCTAATTTTAATTTTTCAATTTTTACCATTGTTTCCTTAAGTTCATCAGACAAATTTAAAGCCTCACTTTTATATTCTATGCCTTGCATACTAGCCCATTCATTTAATTCACTGCAGTAATTATCAAAATCATAACAAAATCGAATCAAAAACTTGAATGAATCAATTGAAAAATCAGACATCCATTTTTTATATAATCTTCCCCACTTGAAAAGATTTAAACCTTCTAAAGCGTCAAGTATTTTGCTCTGAACATTTTCCAAGAATTTTTTATTAAGTGTAGCTAGTTCATTAATGGGTTGCTTAATTGATTCAAATTCATATTTAAACCATTTGTCATTCTCTTTGAACTCTTTTAAATGTAATATTGAACTATCCCCATTTAAAAATCTTTTTTTCCCTAGTTCAGCAGCAAATCTTAATATATAAAAACATTTTGGGCAAGTAGTTATCCATGATTTTCTAACCAAGTTTCTTGGTTTGAGGTCACCGTTACTAGTTTTCTGTTTCATAATCTTGAAATATTGATGGTTATTTTCTATTACGTAATCAATTTTTTCTAAGTGATAATATGCCGGAATAAATTTATGGTTACAAACTGGGCATTTGATTTTACTAGCAGATTTATAAACAGACGAATCCATTAAAAACACCTTTAACTTACTTACAAGATTTCCTAAAGTTTTGAATTATTAAAGAATTCGTATTATGAAAAAAAATCGGATCTCAGTCTTATTATATCAAAAATGTACATTATAAAGCACTACATAATCTTACGATCAAGAAGGAATGAAGAAATATAAGGAAGGAAAGTTACTTCAAGTTTAAAATAAATTTACAATCTGGAAATCCAGTACAACCTAAAAATTTTCCATATTTTCCTTCTTTGACACTCAAAGGATAACCGCATTCGGGACATAATAAGGTAGCTTGATCTGCACGATCAGAGCTAAATGCAAATCGACATTCGGGATAATTTTGGCATCCTAAAAACACTCCAAATTTTCCAGTTCTTTTCCGTAAACTCCCACCACATTCAGGGCATTTTATAGTCTTTTCCATTTTTACTTCGAGTTCAAAGGAACAATCTTGATCTCCTGTACATCGTAAAAATGTCCCCTTTTCATCAGTCTTTAATTCTAATTTTTCTCCACATTCAGGACAAAAAATGTCTCGCTTATCCTTCGATTCAGGATTATATAAAAAAGTACATTCAGGATAACCCGTGCATCCAAGGAAGCGTCCCATTTTTCCCCCTTTCCATTTAAGTTCTTTTCCACAATCAGGGCATTTTAATTCAGTTGAAGGGCTCAAATCAAAAATAAATCGGCAGTCTGGAAATTTGGTACATCCTAAAAATTTTCCATACTTCCCCTCCCTCTCTGCTAAAGGACTGCCACAATTTGGACAAACGCTTGGAATATTAGGATTTGTTTCATTCATAAATTTCACTTATTCAATCTTTTATGACTAAGTATCTTTTTTTTTATTTCAATTTAAATGATTCCATGCGTTTTATTAGCAGTGAAATACCTATTTTCTTCGTAATACATCATTGCTCGAATTAGAATATTATACTGAGATAGTATAAATTAACTTTATTAACTCTTTTAATTTTATTCTTATAGAATGGATGTTGAAAGTCTCTGGTAAAATTCAGATTGGACTCTCAGAACCTTCTATACTGGTGGAAAAATATAAATAATTGAAAGGAAAAAGCAGATTAACATGTCAATCACCGGAATTGATATTGAAAAATGTAATGGATGTAATATTTGTTTAACAACTTGCGTTGTTTTTCGACCTGATAAGGAGAAACATAAAGTAATTTTTAATGATCCTGATGGATTCTGTAATGCTTGTGGAAAATGTATCGCAAGATGTCCTCAAGATGCGATATTACATGACATAGATGATGATTCATATGAATTTGAAGGAGTAAATCACCCAGAAACTATCATATCCTATGATGAGATTTATAAATTTATAAGAGCTCATCGCTCTATTCGTTTATATAAAGATAAAAAAGTTGAAATAGAAAAACTCAAGAAAATTTTTGAAGTTATGAGATATGCCCCTACGGGAGGAAATTTACGTTCAGAACGATTTTCTATCGTTTCAGATCCAATAGTTATTAAAAAAATAAACGATGCGGTAATTACGCAGCTAAACAAAAATGAGGAAATGCATGAACAATATGGAAAACTTTTTGAACGGATTAGTAGGATTTTTAAGAGTCCCGTCTTTTTTGATGCACCTCACGTAGTATTTGTTGAATCCGACGAAAATTCAGAAATGGAAGCATTTAATATAGGAATAATTGTCACCTATGGCCGATTAGCAGCTCAGTCGCTGGGAATAGGGTCATGTTGGAATGGGTGGACTCAAATCGCAATGAGAGATAACCAAGAGATCAAAAAAATTGTCAATCTGACGGGTAAGAGAGTAGGTGTGTTCATTTTGGGTTATCCGTCAGTTAAGTTCTTTCGTGCCCCCCCAAGATCACAAAAATCAATTCGGGGTATAAAATAAAAAGAAAGGAATGAAAAAAAAAACGGAAATTCCGAGAATAAAGAGAAAAACATCCTCACTTGGAGTTTTCCAAACCTTGTGTCTCTCCTGATATTTCCAATATTTAAATATTTACAAAATATATCAAAGTCTTTATATAATTAATCTCGTCTTCGGTTTCGAAAACTCTTACGAGGTCCTTTTTCGATAATCTTCAAATTACTGGCTTGTGGACCCTTATCGCCATCTGTAATATCAAATTCGACCTTGTCTCCTTCATATATGACTTTGAATTCATCTTCTGGAGTTTGAATCACTGAAAAATGAACAAAAACATCAGAGGAGTCATCATCGCGCGTAATGAAGCCATAACCTTTACGTGCGTCAAACCATTTCACAATTCCACTTGTCATGCCTAAAACCGGTGTTTCTTTGGTCTAAATCTATAAAACTTATGATACGATTTTTCGTATCATTATAATATTTATATGCAGCATTTTAAAAAAACTTTACCAACTACTATTTTTATATAAAACTATGAATGCAAAAAAGTTTATATGAACCCTATCTAGATTAACATTAGATTTAATATATAATTTCGAGGTGAGATTTTATCCCTTATTCGGATTTCTCGAAATTGATGATTAAATTCACTAAAAATAAAATTTAAGGAATTAATATGAAAAATTATATCAAATATTTAGTTTATTTATGCTTGTTGTTACCATTAGCTATATGGGTTTACTTTTATTCTCCATTACACGAATTATCAGTTAACCTATTTCTTGTTATCGCTATAATTTTCATCGTTCGAAAACCAGTCATACGGCTTATAAATTTTTTCATAAAGAAGCGTTTTTATCGGGCTACAGTTTCCATTATTATCAATCTGATATGGAGTTTTTTCATTTTTTGGTTTATCGGTACAATAAATCTTCCCTTTTTGATGGCTATTCTGCCTTTTTTGTTAATCTCCATATCATTAAACTTGAGCAAGATTATCAATAACATAATCTCGGGGGGATTTTTGTTAGGATCAGGACAATTTGAGGTGGGAGACTTAGTAGAAACAAATGGAATTCAGGGCATAATTCAAGAGATTACATTAAATTATACCGTAATTAGAGAATTTGATGGCGTTAATGTTATCATTCCTAACAGCAGCGTATATGGTTCTTCAGTTATTAAATACACTCATAAGAAGTATCAAGCATATAGAACCCTAAAAAAGGAGGAATTTGATAAAAAGGCATTGTATAAACAATATGCTAAAATGATCAACAAATTATTATCTTCAAATATCAAAACCACTAGGTATATAAAACCACTTGAATTATTAGGTTCCGTCAATCTAGAAACTCTAAATGATAAATTAATGAAGGTTTTTGATAAATATGAGTTGGTGTTTGGACTCCGTCCAGAATATACAATAGATAGAATACGATATGGAAGCGTTCGCATTAAATTGTATGTTAACTCAATCAAACCTATATTAATATTGGAATTTATGGATTCTTTTTTGAGAGATTTAGTATATGAAATATACCACGAAGCAATATTCAATGGATGGGACAAATACCAATTAATAAGTAATAAACTTGGGGGAGGTGTAAGAAAATAACCCTTTTTTCAACAGATATTGAAGCTTCGGTATATCTCACCTTGATTGGTTTGATTTTATATGCAGTGAATTTTGCTTTGAACATTTTTTTGAGTAGTATTTCTAAAATATCAGTGAGAGCGAGAAACAAATTCATGTTTATTATCAGGATAATTATGATTGTAAGTTTTATTTACTTGATAATCGTTGGATTCCCTTCTTTTACTAGCATCCCAACAGAATATAGTGCTATCATAACGGGATCAATTAGTACAGCACTAGCATTCGCTACAAGTGGTATATTTTCAAATTACATTGCTGGATTATTGATGTGGATAATTGATCCCTTTGATATAGGAGAAATCGTGAAAATTAAAGGAAAGAAAGGGATAGTTAGATCTATCACTCTAACTCGAGTAGTAATTGAAACGTTTGACAAGATTATCATTGAACTCTCAAACTCAGAATTAGTATCTTCTATGATTCTAAACTACTCAATTCAACTCAAACGAAAAAAAAAATTCACGAGATTTAAGAAACTAATAAGTTCCCCTCAAGTAATTGGAAATGCTCGTTTGGATATTGATGTGTTTAATGAAGAGATGAGGAAAGAATCTGAAGAAGAATTAAAGCAATTCTATGAGAAAGTGATGGAAAATGATAGTAATGTTGTTCATTCCTTCAATATTAAGATGCAAGTACCTCACTATCAATTTAGAATAAAAGTCGCTGAGATCGAAGAAGTTTGTCGGAAGTATAAGGATGTATTTGGAATAACACCAAGTTTCCATATAATTGATTTTTTTGGTGGCCAAATTCAACTCAAGTTTCGAATACTAACCTTAAGCGAAAATTCTATACTTCTATTTCATTCAAAAATGAGGGAAGAACTTAGTAAAATTATTCTAAAACAATAATCTATTTTTGTTACTTTTTTTTAATTCATTCCAAAATTAATTGAGTTATTAATAATTTTTATTTAATCGATGATTTTTAAACATTAAATATAAGAAATTTCATTATTTTCTTCTTTGGTGAATAGCATGGTTAGTCTGAATGATTTAACTGTTTCTCTCCTTGAAAAGCTAGCCAAGGAGTGCAACATCCCATTGAAAAAGAGTCATACTAAAAGGGAGAAGATAGGGATAATAAATGCGGCTAATATTGAAGATTCAAAACTTCGAGAACTTATTCAAAAATATCTAACTATTAAGAAATCCGAAAAAAAATCAAAAAATGATTTGATTTCTGAATTAAAAGGAAGAATTAGGTTACTTGAGGAGCAAGTGAAATTCCTAATGTCTAAAATCAGCGTTTCAGAAGTTAAATTAAGTGATGATGAAAATCAAGAGATTATCACCATTACAAGTGATTTGCGGGACATAAAAAGATTCATTAAATCAATGATTAAACCCGGGGAATCAATATCCGTTGATGAACTTATTGAGATAAGAGAGCTCCAAAAAATCCCTCTTATTACCTTGAAACATGCGATTTATGATTTAATTGATGAAAATGTAATAAATTCTTCAGAAGGAAAATCTAGGCAGAAATTAGGTGGTAAGATCAATACTCTTACCAGAATAAAGTAATGAGAGTGAAATTATACGGAAGATTATAAAGCAAATCATAGCGAATATTCTATTCAATTAAAAAGTGGATCTTGTACTTCCTGTCATAAAAAATCGATGGTAATCCAAAAGAAAGTTAATGGTGAATTCCATTGTCCTGATTGTTTTACTGATTTAATTGAAAACACGATATACCAAACAGTAGTTCATTATAAAATGATAAAACCAGCTGATAGGATAATAGTTGGATTATCTGGTGGAAAAGATTCTATAAGCTTATTATATAATATAGGTAAGATTAAGGAAAAAATTAGAAATATTGAACCAATAATTGCACTTACTATTGATGAGGGAATCAAGGATTATCGAAAAAACAGTATTGAAGATGCAAAACAATATTGTCAAAGATACAATATCGAACATAAAATTATTTCATTCAAGGAACGAGTAGGGAAAAATTTAGATGAAATTTTATTATTAAAAAAAGGAACTGCTGCTGAGAGATATACGTGTAATTATTGTGCTACTATTAGAAGACGATTGTTAAATGAAGAAGCAAAAAACTTGGGTGGAACTGTTTTAGCACTTGGACATAATTTAACTGATATTACCGAAACATTTCTTATGAATGTCCTTCATAAACGCCATCAACTCATAGCTAATCAATATCTTTTCAAAGCAGAAACCATGGAAGCGAAAAAGCATTTTATTAAAAAAGTTATGCCGCTGATAAAGATTCCTGAAGAAGAAATTTTTTTATATGCAAATTTGAAACATTTAAAATATTATCCCTCTCATTGTCCTTACAGAGAAGATGATCCTATCCTTAGAAAGCGAGTTTTAGATTTTATCTTGAAGATAAAGACTATCCTTCCAGAAGTTGAATATAATTTATTTGATAGTTTTCAACGAATATCTGAAAAATTATACAAATCTGTTCCTTTTGAAAAATTTCAAGAGTGTAAGATTTGTGGTTATCCTAGTGGTAAAACACAAATATGCACATACTGCACTTTGACTGAAAATCTAAAAAATTAAAGAGATACTCCACAATATGGACACACTTTTACATTGGGCTCGATAAACTTCTGGCAATAGGGACATTGAACATTTAAACTTTTCTCATCTCCTAAATCATAAAGGAAACCAGAAATATATTCAGGATTCATGATTAGATAATCACCATCTATTACAAAATTGAATTTTTTTGCCCATTCAAAAATTTTCTTATCAAATATTTTTTCATCCATGTTCAACGCGATACGCATCATTTCTAATTTCAATCGCGTAGATACCAATATCATGGATTTAATCTGATCAATTCTTTTTTGTTCTAAGTCTTTTAATTTAAGCTGTTCAGATTCTTTATACATCTTCACTTGATTAAGCAATTCAATTAATTTGTCTATTTTATTTTTATCGGGTACTTGTCTTCCTAATTTTTCTCTTAGAGGTATACATGTATAGATATCCTTATTTTTCATCTCGATTTGCACCATTTTAGTGGACTGTTGAAGGAATGGAATGATATTTTTTATTTGTAAAGTATGAATTGCCCGCATTATTCCCTTATCATATGGTTTAAAAGATAAATAATCCTCTGTCAAAATAAGGATTCCAATCTCCATATTTGCTTTCCAGTTTAATAAGTTTGGTAAACCTTTCCAAAATCCTCCCGTGATCTCATAAAAAATCGTTTTATCTTTCTTCAATATATTTCTAGCTAAATGGCTAAATAAATTTAGAGTTTCATATTTAGACACTAAGATTGAATCTTTTTTTTTAATCATTGCGTGAACGGAATACGTATTTCCGTGTATATCTTCTATTACAATATAATGAAGAGTATGTCTGCGCTTAAAATAGAACTTGTTAATATCACTTATTTTAATTTCATAAATAATTTTATCTTTTTCAGACTGAAAGGATAGCACTTGATCCGTTAATGTAAGAATTCCTCTCGATTTTTTTGAAGTTAAAGCTTTATACGATTGGTTCCCCGTAATAAAACTTCCTTGTGACTCAAAATAAATCATGTCCCATGTGATTCAAAAGAATTCAGTAATATATAATTATTCTAAAACAATAAAAAATATGAAGTCTCATAAGAATTATATTACAAGAAATCAGAAACAATTAATATTTACAGAATAAAAGAATATAATCATTGCATTTTTGAGGCGAGATTTTAGGTTGAAGATAGTTAATTTAGAAGAAAGGCACGAAGAGACTTATTTCATGTGCTTAGAAGGATGGTCTTCAGAGATGAAAGAAGCCGGAGATCATAAGGAAAATTGGTATCGAAAGATGAAAGAAAATAATTATGATCTTGGAGTCAAATTAGCTCTTAATGATAATGATGAAGTCGTTGGCATGATACAATATGTACCGATTGAACTTTCCATGGCAAAAGGAAAGGATCTCTACTATATTCTCTGCATTTGGGTACACGGCTATGAAGAAGGAGTAGGAAATAATCAAAAGAAAGGAATTGGGAAGGAGCTTCTTAAAGCTGCAGAAGAAGATGTGAAAGAACGTGGTGGTAAAGGTTTAGTGGCGTGGGGAGTATCCCTTCCATTTTGGATGAAGGCTTCATGGTTTAAAAAGCAAGGTTATCAGAAAGTTGATAAACATGGTATTGCGGTATTGTTATGGAAGCCTTTTACCAATGATGTTGATCCTCCAAATTGGATCAAACCGAAAAAAGCTCCCACAAAAAAACCTGGCAAAGTAATTGTTACTGCCTTCATTAATGGATGGTGTCCCGCTCAGAATCTTGTTTTTGAAAGAGCCAAAAAAGCTTCAAGTGAATTTGGAGATAAGGTCATTTATCAAGAAATTAATACTTTTAACAGAAACAATTTTGAAGAATGGGGTATAGGTGATGCGCTTTTTATTGATGGAAAAGAAATCAATACTGGACCTCCTCCATCATTAGAAAAGCTACAGAAAAAAATTGAAACTCGAGTAAAAAAATTAAAATGATCTAATCTTGTTTTTTAACCTAATTTAAATAGAAAAAAAGAGAAATAAAAAAACTCTACTATATAAAGGTTATTTCTCATATCTATCCACTTTTATGAATGAATATGGTTCGAACTTTTCCGAATCAACTTCTGCAACAATTTCACCAGGTTGCATTTGACTGTTAGTCTTGAGATACAAGCACCCAAGGATTCTTTCTATCTCTACTTCATCCCAAGGGTCATCATCTGAATGATTTAATTTTATTTCAAGATCTCCCAATGCCATTTCGCTAGATTGCATAGTGATTTCTTCCCTAATCAAGCGAGGATTATAGTCAAAATCTACGTATTTTGGAGATCTAAAGAACTTAAAATTGTAAGTTATACTTGCGGGTTTACTAGGATTTAAACCAAGATCCATTCCAATTTTTAGAAAATCTTTAGCAT
>CAZBPC010000053.1:0-22446 GCA_964493715.1 uncultured archaeon
GATGATTTTGGAGTTTTCTTAAAGCTTGAATCTGACAAGGAGTACCAACAACAGCAATATCTACAAAATTTTTGTTGATAGCATCTCCTACAAGTGAAATTGTTGGATTCTGTTGTGGTTTATATCCAGTACCCTTAAAAAGCTCCTCTTGAGTTTTAGCTAATGTGGGATGGGGTTGAAAGTATTCATCCTTTTCTGAAACGATTGCAGCATCAATTAAACCATTACCCATCGCTGCCCATAGTAAACCTGTCAATGGACCCACATTTGAAGGGAGTTTTTCTCTCGCTTCTTCACTTAACTTTACCGACACAATTTCGATATAATGTCCTAATATTCTTTCCGATTGTTGACCAAAAACCCATTTATCTAATAAGGAAATTGGGAAGCTGTCAGTTTCTGTCTTAGGGCATAAATTATAACATAAACCAAAACCGTCACGACAGGTATTAGAATCCTCACAAGAACCATCTTCTATGGGGATTTCCTTTTCCAAATCAAACTTTATATTCGAGCAAAATGCACCACAAGCTCCACAAAATACACACTTTCCTGTCTGAATTATCTCATCATGTAGCTCCTTCCAACCTTTTTCTACTTTCTGAATGAACACCTTAATCATTCCCCTCCTGAAGATTTTTTAAGAACTCTAATCCTTCTTGCTTTCCAAGTTCAAATGCTTCTAGATTTATGTCCAATGTCGAAGCTGGGACAAAAGATTTTATAGTTTCGATTGCCGATTCTTCCGAAAAGATTCCAGATAAAACTGTGAAGATCCCAAATAATATGGTATTACCAAATACAATATTGTTGAACTTTTCAACAGCTAACTTCTGAATGGGTACACCTAAAGTCTTTTTTATTTTTTTAGCAGCTCTAATTTTGCTAATTGTTGATGTATCCCAAATTAAAAAACCGGTTTTACCCTCTTTCACGAAATCTGGTTTTACATCGCTCGCAGCTTCTTCCGATAAAACTATTAAAAAATCATAAGGAGATAATGCTTTGGGATAATCTATAACATCAATTTGTCTATCTAATTCAACAACTACTTCTGCCCAACATTTACCTCCCCTTGCGGCTGCCGAATAAGCTTCAGTTTGGGTTCCTGCTAGATTTTCATATAAGGAACTAGCAGTGATGATCATTTTGCTTAAAGTGATGACTCCTTGACCCCCATACCCACTTATTCTAATTTCATATCTTACCATGTCTTATTTATCACCCATAGCTATTTTCTGAATTTTAGCATACTCTTCAGAGTATTCAGGTTTATTTGGTTCATAACGGAATTCCCCAATGATGTATTTATTGAATAATTCTTCTTCACTCATGAATTTTGCTTGATTTATTCTTACCGTATTTCTCTTAATCCAATCAATCATCTTGAATCCTTGATCCATTTTCTCTCCTTTAACTCCTGTATACTCTGCTCCTAAACTATTTAAGTTCTTTCTTCCGAAATAAGTGATGCAAGGGGTTATGATTTCAATTACAGAGGTACCTTTATGTTCTAACGCTCTTTTGAAATACTTCATGTAGGTTCTAGGATGAGCTACTGTAGTTCTCGCCACATATGTAGCTCCTGCTGCTAGAGCTAAATTAACCCCATCACTTCTATTTTCAAACATGCTATAAGGAGTAGTAGTGCTTTGAGCCCCATATAGCGTAGTAGGAGCACCTTGACCTCCAGTCATGGCATAAATGCTATTGTTAAAGATTAACATCACACAATCCAAATTTCGCCTACAAAGATGGATAAAATGATTGCCTCCTATTCCTAAAGAATCACCATCTCCCGAAAAGATAATAGGCTTCATCCTAGGATTTGCCATCTTAATTCCTGTAGCTACAGCAGGAGCTCTCCCATGAAGTGCTAAAACTTTCTGAGATTTAAAATGAACCAATAGAAGCATTTGACTGTAACATCCAATTCCAATTACAGTAGGAAAAAGCTTTGGATCTAAATGTTCATCTTCAAAAATTCTTGTGAAAAGTTGAGCAATGATTCCATATCCACAACCAGAGCAGATACACGTAAATGAAGGATATCTTCATTTACATCGTGTTGCGAAGTTGTTAAACATGCTCCCAGCATATGAAAAGGGGACATATGGATGTTCAGGTTGCTCATTTTTAAGCATTCGTCCTATATCAGTCATTATTTTGCCACCTCTCTTATAACTTTAAGAATATCATCTGGATGATGAAATTCACATACTTTAGGAATCTTTATTACGGGGGTATCGATTTTTGTCACTCTTTCTACTTGTTCTGCTATAACTCCAGTATAATTTAATTCGGGTACAATTATCGCTTTAGCATCTTTAACTACTTCTTTCACTTGTTCATCTGGAAATGGCCAAACTGTTATTAACCTAAAAATGCCAACTTTAATACCCTCACTTCTTGCGATATCTATTGCCCTATAGCTTGCCCTAACAGGTAATCCATAGGCAATAATAACGAATTCAGCATCATCCAATTTATATTTATCCGTAAGACAGATTTTATCTTTATTTTTATTTACTTTATCCATTATTGCTTCAATAAACTGCATTGGTTTTGGAGTTGGTAAGCCTTCATAGTTATGTGGTTGATGTAAAAATAAACCGGGGCAATAATCCGTTCCCATTTGAGGAGGTTTGGGTATAACAATTTCTCCACTAATATCATCAACATACGTAAATTTCTTCACATAATCTTCAGGGGCAGGTAATTCTCTATTAATAACTCTCTCTAATATTTCTTCCTTTGGAGGAATTTTAACAATCTCATGAAGATGTCCAAGATATGCATCAGAAAGAATGAAAATAGGGCATCTATAAGTCTCAGCAAAATTGAAAGCTGTAATTGTTAAGTCGAATAATTCTTGGCATGTCATTGGTGCCAAAGCTATTACTTGAAATTCCCCATTTCCTGAAAATCTCACTAATCCTAAATCATTATGATGTGGTTCTGTAACAAATCCTGTTCCAGGACCGTTTCTTTGAACATCACAAAACACAAACGGTATTTCTAAATTAGCTGCCATGGAAATTGTTTCTACCATTAATGATAAACCTGGTCCTGATGTTGCCGTCATAGCTTTTGCTCCTACTAATGAAGCACCTATTACAGAATTTATAGAAGCTAATTCATCTTCCATTTGCATGCAAACACCTCCAACTTCAGGAAGTCTTTTGGCTAAATGTTCGATTACTTCTGTACTTGGTGTTATAGGATATCCTCCAAAATAAGTTAGTCCCGCTGATAGTGCCCCTTCTGACATTGCTTCATTACCCATCATTAAATATCTTCCAGGTTCTAAAAATCGTTTATTTTTGTCACTTACCATTTATATCACCATTTCACGTTTTTGCTTTTTCATTTGTTGATTTTTCCTCTTCATCTAATATATAAATACACCATTCTGGACAAGCATATTCACAACGACGACAACCGGTACAATAAGACCCCTTTCTTGCTTTAACTCGAGGTAAATATGCCACCCTCATGTTAAGTTCATCTCCAGGTTCTAAAATTCCAGTTGGGCATACAGCGATACAATTATAACACTGATCCCCACCACATCTATTTTTGTTAAGAAATAATGAAAATTTCTTTTCTTTATTATCGACTAATTTTGGAATTTTTATCAACTCTAATGATGATTAAAATTAATGAATTAAATATTCTAATAATTATAAAGTTCAATCTATTCATTATTAAGTATTTTTAAAATAAATTTTAAAGATTATAATTTAAAATTAAAGCATATCGAAAATGTAATATAATGGTAATTAATTTAAGTTCCAAAAATCTGTTATAAATATTTATTAGGATGGTATATTATATTGACAAAGTTGATTTTTTTAGGCTGCTTATCAAAAACAAGATATCAAGAGACGTGTAATAATGCGATAAAAATTATTAAATTCTTGGATCCAACTTATAAAATTCTTGAAAATGCACCATGTTGCGGTGCTTTAGCTTATCATATTGCTAATGATAAAGAATTAAAAACTCACGTGGAATTTGTAAATAACTGGTTCAAATCAAATGATGTTTCCGAAATCGTAACGATTTGTGCGGGATGCTATAATTATTTAACCAAGTATTACCCTCAATATTTAGGGAATGAGTTTAATGTTGATGTGAAGCATCTTCTCCAATTGGTAGCTAAACCAGAAAACCTCTCAAAATTGAATCTTAAAAACTCAGGTAAAGCATTGAAGGTCAGTTATCACGACGCTTGTCATTTGAGAAATGCAGTAGTTCCTGTTATAAATGAACCAAGAAAAATTCTCGAATCAATTCAAAATGTAGAACTTAAGGAATTGGATAATATTAAAACTAATAGTATTTGTTGTGGAGCAGGGGGAGGAGTTTATTCAACTTTTAAGGAAAATAGTGATCATAACTCTATTTTGATTTTTGATCAATTGAAGCGTGGTAAGGCTTTATTAACCGCATGTCCATTTTGTTATACAGCATTAAATCGCGTAAGAGATGAAAATCAAATTAAAAAGCCAGTAATTAAATTTGAAGATTTTATTGTAAAAATTATAGAAGGAGTTGATCCTTTAGGTGACTGAGGGAAAAGATCTTTTTGAAGAAGTTAAGAATAAAATAAAAACTCTCCAGACAGACGGGACATTAGAAAAACAATTTGGAGATTTTTGGAAACTTGCATGTACGATTAAAACAAGGCAACACGATTTACAATATTTATATGACGATTCAAGTCGCGAATTTGTAGATAGATATCGTGACAACCTTATTGAAATGAGAGAAGATTTTGTAGATCACATGGATGAGTATGTAGAAAAATGTATAAATATAATGCGCAAAAAAAATTTCACTGTATTTTATGCAAAGACAAACGAAGAAGCTCAAAGAATTTTTATGGAGGAGTTAGGGGATAGCAAGATAATTTATAAATCAAAGTCTAATGAAGCGAAAGATATTGGAATCATGGATGCTTTAAAAAAAAATGATATCAAAATTAAAGAAACCGATTTAGGTGATGTACTTGTTCAATTGTTTGAATATGAATTACCAAGCTTCCAAGTTGGACCAGGTATTCATTTTACAGAAGAAGAAATCGCAAGCAAGATCAAGGAAGTATATAATGTTGAACTTGAACCTAAAGCAAGTGCAATAGTAGAATTCTTTAGAAATACCTACAGGAAAGAATTACTTAATGATGTGAAAATCTCTTTGACATCTGCGAACGCCATATCTGCTGAAGATGGTACGATAGTTTTAGGCGAAAATGAAGGTAATATCAGCCTTATTACAAGAGCAACTGATAAACACATAGTTGTATGTGGTATTACTAAAATTGTTCCTACAATATTGGATGCAGTCTTGGTGACAAAATTACAGTCTAGAATTAATAATGTCTCATATAATTATATTAGTCTCATTTCAGGACCATCAAACACTTCTGACATTCAAGGTACTAGCATCCAAGGTATGTATGGCGCAAAAGAGGTAGTTGTTATCCTGGTTGATGATTGGAGGTCAAAAGCAGTGAAAGAGAATTTAATCTATAAAGAATTCTTAAAATGTATTGGATGTAAATCTTGTATTTTCCCTTGTACAGCATCACGGGCTTTTGGAAATATTTATGCCTCAAAATATGGTTTAGGTGCAACTGCAATCATTAGAGACTATATACACAATGGAATTGAAGCTGCTGTGAAAGATGGTCTATTCTTTTGTACTGGATGCGAAAATTGTTACCATTGGTGTCCAGTTTCAATAAATTGTGGTGAAATTCTAAGAGAAATGAAAAGAGAAGCTACTGAAAAAGGTTTAGCCCCTCCATCTTTAGAGAAATATAAAGATAAAATATTCAGGGAAAAAAATCCATTTATCTGAATAAAATTTCAATTATTTACAATGCATGTACTGGAATGGAGCTGCTGTGTTTCTCCATATTGCTAAATCATCAAATCCTAATTTCTCAGCTTGAGTTTGTTGCCCATTTAAAGTTTTTCTCATTTTTAACCATAGAATTTCTGCAAGTTCTTCTATGGTTTTTTCACCTTTAATAATTCGACTTGCATCTACATCAATGTTTTCAGCCATCCAATTACAGGTTTTTGGATTACCACACAATTTTATTACTGGAGCAATAGGATTTCCACAAGGACTCCCTCTCCCCGTTGTCATGAGAATCACTTGTGCGCCAGCTGCTGCTAATCCTGTCATGGATTCAATATCAAGCCCAGGTTCTAACATTAACCAAAGTCCTTTTGTCTTTGGTGGTTCGGAATAATCAAGAATTCCTTGGATTGGAGATTTTCCAGATTTTGCAATGTTTCCTAATGACTTTTCTTCTATAGTTGAGAGACCACCTTCAATGTTTCCTGGAGTTGGTTGTACTCCTAAAAAATCAATACCAAGACCTTTTAGATTTTCTATAAATCCCGTGATTGTGTTATGAATTTTTTGCGCCACATTTTCATTTATAGCTCTTTCAATAAGTAGATGTTCTGTTCCTATCCATTCTGTAAATTCCGGTAAAATAGAAGTCCCTCCTAATTTAACAACTCTATCAGATATTATCCCAACAGCAGGATTCGCTGAAATTCCCGATATTGAATCAGAACCACCACATTCTAAACCTAAAACTAAATTAGAAAAATCAAACGGTTCTTTTTTTAATTCATTCGCTTCTTCTCTCATCTGATTACCAATCTTTAAACCGTACTCAATTGCAGCAGTGGAACCCCCTTTTATATCTTGTACATTAAAAAATTCAACTGGCTTTTTTGTTCGCTTAACATTTTTTGCTAATACCCCACTTTTTAAATTTTCACATCCTAAACCTATTACGACAACACCATATATATTTGGATTACTTCCTAATCCAACTAATGTACGAAATGTATTACTATAATCTGGTCCAAATTGTCCGCAACCCAAGGGGTGTTTAATTGCTACAGCATCATCCAATTTATTAGCAATTTGTTCAGCAATGTGATTTACGCATACAACGGAAGGAATGATGGCTATTTTATTTCTTATTCCGACCTTGCTATTTGGTCTTTCATATCCCATGAATTCTTCATTCATTTATTCTGCAACTCCTTTAAATAGTAACTTATAATATTGTGTGTGTGAATCCAATCTCCTAATTTTATATCTTCAGTCGCAATCCCAATCTTTTGATCATATTTTTTAATAAAATTTTCTTGTTTAATATCATTTAAAGCGAATTTATGTCCAAGTGGGATTGGTTGGTTGATTTTGAATTTTTTTCCATTATAATCGACTTCTTCTCCTTTATCGATATCCTCTAAAGCAGTGGCGCAATTATCTTTAGTATCCATCACAATAAACTTTGCTTTCATAAAAATCACTTGTTAAGATAATTAAATAAAAAAGAAATGATCATTTGAAAATTACGATTTAGTATAGATCCTTTATCACGAACTCAAGGTTTAGATTTCGTAATGTTTCTTCTAAAGGATAAGCATTTTCAGGATTCCAACCAATCTTTTCGCAATACCCTTTATAATCTTCTAAATAATCTGCTGTTACTGTTCTTTCGGGTAATCTATTTTTAATAATATCTATACCCTCTCTTAGTGTGAATACTTGTCTCAATGTTTGGATTCTTTGACCTGTTCTAATCGCTTCGGAGATATCCAAATCCCATCCTGTAACCGCTTTGACTAATTCTAATAAGGGATATTTCTGAAACACGTACATAAATTCACATAATCCAAGACTATGAGTAAACTGCATTATCGCTGTAAACAACTTTTCAGCTTCACTTCTATCTTCACCCGGACGTTTAAATTTTTTTGGTAATGTAATTCCTTCAAATAATCCATTTGGTTTAATTATCGGACCCATTACAAAGAAATCCAAACTTGCTGTAGTATGTCTACCGGGTGTAGGATCAAAAGCAAAAGTTGTACCCATGTTTTTATAATATTTTGGGGAATGCATGCCCAACTCTTGACCCATTGAGTGCATAGCATATTCCGATCCTTTCCCTAATTTTTGTGCTGCTATTTTAGAACCATCTGCCAGTAAATCACCAATCCCTTCCCTTTTTATTATTTTATTTAATAACTCAATTATTACCTCTGAATTTCCCCAAGTCAATTCAAGTCCATCAGTATCATCCTTGGATAATAAATTATTTTCGTAACATTCGATTGCAAATGCAATTGTTGCACCAGCAGAAATTGTATCAATTCCCGCGCGATTACATAAATCATTCGCTTTAAATATTGACATAAGATCGTCGTTAAGTAATAGATGCCCAAAACTGGCACAAGTTTCATACTCTGGTCTATGAGTTTCTTCTAAATTGACTTCCGGTACTTTCATAATTGCACCACAACGAACGGGACATGAGAAACATCCATATGATTTTTGCTTATATTTGTCTATTTCAATACCTGATATTTTTGATAATCTCTCCGATGGAAATTCTTCTTTTGTTCCTCCCCAATTCTTGCAAGGAGTATCTCCTATTTGAAATAAAATCTCATTTCCCATTGTAGTTCCTAATGTTCTATATCCCTCAATTCCACCTGCGGTAGCATTGTTAATGCCCTCATTATAATCTTTTGTATGCTGTATGAGAGCATCCTTATCTGCAACCTCAATTTTTTTTGTTCCTTTGAGAACAATAGCTTTAAGTTTTTTAGATCCCATAACAGCTCCAAATCCAGATCTTCCGGCAATTCTAGCTTTATCATTAACAATTCCAGAAATTAAACTTAAATTTTCCCCTGCCTGACCAATACTAGCAATTTGGACACTTCCATGTTTATCTTTCAGCATATTTTCTGTTTGAACAACGTCCAAACCCCATAGATCTGAAGCGTCTACTATTTGCCTCTCATCTTCAATAATTGTCACGTATTTTGGGTTATTTGCCATTCCCTTAATCAGTATTGCATCAAATCCACACTTCTTAATTTCGGGACCAAAATATCCTCCGCAGTTTGAGTCTCCCCATGTTTTTGTAAGTGGAGATTTACCCGCTACCATAAAACGACCTGATAAAGGTGCGACTGTGCCAGTTAATAATCCTGGAAAAAAACCAAATATCGCATTTGGACTCATTGGATCTGTATTAGCAGGCATATTTTCATAAATTAACTTAGTGGCGAGACCATATCCCCCTAAATATTGTCTATAAATTTCTTCAGATAACTCTTCCTCCTCAAATTTCTCAGTAGAAAGATCTATCCATAAAATTTTTCCCATATATCCATTTGGTATAATTTTTGTTCCCCTTTTTGTTAATTTTTTTTTTATTAGTAATTAATATTTAGATATTAATTTAAGTACTTCTTCGAATACTTTAAAAAAGTTTTAAGCTTTATGTAAAATAAATATTCTATTGCACATTTTGTATTTCTTTATACTAAAAAAAAGAGAATTTATATCGATTTTATTGTTTAAATTATGATATAAAATAAAATACTAATTTTTTCAAAAGTTAAAATTGTTTTCGATTGAAAACGATTATTGATATTCCAATAAATAACACTGTCATACTGACTCCTATAATTAATGCAAACATAGATGGATTAATAAAATCGATGAATATAGTTGCTAATATTGAAACTGCAGATACTTGATTGCCAATATATACCGATAATATAACTGCAACTGGAACAGATGATACTAAGATACCAAAAAATATTCCGATTGAGCAAGAAATTGACATGGCAGCTAAACTAATGGAAAGAGAATCTAAAGTATTTTGTAATATATTATAATCTGGTACACTACCTGAGGTATATGTATCAATAATTAATCCTGTTATAAGTGAAATTCCAGTAGCAATAATTAAACATAAGTACACTGCAAAATATTTTGCGAGCAGAATGGAATATCTTGGTACTGGTTTTACTAAGAATAAATCATAAACATGATGTGATTTTTCATTTGCTATTGACGTGCTAAGAAGGGCAGCTGAAAGGGTCCCACCTATGCTAGAAATTAAGAGTGCTACTAAAAATGATACGGGTAGTTCTTCTAAATCCGGATTTAAGAAATGCAATAATAGTGTTAAGAAAGGCATTCCAAACCATAAAATCAACATTACTTTCGATTTATAAAAACCCTTTAGCTCATCAACAAATAAGATTCTTAAATTCATTGATTATCACCTCTTATGTATTTTAAATATACATCTTCCAAGCTTGGTTTGATAGTTTTGAAATTTCGAATTTTAGATTTGTTTTGGATTAAAAAACTTAAAATTTGATTAATTGCATTATCTAAATTGAACTCTGGTTTTAAGTGTAAAACCTGTTTATTTGAAGCTAATTTATCCAAAGTATGAATACATGACAGTGAATCCACGTTTAGAAATATTTTATTATCATTAGCATATTCAATTTCAATTTCATTTCCAATATTGAATTCATTTTGCAGTTCCTCAGGTGTTCCTATTCGTAATATTTTGCCTTGATTTAAAATTCCAACTTTATTTGCTACATCTTGAACATCTGAGAGAATATGTGAAGAGAATAAGATGGTTTTTCCTTGCTTGCTTAATAACTTGATTAGATTCTTAATCTGATACCTACTTGACGGATCTAAACCGGATAAAGGCTCATCAAGTACTAAAATCTCAGGTTCATTGATAAGGGCTTGAGCTAACCTTAATTTTTGGAGCATGCCTCCTGATAAATATTTAACTTTTTTATCCCTCTCATCTAATAGATTAACAAAATCTAAAGTCTTTTGAATCCTTTCCTCCAAGACATTAGCTCTTAGACCGGATAATAATCCAAAAGTATACATAACATGGTTTACAGTCCTCCATTCTTGAAATCCCGCATCTTGCGGATGATATCCTACAAATTTATGGATTATATGATGATCTTTGGCAATATCTTTCCCATTAAAATAAACCGTACCACTATAATCTCTAATTAATCCTACAATGATCTTTATTGTAGTAGTTTTACCAGCTCCATTTGGACCTATATATCCAAAAACATCTCCCTTGTTTATTATGAAAGAAATTTCATCAAGCGCTAATAAATTCTTATAGTCCTTGGATACATTTTGAAACTTGATTAATTCGCTTGTTTTGTCAGAATACATCTTAATCACTTTTTGTAAATATATTTTTTGTCTCCTTTTTTTCCCATCCTAAGAAACAGTAAACCACTGGACTAATTAATGAAATACAGACTATAATCACAGACCAAACGATTTTATTACCCCTAGATTTTCCTTTGTTATTTACTAAATTTATAAGACTTAATAGAATTAAAAAAAGTTGTAAAATAAATAATGGAATTACAAGCATCATTACTTCAATTGGTAAAGAAATAATTTTTCTCACCTTTCAATTTAGTTATTATTTGAATAGATACTTCGACCATAATAGTGTAATATCATTAACACTTTATAAAAGTTACTACTGCAATAGAAACATTTATTACAATAGAAAAACAAAAAGAAATAGTAAAGACGCATTTTTTGATTAAATGAGGATTAAAATATGGCAGTAAAATCTGAATTAGGGCCTTTAGAACTTGCAATTATGCAAATAATGTGGTCAAATAAGTCATCAACAGTAAGAGATATACATGAAATTCTAAATAAAGAGAGAAAAAATGCTCTAACTACTATTAGCACAACGATGAATCGATTATTCGATAAGGGTTTTTTAACTCGGGAAGTTAATAAGGGTAAGGGTGGTTTATTTTATATTTATAAGGTAAAAGAGATAAAAAGTCGTTTTGAAAAGAAAGTTTCAGAAAACTTAGCGAGTCAAATTGTAAAATCTTATGGGAATAAAGCTTCAATGAAAATAATTCAAGAAATTTCGAAAAACTACAACGAAGAAGAATTAAATAATTTGCTAGAAGAATTAGAACGAATTAAGCAATCTAAGAATGGTGAAACTGATTAAGAGTAGACCTTTTTTATTGTACTTAATTTTTATAACTTATATTCTGATTACAATCATATTTCCAATTATTTTTTCTGCAATTGAAGCTGCATTTTTTATTATTGTCTATCATGTGACTCTCTTCCTGCTTGGTATTCTCTGGTATGCAATTGGTGGAAAATCAATAGTTAGAAAAAATGGGATTTCCATTCTTTCTTATGATTCATGTCCCGAGCTTTATGACTATATTTTAGAATGGAATAAAAAGCTGAAGATAAAAAAAAGAGTAGAAATTGGAATGCTTGATGATGGGTTACCTAATGCGTTTACTTTATTCAATCATCCAAAGAAATATACTATTGTCTTGTCAGTAGGACTATTTGAGAATTTAGAAAAGAAAGAGCTTGTTGCTGTTCTTTTTCATGAACTTTTTCATATATATAATAAAGATGTTTGGATTAAAGCCTCATGTATAATAAGCCGATACCTATGGATTCCTTTTGGTGTATTGTTAGATTCATATTTTTCTCGTACGAGAGAAATTCAAGCCGATCTAAAAAGTGTTCAGTATACAAAAGATCCTCTCTCTTTAGCATCGGCTTTAGTAAAGATGGTTAAATGTTTTATGTTGCATTCTGAATCGAAGTTTAATGCTATTGATGTTTCTAAAAGTTTCTGGATTTTAAATAATTCGATAAAAAAGCAAAATAAATTTAGATATACGTTCTTCTCTCGTCATCCTTCTTTAGAGAGAAGGTTACAGAACCTGTTACAAATGAAGATCTAATCATATATAATATAATTGAGATAATATCCAAGCTAAATCTCAAGATTTTCTAAAATTATATGTTTCAGGATAAAATAAAATTATATCCGTAACTTATCATTTTCCTCATTTGAATGTTTTATGAAAGAAAATGTTGTATTCTAAATTAGAAGCTTCTCTGAAGTAGATTTAATACAAACTAATTTTTTTCTTTAAATACAATATTAAAATAAAAAAAGGGAGTTATATAGAAGCTATGGCATCTAATTCTAATAGCATTGAAGCTACGGGTAAACCAGATACTTCAAGTGTTGATCTTGATGGAAATTTATCAGTAATGCCATTATCTTCGAAAAATTTCTTATAAGTTCTATTCATTTTTCCAAAATCATTCATATCTCTCAAATAAACTTTTATATGAACGATATTTGCCACTGTTCCCCCTGCAGCTTCAACGATAGCTTTTATGTTTTCCAATACACTGTATGTTTGTTCTTTAATATCTGTAGCACCTTGTTTAGGACCTTGTCCTGAAATAAATAGTAAATTTCCAACTTTTACTCCTGGTGTGTATGGACCTGCAACGGGAGTGCCCGGATTTATATGTTCAATATCGACCATAATTTTATTTACTCTTTTTTAGTAATTTTTACCTCGAGCGAGAATTTGCCATTTAGCAATATATTCATTATTTTTTATTACATGGATATAATCATACAAATTAATGGTAGGACATATATGTGCGGGAATGAATTCAAGTTTCTGACCGATCTCTAAGTCTGCACCGATACTTTTTATTTGCGTGTGTTCTTCATTCATAACTCGAATTTTAATTTTGGGTAAATCCCTGATTATTGGTTTTCCATCACCTATTGCAATTGCCTTTGTACCAGCATCTAAAGTGAACTCGTTTTTTCCAGTTTGGTTTTGAACCGTGCTCAATACAGTCACTGCGATATCAAAGATGGGATTGACCCGAAATAGATGTTCATCTGAAAATACGTAGGTTCCAGGTTGAATTTCTGTAATACCTTCACACATTGCCGCATGCATGTAAGTAGCAGAGCCAGAAGTTGAAATATAGTCAATATTAAAGCCATTCTCATTAAGTAAGACTTTAGTCTCATTTAAAAAGCTCATGCATTCCCTTGTCATCATTTCTCTTTGTTCGACATTCATCATTGGAGTTAAGTGACCTTCATAACCCTGTAATCCAACTAATTTAACTCCCGGAGTATCGCGAATAAATTTGGCTAATTCTAAAGCATGTTCACCTGGTTCCACTCCCGCTCTCCCCAATCCTAGATTTATTTCAAGCAATACCTCAAGCTCAACATCTGCTTGAGTTGCATATTTACTCAGATCTAATATGTTCTTTTTTGAGTCAACAACACATCTTACTAAGATATATTTATTTAGCATGACTAATCGCTTGATATGCTCGACATCAATAACTTGATTTGCTATTAAAATATCATCTATGCCCGATTCTGCAAAAATTTCAGCTTCTCCGACTTTCGCTACTGCAATTCCCTTTGCTCCCCCTTCCTTTAAAATCATATGTGCAATTATTGGCATTTTAGCAGTTTTAAGATGAGGTCTCAAGTTTATACTTGTGTTTTTTACAAATTTTGCCATTGTTTTTATATTTTTTAACATCGCATCATAATTTAAAACGAGTGCCGGCGTTGATATGTCTGATTTCCAACTATCATCCATTATTACTCACTCTGTGTAAAAATCTAATTCAATCATAGATAAAAATATAAAATCGAATTTAAATTATTGAGAATCGTAAAAATTATTTGAAACCCCTTTTTTATATTCTTATTCATATTTATGAGATTCTAATAATGTCTAAGAAATTTTCTACAGAACCTTTACGAGGAATGGAAGATTATTATCCAGATGATTTAAGAGAGCTTAACTGGATTATTGAAAATATTAAAGACGTGGCTGAACGATATACATTTGAAGAATTCGAGAGTCCTCAATTGGAACCCATTGAAATTTTTGCCGCGAAATCATCTGAAGAACTGGTGAATGAGCAGTCATTTATTGTGGAGAAAAAAGAAGGCGAAAGACTCATATTAATTCCTGAATTGACTCCTAGCTTAGCACGCATCATTGCGAAAAAAAGTCAAGAACTTAAAAAACCAATAAGATGGTTTTCCAATCCAACGTGTTTTCGGTATGAAAGACCGCAACGTGGCCGTAAAAGACAGTTTAAGCAAATAAATTTCGATATTTTAGGAGAAGAGAGCTTATTTGCTGACTTAGAGATCTTCAGTATAATTGTTGACATTTTCAAGCAATTTGGAGCAGATCAGGACCAATTTCAAATTTGTTATAATAACAGAAGATTTATCGATGCTCTGTGTGAGATCGTTTTAAAAGTGCCTAAAGAAAAATTATCATTGATATATAAAATTCTAGATAAATCAGATAAGATGGAGTTAGATGAATATGAAAAATTTGTCATCGATTCATTCCAAGATGAATCAATCGTGCAAGACATCAATAAAATAAAAGATGCTGAAAGCTTGAATGGTTTATTGTCAAACTTTGATACAATTCCAAAAGAATTCTTTGAAACCGAGGGATATAAAGAACTAAATGGATTTATCCAACTGTTGGATGATGCCAACATCTCAGAATATTGCACTTTTTCACCTAAAGTAGTTCGGGGACTAGATTATTATACTGGAATTGTTTATGAAGTATTTGATACTGGAACAGAAAATAGAAGAAGTATTTTTGGAGGTGGGAGATATGATGATTTGGTTTCCCTATTCTCAGATGATAAAATTACCGGAACGGGATTCGGTATGGGAACGTTGATGCTCTCCTTATTCTTGAAATCATATGATCTAATACCCGAAGAAATCCGAAAGAAAGATTATACCGATACGATTTATATCGCTTCAATTAATAATAACGTTTCAAAATATGCACTTAAATTAGCAAAACTCGTTCGTGATGAAGATTTCCCTTGCATAATAGATTATAGATTCAAAAATCTTGGAAATCAATTAAGTAAGGCGAATGAACTGGGAGTTTTGATTTCACTAATCATTGGTTCTAAAGAGATGGAACAAAATGAAGTCACGATAAAGAATATGAAAAATGAAAAGCAAAAAACGATAAAAATTGATTCTTTAATTGAAGAAATTTATAGCATCATTGAAAAATTCGCCGCTTAGAGAAATATAAATAAATTCTCTTTTTAATTTGAAATACTTGATCGGATATTTAAAATCTATAAAGAACATAATAATAATTAATGATACCAAACGATTTTGATCCTGAAGTTCAATTTTTTTTTGATAAATTATTTTCCGATATTCCACCTACAAATTGGAAAAAATGGTTGGACATCTCGTCAAAAGAAGAATATCTTGAGTTTGTTTTGAAAAATTCCGCTTTATCAATAGTACCTGATATTTTTGATAGGATAAGAAAAGAAAAAACAAACCCTACAAAAATATCGATTGATATATATAATTATCTCGCTAATTATCATGGTTCCGAACCTCTAATTGTTTGTCATAGTTCGGGTACTACAAATAATGATTTAGCTTCACTTAAATGGCTTCATATGTCAAAGGAGGTTATAAAATTATACTGGGCACCAGGAATGCAAGCAATTTTTGAATCAAGTGGACTTGATTCCAATTCATCTGCAGTAATTTTTATTCCCTCAAGGCTTAATACCGATGGATTAAATAAATTGGAAAACAAAAATTATATATCACTTTATTCCTCCGAGTTTTCCCAGAGATTAATGTTATCAATTATGAAACCATCGAATTATTCTATATTCGAATACAAATTCTCAAAAAATATTAATATCATATCAAAAATATTATCATTGAAAAATATCACAGTAATTTCCGCTCCGGCATTAACTATCCTTGGTTGGGCTGATATAGAAAAATTTCAGTTAGGATTACAAAAATCTATTAAAGGTGTATTTCCTGAACAAGATCCGATTCTAGAAAACCTTATAATAAAGATTCAGGAAAAAGGGATTGAAACAGCATCAAAAGAAATACAGAAAATGCTTTCTGATAAACTTTCACAATCCGTAATTGTGTTTAGTATAAGCTCTTTATCTTCAAGAGATTGGGATTTAATCCGTCGATTTATGAAATGGGAAAAAGGATATGAAAAGTATACTAATTTATATGTTGCATCAGAAATGGGACCATTTGCAGCAAGTATAAATAAGAATATTGAAAATAATAAACAAACAGATGAATTGATTGTATTTCCTTTAACCTTGCCAGTTTTAGAAAATAAAGGTAAAAAACAATTAATTTCTGAAAGCAATAGCAAACTTGGAAAACTTTTAATATCTCGAATAAATGACTCTAAGGTATTCATCAATTTAGATATTGGAGATATTATCCAATTAACCAATCAGCAAGCTCTTCCTCACATTAATGGCAAAATTTTACGTTCTGAATTTCAATTAAAATATCCAATTACCTTATCTAAAAATATACATTTAGAGAAAGATTATGCCGTTTATGCAGGTGATTACTTCGACTTTAGCACATTTGAAATTTTAGATCCCCGCTCATTATTGAAATGCTTAGAAATTGAATGTAAATTAGATATAGATTCTCTTTTATTAATCGAATCAGAAAAGAATGCATCTAAAAGCTGGAAAATTTTTCTAAATTCAAATTATGCAATAAAATATGCCAACCAAGAGAATTATAAAGAAAAATTATTGAAATGCGTCAGGAATGATGATTTTAGAAAGATAATTTTAGATAATAGGATAAAAATTCAATTAATCGATGAAAATCCAGTAGATTTCTTGAAAACACGATCAGAAATACTAGAAAAAGTTAGAAATGGGAATAATCCGAAAGGAATTTTAAAAAAATGGTCCCTATACGTTATAAAATAGGTATATATAAGAAATAATATGATCAATTACTTTATCTATTATCTTAATAAGTGACCTATTGATTTTCTGACTTCAGGAGTAATATGGTGCTCAATACCACAACTTAATGTATCTATTAGTTCTTTATCATCTAATTTAAGGATAGTAATGAAAAAGTCTTTTAATTCTTTATAGTTCTTAATTACTTGCGTAGCAGAATTCTTTCCATTTTCTGTTAATCTTATAGAAGTTCTTGGTTTCCATAAAATTAATCCTTTTCCTTTCAGTTTATGAAGCATACCTGAAACAGAAGCAGGAGTAATGCCTAAATAATCGGAAATCTCAGAATTAGAAACCCATCCTCCCTTTTTATGTCGTGAAATTAAATAAATCGCTTTTAGGTAATGGTCTTGACTTTCATTCAATAACGTAGAGCTAACCCCAATTATCATTTTTTTGTTTAATTTAAGTTTTAGTACTATTTTTTCATGCTTTTAAAACATTCTTCACAAAAAAATATTCTACGCATTTTAGTAACATCCCAAACCATATGACCAGATTTATGTTTAGTCTCACAACCCCAACACATTTTAAATAAATTCGCGTCCACAAAATACTCATCAGATTCGTTAAAAGTATCTCCTTTTATTAATTCTTGATAACTCTTCAAATTTTTCACTTTTTTATTTTTTGATTTAATGAATAATAATTTGAATAATTATTCATAATATAATATTGAAAAATCATATTTAAATCTTTTAATTTTGAATTAGGTTGAAATAACGAATTCTTTTACAAAATATATACTAAACTTTTATAATTTTAGATTGAAGATTATATATTATGGTAAATGTGAATGAAATTGATGAAAAATATAAGGAAAAAGAAGCGGAAATTCAAAAAAACATTTCACTAGAATTCGATACAGTACTCAATAAAATCCATTCTAAATATGAGCAAGACTATCGCGATATGGGGACTATTAAGAAGGAGAAAAGCGATTTAAAAGGAAGAATCTCTGAATTAAAATCTATTCTGAAAATATTTAATAAAGAGATTTCTATTCTAACTAGGAATAAAAAGAAATTGTTAAAGCAGAAATTAACTGATCTAAAAAAAGAAAAAGCAGAAGAAATCAAAAAAGCGAAAGCTCAGATAATATAACCATACTCTCTTATGAGCTTTCAACATGTAAATAAATGCTTACTTTAGAAAATACAGAAAAAGCTTATCTGTTGAATATATATATTAACGTACATTTCCTAATTATTTTGAAGAGGAATATCTGAGATTGTACTTATTAATTAATTCCATTTATTATAATGATTTCATTTGTTTATAGTATAACACTATGATATTCAAATAAAATGTAATTTTTATGAAAAGGCTGATTCTTAAGTGTCTTATGTTTATATGAAAGCATTGGAAAAGAAAGCAGAAAAGTACGACAAAGGAATAAATAATTTGACATTAGGGCGCTTACCTAATATTAATACACATATTTTAAATAATTTTATACATGATGATGAAACAGTTTTAGATATAGGTATGGGTACGGGAACTTTCGCCATTCTCTGCGCTAAAAAAGGAGCAAAGGTAACTGGTATTGATTATTCAGAGAAAATGCTTGAAGTTGCAAAGAATAAAATGCAATTGGAAGGATTAACTGATAACCCTCAAATTATTAAAATGCCGGTAATTGAATTAGATGAAAAATTTTCTGATAAATCATTTGATAAAATAACTGCTATTTTATCGTTTAGTGAATTATACCGGGATGAGCAAGACTTTTGCTTAAAACAAATCAATAGAATATTAAAAGATGATGGAGAATTCATTTTGGTTGATGAGGTGAAACCTAAAAAACTTGGGAAAAAAATTGTTTATTTTTTCATAAGAATTCCCTTAGTAATTATTACATATTTTAAATCACAATTAACCACTAAATCTTTGAGAAATATAGAAGCACGACTTGAAAGTAACAAATTTTCCTTGATAGAAGAAAAATATTATTTATTAGATACCTTAAAGTTATTTAGATTGAAAAAAAAGCGTTAAAAAGTATACCAATCCCTATAGAGTATGAGAAAAATGAGTATAAAAGCATCAATAAAATTATTCCTCGGGTATTTTCTAAGATGGACCGGTTTTCCTGTAGAACCCACACTTATTAAAATTGGAAATCCTACGAGTGAAAGTCCTGTATTATTGACATGTAATTTTAATTTGACTGTCAAACGAGTTTTAAGGGCGATAAGAAATCTCGATTGTTATCTATTAGTTGCTCCATCTAGAGGAATTAATGTGTGGTGTGGGGCGTGTGGAGATGATTTTAATACGGATTCTGTCTTATCAATTATTAAAACCAGCGGAATTGATAATCTTGTTTCTCATAGGCGTTTAATTTTACCTCAATTAAGCGCTCCAGGAATAGATCCCATCGTCATTAAAAAAAAGACGGGCTGGGAAGTTAAGTTCGGACCCGTATACGCTAAAGATATACCTTCTTTTATAAAGCAAAAATTTAGTAAATCAGAGGAACAAAGAATAGTAAGGTTCCCAATCTCTCGTAGAGCGGAAATGGCTACATTGTATTTCTTTATCTTAATTCTTTTATTTTCAGCTATTTATTGGATCTCAGCTATTTTTTTACCAATTTTAAATCTATTGCTTTATTTTGATACATTTTTGATATTTGTCATAATAATTTATGGGGCATTGATATTATTGCCTAGCATTCCCACAACATCAGGAAAAATAAAAGTATGGATATATGAAGGAATCCTACTCATATTTATTACCCTTTTAAATTTATTCTTCATTTTTGATCTTTTCTATCTAATATGGAATATTATCTTCTCTCTCTTAATCACATTGATCTTGACTGAAGATTTTCACGGTTTAACACCTATTTATAAAAGTGAATTAGGCGAAAAGACTTGGAAGAAGGGCGATGAAAAGATGAAATTTCTGTTTGGGGAATATAAATTACAACCTTATGGACAGATTAGCATTGAGAGAATAAGGTGTATTGGTTGTAAAGTGTGTATAGAAGTATGCCCAAGGAATTTATATCATTTTAACGATATGGATAATAAGGTTGATTTAAAAAATCCAGAAAAATGTATTAATTGCAATGCATGCGTTAAAAGATGTTTAGCTAATTGTCTAAATATTATATAAAAACTATTCTTTTCTTTCCAATGAAAAAGTATTAAGATTCATTTAATATTTTGAATAATTCTCTACTCAATTTTTTTATTATAGGTATATGCCCTTCAGAAAATACCTTGCCATTTATGATAACTGCAGGCCTTTCAAGGTTTTGATATTTTTCAATATTCTCTTTCGAGTTGCTGTCAATATATATAATTTCAACTTTGTCATTAAATTCTGTTATTTCTTCCATCATTCTATCAATTACTTGGGTCGTTTTGCAACATTTTGCACAAATATTTTCTGGATCGTCTTTAATTAAGATTTGAACTAGTACTTCTTTGATATAACTCACTATTTTTTTTAGTTTATATTAAACTCTATTATCAATAAACAAAAAAAAGTATTTTAACATATAATCTTGTCTTTCTGAATGGAAAATAGTTTTATTTTGTAATAAATAATTATTTAAACTATAAAATCAATTATTCAATCGATAACTATGTCAGTAAATTATAATAGATCTTTTGTAGGAGGCAACTCATTACGTGGAATTGGGTATTTTTTCTTTATTATCGGAATAATTGTTTTAAGTGGGATTCTTATAACAAATATTATGTTTGCTATTGCTTTAAACGTTATGTTACTAATAGGAATGGTTCTATTAACAATAATAGGTTTTCTTCTAATAGGAATCTACATTATGCCTGAATGGATACGGGTTCCAACTTTAAAATTAGGAAAATATAAAAAGATGAGAGGTCCCGGGATTATATGGCTCTTTCCTTTTATATATAAAATACCCTTCTCCTTAGATATTAGAATTATAACGACAACTTTTTCTGCGGAACAAACATTAACGAAAGATAACGTGCCGGTTAATGTAGATGCTGTATTATTTTGGCAAGTCAATGATGCGTTTAAAGCATCCATCCATGTACAAGATTACAAGACAGCGATTTCATGGGCAGCTCAAACTTCATTGCGGGACATAATTGGAAAGACAGAATTAAGTCAAATGCTTGTAGGGCGCGAAGAATTATCCCATGAACTTGAGAGAATAATTGATGAGCGTACCGAAACATGGGGAGTAAAATCGATTGCTGTTGAGCTTAGAGATGTTATTATTCCTACATCATTACAAGATGCGATGAGCAGACAAGCACAAGCGGAAAGGGAACGTCAAGCACGAATAATTTTAGCAAGTTCTGAAGAGCAAATTGCCAATAAATTTATAAACGCGGCAAAAATTTACGAAAGTGACGAAGTTGCATTGAATTTGCGTGCAATGAATATATTATATGAATCGATGAAAGAAAAAGGTGCTTGGGTTATTGTTCCCTCGGATATGGTAAATATTTTGGGTGGACGATTCAAACATTTAACTGATTTTGGGGAAAAAGGTAAATAACTAACTAGTCAATAAATAATTATTTGAAAAATAATTAACTTGAAATGAAGTTAATTTTCCATCTTTGATTATTATCTCTCGATATGCTCCTAATTTCCCAATTCTTTTAAAGGATTTCAATCCCAAGGCAGGAGTTTGAACTATAAAGGGACTATATCTTTGAATACTTGCATTATTTATGCAAATCTCAGAATAATCATCATAAAATACTGCAATTGATGCATCTTTCTTTTTTTTATCGTTAGAGCTATTTTGTAAAGATTTTTTTAATCTATATTCGTTTAACATGTGTGTATGACCTGATATAGTAAGAATACAATAATCATAACAAAAGT
>CAZBPC010000054.1:0-21830 GCA_964493715.1 uncultured archaeon
CCAAAAGCTTCAGTGCAAAAAGTTGGCATCAATGTGATTTTAGAATTTTGATATAATTTGTCTAAATCTCTTCCGGTAACTCTTTCTATATTTAAAATTTTAGCAATATATTTAGGAGATTTTAGTTTTGGTAATATTTTGCCAACAATTAAGATTTTATAATTAGCTGGAATTCTTTTAGAAAGGCTTAATACAAATTCTAAACCTTTCGGGGCCGCATCAGATTTGGGTATTAAAAATAAGATATGATTTTCTTTTTTCAAATCTTTAGGAATGTCTTTCCTCATTATAGGTGTAATATTCATTACTTTTATTGTATTAGGATTTAAATTTGAGGAAAGGATAGATTTCATTAGGTTAGATGCAACAATATTAATTGTAGCATGTTTAAATAAATAGAGATTAAAGCGAGCGACATAATACCGTGCTTTGTATCCTAAAGTTGTTAAAATCGAACTTAAAGTAAATCTCCAATTGGTAGGTTTATTGCCAATGATTTCTCTTAATGTTCTCCATCTATTTATACAATCAATACAAACTTTTTTGTTTTCTATCCCTTTACATGCGATTCCATAATTAAAAATATCAACATTCTTAGAACAGATCAGATTTGTATCTCTTATAATGTTTATAACTGGAACTTTAGTCAGTTTCCCTGCAATTATTGTTGGAAGCGACAATCCTGTTTGAACTAATATGATTTGAGGTCTATGTTTTTTGATGGCTCTAAAAATCTTTGGAATTAAGGTATAATAACCTATTCCAAATAAATTATAGATTTTACGTAGCTTTTTATCTATACCAATCAATAAGCGTTCTATTTGGTGTTTATCAGATGACTGTAGACCCTCTATTATCTTTAAAAAGCTTTTTTCGGCCCCCCCAATAGATTTTTTATTATAATTATAACTTATTGCTAAGATCCTAACGATTTGTCATCACTCTGAATAGTAGTTAATATCTTAAATTCAAAATTTCATAAAAATCTTTTTTTTTTTGCTACTTTCGACATTTATTTTACCACTATTTCTCAATTTAAATAATTCAATTCAGATCCAACCACCCAAATTGTATTTGGAAATCTTATAATCTTGAAAATGATAACATTAATGGATAGTGTTTCAGAATTATCGATTATATCTCATTAAATTTATGAAATCCTTCTTTTTTTAATTTAAATTTTAAATTATTTTTCTTTAAAATTTTAATTGGTTATTAAAACTGTCCTTCTTTGTTAATAATTAATTTAAAATAAAATAGAATATAATTAATCTCATGGATAACCTAATTCCAATTGAAGAGGTTCTGGAAACTAATCCTCGCGTGCAAGAACTCGAGAAAGAAGGATATATTATAACTCCTGAGAATATTAATCAATATATTGAATCTTTTAAAGACAGAAAGTCTGCAAAACCGAATCCAGATTATTGGAAAGAAAAGAGAGTCTTAATAACGGGTATTGGTGGATTTGCTGGGAGTCATTTGGCAGAACAATTAATAGGCTTAGGTTGTGAAGTTCATGGTACGATAAGACGTCATGCAGTTCCAATGCATGAAAATATTGAACATCTTAGAGGTCATATTACTTTACACGAAGCAGATATTACAAGTGCTGAACGGATATATGCAATATTCGATGAGATAAATCCTCATGCTGTGTTCCATTTAGCTGCGGAATCTTTTGTACCCACTTCGTTCAGAGAACCAGTAAGGGTTATAACAAATAATATTGTAGGTACAATGAAAATTTTTGAAGCTGCTCGTAGATTTGGAGAAGATCTTGAAAGTATTCAAGTAGCGTGCAGTAGTGAACAATATGGTCTCGTAAATCCTTCTGAAGTACCGGTTACTGAAGAAGAAAAGAAAAATCCCTTCCGTCCTCGGAGTGTTTATGGTATAACAAAAGTCTCAACAGAACAAATTGCATTGCTATATCATAATTCCTATGGCGTCCCTTCTGTTATCACACGAGGATTTAATCACGAAGGTCCAAGAAGAGGTATTCAATTTGTTACTAGTGTAGTACATAGACAAATTGCTGAAATTTTAGCTGGAAACCGTAAAAAAATAGTTATAGGAAATCCAAATGCTATTAGGGATTTCACACATGTCAAAGATACAGTAAATGCATATGTTCTTCTTAGTGAAAAGAAAATTTATGGAGATCCATTCAATGTATGCTCAGGAATGGGGATATCAATAGCAAATTATGTATCTTTAGCTAAAAAAACGTATAATATTGATGTAGGCGTATTTGTAGATCCTGATAGATTACGACCTAGTGAAGTTCCTCTTTTAATCGGTAGAAATGAAAAAATTAAAAACAAAATTGGTTGGTATCCAACTAGAACTATTATAAATATAATACAAGAAGGAGTTAAATATTTTCAAGATCATCCAGAACAATTAGGAATTGAAGCCCATTAAATTTTTATTTTATCCACTTTTCTAATAACTAAATTTTTGTATTTATCATCATAATCTTTAGCTTATTTACTGAATTGAGCTGTTGAATTATTAAAATTCTCAACAAAATTATTGGTTCTAAGAAACCAAGGATTATCTTTAGAATTTTGCATAAAATTAGTCCATTGAAAAGAATGTATTATATTATTAAATCAGAGATAATTAAGAAGATATCTTTAAAACAGCCCCCATATAGTTTACAGATTCATAATAAGATAATAAGTACATCATGGGATCCCATTAGATATGGAACAATCGCTTTAGCAATAAATACTATTAAAAA
Organism: uncultured archaeon; assembly: GCA_964493715.1. Taxonomy (GTDB): domain Archaea; phylum Asgardarchaeota; class Lokiarchaeia; order Sigyniarchaeales; family SOKP01; genus SOKP01. The sequence continues at coordinate 2,750 of CAZBPC010000054.1, forward strand.
GGAAAAACTACATGGTCATTTTGCAGAACTGGGAGTATTTCAAGGAAACACTAGTAAAATAATCCATCAATTAGCACCTGAAAAAAAATTATATTTATTTGATACATTTGAAGGTTTTCCAGTAGAATTTTTAGAAAACAAAGGAGATTTAAACAGATTTAAAAATACTCAATTAAAATCGGTAAAAGAAAATATTGGTAATTTAAACAATATAATCATACGAAAGGGAATCTTTCCTATGACTACAAAGGGTTTAGAATCTGAAACATTCGCTTTTGTATATCTTGATGCAGATCTATATAAATCTACTATAGAAGGGTTAAAATTTTTTTATCCAAGAATATCTAAAGGAGGGTATTTATTTATTCATGATTACCACAATCCACAAGAATCAAATGCTGGAGTTATGCGAGCTGTAAATGAATTTATGATAGATAAAATCGAAAAAATATTAGAGATACCAGATGTACTGGGGTCAATAATAATAAGGAAACTTTAAATATCTAAGTCTGAATTGATGCGAAATCTTCATTATAAGTTAAAATTCTTTTTTAATTTAATGAGTGATCACAATGAATGTAAGGTTGTGTTTCAAATAACTATTGATGCATTAAACCTTAAACATTTGAAGGGTTATGGTTATGATCGAAATACTGCCCCCTAATTTAGAGAAATATATTCAAAAAGGCTCTACTTTTTTTACTGATGAATATGTTTTTTCAGAGTGTTTCCAAAAAAATGGTTATTTGAAAAGAAATAATAAAGAAGGAGATAAACTAATCTCAATTAAAGCAAATAATTTTAAATACATATTTGATGAAGAGCAAGACCAAGAATTTCTTTTTGACATTCAAAGTGATCTAAGCGAAAAAAAAAATCTAATTAAAGATAATTGTCTAAAACTTACTGAATTTCGAAAAATTAAAGATGAGCATCTCCAAGAAGTAGTTCAGACTTCTGAAGAACAGTTAAAAATTTTAAGAGCAATCTCAACATTTAAAAATCACATAAAGGATATATAGGATTAGGATAAATTTAAAACCTGCTTTTGTATTTCAATTAATTCAGATATTCCTTTTTCTCCTATATCTAAAATTTCCTTTAAATTCTCTTTATTGAAGGGTGCACCTTCAGCGGTACCTTGAATTTCGATAAGTTCCTGGTCTTCATTTTGTATAATATTAAAATCAACATCTACTTTCGAATCTTCGTCATAATTTAAGTCTAAAAACACCTTGTTATTTTTAATACCCAGGGAAATTGCTGCAGTCACTTTATACTCAGGAAATGCATAAATCCGTTGATCGTTATAGAGATAGTTAATTGCATCAAAGACAGCAACGAATGCCCCTGTTATTGATGCACATCTTGTACCTCCATCTGCTTGGATGACATCACAATCGATTTTTATTGTCCGTTCACCTATTTTCTCGTAATTAAATGCAGCTCTCATACTTCTCCCAATTAGTCTTTGAATTTCTTGAGTTCTACCCTTAATCCCTCTTTCTCTTTCTCTATTATTTCTCGTTTGTGTTGCTCTAGGAAGCATGTTATACTCTGCAGTTATCCAACCTGTCCCAGTATCGGCTAGAAATCTGGGTACTGACTCCACTACTGATGCAGTAACTATTACCTTAGTTCCTCCTTGAGTTATTAAAACTGAACCTTCAGGATATTTGAGATAATTCCTTTCAATAGTGGTTTTCCTAAGTTCATCAAGCTTTCTTCCATCAAGTCTTCCGTCTCCTAACATATTTATCTTACCATTCTTTATATGATATTAATCCATGAGTTTAATACGATAATACGTTCAATTAATTGAAAGTTGTATTATTAAAATAGTTTTAGAATAAGATTGAAATTCGATTAAAAGAATTTAATTTCTATCTTTAATTTGCTGGATAAGAGCCTAATATTTTTAGCCACACTACATTAGTTTCGATTAATTGTAGCGCTTCTTTAACATAATCATTATCTTTATCACCTTCAAAATCGACGAAAAATATATATTCCCACCGGACTTTTTTAAAAGGTCTTGATTCTATTTTTGATAGATTAATCTTTGCTTCCGAGAAAATTTTTAATACCCAGTACAAAGCACCTGGTTCGTGCTTGGTGACAAATACAATAGAGGTTTTTATCTTTCCTTCTTTTATCAAGTTTTCAATTTTTGAAATTACCAAAAATCGTGTATGATTGGTGGTGTCATCTTCAATCATGGCATTGGCTACATCAAGTCCATAGATCTCACTGGCAAATTCAGTTCCAATTGCAGCATAAGTAGGATCATTTAATTTTCTAACCCTTCTTATAGCTTCTGCTGTAGAACTTACATCTATCAAGTTTGCATTGGGTAAATTAGCCTTAATCCAAGAACGTGTTTGGGAGAAGGCTTGAGGATGAGAGAATATGTTTTGTATGTCATTTATATCGGCTCCTTTTAATGAAATTAAATTTTGGATGATTCTAAATTCAATTTCACCATAGATAATTAGATTTCGGTCAATCAATAAATCGAGAGTTTCTCGTACAGTTCCTTGAAGTGTGTTCTCAATTGGGACGACACCATATTCTATTTGTCCTTTCTCAATATTATCGAATATCTCACTTAAATCTTTAAAAGCAATGAACTCAGAACCTGCTTTAGGAAAAAATTTTAGTGCTGCTTCATGTGTGAAGGTTCCTATTGGGCCTAAATATCCTATCTTTGAAATTGTGTCTTGGATAACTTTACTAGCGCTAATTATTTCCTTCCATATAGCTTCAATACTCGACTTTTTAAATACCGTTCCTTTTCTTTTAATTCTATCAATGACTTCTTTTTCACGATGGGGTTGCGATACATTTAAGTTAAGAGCTTTCTTGATACTTCCAATTTTAATTGCGGTATTTCCCCTTTTATTAAGAAGATCTACCATTTGGTCATCAATATCATCAATTTTTTTCCTAAGACTTTCAATCTCTTTCTCATCTTGCGTCATGCGATTTAGCTCGAATAATAATTTTATGATTTACTTAATTTTTTCCAAATTTATCTCAAATGCAGATACAGGAAATTCTAATTTAAAATTTAAAATTACCTCAGGATGTAACTCCCCAATTTTTCCAACCTTATTACTGTTGATATAAATTTCTCCATATCGCCCATTGATATATGTTGGATTGGTACTTGGTTTTATCTCATAATTTTCTTGAAGATTGAGTGATGTAATTATATAATCAACTACAGATCTTGCTTCAGTAAAATCAGCATCCTTATGATATGTTACTCCTGTGAGATGAACGTCTCTTCTTGCTCCAGTTTCTTCTTCAGGAGCTAATACAATAACATCTCCTACTTCAAATATTCTAATTGGTTTTTCTTCAGAACGATTCAAGCGTAGAGTGTCCATGATGTTAGGTAAAAGTGTTACCCTTGTTGTATCAAACTCATTTGAAACTGGATTTAATATCTGAATTAAATTTTTTTCATCTTTCTCTTGATTCATGTAATTGAATTGTTTATCTGAGTTTGATAAAATGAAATTCACTACTTCTAAATATCCCGCACCAATCATTATCTTACGAATTTTATTGGAGAATTCATGAATATAATGGTAGTTTCCAATCCCACCATCATGTATTGTCAGTGGTAAATTTACATACCCATACCCTATAGCACATTCCTCAGTGAAGTCAACAGGATGCATGATATCTCCCCGGTAGGAAGGAACCCAAATCTCCAAATACCCTTTTCGCTTTGCTTTATTAGCATTTAGTCTAACTTTTTGGAAGCACTTAATCATCTCTTCATCATTCAATTTTAAACCTAAAACATTGTTAATGTAATTAGTTCTTACCTCCCATTTTTTTGGATTAAAGTCAGGAGTTATTATATCTTTTCCTCCTTCATATTGAACTGTAACAGTTTCAATTTCTGCACCCATATCTGCTAATGTTGTTGAAAGTATATTTAATGCTAAATTTACAGCTTGAAAATCAGTTCCGGTAAGATCTAAGAATAAATTCTTGGTTTCTTCGGTAACAGTCGTTAATTCTCCATTAATTATGGGTGGAAAAGACAAGACTTCATCGTTATTATCAAATATGATTGGGTAGAGCTCTTTCCCTTCCAAGATTTTAGCATATTCTATTCCTTTTTCGTGAAGAAGCAAAATTTCTTCAAGGTTCATTGGATAACCGTCTCCATGCAAAGGAGTAAAACTTACAGAATCGGGTTTAACAGCAGTGTATCTATAGGGTGGACTAACTTTATCCAAATCATGAACTCCTATCGCAACCTTCTTTCGATCCCTTCCTACTGCCCAATGAAGATGTTCTTGAATGGTCATAAGAGTGGCGACCTCATCCTCATCTAAATCAATATTTCTTACAACCCCACATACAATATAAGGTCTGACTTCTTTAACACTAGGATCCACCTTCATAACAATCTCACCAGAAGTGAGTTTAAAAATGGGAATTCCTAAATCAATCTCGTAATATCCTCTTAGAGCTCTTGCGATTCCTTCAGGACTGGAAAAGTCAGGTCTGTTTGGATTATATTCTACCTTAATTGATCGTTCTTCTTCATTAATATTTTCTAAATCCAAACTTATCCACTGTAAATCATATTCCAATTCTTTTATATCTAATTTTTTACCCACTAATCGCTCTAATCTATCTATCTTCAAGTCTATTGTTGGCATGTGCTTTACCTCATTTGTGATAAGATTGTTGCCTTAACCATTTAATAGGATTTATATAAAAATCTCTAATATCTTTTCGATCATAATATAACATTGCAATCCTCTCAAGACCTTGACCCCACGCTAAGACCCTTGTTGGTTCTTTAATTCCGAAAGGATATGTAACTTCAGGTCTAAATATTCCTGATCCTCCCATTTCTAACCATTCACCTAATTTATCATAATAAACTGATACTTCCATGCTTGGTTCAGTATATGGAAAGAATCCTGGTCTCGTGATAATCTTTTTAAAACCTAATTTTCGATAAAACTCCGAAAGTAAACCGATTAAGTCACACAAATTTACATTATCATCAATAACAATTCCCTCAATTTGAGTAAATTCTGCTAAATGTGATTTATCAACTTTTTCATTTCGAAAAACGCGATCAACAGAAAATACTTTTATTGGTTTTTTATCAATCTCGAGATAGTATTGTGCTAATTTCCGAACTGTGGTTGCTGTGGTGTGAGTTCTAAGGAGTGTCTTTTTAGCTATATTTTCATCCCATTTATATCTCCATCCAGTTGAACCGCTTTCTCCTCCGTTTTCATGAGTGTTTTTAACAGCCAAGACTCTTTCTTTATCTGGTAATTTAGAGATCTTTGGGTTATCAAGATAAAAAGTATCGTGCAATTCTCGAGCTGGATGATCTTGTGGTTGATATAACGCATCAAAGTTGAAAAAGGCACTTTCCACGATTGGGCCCCTTATTTCAGTGAAGCCCATTGAAAGAAATACTTCACGAATTTCATTAATTAAATTAATTATTGGATGAATTTTTCCTGCTTTTAATAATGGACCTGGTTTTGTTACATCAAATGCTTTTAATTCAACATCTTTCCAAGATCCCGTACTTAACATCTCTGAACTTATTTTGCTCACTTGTAGTAATTCTTCTATATCATCTAGATCAAGCTTCTTTCCTTTCTCTGTAAGAAATATTATTCTTTGGGTTTTTTGCGTTTTATTTATCAATTTACGTTTATTTAAAACATCAATAATAGTCAATTCATCTGGAGATAATTCTGAATAATTTAATACTTTTTTTTTATTGAAAATATTAAGAAATTGTTCAATTTCCGTTTTTGGAAATTCTTCCGCCGTTAAAAAGATCATGCTCTCTCCACTCGCTTTACTTTGAGCAATCCACTTATTTTGTTTTAAATTAGAAAGGCCTATGTAGAATAAAGGTTTCTCCATTTTTGATAATTTTATAAATTTTTCGATCGAAATTTCTTTCAAATCTTGATGAATCATTATTTCAAGTAATTGGCGTTCAGGTAACCCTGATTTTAGATATGTCATCCCTTCTTTATTTAATGATATATGATTAATTTCTTCTTCTTTGAAACCACCTAAATCATATGAAATTAAATCATTAATCGCAGACATTAAAACGACATAATCTATATTCAAGTCATTAGCTAAATCTGACGCAATTATTAAACCCTGTTTCTCTCGCAAATTTTTTAAAATATCAATAACTTGTTTCCGAAGTATAATCTTCATGATTCTCTATCCATATGTAATACTATTCACTATATAAATCTAAATTTTTAACCTATTTAAATCTTTTGTGGATAATTTAGCTTGAAATGCATCTATCTCGAACTAGAGAAGATATTTGAATAGCAACTTGAGAAGATTTGGATTTTTTAACATAATAAGATTATAATCCGCAGCCAAGGAAGCAAAATTCTAATAAGAACTATTCCCTTGGCGGACTAAAAAAGTTTAACATAAATGAAGCTTGTTTGAATAATCTACTTTTCGATAAGGTTAAATTCAAAATTAAATGACTCATAATTAACAAGCTTTCATATATTTATATTATACTAAAAGAAAAGGAAACTAAAAAAGTTAACTACTGCAGTGTTGCTCTAATTGAAGTAGAGCTTATTTTATTCTTGTTCTTATCAAGAATTAAAGGAATCACGATTATGATTAATGGTTTAAAACCCTTTTCTTCTCTGATCTGGTTAATGTTTAAAGCGCCTTGATAGGTCTCTTGACTAACTATAATTCCTTCATAATCTGCTTCATTTATAGGAGGTCCATAAGGATCCTCTAATTTTACTATTTCTACTCTTGACAAATCTGACGTATCAGAGATGTAGAATTTTAAAAATTCTAATCGCTTTTGATAGTTTTCGATTTTGGAGTGGAATTTCTTTTTTGTTAAGAGGTTATCACTTGTCAACCCAATCACTACCTTTTCGGATAATGATAAAGCAATCATTATTAAAGATTTATGACCATCATGTAAATGATCGAAAGTTCCTCCTATTCCAACTTTTTTTAAAATTTTAGGACCACCTTCGCTCTTTTGAGGAAAAGTTTAAGTTTTAGCTTGTGCGGTATCTTTCAATTTTGTTTCTTTGGCTTGTTTCTTTGCTACTGATTTTTTCAGCTTAACACTATAGATTTGGCTTATTTTCATTGTATCATTGCAATTTTCACATGAATCAACGATTTTAAAAACGAAATCACCAGATTCGTAATTTCTTACCTTTGTTAGTTCACACTTCTCGCACTTTAAAATAGATAAAGTCTGTCTTGTTGGTTCTTCTTCTTTTTTTTTGACTTGAATCAATGTAGAACCAATACAAATCAAAGTGAATCCAATAAAGAAATTATTCATTTGACCGGCATCACCCAGATATATAAAAAGCGCTCCAACAATAATTAATGCGATTAATACCACATTTTTCAAAACCTTCTTGGTTGATACTCCTTTTTTTAAGATTTCATCGTCATCTTCTTCGTCAATCATAAAATTAGTTCTCTAAATAGGTTTATCTTTATAATAGAAAAGAATAAAAGATTAAATAAATTTTGTTATTATGAAAACTAAATCGCTAAAACCGAAGGATTTAGGACTTTTAAAAATATGGAAGGATTGTAATGATTTACATGTTAATGATAACGCAAACGGACCCGTTAAGTTTAGTAATTAACTTGCTTTTTTTCGTAATGATCTTCATGTCAATGTTTTACGGTACAAAAATTCAGATGTGGCGGTCATCCAAAGAGGTCGAAGCAGGATTAGAAAAACTAAAAACATGGAATGACGAATGCAAAGAGATTTTGTTGAAAGTATTCAAAAAATACGCTGATACAAAGGAAATGGATAAAGATTTACAGTTAAAACTTGAAGATTTTCTCTCATTTATAACGATTGAACCTGTATCGCTTGATCCATATGGGATAATACCAAAATTAGATCATATCATTGACGTAAGAGATGATCGATTTAAAGAAGAAGTTGCCATATTAGCTCCGAATGTGACTCCAGGAAGTCCTGAAGCTCAAAATTTGGAGAATATAGTTGAAGCTGCTGGAGCGGTGGACTATATTTATCGACTAATTAAACACTTCTTAATTATGGGAAAAAAGTCAAAATCATACATACTTTTAATGCAGATCTCTATGCAATTATCTATAATTTTAGGGATGGCAAAGAGTTATTATAGAGCGACTAAGGCTTTTTCAGAAGGCAGTCCAATAGGTGATGGTTTGGGACCCATGGTAGCAGGGAGTTTTGTACGAAATGTTGCTCAGAAAGATGATGTTAAAGCATTAGAAATCGCGAAAGATACAATTGTGCAAGAAGTAGATTTCGAAGATCGAACTGTATATATTGTTAGGGCAAAAGGACCCGGAGGAACAGTTGGAAAACCTGGCACTGCTATTAAAAACTTGGTTGAAGACCAAGATAAAAACATATCTCGTATTTTCATGATTGATGCTGGTCTAAAACTTTCAAGTGATAAAACAGGATCTATTGTTGTTGGTGTAGGAGCGGCCATAGGCGGAATTGGTGTCGAAAAATATTATATAGAAGATTCGAGTACAAAAAAGACTATCCCGATTGATGCAATTATATGCCGCCAATCACTTGAAAATGCCATCACCGTTATGACACGACCCATAACACAATCCGTGCCCGCCATTGTAGAAAAAATTAAGATGGGAATACGAAAAAGAACAGAAAAGGGTTCTAAAATAATCGTGGCGGGAATTGGTAACACTATAGGTGTTGGTGTTTAATTTATAAGGTTTTTATCACTAATTTTTCATTACTTTTATGTCTTTAATATTTTTTTTCATATTTGATATTTAATCATTTGAAGAAAATTAATTAATACAGACTGAATTAAAGTTAATTAATATGTTTTAAAAATCAAAAAATTAAAAGTGAGAAAAAATAATGAAAGTATTTTCTGAAGAATGGGCTAGAGCTTATGTTGCTGCTATAAATAATAATGCAAATTATAAAGCTGCTGCTTCTTGGTGGGAAGGGGACTTCCTATTTATAGTTGAACCTAGTGGTAAATTAACAAAAGAGATCAAAATGTTCATAGGATTATACAAGGGAGATTGTACAGGAGCAAAAATATTAGGTCCAGAAGAAAAACATGTTGTTTTAAAGCCAGGATCCGATCCAGTACCTTTAAAAGAAGGTGAACCCCCGGCAGTCGAATTTGTCTTTTCAGGAACGTATGATAATTGGTTAAAAGTGTTAAAGAAGGAACTCGATCCAATTCAAGGTTTAATGGCTGGAAAATTCAAACTAGTGGGAAACATGGCGAAAGTCATGCGTGCCACGAAAGCAGCACAGGAACTTGTTAATAGTACCGCAGTAATGAGCGGTGTTGAGTATTACTAATCTAACATCTTTCTTTTTATTTTCTAATTTTATATTTCTACAAATTCATCTATAAATCCATTAAACTAAAATATTAATTGGACTATGGAAAGATTATTATATTTTATTCAATATTTATCATAACAAAATATCTAATGATAAATGTGAAAAAAAAATGGGCTTATCTAGTAAAAACTTTATTGTCAAGGATTTAGTCATTGATGACGAATATGGAACTATAGATTCCACAGCTTCAATACAAGATGCAGCCAAAAAAATGAAAGAGTTAGGAGTACCAGATCTAGTAGTTATAAAAAATAATAGGGAGAACGTTCTCGGTGTAATTGCTGATTTTGATATCGTTCAGAACATTGTAGCAGAAGGAATTGATCCAAAAGCTACAAGTGTAATCTCTGCAATGTATAAAATCCAACCTGTTTCTCTTGATACACCCGTCACAGAAGCATTCACAAGAATGCAAGGGTTACATGTAAATGTTGTACCCGTGGTCTCTGACAACAAGTTGATTGGGGTATGCACCATTCAAGATTGTTGGAGCTACATTCCTGATGTGGATGTGGATGAGGTAGGATTGATACCCGTTACAAATACGAGGAATGCTGAATTTTGGTTTGCTAGTACAAGTTCAATATTAGGTTTTGTACTGGGTATTTTATTACCCTTAATCGGTGTATATGGATTTTTTATAGGGAATCAAGCCGAACTCTTAAGTTTCTTTGGCATGGCTGATATACGAGGTGGGGTGTTAACTTTTGAATTATTTGAAACACGTGGAACTGATTTTCTAGTACCGTTTCTTAATTTAGTGGCACGAAATGGTGTTATTTGGGTATTTATAGTGATCTGTAGCTTTCTTGTACTGACATTTGGCATACTAGGATTGTTTTCCCTCATATATGCAAGTTTTTCAGATGCAAGAAATATTCGTATCGGAAAGATCGTGCGCTCAATAATTCCCCATCTTTTAGTGGGTTTCTTGGTACTAGAATGGATCCTTTTTGGAATTGCTTTTGCAATAGCGTATCCTCACGCGAATGTACTTATAGATGGATTAGGTTTAACAATGTCAATCATTTCGATGTTACTCTTTTTAGGAGCAATTTATAGAGATTACATATTTCGCCAAAAAGGAAGCGCTGAGACTTTAACCAATGAGGTGAAAAATTAAAAATGCCTCGTGGGGGTGGCAGTAGAGGAGGTGGAGGTTTTCGAGGCGGTAGTATGGGTGGAGGATTTCGAGGTGGAGGATTTCGAGGTGGAGCTGGTAGCTTTAGAACCGGTGGACGACCCAGTGGGGTCCCATTTGGAAGGACGGGATCAACAAGAATAGTCTCAAGATCACCAAGTGGACCTTATAGACACTCATATTACGGTCCAAGTCGAAGATATTACGGATACGGTCGGGGATATTATGGATATGGATTTTACAGACCATGGTATCGGAGATGGTGGTATTCCCCGATGTGGGCGGGTTATTATTATCGACCTTGGTATTATTCTCCAATGTATGTTGGTGGAGGAGTCATCTTTGCGATTATTTTCTCCTTGATATTATTACCCTTGCTTGGTGTTGCAATATGGTTTCCCTTCAGCTCAGCAGATAATTCTGGTTATGTAACCTATCGTTCAACTGAAACATTAGATTTAAATGACTATTGGTATGAATATGAAAACATTAAAGCAGGTAATGATATAACTTATTCAGTTCAATCTTACTCCAGTGATATAACTTTTGCGATCTGGGACAATCCATTCGAGATGCTTCCAAGAACTACGAAAATTGGTGGTGATGCAAATAATATCAATCTCATTTACAATGAATTTCAATATTACTTAATTTATTTAAGACTTGGGTCTTCTCTTACGTATAATTTTAATGCATCAAGCTCTATTGATTTCTTTATAGCTGATAGTTATGATATGGATGAATGGAATACAGGAAGTTCACCAGTATTTTACGTAGATGATCCAAACACAGTCACAGGAAATGGTGTATTACCTATTTCAGTAGCGAATTATTATTATGTCGTATGGTATAATGATCTAGCATCTCCCGTTGATGTGAATTATACGATTACGTATTCTGCGGCGAATGTTGTGAGCTTTACCAGTACTAATTTTTTTATTGAATCAGTAGACACAGTATCAACGAACTCTTTTACGGTTCCAACTGATGGTAATTGGTATTTTTTTGTATACTTCGATCCAATGAACTATGATCCATTGATCTCTCTTGAAGAGAGCACGACAATCACATTTGATGTAACCTATGACACGGGGATTACGAGTGTTGATAGATGGTTAGATGTGCAGCCATTCTTGATCACTCTAATTGTCGTTGTAGGGATTATAATCATTGTTGCCTTTGTCGCACGCAAGAGCCAGAAGAAACTCAAGACTAAACCAGAAGCAAACGTATCTCCAAAAACTGAAAAAACCCTGACAACAGAACCAGTATCTCAAACAGTCAAACAACAACCTGAAACGACTTTAAAATGCGTGCGATGTGGATCAAAATTAAAACCAGATTCTCAATACTGTCCAAATTGTGGAGGAAAAGTAGAGGGAAGAAAAATTGGTGAATCAGGAGTAATAACCCCGGCAGAATCCAAAATATGTTCATATTGCGGAAGTAAAGTCACACCGGGAGCAAACTTTTGCAAGTGGTGCGGAACTCCAATAGCTAATTAAATCATCATCCCCAAATATTAAATTTAAATAACTAATTTTTCTTTTTTTTAAATCTTTTAATGCTTTTATATATCTTCTAAGCTATTCATTTATAATCTCTGAATAACTTTTTTATACAATTAACATTTTGTAATATAAATCAAAACCTATATAATCCCGATTCTCAATGGCGTTAATTGATAAAGATTTATCAACAATAGTAAAAAAGAGTATTTACTTTTTTGATCTCGATGGTACGACATATTTAGGGGATACGCTATTTGAAGGCGTGTTGGAGTTAATAGAACTTCTCAAAAAAAAGAAAAAGAAATTTTTTTTTCTCTCAAATAACTCGAGCAAATCTACTAAAGATTATCTAATCAAATTAAAAAATCTTAACATTGATATATCGCAGGAAAATCTGATTTTATCTCAGCATCCAACCATCGATTATTTAAAAAAAAAGTCCTTTAAGAGAATTTTCTTGATGGGTACTGAATCGCTTAAAGAAGAATTTAGAGAACAAGGATTTATTTTATCCGAAAATGATCCCGAAATTGTAGTACTTGCGTTTGATCAGGAGTTAACATATGATCGTTTAGTCAAAGCAGCGATCTTACTCCAAAATGATATTCCCTATATTGCAACCCATTTAGACAACAGATGCCCTACTAAGAACGGATACATACCTGATGCTGGAGGAATAGCTGCTTTGCTTAATAAAGCCACGGAAAGGATGCCAAGAGTCTTTGGTAAACCAAACAAAGAAATGATTCTTTTCAAACTTGATTCATTGAATATTGATCCCAGCAATGCCGCTATGTTCGGAGATCGATTATATACTGATATAAAAATGGGAATAAATGCAGGAGTTACAACATGTTGCGTGTTATCAGGAGAAACCACTTTGAGCATGATTAATGAGAGTGAAGAATTTAAACCAGACTTCACTATCGAGGGTATATGGGATCTTCTGGATGCTTTGAAATAACCATTAAATTCCCATTGGTCTCATGTTCAGTAATTCGAAAATTTTATTTCTTAATGGATATTATTACATATATCATGCTAAAGGCTTTACAAAAAGACCTTTTAAATAAAAGTTCTTACTTTAATTGATTAAATTTTACATGATAATATAATAGTGATTAGATAAATGAGCTCTTTAAAAGAAAACGAAGATAAACTGATTTACAAGTTTGAGGAAGGGAGCAAAGAACTAAAATATCTTTTAGGAGGAAAAGGAGCAGGATTAGCTGAGATGACGCGGATGGGTTTAAACATACCTCCCGGGTTTACCATCACTATGCAAGCCTGCCACTTATATTTTGAGAAACCAGAGAAATTTATGAAAAAATTGATCCCTCTTGTCAATAGTCATATGAAAGACTTAGAAATTAAAGCTAAGAAGAAATTCGGTGATATAAAATCCCCATTGTTGGTTTCGGTTAGATCTGGGTCATTTATAAGTATGCCTGGTATGATGGACACAGTTCTAAACTTGGGCTTAAATGATGAATCAGTCATTGGTATGGCTGAACAAACAGAAAATCCACGCTTCGCTTATGATAGCTATCGTAGATTTATTCAAATGTTTGGAGATGTTGTAATGGGGATTGGAGATGAAAAATTTGAAAGAATTCTTGTTAAATCTAAACGTGAAATTTCTCGTACTGCACAAGATACAGATCTCACTGTTGTAGATTTACAAAAGGTAATCGCAGATTATAAAGCTCTATATGAAAAAGAGATTGGTTCATCATTTCCTCAAGATCCATACAAACAACTAAATTTAGCAATTGAAGCAGTTTTCAAATCCTGGAATAACAAGCGTGCCATAACATACAGAAGAATAAATAATATACCTAATTATGGGACCGCCGTAAATATTCAATTAATGGTATTTGGGAATAAGGGATGGGATTCCGCTACTGGAGTAGCTTTTACAAGAGATCCATCAACTGGTGAGAATATAAAGTTTGGTGAATACTTAGCGAATGCTCAAGGAGAAGATGTGGTCGCAGGGATTAGAACTCCTAAGAAACTTTCAGAGATGAAAGAGGAATTTCCTAAAATACATGAACAGCTAATTGCAGCAATGAATAAACTTGAAAATCATTATAGGGACATGCAGGATATCGAATTTACGGTTGAAAAAGGAATTCTTTACCTTTTACAGACAAGGAATGGGAAAAGAACTCCTTCTGCCGCGGTGAAAATCGCAGTTGATATGCTTAAGGAGGGGCTTATAAGTAAAGAAGAAGCAATAATGAGCATCGATCCCTTCAAAATATCCAAATTATTATTTAAAAGCATTGATGAAAATGCGATTGTACGAGTATTAGCTAAAGGTATTAATGCTTCTCCCGGAGCTATATCTGGAAAAGCAATATTTGATGCTGATACTACGGAGAAATTAGCAAATGCAGGAGAAACTGAATTAATCCTAGTACGTCCCCAAACTAAACCGGAGGATGTTCACGGTTTATTTGCATCAAGCGGTGTATTAACTCAATTTGGCGGTAAAACTTCTCATGCCGCCGTAGTAGCAAGAGGTATGGGAAAACCTGCCGTTGTTGGGGCTCAAGATATAGAAATCGATGAAGAAAACAAATTATTTAGAGTCGCAGAAACAGAGGTACATGAAGGGGATTACATTACAATAGATGGTACCACTGGACGAGTAATTGAGGGAAAAGTACCATTAGTAGAACCCGAAATTAGTGGAGAATTCTCTGAACTTTTAGCAATTGCAGATGAGCTTAGAACATTGGGTGTAAGGGCTAATGCAGACACACCCGTTGATGCTACAACTGCCTTAGAATTTGGAGCGGAAGGGATAGGCTTATGTCGTACAGAACATATGTTTATGGCCCAAGATCGGCTGCCCGTTGTGCAAGCTATGATAATGTCCCGAACAATAGAAGACCGAATGGACGCTCTCAATAAAATTTTACCGATGCAAAAAGGAGATTTTTATGAGATTTTCAAAATAATGGAAGGGAAACCAGTAACAATTAGATTACTAGATCCCCCTCTTCATGAATTCTTACCTGAATTGATGACTGTCGTGTTAGAAAACCAAGAATTGATAATGACAAATAACCTATCAAAATCACTCCTTAATACAAGTCCATTGGATGAAGAAATAAAAAAGAAGAGAAAGGTAATTTCGCTTATTAGATCGCTCTCTGAGGAGAATCCGATGATGGGATTACGAGGTTGTAGACTTGGGATAGTCTGGCCTGAGATTAATGAAATGCAAGTGAAAGCAATATTTCAAGCAGCCTGTGAATTAAAAATTGAAGGGATAGATGTGATTCCTGAAGTGATGATCCCCTTGATAGGAATGATCTCTGAATTAACATATGTCAAAAAACAGCTTATGAGTGTTGCTAAAGATACAATAGATAGTTATGGTGTAAAATTGGATTATAAATTTGGCACCATGATTGAAATCCCAAGGGCAGCTTTAACTGCTAGTGAGATTGCGACTGAAGCCGAATTCTTTTCATTTGGAACAAATGATCTTACCCAAATGACATATGGTTATAGTCGCGATGATGCCGAAAGTAAATTCCTCCCTATCTACTTAAACAAGGAGATCCTCAAAGAAAATCCTTTTGATACATTAGATCAAGATGGTGTCGGAAAATTGATGAAAATGGCTGTTAAAGATGGAAGAAAAACGCGGTCTGACTTAAAATGCGGAATCTGTGGAGAACATGGTGGTGAACCTCGCTCCATCAAGTTTGCGCATTCAATAGGTCTAAATTATGTGTCTTGTTCTCCTTATAGAATCCCCATAGCGAGAATCGCTGCGGCACAAGCAACAATTGAACAGAAAAATTCTAAAAAATAAACTTATTTTATCTCTACTAATCTCTTATTATTTAAAACATACTTGTTCGATAGTTCATATTCGAATTTATTTCAGTAATATACAATTAAAAATATTAGATCAAGGTTTCCTTATCTTTGTTCTTAGCTCGTTTTAAATAATTAGACTATTTCGTAATTGATCAGACACAATCATTTTTAAAGATTTTAAAGATGTTTTATATGTCCAACCATATAAATGTCCTTAGTAGAATGAACTATTAACATCCATAAAAAGTTCAAGAGAGGAATTCTCCAAGAAATTGAACAGAAAATTAAAAAATATAAATAACCTTTCTAATATTTATTTTATAATAAAATATAAAATCATATAGAGCCGCATTACAATGGATTTGGGCATCATATCAGTAGTTCAAGGATCCTTAAGTTTAATTTATATCACGATAACTTTAATTTTAAGTGGAATCTTTATTTTTAAATACTTTAAGCTTGCAATGTTAGAACTCCTTTTTGTAGGATTAGCATTAATTGGGATGGCAGGTCCATGGTTTCCTGAGGGTCTAGGTTTTCTAATAATAGCTTTAACAAATGGAGCGTTGAGCGACCAATTTTACCTAAATTGCGTTATCATAATTTTTATTATTTTTACAGCATATCTTCCAATAGCAATTATGTCTTGGTTAGCTGCAATAACAAAATTATTGAGCGTAAAAAAGAGGAAACTAATTCTAAATTTGCTAATGATAATTTTCATTGTGTTTGAAATAGCCTTTTTCACCCTCGCATCTCTTAATTTAAACTATATTGGGACTTTCATTGATCCCTTTAATTCTATGGAAAGTCTATTTATAGCAATTTTTTATATTAGCGTTATGGTATTAGTATTACTCTCTGGGTTAACTTTTTCAATTATTTCAATAAAGTCTGAATTTCCTAAAGTTAAACTAAAAGGAAAAATTCTATTATTAGGGTTTATAATGTTCTTAATAGGTGGTTCTTTACCTTATTTAGTGTATGATCTTGTTGCCTTAATAATTACACGAATTATCGTGTTAATTAGCTCTATATTAATGTATTTAGGATTTTTACTCCCAAATCGACTCTTAAAGTTATTTAAGATTGAAGAATAGATTAGGCAAAAACAAATTACAGCGAATTCTCAATTAATCATTTTAAACCATAAAGAATAAATCAAGATTGAGAATTTAATTAATCTATAAGATTGATTGAGGTCAGAAAATGAATTTATCTTTAGATGAAAAAATAGCGCTACTCAAAGAAGTTGGGGAAGAAATCATCGAAATTGAGGAATTACGAAAACTATTCACGTGGAAAAGAGAACATAATCAAAAAATTTATGCTTATGACGGATTTGAACCATCTGGAGACATTCACATTGCTCAAGGGTTACTTAGAGCTATTAACGTGAATAAAATCACTAAAACTGGTGTGAAGTTTAAATTTCTGGTTGCAGACTGGCATGCTGCTGCAAATCATAAATTTGGTGGAGATTTAGACGTAATTAAGAAAGTAGGTGATTATTTTATCGAAGTATGGAAAGCTTGTAACATGGATTTAAGCATGGTTGAGTTTGTTTATGCGTCTGAGTTAGTGAAAGATCCTCAATATTGGGAGCTTGTCTTAAAAATAGCAATTAATAGCTCTCTAAATCGTGTAAAGCGATGCACCCAAATAATGGGTAGGGAGGATAGTGATTCATTATCGGCTTCTCAAATCCTATATCCGTTAATGCAATGCGCAGATATCTTTTTTCTTCCTGCTGATATATGTCAATTAGGATTAGATCAAAGAAAAGTCAACATGCTGGCAAGAGAAGTAGCAGGTAAATTGAATAAACCAAAACCAATATCTTTAAGTCATCACATGTTAATGGGTTTAGGAAAACCTCCTGAAACTGATTTAACGGGAATCGACCGTGCGGTAGAACTTAAAATGTCAAAATCAAATCCCGATTCAGCTATTTTCATGTTAGATACAATTGCTGATATTAGACGCAAGATTAACAAAGCTTACTGTCCTCCAAAAGATATAGAAGAAAATCCCGTTTTAGAATATTGTAAGTACATCATATTTGAATTGATCGATGAGTTTAAGATTGAAAGACCCGAAAAATATGGAGGAAACATTAGTTATAAGACATTTAAGGGATTAGAAAAGGATTATAGTACTGGAAAGCTTAATCCCCCCGATTTAAAACAAGCCGTAATAAAATACTTGGATCAATTAATTGAACCAATGCGTAAGCATTTTGAAAAAGATCCAAAAGCCAGAGAATTATCTGAATTTGTAAAAAGGGTATATAAAAAGGAAAAAGAAAAAAAAACCAAGAAAATCTGAAAAAAAAACCAGAAAATAAAAAAGATAAAGAAGAAAAGAAGAAAGAAAAAGAAGATAAGAAAAATTAGCCTCTATTTCAATATTATGTTAAAATTATTAGCTATTGGAGACTCACACATTCCTCGCAGGGTAAAAGAAATCCCTTTACAAGTATATGAGGCTCTAGAAAAATTAACCGAAAGCGGTCTTTTTGAGTATACTTTTTTTACCGGTGATGTGATCGATGCTCCCAAATTTCTTGATTTCTTGAAGCTCAAAACAAGAAGAGATCTTTTTATCGTGCTTGGAAATATGGATTATTACGGAGGCAATCGAAACGTTCCAATTTACCAAAAGCTTGAAATTCCCATGAAAGAGAATGAATCTTTAGTAATTGGATTAACTCATGGAGATCAAATAAGTCCTCGTGGTGATCATTCACAATTAGAATCATTAGCATCAGAACGGAATTACCACGTACTAATCTCAGGTCATACTCATCATGAAGATGTGGCTCTCTCGGAAAATGGAACATTACTATTAAATCCTGGGAGTGTCACAGGAGCATGGTCATTCGTAGCGAGTGGAAATCCAAGTTTTTTAATAATAACAATCGAGGAATCCACCTCTAATATAGACATTGATTTATATATATTAAATAAAAAGAATGATAGATTTGAAGAGAGAAGATTTAATTTCTTATACAAGAATAACA
Organism: uncultured archaeon; assembly: GCA_964493715.1. Taxonomy (GTDB): domain Archaea; phylum Asgardarchaeota; class Lokiarchaeia; order Sigyniarchaeales; family SOKP01; genus SOKP01. The sequence goes on from CAZBPC010000054.1 coordinate 21,712, forward strand.
AGATCGTTAATCGATTTTAATTCAGCCTTTAATTTTTTCCAGTACTAAAATTTTTGGGAGCTTCAACAATAAACCAAGATTTCTCTTTCCCGAACTTCCCTTACTAAATTGAAGTTTAG
>CAZBPC010000055.1:0-21824 GCA_964493715.1 uncultured archaeon
AAATTAGTCCAGCTGTTAATGGATCGAATCCTATATATTCAAACCAAATAATCATGAAAAAGATCCCATTCCAAGGGATTGATCCGGCCGTTCCTTGAAGGACAATCAAAAGAAACGTTTTATTTTTTAGAATCTTTTTAAAGTCGGAGCGTGACAGCATAAATCTTTCTGCTTTTTCTGAAGTTAAAACCTCCTGTAATTCTGGTTCCATCTCACCTCGTATGGGATCTTTAGCAAAAATTAAAACTAAGACACCAATTAAAGCGCTAATTACTCCCCAGATAATAAATACAAATCTCCAACTATCGATTCCGAGAATTTGTTTATAAGCACCTACTAATGCTGTCGCAACTATAGTTCCAAGAATACTCCCGATCACGCCAGTAAGGGCAAACCATCCAAAAGCTTTTCCTCGTTTGCTTGGAGAAAAATAATCGGAGATGAGAGATTGAGCGGTAGGAACAATTACAGCAAGCCCTATCCCAGTGATAGCTCTATAAATTAGCATATCTATAAATAAGGTACTGAAAGCCACCATAATCGTGAAAGCGGCCCATAAGAAACATCCTATAGCTAAAACTCGCTTTCTTGAATGCTTATCGCTCCACCAACCCCATAATGGAGTTGCAAGAGCTTGTAGTAATGATCTTATTCCTGTCAAATTACCTAAATCTACAATGCTTAAGCCAGTTGAGTTTTGAATTTGCCCATAGACTGCAGGAAAAATCTGGCCATCCGAATTATCAATTATATTTGCTAAATTTATTGTGACTTGTGTACCTGTTCTACCAGGAACTTTTCTTATATCATCTTCTTTTTTTTTAGACATGATACTCATCTTTATTTTTTTTTTTTTGAAAAATTTTTATATGAAAATTAAGAGAAGTAGAATTTTAAACTAAATAAACATATGGGTCTCTCACTTTCAATTCTTAAAAATATTATTTAGTGAAAAAATACTTTTAAAGATAAAACTAAAAGAAAAAATTAAGAGTGAATTGGTTCATTTGTCAAAATGTCAAAATAGGTTATCTTTCGGGTATGATGTCTAAGCATTATCCTTAAATACCTTCTTTTTATTCTTTATTATTATGGATATAAATATTTTCTTATTTTTGAGCGGAATTTTTTTACTAACATACGTTATTGGGATGCTAATAGAAAAGATCCATATTCCGTGGATTTTTTCTGCGTTGATTTTAGGATTTATTCTTGCGATTTTTAATCCTTTTTCTTCGATTACATCTTCTCCAACGTTTGATTTTTTTTCCCAATTGGGGATGTACTTTTTACTTTTTATTATTGGTTTTGAAGTAGATCTAAAAGAAATGAGAAAGATGGGGAAATTTATCATTAAATCGACTGTAATAACGATTTCTTTGGCAACACTTTTTGGGACTCTACTCATTTATTTTGTTTTCAGAGTAGATTTATTTATCTCGATTATTCTTAGTATGTCATTTGCAACAGTGGGAGAAGAAATTTTAATACCTATTTTGGATGAATTCAAATTGACCAACAAACCATTAGGACAAACTATTATTGGAGTAGGCAGTTTAGATGATATAATTGAAGTTCTTTCTTTAATTTTTGTTATTTTATTAGTAGGTTCAAATTCACCTCAAGGAGATTTTAACATATGGGTAATAATAATTGCTCTTTTTGTCTTGTTTGCCCTAACAATTGGATTGATTAAATTTAAAAAAGAACGCAACAAATTTAAACACACAGGAGTTGAACCACTCTTTGTTTTTGTCATTTTTGTTCTATTCTTATTTATAGGCATAGGTACGTTTGCTGAAGCCGCTCCACTTGCTGCACTGTTAGCAGGGATTGGTTTAAGAACATTCATGCCACAGGACAGATTAAAAGTCATAGAATCAGAAGTCAAAACAATATGTTATGGTTTTTTTGCTCCGATATTTTTTTTAATGGTGGGTGTGTCAATGAACTTCATATATCTTGTTACTTTTCCATTACTGATAATATTAGTTGTGTTGGTAAGCATTGCAGCAAAATTGTTAGCCAGTTATATTAGTGGGAAAAAAAGGCTTGGTAAAAAGGATTCAACTTTATTAGGGATTGGACTATCGGTAAAATTTAGCACTAGTATTGTTTTAATTTCAATATTATTTGAAAACAATTTGATAACTTCTGGCTTGTATTCAATTATCATTGCTTCTAGCATGATTTTTGCCTTTCTAATTCCTATTTTATTCTCAGGGTTATTAGCAAAATGGAAATCGTCTCTAAATTTGGAAAATTAATTACTAAATAATAATAATAAAAAATTAAAAATCATTTACTTTTTTCTTCTATAGAATACCATTTTGGAAGAATTCATTATAAAATAATTGTATTTGATTACAAAATTCTTTTATTTAGTATTTATAATAAAAATCTTAAAATAACATGTGAAAACTAATAAACCTATGAAAGTAGTAATTATTGGAAATAACGTAGCAGGGACTTTCACGGCTCAAAATATAAGATCTCTCAATGAAGATATTGAAATCCACATCTATACGCAAGAACAGTATCCTTACTACACAAGGATTAAACTTCCAGAATTAATATCAAAAAAAGTCAACATTGAGAATATAATAGTATTTAAAGAAAATTGGTATAAGACCAACCGAATAAATTTACATCTGAATAAAAAAGTACTAAAAATCGATCCAAAGAATAAAACTATCTTTTTTGAGAGGGATAGTAACCCATTACAATATGATAAACTGATCCTTGCTTTAGGAAGTATTCCAAATATTCCATCTATTAAAAATGCAAGAGAAATGAAGGATCAAAATAAAGGTGTGTTCACTTTACGAAGTATAGATGATGCATTAAACATTAGAGAATATATCGAAAAATTGTCCGTAAAGAAAGCGATTGTAATTGGAGGAGGGCTTTTAGGATTAGAATTGGCGAATCAGTTAAAAGATACAACCCTAGAAACCACGGTTGTAGAATTTTTTCCAAGATTATTACCACGACAACTTGATGAAGAATGTGGAACCATGCTTAAAGATGAAATCGAAAACCGGGGCATTAAAGTGGTTTTGAATGCCACTACTGAAGAAATCTTGGGAAACAGTAAGGTTAGTGGAATTAAATTAAAGGATGGAAGAATTCTTGATGCAGGTATAATTCTGATCCAAGCTGGAATTAATTTAACAATTGATTTGGCTAAAAATGCAGGAATTACGACGAATAGGGGAATTTTAGTAAATGAATTTATGGAGACTAGTGAAAAGGAGATTTATGCCGTAGGAGATTGCATCGAATACAAAAATCAAGTTTGGGGAATCATCCCTGCATGCATGGAACAATCAAAAATAGCAGCAGCTTCCATCATTGGATCCCAAAAGGTTGAATATGAGGGAACCACCCCCAAAAATACTTTAAAGATAGTCGGTCTTGATCTTACTTCAATAGGCGTAATAGATCCCTCAAGGGAAGAATCTGGGGGTTGGGATATTTTAAAAAAAGCGGATAAGAAAGATTGTTGCTATCAAAAAATAATTCTAAAGGATAATAAACTCAAGGGAGCGATTCTTTTAGGAGAAAATAAAGCGATGCCATATATCACTAAAAAAATGGAAGAAGATGTAGATAAAGAAGAGCTTAGAAATTTGTTAGAATTATATGTTTATGTGTGTAATAATTGTGGAATGGAATATGATGAAGCAAAAATGAATGTCATGTTTGATGACTTGCCCGATGATTTTAAATGTCCAGGTTGCGGTGGATCCAAGGATAATTTTAGAAAAAAGGAATAAATAAGAGAAAAAATCATGACCGTTTATAGATGTAAAAGATGTAATTATCTCTATATTGATGAGGAACAAGGAAAAGCCTTTGAACATGTCGAACGTGATTACAAATGTCCTAATTGTCGTGCCTCAAAGAGTTTCTTTGTTAAAAAGGAACATATCAAGTAAGGTTTTTAAATTTATTATCATGTTTCTTTTTTTAGGTGAAGATATTATGGTATATGATATAATTATTAAAAATGGTAAAATAATTAGTGGTGCAGGGAATCCTTGGTATCACGGAGAAATTGGCATTATAGGAGGAAGAATTGCCAAAATCAGACCCAAGATAAATAATGATGCTGAGAAAATAATTGATGCCTATGGGTTAATCGTTTGTCCGGGATTTATTGATATTCATTCTCATACTGATTATATCTTACCGGTAAATAGAAGTCAAGAATCAACCTTGTGTCAAGGAATCACGACAACAATGGTAGGCATGTGCGGAGATGGAATGGCTCCTATTCCGAAAGGTAAGGAAAAAGATTTTAAGAAAAAAATAGCAAAAATCGATCCTGTACTTAAACAATTTGATTATCCTTATCACACTTTCAAAGAATACTTGGAATATAATGATCGCAAAAGAAATTCAGCAAACTTAGCTTTTTGTGTAGGTTATGGGAACATAAGGTGGGCAGGAGGTCAAGCTTTTGAAAATCGAGTAGCAACACCAGAAGAAATGGAACGGATGAAAAGTTATTTACGAGAAGCCATGGAAGCTGGAGCGTTCGGGATGAGTACAGGGTTGATTTATGCCCCTCAAATTTTTGCTAAAACGGAAGAATTAATTGAACTAGCAACAATAGTGGGGGAATATAATGGATTGTACTTCTCGCATATTCGGAGTGAAGGAAAGGAGATTATTAAAGCAATAAAAGAAGCTATCGAAATCGTCGAAAAATCGGGATGCCGTGGAGGTCAAATCGCACACCATAAAGTTGCTGGTGAACAATTTTGGGGAGGAAGCATCCATACTTTAAAATTATTTGAGGACGCTAATGAAAGAGGAATACTCATGACCTATGATCAATATCCGTATAATAGAGGCATGTCAGATCTTGCAACAGCACTCCCACCGTGGACTCGTGAAGGAAATAATGATATTATCCTAGAACGAATAAAAGATCCAGAAATTCAAGAGAAAATCAAAAAGGATGTTGAGGAAGGAATCGAAGGATGGGAAAATTGGATTAAAAATGAAGGGATGAAAAACATTTACATCTCAACCGTGGGTTCAGATAAGTGGAGGGATGTCGCTACTTTAAGCATTCCTGAAATCACTAAAAAGAAAGGTTTGATTGATGATTGGGATACCTTTTTTACATTACTGATTGATAATAAATTGGCGGTAGGAATCACGATTGAAAGTATGGGCGAGGAGGATGTACGACGAATAATGACGGGACGGTATCAAATGGTAGGTACTGATGGAGCAGGTATTCCTGCATCTTTCAGTTCTGGAGCATTTCATCCCCGATTTTTTGGGACCTATCCCCGCATTCTAGGTAAATATGTAAGAGAGGAAGAAATCTTAACCCTTGAAGAAGCGATACGAAAGATGACCTCTTTTCCAGCGAGTAAGCTTGGCCTTCAAGATAGGGGGCTAATTCGGGAAGGAAATTGGGCAGATATCGTCATGCTTGATCCATTAAAAGTAAAAGATACCGCTACTTATGAACACCCTTATCAACTTCCCGAAGGAATTCCACATGTTATCGTGAATGGAGTAATTGTGGTCCAAAATGGAAAAAAAAATAAAAAATCTCCGGGAAAAGTTATCCTACGCCCAACCTAAACTAAAAAAAGGTAAAAAATGAAATTTAAATAGAATAGTATACAAATATACTTTGGTAAACTAATATGTCAGTTGTAAAAATTAAAAATAAAAAAAGTCTAGAACAACTTCAAGCGAAATTAACCTTGAGATTGGGTCGAAAACCCACTCAACAAGAAACACTTGATTACTGTCTCATTTTAGCTAATCAAAATTTTGAAAAAGTCATTGAAATAGCAATGCAACTTCCAATGCTAAATTCAAAAAGAGTCCAAGAGATTATTGAAAAAAGAAACAGCTTGGATGACATTCCTTATAACTCTAATATTCAATTTGATTCAGAAAATGATACAGATATTTATAACTCATAATGGGTGCTTAATTTGGGCGTTTTTCTTGATAGCGGTTTTTATCTTGGTCTTTGTCACCCAAAGGATAAATACGCGGAACAAAGCGAACGAATTTTAAAAGAATTAGCCACGGGGAATTATGGAGTTCTCTATACATCTTATTTCATTGTAAATGAAGTCACAACATTAGCCGCAATTAGATCTAAAAATAACATCAAAGTGTTCAACCACCTTGAAAAATTATTATGGGGGAGTGAGAAAATTGCAAGTATTCTTCCTTTCGATTTAAATAATGAACACGAAACATGGGAATTATTCAAAAAGATAAATATTACTGACTTGAAAGATAAAAAACCAATGAGTTTTACAGATATCAGTTCTATTATATTATGCAATCACCACCAAATCGAACATATCGTGAGCTTTGATTCTCATTTTGATAGGTTTCTTCAAAGAGTATTTTAAATATAATAAATCAATTATTAAAGATTTTAACTCTTGAAGAAGCGATACGAAAGATGACCTCTTTTCCTGCGAGAAAGCTCGGGCTGCAAGATAGAGAGCTAATTCGAAGGGATTCCTCATATTATTGAATAAATAGTAGTAGCTGTGGTGCAAAATGGAAAAAAAAATAAAAAGTCACCCAGAAAAGTTATACATCATATTCATTGAGAAGATATTTATAAAATATTAAATTAATATTTTTATTATACATTCAATTACCAAATCCATCAAAAATTAAATATCAACAAAATTTAATGTGAATATTATGGCTAAATATGAGTGTGGAGCTTGCGGCTATGTTTATGACGAAGATGTCGAAGGAACAAAATGGGAAGACCTCCCCGATGACTGGGTGTGCCCAGTATGTGGAGTAGATAAGAGTTTCTTTACTAAAATTTAAGAACAGACCATTGAATATTACTTTTTTTATTTTTTTCATTTAATTATTAAAACATTTTAATTTCATTTTAATTCTTAAACTTCTGGCAAATTTCTAAAAAATAGAAATCAAATTTATAAAAAGTATAAATCTCTAATTCATATTATAATATACTACTACTAAAAAAGGGTGAAAATTACATGAATGATTTAGAAATCATGAAAGATGTTTCATATGTTGGATACGTGGATTGGGAAGTTAGGAACTTTCATGGCTATTCAACGCATAAAGGATCATCATATAATGCATATTTGGTAAAAACGGGAGATAAATACGTGTTGATAGATACTGTAAAAAGACCATACTTCAAGTATTATTTAGAAAACATTCAAGCAGTGTGTGATCCAAAAGATATTGCCTATTTTATCGTGAATCATATCGAACCTGATCATTCAGGTTCCTTTCCGTTAATATTAGAATATTTACCTAATGCTGAGATTATAGCCTCAACCAAGGGGGTAGAAATTTTAGAACAACATTATCACGAAGAAGTAGATAAAATTGTTTTTGAAAAAATACGCGCAGTAAAAAATGGTGATACTTTAAACGTTGGAAATGGTAAAATTTTTACTTTTGTTCCTATTCCGATGATTCATTGGCCTGATTCGATGGTTTCTTTTATGACTGACGAGAATGGGAAAAATGTGTTATTTTCCAACGATGCCTTCGGGCAGCATTTTGCGACATCAAAACACTGGGATGATGAAAATAATTTTTCAGAAATAATGTGGGAAGCGGAAAAGTATTATGCGAACATTTTACTTCATTTATCAAATCTGATTGCTAAAACCCTCCCTGTTGTTGGAGCCCTGCCAATAGAGATCATTTGTCCTTCACATGGGGTGTGCTGGAGAAAACATATTCCTGATATCATAGAAGCTTATACTAAATGGTCGAGTGGTGAAATTGAAGAAAATACTGCATTGATTATTTATGATAGCATGTGGGAAAGTACAACCAAGATTGCGAAAGAATTATACCACGAGATTTGGCGAAGGGGAATTCCGGTAAAAAGATTCAATTTAACTTCTTCTGATTATAGTGATGTTATAACCGAAGCAATGAAAGCTAAAGCGATTTTAGTTGGAAGTCCAACTTTAAATAGGGGCCTTTTTCCTTCAGTAGCACAATATTTATGCTACCAAAAAGGCTTAAAACCTATGAACAAGGTCGGTTTAGCATTCGGGTCGTATGGTTGGAGTAGAGGAGCAGTTAGAACTATAATCAGTGAAATGGAAGCCACGGGAATAGCGATGTTGGACGATTCAATTGAAATACAATTCGTACCAAGGCCTAGTGATTTAAACTTTAAGGAAATCGTGGATAAATTAGTTAAAAAAATGGAGGCATAAACTCTTGGATTTTTCATTAACCGAAGAACAAAAAGCTCTTCAGCAAAAAGCACGGAATTTTGCAATAAATGAAGTTTTACCAGTTGCGAAGAAGTATGATGAGTCTGAAGAATTTCCAATGCCCGTTATTAAAAAAGCCTGGGAAGAAGGATTATTAAATTTAGGTATTCCAAAACAATATGGTGGTCTTGGATATGGTTTAATTGAATCTTGCATCGTTGTGGAAGAAATATCTTCTGCATGCCCTGGCATGGCTACTTCAATATTTGATAATAATCTCGGAGCGGAACCAATAATTATAGGGGGCAATGAAGAACAAAAAACTCGAATATTAGGAGAACTCATAAAGGAATTTAAATTGATAGCATTCGCGACTTCAGAACCTACTATGGGTTCTGATGTGGCAGGAATGAAATGTAAAGCAGAAAAAGATGGTGACGAATACATCCTTAATGGAGCTAAGTTTTGGATCACAAATGGTGGTTTTGCAGATTATATAACCGTTTTTGCAACGGAAGATCCTGAGAAAAAGCATAAAGGTATAGCAGCTTTCATAGTTGACACTAAAGCAGAAGGAGTAAAACTTGGGAAACATATTCCTAAACTTGGTCAAAGAGCATCAAATACCGTAGCCGTTTCACTTAAAAATGTAAGAATTCCTAAAGATAACGTATTAGCAAAACCTGGTAGGGGTTTTGTTGTTGCAATGCAAACTTTCGCTCATACTCGACCTGCGATAGGAGCCTTCGCGGTCGGGTGTGCTCGCTCAGCCATGGAATATTCTATTGATTATGCTCAAAAAAGAGAAGCTTTTGGTAGACCAATTAGCAATTATCAAGCTATCCAACAAAAGATAGCAGATATGTACAAGGATATCGAAGCAGCGAGATTACTAACATATAAAGCAGCGTGGGAAGCAGATCAAGGGCTCGATAATAACATGAGTTCAGCAGTTGCCAAAGCTTTTGCGTCTGATGTTGCAATGAGGGTGACCACCGAAGCGATTCAAGTTTATGGGGGTTATGGATATTTAAGGACTTACCCCGTTGAAAAACTCTTTAGAGATGCGAAACTTTACCAAATTTATGAGGGAACTAGTGAAATACAAAGAATTGTCATATCTCGTTTTGCACTTAAAGGATACAAACATGCAATGCCTAGTGTATTCAAAAGAGATAGAGTTTAAATCTGTCTTCTAAAAATTTAATTTTTCTTTTTATTAAAATACATCATTTTGAATTGTTTTTGATTATTTTTATACCCTTGATAATCTAAATAATAAAAAAAAGAAAAGAGTTTTAAAATTTATTCTGTTCCTTTCCAGAGTCCATGTAGATTACAATATTCACGCGCTACCAAATTTGAGGTATCTGCGACAACAAAAGTTGCCTTAGGTTGCATTCCTGGTGCTAACATTTGCCGTTTATAACAATTATCTTTACAAATTAGTTCAATCCACATGATATAATGTTCTGTTGTCATTGGATGAGGAGTTCCCATTGAAATTCCAACATCAACGGTGACTTTATTACCTGCAATCGTGATCTTGGGAACATGTTTTTCTCCCTTCCAATCAGCAGTTTTTTCTTCTTGTAAAACCATGGGTTGACTACAGCATATTGTTACAGGAGCAGCTGGATTAAGAATTTCTATTACTTTTCCGCAAACATTGCACTTATATATTTCCTTTTGTTTCATAATTCTTCACGAATTTCATTTAGAAGCTTTTCCTTGTAAGAATTGATTTCTTATTATTTAATCATTTTGCTTAAATTTTATAAAAAAACCAGAGAAAAATAAGAAAAAAAAATATGTAATTCTCTAAAAATCTTCACATTTCTTTCTAAAGTAGGATCTATTATGATCACAACTTGGACATTTCCAGTTTTCTGGTAAGTGATCCATCTCAATTTCGTAGCCGCATTCAAGGCATACCCACACGATCTTTTTATCCCGTTTGAAAAATGCATCATCACCGATTATCTTTAATAGTTTTCCATATCGCTCAGCATGATGTTGTTCAGCTCTCGCAATAGCTCGTGCTCGTTTAGCAATATCGGGATATCCTTCTTTTTCAGCAATTTTTGCTAAATCTGGATATAGGTGTTGCCATTCCATGTTTTCTCCCTCAACAGCAGATTTTAAATTTTCTATGGTCGTTCCATACGTGCTAGGGTAATCTTCGCAAACGTTGAATGGTCCATCCTTGTCTTTAAACTGTTGAAACATTTTATAGAAATTTAACCCGTGTTCTCTCTCTTGATTAGCTGTTTCTTCGAATATGTGAGAAACCAAAACATAACCTTCTTTCTTTGCTATGGAAGAGAAGAATGTATACCTGTTGCGGGCTTGACTCTCCCCAACATAAGCCGCAAATAACTTTTTTTGTGTTTCCTTCATGATTTTTACCTCTTTAAATCAATTTTTAATGAATTTGGTAATAATAATCAAATGGATATTTTAACTTTTTTTACTTAAAAATAAAATTAAAGATAAAAAAAGACTTATTTCAAAACTACTGATACTCAGTCAAGACAGGTATCACTGGAAATCCCTTACGATGCCAAGCAATCATTCCACCCGTCAAGTTTCTTACATCCTTGAATCCTGCTCTTACCATTAACTGGGAGGCCATCATTGAACGAGATCCACTATGACATATGACTACTATCTCTTCATCCTTATATTCATTTAAGTCATCCATGTTGTTCATTAAATCTCCAAGTGGAATTAATTTTGAGCCTTGTACGTGACCTGTCCTTCCGTGATATTCTTGAGGAGTTCTTACATCTATTAAAATTGCTGGAGCATCATTCGTGTCAAGTCTTTCATGTAATTCTTCGGCATCGATTTGAGAAAGAGCCGGTGCGTTGGGACCTCTTCGATCTTTTCTTGATTTCTTTTTAATTTCAACGGGGGCTTTCATTTCTTCTACTTCAAGCTTTCCTTTCTCTAAAACTGCTAACAGTTTCCCACCTTCTTTTCCAAGTGACAATAAATGAACCGAATCATTAAGTTTTGAATAAGCTTCAACGCTAGATTTAAAACCGGGGTCAGTAGCAAAAATTTTTAACTTCTTATTTTCAGGCAATGATTCCAAGCCCTTGATTAACGCGTTCAATGGCCCTGGGCATGAAAGTCCACAGGCATCAACTTCAATGAACTCACTAGTTTCAACGGTTTTTGATTCCATCATTTCTTCTATTAACTCTTCCGAAGGTCCGCATGCCGCAGCAATTTCTTCCGTTGTCATTCTTGCTATTTCAAACGTCTTATATCCTCCAGTAAGGTTATATACTTTTTTATAACCATTTTGCATTAAAAGCCTGGTTGCTAAATACCCACGAAATCCGACTTCACAGAAAACGTAGATAGATTTATCCTTAGGAATCTCATCCAAGCGACTTCTCAGTTCTAAATCATTAATGTTACGAGCATTTTCAATAGTACCAATCTCGAATTCTTCGGGAGTTCTAACATCAAGCAGGAAGCTATTATTCTTCATTATATTTTCCAAGTCATGCCAATGCCAAATAGGCATGTCACCTCTCAGCACGTTCGATGCAACAAAACCGGCCATGTTGATCGGATCTTTAGCTGATCCATAAGGGGGTGCATAAGCAAGTTCTAATTCCTCTAAATCAAATACAGTTCCTTGAAACTTAATAACAGTCGAGATGACATCAATCCTTTTTTCTGTACCAGTACCTCCAACTGCTTGAACTCCTAAAATTTTTCCAGTTGGAACTTCAAATATTAATTTCATAGCAATTGGAAATGCTCCCGGATAATATCCGGCATGATTATTTGGATGGATATATACCTTTTCATAGTTATATTTTAAATCCTTCACTTGTCGTTCGTTTAATCCAACAAAAGCTACGGTTAGGTCAAAAACTTTTAACACCGACGCTCCTAACACTCCTTTGTATATCGAGTCTCGCCCAGCAATGTTATCAGCAGCAATCCTTCCTTGTTTATTTGCTGGACCTGCAAGTGGAATAGCTGTAAAGTCTTGTGTTTGTAACTGTTTCACTTGAACAGCATCTCCCACAGCATAAATATACTGATCTGAAGTAAGCATGTGTTCATTTACCATAACATGCCCTTTTGGTCCAATTTCTAATCCCGCGTCTTTCGCTAGTTTACTTTCTGGTTTAACTCCAATAGCTAGTATTATCATATCAGTCTGTATCTTCTTTCCACTTTTTGGTATCACGAAATTACAATGATTTTCATCACAATTAAAAGAATCTACGGGATCCCCCAGTTGAAGACATACTCCATTTAGAATCAATTCTTGGTGAACAAATTGTGCCATTTCTTTATCAAGCGGAGACAAAACTTGGTCTAACATTTCTACAATCTTCACTCTTATGCCGCGTTCTCTTAGGTTTTCTGCCATTTCTAAACCTATATATCCTCCACCAATTATCGTGGCATGTTTTATATTACTTTTCTCAGCAAATTCCTTGATAGCCACTGAATCTGGAATTGTTCTCAAGGTAAAAGAAGGAACTTCTTCAAGTCCTTTAAAGGGGGGTACGATTGGTGAGGCTCCGGGTGAAAGTATTAGGAAATCGTAGTCTAAATTTAAAGTCTGACCTGTTTCTAAATCTTTTACATTAACAATTTTTTTATCCTTTTCAATCGAAATAGCTTCATGGTTGATTTTAATATTTATATTAAATCTATCCAAGAATGTCTCGGGAGTCATGAGTTCAAGTTGCTCGCGATATTTAATAATATGACCCACGTAATATGGAAGGCCACAGTTGGCGAATGAGACGTAAGATCCTTTTTCTATAACAATAATTTCGATATCTTCATTTAACCTCCTCAATCGGGCCGCTGCTGATGCTCCACCAGCCACTCCACCTACAATAACTACTCTTTTCATGATATTTCCGACACTTCCCATTTTTTAAGTTATGTGTGATTCATACACTACTTTTTAATTTGCAATATTAAATCTCCAATTTAAATCTCTTTATTATGAATTATGTATTAGATCTAATCTCAAACTATGAAGTGAAACAATTTAAAATTTGAAATTTATTTTTAAAAATCTTTTTTATAAATTAAATTTCGGTTGATTTATATTTCTTCAAAACCAATTAAATCCATATGGATGCTGAAAACAATTTAATTAAATTGATTAAATCAAGGAGAAGCATAAGAAATTTTGTTTATGAAAAAATAAGCAATGATACGATTAAAGAAATTCTCGAGTGTGGTCGTTGGGCCCCTTCTGCAAATAATTGTCAACCTTGGAAGGTATGTGTTGTAATTCATCCTACTGTGAAGAGAATGCTTGCAGAATTATCTAATGATGGTGGGATCATAGAAAATGCTTATGTAAATTTTGTTATATTTTTAGATGTTGAAAAAGGATCTGAACGAGTTAAAGATGTTCAATCATTAGGAGCCTTTATTCAAAATATTCTGTTAGGTGTTCAATCGAAGGGTTTAGGAGCTGTTTGGATCGGTGAAATTTTAAAAAACAAAGAACGAGTCAATGAAATATTTAAATTACCAATGGAAAAATTTGAACTGATGTGTGTCATTGCCATGGGTGTTATCGATGAACCGGTGGCAAATCAAAAAATAAAAGAAAGAGAGAGATATCCTTTAGAGGATATTATAGAATTTTATTAATCTATTGAGTTATTTCTTTTTCTCAAGCTTATTTTTTTTCATTTCTTTGAATTCTTTAGAAAAAAATTCATTTCCATAATGAGAAAATAACACGGCTGTAGGATCATGCGGAGCTGATCGATCCTTTGCAATTAAGGTTGTAACAGGAGCTTCTGAAAGATGAGTAAAAGTTATATCATGCCCAACACATAATCCAACGATTACATTCATCTCGGTTTCTGCTTCATTTAGTAGCAGAGCTTGCGCTGCTGGGTTACAAGTAATCCATCCTATGGTATACCCTGTTTTTGAGAACATGGTATATTCTTCAGGAATCCCTACTTCCGTTTTTTTTACTCCTCCAGTCTTACAGCAGGTTGAGATCACTTCAAAACCATAATTTTCAAGTATTTCCGCGACTCTCTTCACTTCTCGAAGCATCCCTACACAAAAAGCAAGTCCCAATCTATTATATCCCATTCCTTTGGCATATTCTACAGTATCTTTTAAACGTGACCAATGAATATATCCTCTTGCTTCCACGATGGATGCTACTGCCGTAGATTTCTTAATAAATTCATCGGAGTCATACAAATCTCTCGCCTCCTTTTCAATTTTAGGATAAATTTTCATTGGACAGTTTTCTAATATCTTACTTGCTCGACCTACTGCACAATATTTGATTCCATTGCATTTATGACAAGTTGGTGCATTCATCTTCAATCTTCCATATCATTTCATCAGATTATAATGATAGTGAGCATTTCTAACTTATATAAATATTTGGTATCGTGATTAAAATCGAAAACTCAGAGAAATTTACTAGCGATTTCAAGTCAATGCTAAACATCGTGATTTTTAATACCATGGGCTTTTTTTTCTTGGACTTTTTAATACCTTACATAGCGAGCCAAGTATTAAATGCAACTGGTATTGAAATCGGATTAATTTTTTCGGTTCAAATATTTGGTTTTTTAATAAGTTCTTCATTTACAGGATTCATTACGGATAAGGTTAAATCGAGAAAAAGTTTGATCTTGCTTGGATCTCTTGGAAGGGGGTGTGGCTATTTCATACTTTATAGTGCCATCATTTTAAACTCATTAATTGGAATGAATATTGGGACTTTTTCAATAGGTTTTTTTGCGGGGTTTTTTTGGATACCCTTAGATACATTAATAGCTGAAAAATCTAACAAGATTCACCGATCTCATGCGTATGGAAGAAGAGAATCGGCTATAGGTAGGGGAATGCTCATTGGTTCAATCTTTGGATTTACTATTTTTGGGTTTGCAATTTCCTCAACTACTAATCCTTTTATTATCTATATGGCAATACCATTGTTTGGAATCGCAAATTTTTATGCAGGGATTCGATTCTATCGCAATGTTGATGAACGCATTAAATTCAATCAAGAAATGATTAGAGAAACAGAAAATAAGGATATATTAACTAAGATACCAAAAAGAATGATACTTGGGATGATAATACTGATGATAGTTCTGATCCTAGCAAACATTAATGGCTCTATTGGACGCCCTTTTTTTAATGTATATATTCTTGACGAAATCGTAAATGATCCGACCATTGCGATGATAGCTTTTATTCCAAGCGGTTTTGTTCCATTATTTCTCTCTCCTAAAATTGGGAGTTTGGTGGATAAAGTCCATCCAGCATTAGGGATATCTCTCTCAAGTACACTAGGGTCTTTGGTGACTTGGTTTCTGATTAATTCTCCAAATGTTATAATGTTTTCAATTCTCTACGTTTTAGATGTTACCATTGTATCTGTTGGAAATTTAGTTTTTCAGAATTTTCTAAGCAGAATTTCAATCAAAAGTAGAGGAAAAATACTCGGTTTAAGATCATTTTCATCCAATTTTGGAGGAATGATCGGACCAATTATAGGTGGACTCTTATGGGATAATTTAGGTCACAAAGCTCCATTTATTGTTTCTATTTTAGTGGAATTGACCCTCATTCCAATGTACATTTTAGCAGTCTATTCTTTAAAAAATTACTTGACTGAGACCTATGGAATTGATAAAAAAATTCAACTAGAAAATATATAAAAAGAAATTAAGTGAGTCATTTAAACAAATTTTTCTATTTATTAATAAAAAAAAATTTAGTGCCATTTGAGAATTAAATCTAGAACCTTAAATGTATGACATTTGAGATGATGGGACCTATCCAATAATAAAAATTAATCCAGAATTGACTTGTCAAACCTAAATATAAGAGCGCATATAATAAGCCGAAAAAGAATCCAAAAATAACATCTATCGGATAATGCACTCCTAGTATTAATCTGCAAATCGCCATTACAACATCTAAGCTAAGAAAAATGAAAAATATTATCATATTATTAAAATAAAAGCTAAATATAAGCCCAAACAACAATAAGAAGGCCACGTGACCACTTGGAAAGGATTGTTTTTCTGATTCAGACATTAAGTAAGGAATTTTTATGAAATCATCATGTTTTTTAACTCCCTCTTTTTTCAATGTGATATATGGGCGATTTCGCTTGAAAATTTTATACTTAACAAGAGAATGAAATATGATTGATTGTTCAAATCCTCCAGTGAACAAAACGATGAGGTAATAATCTTTAGTAATATATCCATAAATGACCCACATTAACCATACTAATCCCCAGAAGTAAAGAGTGCCAAAAAAGCTGAAAGTCTTCGCAAACAACATGCTTCGCTTGGAGAAATCACTTTTATAAACTGAAAGAAATGTCTTAGTGTCCCAATCTTCTAATTTTTGGAGATATTCTGTTAAAGCTGACATATAATCTTGATTAATGATATTCGTTTCTTTATATAGCTTTTCCGACAATATATAATATTGTTTGGTTGAACTTTTAATAATATAATGAGTATTATTTGGAGAGTTCTACCTACAATAAAGCAAGAACGGTCATTTTTAATTTCATATTAGTCAGAACTTTATGGATAGTATTATAAATCATTCAACAATAGAAATCATAAAAAGTATTAATATTATTGTTTATGAACTCAATCTAGGATATAGAGGTAATTTTATGCTATCTTTGATAAATAAAGATAAGATTCGTGCTGATAATCTTATCATAGTAGTAATAATATTAAGTATATTCGTCATTTTTATCATTATGGATAAAATTGTTATAACAGCTCTTTTTGTATACCCCATGATGGCATTTCTTACTCATGGCGTTATTTACTTATATAATGGTATCAAAAAAAAAGATAAAATGTTATTTCAAGTATTATTGGGGATGTGTGAAATTATTTTTTGCATGTTTATGCTTGGTTTAGTTCTCTTTCAACCTGCTGTAGGACTAAGTGGAATGCTTGTATTATTTGCTTATCCCCTAATTATCACGGGTTTTGCTGGATTAATAAAGGCTATATTAATTGACGTGTATACTTTACAATATAGAGTAATAAATGGAATCCTTGGTATGGCAACAATTATTTTTTCTTTTAATGCAATTACATTTTCTGAAATTTGGACATTAGGCTATTTAGCAATAATATTTGTATTACTAATACTAAATATAATCTTTCGATCCGCTCTCTATTTAAGCGAGTTTGGCCTATCTATAAAACATTTTGAAAATTTTAGAATTATTTTTTTAATTTGGGATGGATATTTTCTCAAACTTGAATCCAACGTAGAAGAATCCGATGAAAAGAATGTTTAGGATTTATGGGTAAGTTTTGAATCCACTTAAGGAAGTTAAAACCATTAGTATCAGTTAAGATTTCAGCATTATGCATTTAATCATCACCATAAATATCTCTAAATATTTAATAATAACATTTTTTTAATGTGATAAATAATATAACAGACGGTTTCACTAATGTTTAGTATACAAATAATAAATATTAAAAAAAGGCGATTGAATTATTACTGATGTTCATTATAATAGAGAAATAGGTTCTCAATTATTCCTATTTACACCTGGACCTGTTCATGTACCCGACAGAATTCTACAAATACTTGCTAAACCGAACGACACTCATCGCTCAAAAGTATATTCTGAAATGCATCAACTTACTACAGAAGGATTAAAAAAAATCTTATATACAAAAAATGAATGTTTACTATCTACATCAAGTGCTACGGGTTTAATGGAGGCTTGTGTAAGAAATCTTATAAAGGATGATGAAAAGGCTCTATTTTTGACAGTTGGGGCTTTTGGAGACCGATGGTATGAAATTGGTACTTCAAACGGTAAAAATTCGATTAAACAAAGTGTCGAATGGGGAGATGCTATTACTCCTGAATTTGCTCAAAAAGCTTTAGATAAAGACAAATACGCTGTAGTTTTCATTCAGTCTAATGAAACATCCACCGGCGTGTATAATCCAATTGATAAAATCATTCCAATTATCAAGGATTATGGTGCTTTAGCTTGTGTAGACGCTACGTCCTCGATGGCAGGAGTTAAACTTGAAGTTGATAAACTTGGAGTTGATGTATGCTTAGCATCTGTACAGAAATGTTTTACTATACCACCTGGATTAGCAGTTTGTTCTATTTCTGAAGCTGCTATCGAAAAAACTTCCCAAGTTAAAAATCGAGGGCTATATTTTGACTTTGAAGATATGCTAAAGAAAAACAAATCACATCAAACTCCAACAACACCTCCAATACCTCAAATTAGGGCATTAGAATACCAGATAAATTACATTTTGAATAACGAAGGTTTAGAAAACAGATTTGAAAGACATGCTAAATTAGCTAAGCGCACGCAAGAATGGGCTAAATCTTTAGGATTTGAAATGTTTCCTACTAATGAGAAATATTATTCGAATACTGTATCCACGATGAAAAATTCAATTAATATTGATATTTCCAAAATGGTGTCAACTTTAAGTAGTAAAGGTTATGGAATCGTTAATGGGTATGGATCCTTAAAGGATAAGACCTTCAGAATCGGTCATATGGGAGAAATCTTCATAGAGGATTTGAATAAAATGTTAAAGGTTCTTTCTGAGATCGTAGAAGAATTGAAGTAATTTTTTTTTTATCTTTTTTTGTAGTAGTATTTTAAAGCTATAACAACATTAAAAATAATATTAACACATTACAAATATGTGATCCAAAATGAAGATTTTAATAAGTGATAAGCTTGAGGAAGCTGGTATTCAGATATTTGAAGAAAATGGATTTGAAGCAGTAAGGAAATTTTCTATTTCAAAGGATGAATTACGAAAGGAAATAGCGGAATATGATGGTATTGTTGTAAGATCAAGAACTATATTAACCGATGATATTTTAGAAAATGCTAAAAAACTAAAAGTAATAGGAAGAGCTGGTGTTGGTTTAGATAATATTGATCTAAAGAAATCAGAAGAATTAGGCATTACTGTATTAAATACACCTGAAGCACCTTCTATTTCTGTAGCGGAATTAACACTTGGTTTGATGTTCGCTTTAGCGAGATACTTAACTATAGCCGATAAAACTATGCATCGAGGTGAATGGAATAAAAATGATTATTTAGGATATACGCTCCATGGTAAGAAGTTGGGTTTGATTGGTTTCGGTAATATTGCTAAACAATTAGCAAAGCGTGCTATTTCATTAGGAATGAGCGTTGGGGTTTATTCACGATTTAGTAAAGGTCAGGATGCTGTTGATGAAGCTAAAAACATTGGATGCAAGATATACCCCTCTGTAGAAGACGCGATGAAAGATGCACAAATAATCTCCCTTCATCTACCCTCATCGCCACACACAGAAAATATAATCAATGAATCCACCCTTAAATTGATGAAACCTAATTCGATTATTATTAATACTGCGAGAGGAAAGCTGATAGATGAAAAAGCTCTAATTAAAGCATTAAAAAATAAAGAAATAGGTGGAGCTGCCTTGGATGTATATAGAGAAGAACCTTTGAAGGATGAAAATTTAATAAAGTGTATGGATAATCTAATACTCACGCCTCACATAGGAAGTCAAACAATTGAAAATCAAGATGCAGCAGCTATGATGATTGCAGAAAAAATGGTGCATTTTCTAAAAAATTAAAATGAAATGATTAATTTTTTATAAATCATGAAGAATCAATCCAGATAACACTTTAGGATCAAACCACGTAGATTTTGGTGGCATAACACCTCCAAGATCTGCGATAGCTTCCAAATCCTTGATATTAACGGGATATAAATTAAAAAAGATATCATTTCCTTTTTCTGTTACATATCTTTCCATATCAATAGGATTCTTTACACCTCCTACAAAAAAGATATTCTCATCCGCTCGTGGATCAGATATGCCTAAAATTGGATTCAAAACTTTATCTTGAAGTATAGCAACATCGAGACTATCGCGCTTTGATTTGAAATCTTTATCTTTCACACTTAATTCATACCACTTTCCTTTCAGACACATTGCTACTTGGTTTTTTCTTTTTGGATCAAAAGCTCTATCTTTTTGTTTAATCTCATATATTTCTCCCAATTTTTTCAGAAAATCTTCGACACTCATCAGTAATTTTTTAATTACTCGATTATAAGGAAGGATTTGAATTTGATCATCAGAGGCAACATAAGAGAGGAGATATTGCCAAGGTTTATCCAATTCATCCATATCATTTTTACTTAATTGTATTTTACGGTATTCAGCAGCACTTGCGGCACGATGATGCCCGTCTGCGATATAGACCTTTTTATTTTTAAACAATTGAGCTAATTTTTCAATAATCTTCGTGTCAGTCTCTTGCCATAAAAAATGTTTGTAATCATTCATTGAAAAAATGAATATAGGATCCTTCATTTTGATTTTTTCAATTGTTTTATTAATTTTTTTATTTGCTGAAAAAACACACCACACGAGTCCCGCAGCTACATTAGTTGCTAAAATATGATTAGTTCGATCTTTAAGAGCTTTCTCACGAGTATATTCATGCCTTACAATATTTCCCTCTTCATAATCTTGTAAAGATAAACCCATAATTAGACCTTGATGACTAAAGGATCTAGATTCCTGCCTATATACAAAAATACTTGGTTGATCTTCTTTGGTTATCAATCCATCATCTTTATATCGTTGAAAAGCTTTAGCTGCATTCTCGTATATCTCTTTTCCATTACCATCAGGCAAGATAAGATGAATTAGTGAGTTAGGATTAAGTTTTAATTTTTTTGCTTCCTCATCACTAATCACATCATAAGGATTTGTTGTAAATTCTTCCGGATTTCTTGGTAAATAGGGCTTTAAAGGTGATATTTTAACCATAATATGCATTAATGGTATGTGCATAATAAAATAGTTTCTATTTTAGGTTAACAAATTTTTATAACATTAATTTTGCTCTTTCGAGTGTTAACAATTCCCTTTTAAGATTTGTCTCCCATTCACTATCAGAATTTTTTCCCATAAATCCACCAATCTCTCCATCCTTTTTTAAAACCCGATGACAAGGAACAATTAGGGGGATTGGATTATTCCTGCAAGTATTTCCTATAGCGCGATATGCATTAGAACCGATATGAGCTCCGATCTCAAAATAGGAAGTAGTTTCTCCAAATTTTATCCTAATTAGCGATTCAAATACCTTAAAGGCAAATTCTGATTTATATTTGTTTTTAAGATCGAGATCCACATTTATTTTTTGTATTTCCGTGAATAAATCAACAGGTTTTCCAGAAAAATATTCTTTGAATAACATTTCAACGTTTTCAAGTATTTCATTCTCAATCAAATTAGATGAATCAACTGGCTTTAATTTTTTAGCTTCGATCATTTTTAAAATTTCCTTCTTATTTTTCAACATCGTTAATTCTAATAATAGCAGAGATTTAGTGCTATTTTGATATTCATATTTCAAGAATATGTAAGCTTGAAGACCAGCGGGTTTAAAATGATAATAAGACATAACAATTCTAAAATTGTAATGCTCGTTTTTTAAATTTATTATTTATATCGATAACTATTTAAATTCCT
>CAZBPC010000056.1:0-21817 GCA_964493715.1 uncultured archaeon
AATAATGCTACCTAATACATTATCGTTTCCAGTACCTACATTTTCAACTGCTATAGCAGAAGATGAAACGTTTATTCGAACTGCACTACCTAACTCTTTTTTAGTTGATAGGTAAGCATACGGTATCTTCTTTTCATCACATAACAAGGGAACATGAAAAAGTATTTCTGGAGGGCTCACATCTTCGGCCATTACAACAAGTTTAGCTAAGTTCCTTTCAATTGCTTTCGTAACTTCATTCATTCCTTTTCGTATCTTTGAATCTCGTGCTCCAGCTATAGTGTTCAAGGCGTTTTTTAAATCTTTTTTCAAGTCATCGGGAATTTTATATTTTACATAACTCATTTTTTTTCTCCTTCGAATATATTTTAAAATCATTCAATATATTTTCATAATTCATCGAATTATAGAAGAAATTAGTAGAAGATAGAAAATAAAATTTTTGATTTATTCGGAAAGTTTTTTTTTTATGAATAATTGTTAATATTACGATTAACATCCTATTTTTAATTGAAGATGTGATAAAATTATGATTATACCGATCCGCTGTTTTTCATGTGGTAAGCTCATCGCACATGTTTATAAACCTTATTTGGAGGCTATAGAAAAAGGGGAAAGTCCTGAGAACGCTTTTAATAAATTAGGAATCAAACGCTTTTGTTGCAAAAGAATGATCGTGTCCCATGCAGACTTAATAGATGATCTCTTGAAATTCCCGAGATTACAATAGAAAATAGATATTATTAAAAAAATTCTCTTTAATATATTTTGAATTTTCCTCAAATTCTACTTCCCAAGTACTTCAATAAATGATCTCTTGAAGTTTCTATACTTATAATAAATTTTATAAACTTATTATATAAAAGAAATGAGTTTCTATTCTCCTAATAGAAAATTTAGATTCTATTTTTATAGAAATTGAGAATATTATTCTTTTCCATAAACGGAAGTCCATCTTGTCTTCCGTGGATTTTTTTTGTACAATAATAATGCTTTTCTGCATTTCTGATTGCAAAAATTCAAGATTGTTCCATCACGCTTAATATACATGTGTCCTTTTCCGATTGATATATCACTTGAACAAAAGTTGCATTTTTTCACTTTGACGATGATGTTTCACCTTTATATTATTATTCTCCTTCTGTTGCTTTGAAAAGTTCAGTTTCTCCATATTTAATGGTTTTTAGATTAATCAAGGTCATGTCATAAGTTATTTCATTTCCTCTCACGGTCTTTCGCTTTTTTTCTCCTTTTCTTTTAGGTTTATAGCCAGTTCCGCGTTTTGAAACGAGAATCTTTTTTTTAACAGGTCCGTGAACATCTTTTCTCATTGGAAATCCACTGGCATCTGATCCTCCCGTGATTTCAAATTCATAATTAGGAAAACCAATCAATCCACCTTTAATTACATCTCCTATTCCCATTCCCTCAAAGCGAAATCTTTTTTCGTCGATTTCAATTATTTTTGATAAGCCTTTGCCGGGTCCCTCATTTCCACCTGATATGTTTAACTTGTACTGTTTTTTATCTGAACTCATCTTAATCAAATTAATATAAGGAAAATTATAAAGAAAAATGACCCAAAATATAAAAATTTTATTGATATCGAGGTCTTTTTCACTTTCTTCGGTTTCTTTTTCTCACAAAAAAACTAATATTTATTTTAACATGCAGTTCATATTACAATTAAAGCACATATTTAGGATCATTACAGATGCAAATTTTCGAAGTACTCGAGATAAGGGAATCTCCATATTTTTTAACTGTTGATGTAATAGATGGAGAATTCGTTCGCGATATTATCAATTATCTAAATAGCCATAAAGTCTATTTACTGGTTGATCATGATACTAAAAAGATTTGGACGTTTAACGGCATTAATAGTTCATTTAAACTTCAAATATATGGAGGAATTTTAGCTGGAATGCTAAGAACGCAATTACGTCTATTTTACCGTATATATTCCTTGAATAAATATTCCTCTGAAGATCCAGAGTTTCAAGAAATTTTAAATAAGCCCTTAGGAGAAGGAAGAGCACGTTCAATTGACAAATCAGACTTTTCAACTCAACTGGATAAATTACCAGCAGGAGATTTACTCATCCATAATCCACGATTGAATCAAGCATTAGAATCTATTAAAGAATATCCTATTTTGAAAGGATTCAAAAGATCTTTCTTAATCGTGGGTGGTACTCTTTATTCAGATGAAGAAATAATGGAATCCTTTCTTAAAGATGAGAAAATTACCTTAGAAGAAGTTAAATTAGGCAGGCTAAATAATGGTTTTACGTTTTTTAATGATCGCAATTATTCAGTCCGAGTCATAGTCATAAATCGAACAATTCAAGGAATAGAACTTTATATACGCGAAGATGAAAACCTTCCTATAATAAGGTTGAAAACGCCAGTAATCATGGAGGAAAAATTCAGTAAACCAGGTAATATTGAAAATGTGCTAAAGGCATTCCGGATTCAAGATTCATTATCAGATGAAGAAGTAATAGTACATGATTTAACAGGCTCAAAAAAAGATAAATAACTATACTATATATAATGATTCTTTTAATAAATCCCAAAACTACCAAATCTACAGAAATTAATGTAGAATATTTTAGAGAGCCAAATTTAGGCTTGCTTTACCTCGCCTCAATTTTAGAGGATCAAGGTATAATAGTAGACATCTTTGATTTAGAGCAATTTTATCCTCTCAATGATTCAGAATTAGAAGGGATTATTAAAAATAAAATCCGAGGGTATTCCTTTTTTGGATTAACAACACTTACAAACAATTTTTATTATACTCTTAAAATTATTAAAATTATACGGAGATTAGTTCCTCAGAGTGTGATTATTTTAGGTGGACCACATACATCTTTCCTTTATGAGGATATATTAAATATGGAAAACTTAGTGAATTATATCTGTGTGGGAGAAGCAGAACAATCATTTCCAGAATTATTGGAGATATTAAAGAATGAGGCTTATCAAGACTTAACTATCCCAGAATTTGAATTAATTTTAAGGGATGTTAAGGGGATTGCATTCAAAAATCGTGATGAAAAGATAGAGTTTACTGGAACTCCAGAACCTATTAATGTTGATTCCTTACCATTACCTGCTCGATATAAACTCGTACATGAACATTATCATTATAGAGTAGCAAGCATTATCATTAATCGAGGATGTCCAAATCAATGTTCATTTTGCTCAAGACAAAATTTATTTAAAACACCACGCATAAGAAGTATTCCATCTATATTCGAAGAAATAAGAGATATAATTTCTTTACAAAACTATACCTACATCAATTTCTATGATAACATTAACATTAACAGGCAATTCTTCAATGATTTTTGTGAGATGTTCTTGAAAAATAACATAAATATACCATGGGGTTGTGAATTACGAGTAGACTCTATAACCCAAGAAGAAGCACGATTATTAAAACAAGCAGGATGTCACCTTATTGCTACAGGGATAGAGTCTGCAAACCCCGAAGTTCTTAGAAAAAATTTTAAGTATCAAGATCCAAAGGAAGTGATGAGAGGTTTAAAATATTTAAAACAAGTAGAAATACCCATTCAAGCCTATTTTGTGTTAGGGTTACCCGGAGAAACTGAAAACACTTTTTTACAAACAATTCAATTTATCAAGCAACTTCCATTTGATGTTAATGATCGCATAAATTATTTTATTGCTACACCATATCCGGGCTCTCGATTATGGATTGAGCAAGAAGGATTCGGGATTTCTATTTTTGAAAAAGATTTTTCAAAATATGACTGTGAACACGTAATTTTTCAGACTAATGAGTTGTCTAGAAATCAATTAGAGACTCTACAACAAAATGCCAAAAAAGTAGAATCGTATTTTCAGCAAGATGATATTAAATGAATTTTATTTAGTAATATATGAAAATTTTATTAATTGAGAATTAACTCTAATTTATTGTAGATAAATTATTAATTATATTATCCAAAACATATTTAATTTTAAATAAAAAAGAGTTTCTGTATGAATTATGGCAAAAACGGATTATTTTATAGGAGAAGCCCTTCTGGGTGCTGAAGAAAACATAGCGCATATTGATTTGTTAATCGGTTCAAAGGATGGGCCAGTTGGAATCTCCTTTGCGAATGCCCTTAGTGCACCATCAATGGGGCATGGGAGATTATTAGCATGTATTCGACCTAATTTGTTAACTAAGCCGATAAGTTTAATAGTCCCCAAAGTCACGCTCTCAAAGATGGAAGATTCTAATAAGATTTTTGGTCCCGCCCAAGCCGCTGTTGCGAAGGCTATTGCAGATGCAGTAGAAGAAAATCTCATCCCCATGAATAAACTCGATGAGTGGTTAATGATTGTGAGTGTATTTATCCATCCTGATGCAAAAGATTATAGGAAAATCTATCAATATAATTATGGAGCTACAAAATTAGCAATTTCAAGAGCCTTGAAAAATTATCCTCCTATTGAGAAAATTTTTTATGATAAAGATCGAGCTAAACATCCAGTTGCTGGAATGAAAGTACCGAGGTTATGGAGGCCTCCCTATATACAAGTAGCTTTAGATCATCCAGATATAGATCATGCTTTAAAGGTTGTTAGTAATTTACCGAAGAGTGATAGGATTATTTTAGAAATTGGAACACCATTTCTCAAGAAGTATGGAATGGAAGCGATAAAAAAGATTAGAGAAATTGCTCCACAGAAATTTATTGTAGCGGATCTAAAAACTCTGGATGTAGGTAAGTTAGAAGTGGATTTCGCTTTTGATGCAACAGCAGATGCAACCGTTGCAAGTGGTTTAGCAGCTCCTTCATCAATTGATAAATTCCTTTTAGAAGCTAATCGCATGGGTATCTACGGTTTCGTAGATACAATGGAAGTAGAGGATCCTGTTACAAAATTAAAGTCATTGAAACATATTCCTGATGTTATCATTTTACATAGGGCAATAGACGTGGAACAAGGTTCTGTAAGTCAATCTTCTGATGCAGCACAAAAAGCAAGATGGGCAGTAATTCCTAAAATAAAGGAACTTTACAAGGATCAAAAATTAGCATCAGGACGAGATCGCGTTTTAGTAGCTGTTGCTGGCGGAATAGAGCCCAACACTGCAAAGTATGCTTTAGAAATGGGTGCTGACATACTTATAGTTGGCAGGTTCGTCACGTCCTCAAAAGATGTTGAAAATTCCATGCGTAGATTACTTAACATTATTCCAGGATATTCTGATATTGACTTAAAACGAATCCATTCCGAAGATGACGATAATTCAGCTAGTATGCCAAAAGGAGAGTAATTTTTTTTCTAATTTTTATTCAAAATAATTTTTATTCCTCTTTTATTAGTTCATGAATCAAGCAGTTTTAACTGTTTTTCTTGTTCTATTAACCTAACCATTTCTTCTTTTTATAAGATTCTGAAGGCAGCGTTGTAGATAATCTTCAAATTGGTTTATTTCTTCTTTACTAAAGCCGTCATAAAATAAGTTCGTCATGATTCTTGATACATCAATATAGTCCTGCTTCAATTTTAACGCTTTTTCTGTTAAAATTATGAAAGTCTCCCGTTTATCATTCTTAGATTGAATTTTTTTGACAATATCGATTTTTTCAAGATTATCCAGATGCGAACTAAGTGTAGATTTAGTTAATTGAGTCTTTTCAACGAGTTCATGAATAGGAATATTATCTTTTTGTAGTAATAGAAATATCACTCGTCCTTGGGATGGATTAAATAAATCTAAATTATATTCTCGTAAAATCTTTGTAAAAATTCTTTGAGAAAGTTGATGGATTTTAGAAATTAAAAATCCTCCCGCACTAAATTCCTTTGATTTTTTACTCATAATCTAGCATCTATTTTAAAAACAATGATATTTTATTCTATTCCCGGCTCAAATTCGACTTTTTGTAATTTATAATAGAATTGTGCTATTAGTGGTTTTAATCGAAGTAGGGTATAATCTGGATCACTTAATCCTTTAAGATAATATTTTGTCCACCAGTCTAACCATAAATTTTTCTTTATGTTCATATCATCAATAATTTCTACTTTTCCTCCAAACATGACTCCCTTGAAATCATTAGGTTCGCAGTAATAAACGGAAATTTTAGGATTCTTCATAACATGATCAGTTTTAGATGATGATGTATTTGTTGAAATATATATATCGAATTCATTGTCCAATCCATTGAAGAACTCTATAAATTCAGGAAATTGCTCCTTATTCCTTAAATTAAACATTGCTCTTGTTATGGGGTATCCTTTTGAGTCAATAGTTGTTAAATATACCGCTTTGGAGGAATCCATCAATTCCAAACTCAATTTTTTCACTTCTTCTAATTCCATATTTTTCACTTCTTCATGTATTTTAATATTCATATTAAAAATTTTTTCGAATTTCGTCTAACATTTCTTTAGTTGATGGTACTTTATCAAAAGTCATCTTTAAATTATCGCAGAAATAATCTTCACAAAAAGCACAATTTTGGAATCCTTTCTCTTGACAACAACTTTTTATGGGGCATTCTTTGCACCAGCTAAAAATTCTTCCCTCCCTATTACAACCATCGCAATATATATCCTCAGGTTTAAACGATAATGATTCAGTTGACCATTCTTTTGCAACCTTTTCAATTTCCTTAAAATCTTCCTTTTGAGTAGCTAAATATGCAGGACACTCTGAACAATCAAGTCCACAATATGCAATTATTTTACCCATATTTAATACCTCATTTAATTTTTTCATTTTATTTCATATTTTAACTAAATCGTTTGATCTCGAACGTTCGATTGCGAACCAATAATATTAAGATCTCCATATATTTAAACTTAACTTAATTCTGACGAGTGAAAAAACAAGATAAAAAACTAATATTTAATCTAATATACAATGAATGGAGGGAAAAAAAAATAGAAATTGATAATCCTTTAATAATATTGACCGAAAATTACTGTTTGAATAATAATCTATATCAAGCATTATGAGATTCTTGATATGTTTTAACATTATAATTCGCTTCATTTACATTAAAAAAGAAATATTTAAAAATGAAATCGCGTAACATTAAAGTATTAAATCTTAATTTTTAAAAGAATAAAGAGAGGTATTATCTAATGGCAAAAAAGAAAGCACCGGCAAAAAAACCCGCAGCACCAGCTAAGAAAAAAGCTCCGGCTAAGAAAAAAGCTCCAGTAAAGAAGAAGGCTCCAACCAAAAAATAACATGCTAAAATGGAAGCATTATAAGTTTATCTTTTTTATTTTTTATTTATGAATATATAATCGCTCTAAAACATCCTAATCTTAAATCTGGTTTAAAAATGATATCTTATATAAAGATTTAGATTACGATATAAAATACTTGCCTATTCTCACATTCATCGATTTAATTAATCATTATACAATTAATGATAAAATGGATAAAATATAACAAAATTGCAATAGTTGAACAACTCATTTGCTTAAAAAATTATCCTAATTGCTTAGTTATATTAAAAAAAGAAAGAAATAAAAGAAATTTACTTTATTGGTCGACTATTTGCTTGGAAAATTGGACCGATAAATTGCGAATATAATTTCGCATATGAAGCTTGGTTTGAAACCACGCTTATCATTTCAGATTCATTATCTGTAAATGGACCAATAATCACTTCTTCGGCATCTCGGGTGACCGCATAGAAATCGCCTTGAGTATTAAGCTGTCGGAATTGAATATTACCTAAACTCATCATCTTACGAATAATATCTCCATATTGGTCCATTGGAAAATGACTTGTAAGCATGAATCGTGCCGCTTTCTTTTGAAAAGCAAATTCACTGACAACTTGTAAAACTTCTGGGATAACGACTGGTGTCACGATAATGACAGAAGATTTTGTCCTATAAATCGCGTCTTTAATGGCAGATACCATCGCATCCCTACCAATTACTTGCCAGGTGGTAATTTCAGAAATCTCAGGGAGCGCACTCGAAGCGTTAAAAATATCCTTCAATTTATCTTCATTTTGTTCTGACAATTCCGTTCCATCATCAATTGAATTCATGAATTGGAGCGTGAAATCAGCAATTGCATCCTTGATATTTTGTGCGGTGTCCTTAGTAGTGTTTGATAAGCTATTTTGCAGTGTTTTAGCATTTTCTTCATATTTGGATTTATGATCACTGAGCATTTCACTTAATGTTCTATCTAAATCCGCAGATTCATCTCCCCATAGGCTGATTTCAGCGGTAATTTTATCAGAGATATCACGTTTTCCTACAATAAATTTATCATCCGTATCCCTGATCCAATCTTCTTTAATCTTCTTTATGTCGGTATCAAATTCTGTATAATGTTTAAGAGAATCATCCTTATGTCGAGTGATAGCTTCATTATATTGCCTATGATGTTGCTGAATAGAGCTTTCAAGTGAATCTTTCAACTTTATGGTAGTACTGGAACAATCTTTTATTCCGTTTTGTAGTGTAGTATCAACTTCACCGGCCATGTCTGTTGCTAATGTTTCTAACTGTACGTTAATAGTTTCTTGAGCTTTATGATCTAACTCTGTTGTCTCAGTTCCGAGATTTTCATTTTCTCTGGAAATAATGGTAGTTACATCCTCTTTAATATCATCAGTAGTTTTGCGCGTATCTTTTATATAATCTTCAGTTGTTTTAATGAAATCATCTTTCATGGGCTCTGTAAAGGTGAGAATGTTTTGAATTGTAGTTTCATGACGTGCTTTAAATTTTTTCTTCTTACCCATCCAGAAAAAGCCCTTCTTCGCCATTTCTCCTGAAAAATCAGTAAATCGATTCGCATGTTCGAGGAGGTTGTCAATTAAGGTTAGTGTCATGCTCTTGAAATCATTTGATTGATCATTTAAGATTCGATGCCGTTCATCTACTGTTGCTTTTAAGTTAGTTTGAAGAGTCTCAGTTGTATTTTTCACGTGAGTAGCGTGTTCATTTAATAGATTAGATATCCTTTGTTTCAGATCAGTAACTATCTTATCCATGCGTTCTAAATATTTCTCGAGAATTTGTTCCATGCGAGGTTTCAAGTCATTTGCAATAGTTTTATGACGATCCACATGTTCATCAAGATCTTGCTTTAACTCTTTTTCGATATTTTCAACTCGGCTTGAAAAATCAGATAATAAATCAGCAACTAATTTAGTTAAGTTCTCTTTTGTTGTATTGACTTGAGATTCGTTTTCTTTTATCTTTGTGGCACTAATGTTTTTTAAATCTGAGTTTAGCACGTTTAAAATTGAATGAGTGTTTTCTTCAAGGGTTTTTGAAGTGTCAGTAAAACGATTTCTAGCTAAATTTATTTTTTCTGCTTTATAATTGCTTTTAGTATCAGAATCTTCAAAGAATTTTTTCAATTGTCGATCTACAGCAGTCACTACTTCAGTTATGCTCTTATCTTGGATTGATTCTAGTTTTTCAAACCTACTTGCTTGATCAGCTAAAATCCTATCCTTGATTTGAGCAATTTCATTTCTAAAAATCTCGGATTCTGATGTAAATAATTCAAAAAATGGTTCAAGTGGAATGTATCTATCTACAATTCCAGGCACATGCTTTAAAAAACCTTTTTCAACTAGCTGATTTGTTTCTTCAACGACCTTTTCGTAAGTTAAATCCTGATAATCATCGGTTAATGTGAGATATACTTCCGAAGAAGTTGCTCTTGGCACTCTTAAATAACCAAGATATATAAGGATTTGTTCTTCTGTAAAACCATAACGAGTAAAAACTTCCTTAGTGAATTCCTTTAAACTCATGAGTTTTTCTCCAATGTTCTATTTACATTGAAATAAAATTCAAATAAATTTATGAATAATATGAATTCCTTTTCAATATCTTAAAATATTATAATCTTTAATTATTTATCAAAATTATTATATTAAAACTTAAGGATTAGGAAGACCGCTTTTTAATGTGGAACCTTTAAGAAATGAATCTATCACATTTATCAAATCTAATAGGGATACTCTAAATTGTAAACGTGAAGATATGATTTGATTGTATAATTAAGTCTAATGGGAATAATTATTCCTCAATCCTTTTTATATAGAATATACTTCTTTCTTACAGATAATAAAATTTGTTGAAAAAAAATGAAAAAAACACATAAGATTTTAATCAGTATATTTAGTCTCATGGTACTTTTTTCCCTATTGAACGTAAGTTCGGTTGCAGCTCAAGGAACAACTCCTGAAGAAATTAATCAAGACTGGTACCAAACGAGATTGAACTCCTCTACACAATACAATTTTAGATTCAGATTACAAACCCAACTAAGAATTATGGCGAATGTTAATATGGATCTACGTATTGATTGTGAACCAATGAAGATTGGGGTAAAAGATTTCACTCTTGAAGTTACAACATCCGGAGATTTAACGATGAATATGACATGCACGGAAGAACAAAAAGAACTTGGATTATTAAATGGAAACACTTACCAAATGAGGAATCAAAATCGATTTCGATATGATGAAGGATTTTGCGTTAGAATTCAAACAAATGCTACAAATCAAATACAAGCAAAGTTAATGATTCAAGCAACAAATCAAAATCAAGTAGGTACGTGGGCATACTACGATGAAGCAACCGGAGAATGGGTATCAGTCCCAACTACGGTTGAGAACGGATATTTAGTAGCCAACGTTGATCATTTCTCATATTGGACAATTTTACTTCCAGATTTTACACTCGCGATAATTATTAGTATTGGTGTAGGAGCAAGTGCCTTGGTTGCAGTATTAGCAATTTATTATTGGAAGAAGAAGAGATGAGACAATAGTATTTAATTAATATCCTTTTTTTTTATCTTTTAATTATCAAAATTATATAAAATATTGTTGAGGTTGGCTAAAAATTCGTAAAATGGTGAAAAGGGAAAATAAAACAATTATTTTTCTTGCATCATTTATAGTATTATTAAGTTTAAATCTGTACCTCAACACGGTTTTAGCTCGGGATGAATACATTCCTGGATTCTCTACAAACGATTCCATAAATGCAGATGAAACAGTTAACTATCATTTCTCTAACAATATACTTTTAAGTATAAGTAGCAATGTCTCAATAGAACTTAGTGCTAGCTACGAAAATCCTATTCTAAATAAACAAATTCACTTTTTCATCAATAATAGCAATCCATTATCATTAAATATCACTTCAAAAGAAAATCTTGGAAATTTTGGTGTTTCTAAAGCCCCACAAGATCCAAATAAAGGGGGTCTTCAGTATCAAAATAAATATAATTGCATAATGTTGATTATAGCTAATGTTACCATAGAACATCTGACAATTCGGAGCTTTAAAAGTACTCAATATGGATTTAACTTAAATTCACAATATTCAATCGGAGTTTATGAACCATCTAGTGAATCTTGGGAAATATTTGAAACACAAGAACAACTTAATACATCTAATTCAGAATTGTATTTAGAGACATCATTATCTTTACTGAATGCTAGTACAGAATATTATATTACTTATTTTGAAGTAAATAACATAGTTGATAATTGGATTTGGGTTTCATTTTTTGTAATTCTCTTTTGTGTTATTGTTGCTGCTGCAATAATGATCTCAAAAAGTGATTACATAAATTATTTAAAAATGCGAACTGTTCCAATTGAGAAGGGAGTGCATCGTCTTACTTTGGAAGATGTATTAGAAAATAAAAACCGTGATAAAATAATTGATTTAGTATTAAATGAGCCTGGAATTCATTTCAATGAGCTATTAAGAAGAACAGAAATTGCTGCAGGAAATTTAGTCTGGCATTTAGATATTCTTGAAACCTATAAGATAATTGGAAAAAAGCGAGTGGGTAAATTTATTGCCTATTTTCCATATTATGATAAAAATCCTATTTCAAATATAGATTTAAAATTGAGTAAAAGCAAGCTAACCCTAGAAATTTTAGAGATGATTGAAAATGAACCGGGGTTATGGAATAATATCATTACAAAGAAACTAAAAGTGGATCATAAAACAATTCATTATCATATCAACAAATTAAGAGATTTGAATCTCATACGTTTTCAAAAGGATGGACGGAAAAAAAAATTCTTCCCGAATTTAGAATCAGAATATTTTGAAAATAAAAAAGAAGAAGATAATTAGTCTAAGCTCAAAAACAAACTTAGATTTTTTCATTCCATTGACCTTAATGCATTTATGAGCTGATTGTAATTTAATATTTGAGAATTTATTTTGGGAGTTTTGGTATTTTTAAAATATTAAAGTTGCATTTTTAATCATCTATAAACTATAAATTTCATGATTGAACCAGAAAAACTTTTAGAGTTTATGAAGAACCGTAGGAGCATTCGTTCGTTTCAAAATACCCCGATTGCTGAAGATGCGATTGAAATGCTATTAGAAGCAGCAAGATGGACTCCAAGCGCTTCAAATAGGCAACCTTGGGAATTTATCGTTATTAAAGATAAGGAGCTTTTGGAAAATGTAGCAAGTAATGCAATGTTCGGAAAGTTCGTGAAAAGAGCACCTTTGGCAATTGCAATAGTTGGAAAAAAAAGGGTGAGTCCTAATTGGTATGTTATAGATACATCCTTGGTTTCTATGAATATGATGCTTATGGCTTGGTCTTTGGGGATCGGAACTTGTTGGATTGGCTCCATGGATCGGGAAAAGGCGAAGGAGATACTCAAATTAAAGGAGGATGACTATTTGCTTACTATCCTACCATTTGGTTATGTAAAAGGAGCAATCCCAAAACCTACTTTACGTAAATCAATGGAAGAAATTAAAAAAGAGATGTGAATTTATAGTTCAATAATTAACTCATCTAACTTTTCTGGTGCATTAGATAATTTAATGTATCCGTCTTCTGTAATCAAGACTGTATCAGAATGTCGAAATCCTCCTAATCTGGGGATATAAATTCCGGGTTCAACACTTATTAACATGTTAGGTTCTAATTGACGATCATAACCTTCTGCTAGAAATGGTGCTTCATGCCCAGTAATCCCTAATCCATGCCCTGTCCGATGGATGATGTAATCCCCATATCCATTATTCGTAATGAATTTCCTAACTTTTTTATCAATTTCCCCCATGTTCTCTCCAGGCTTTAATAGAGTATATGCTAAATCTCTTGCTTGATACATGATTTCAAACGGTTTTTTAGCTCTTTGTGGTATTTCACCTAAGAAGAAAGTTCGTTCTATTTCAACTCCATACCCATCTACTTGCGCGTAAACTATTGAAACATGTGGTCCTCCGTTTTCCATTTCAGCAAAAATTTTTGGTATTATATGCGGATCATGAGAAAAAGAGGGTGGCCAAACAGCAGCGGTGGTCTTACATACCATAAAATTAGCTTCGGGAATATCTTGGATGATTTTAGACGTCATGAGTCCTGTTACTTTTTGATATAATGCAAACTCTAGTACACCAGGTCGACACATTTTAAGAACTTCCTTATGACCTTTATTGATTACCTTGCAAGCGTGTACTGAACGTCCAACTTCATAGTCAGTTTTTATAATCCGAACCTCATCAATAATATCCGTGATGATCTTAATTCCTTGAGTTTTTTCTGCAATTCCCATAGGCATTGCAGACTCTATGCCCACTGTTTTATTATTTTTAATAAGTTTTTGGTATTGATCAAACCAATTTTCTCCTTTTGGAGCAGGAAATTCATAATAGCTGAAAAACTCCAGATCACATAATGCTCTTGTTTCAACGTGACTTTTTTCTAAAAGTGGTACTACCATTTTTGGGGGACCTTCTTTCTCAATTACTAAGATAAAGGGTCGTTCATGAACATTATTAGCAAAATTCGTTAAATAGTAAATGTTTACTGGGTTAAATGAAATATAATAATCTAAATTTTCACGATGCATTAAGGAACGCACTTTTTCAAGACGATTATTTAACTCCTCTTTCGATGGAGGTACTTTTATTGATTTTAATTTTGAAACCATTTTTTTTCACCTAATTATCTTCTAAATCAATATTTAACTTAATTTTGTTGGGCTAATAATTTTTCACATTATCTCTTCTCACTAAACTTAATAAAAAGGAAAATTATTTTACTAGTAAAACCTAAAATTGAAAATATAAATGACTACCGGATATTTTGGATTAGTACTGCATGGTCACATGCCTTGGTGTAAGAAGAGTGGGGTATGGCCTGCAGGAGAACAGTGGTATACTGAAGCCGCTCTGGAAACATATATACCTCTGTTAAATGTTCTAAGGGAGCTTAAAGAGAAAGGAGTAAAGACTGCTATAACAATCAATATCACCCCAATATTGGCAGAAATGATGGCTGACAACTATATGAAAGAACGTTTTATTCATTATGTTGAAGACTTAATAAAAAGAGCTAAATCTGACATTCAGAAATATACTAATCATCCTTCAAGAAAGAAAATCGCCGAATTCCATTTACGTAATTTAAAAAATAACCTTTCTGCTTTTTATCAAAATTATTATAGCGACCTTTTAGGTACCTTTAAGTGGCTTCAAGATGAGAAGATGATAGAATTAATAACTTGTGCAGCAACTCATGGTTTTTTACCGCTTTTTGAGCGAGATTCTACCATTTTTTCTCAGATACAACTTGCAGTCGAAACTTACAAAAAATACTTTAAGAAAGAACCAAAAGGATTTTGGCTTCCCGAATGTGCTTATCGCCCCAGGAAGAAAATTGGAAATGCTATACGGGAAAGTATTGATTATTGGCTTCATAACTCTGGAATAGAATACTTTTTTGTTGATTCTCATGGGATTTTAACCGCTGAGATGATTGAGAGTAAAAACCAAATAGGTTTGAACACTAATATTGGATATAATTTAGAAACTGGAGTTTCAGTTTTGGGGAGGAATAAAAACACGAGCAGACAAGTATGGGATGCACAAATAGGTTATCCTGGTAATGAATATTATAGGGAATTTCATAAAAAAGATCATGATTCTGGATTACAGTATTGGAGGATTACAGATAAATCAATTGGTAACGAGCAGAAGGAATTATATGATATAGAAAAAGCTCAAGATAGGATTAAATTGGATGCAAATTATTTTATTTCTTCTCTTTTAAAAGAATTAACATCATTCTCAAGTAAATATAATGAGAAAGGCATTATTGTATCCCCTTATGATTTTGAACTGTTTGGTCATTGGTGGATGGAGGGAATTCCATGGCTTAAAAGAGTCTTTGAATTAATCCATGGAGAAAAAAATATCAAAATGATCACATTTTCAGCATATCTTTCCAAAAATAAAGATAAGTTTTCTATTATTAAGATGAAAGAAAGTAGTTGGGGTGAAGGTGGTCATTTCCAAGTTTGGAAAAACCCAGAACATGGTTGGATATGGCCTTATATTAATAGCTCTGCAATAGAATTTGAAAATATTTTAGAGAGATATCCCAATCCTAATACATCACAACAACGTATCTTAAGACAGATTGCTAGAGAACTTTTATTGATGGAGGGAAGTGATTGGTCTTTTCTATTATACACTAAACAAGCTAAAGAATATGCAAATCAACGGTTTCATCACCATCACCAAAGATTTAATAAATTAATCTGGATTGCCAAGGATTTTAATGATAAAAATAGGTTATCTTTAAAAGAGTTGGAAGAAATTGAATCAATCGACTCTTGTTTCCAAAATATCAATTTAGATTATTTTCGTAAAAAAAATTAAGTTCTAGTTCTATAAATAGTAGATTGTAATGGAAACCGGTGATAAAGTTATTTTTTATTTTTCCTTTTTCACAAATTTAGAAAGCCTCTCTTTCAAGATGTCAGATTGTGATGTCTCAATCATTGCAACTGACTCTCGAGCAAGAACTCCCTCAATATCAAGATCCTGATTTTCATTTATGTAAACTTTCGTATATCTTAATGCTGCGTGTCCTTTTTGGACAATTGTGTTGGCAATTTTTACCAAAATTCTTTTTAAACTTTCAGGTTTGCAAACTCGTGTAACTAAACCTATTTTAAGAGCATCTTCAGCAGATATTTCATCACCAAATATCATCATATCTTTAGCTCGACCTTCTCCAATTATTCGGGGTAAAAGCTTCGTAGAGGCATTAGAAAAGAAGAGACCAACTCCCGCTTCAGGCAACATGATTCGTGTATCTGTAGCAGCAATTCTTACATCACACGCTAATGTATGCTCGAATCCTCCACCAATAACCCATCCGTGATACCCTACAATAATAATCCCCGGGTGTGCTATCATTTTTCTCGTTAATACTTGCCATGCCTCAAGAAATTGCACACCCTCGGCGAACTTTTCCTCATTGGTAATTAAATCATAGCTATATTTTAAATCTGCCCCCACAGTGAAATGCTTTCCATTCGCAGAATATAACACACACGCATCATCGTTCTTAGCACTCAATTCAAAACATTCTATCAATTTGGTAAGGAGTGCTAGATCGATTGTGTTTCTTTGATCTGGCTTATTGAGCGTGATCTTTCCTATATCTCCCTCTTTTTCATATGTAACAATATTATCCATCATGAGGATCGCTTATATTTTTTTTAATTAAAAAGTAGAATTTGGTAGAAAATTAAAATATTCTCCATTAATTTGGTTGTCGAAAAATGCGTAATTGAAAAAATTCAAATAAAGAATTGCTCTATTGTGTTACATGGTCTTAGAAAAATTAGAACCAAAAATAGTCTGGCATATATTTGAACATGTAATTTCTTCTACCCCTCGACCTTCAAAACATGAAGAGATGATTCGCGATAAATTGAAAACTTGGTTGGGTGAACAAGATAAAATTGATTCTCTTAATCTCATAATAAGTGAAGATGATGTGGGAAATCTCCTAATCAAAAAACTTCCAACAAAAGGAATGGAAGGATTACCCTCTCTATTGCTTCAAGCCCATATGGATATGGTATGCGAAACGGATAAAATTGTAGGATTCGATTTTATCACACAAGGTATCCCCATTCGCATTCAAGATAATGGTGAATGGATCGATGCAGATGGAACAACTTTAGGAGCTGATGATGGAATTGGCTTAGCAATTGCTTTAGCACTCTTAATTGATAAATCAATAGAATCTCATGGTCCTATTGAGGTTCTATTTACAGTTAACGAAGAAGATGGTTTTACCGGGGCAAATGGGTTGAATGTAAATAAATTGGGAATCAAAAGTAAATTTATGATCAATTTGGACAGCGGTTCTTTAGACGAAATCACTATTGGCTCTGTCGGAGGAAGGCGTGTTCACTTTATAAAAGAGTTAATTTGGCAAAAAATGGAGAATCTAGTTCAATTCAAATTGTCCGTTTCTGGTCTTGCAGGAGGTCATTCTGGAGGAGATATTCACTTACCTCGAGCGAACGCCAATAAGATAATTGGGAGAATTATATCAAATTTAAACAAAGATTTTGATATTTTTATAAGTAGTTGGATTGGTGGTACTAAATCAAATGCTATTCCAAGGGGATCAGTCCTGGATTTTGCTATCAAATCTCAAGATTCAGAAAGGTTCAAGGAAGCTATTAAGAAGGAAATTTCAATTTTATATGACTATTATAAAAAAGAGAGCGAAACCGTTAAAGCTTTTGAACCTAATATGGAAATAAATCTCCTTCCTAATAATTTTACTGAATTTCTTTCTATTAATGATAGTAAAAACTTGATGCACTTGGTGAATCTCATTCCCAATGGCGTTTTAAGACAATCTTCTATATATAAAGATTTCGTGGAAAGCTCAAATAATCTAGGGATTCTTAATATTCAAAAAGATCAAGTAGAGATATGGATTTATCCTCGAAGCATAATACGTAATGAATTACACGCATTTTGTCGGTCAATGGAACAATTAGGATTTTTGGCAGGTTGGGAGGTTGAATTCCGTCCAATACTCCCTGAATGGAATCCTGAAAGGGATTCAAAGTTTTTAAAATTTATAAGAATTGAATATGAAAAGGTCCTTGGAAAACCAGTGAAAATGGAACCAACTCATGGGGGATTAGAAACAGCAACCATTAGAGAAAAGATTCCTGAATTAGAGATGGTAGCAATATCTCCAACTGTCGTTGATGGTCATTCTCCTAGTGAAAAACTAAAAATTCAGGATGTAAAAGTAATATATGATATTCTAAAAAATATTTTAGCCAATTTTAGGAATGTACAGGATTCTTAAAAGAACAAGGTACGACACACACACATTTACCGCATGCATCCACTAAACCAATGTCTGAGTAAATTCTAGCATTTTCTAAACAAATATCATAACATTTTTGCTTATTTAAATTATCAATTTTTAATGCATCAAATATACAATTTTCAACACATTTTAGGCAAGATTTATTATAATGATATAAACAGTATTCTTTTTCACTCCGCTCAGTTGGTTGGATTTTTGCTGATGTAATTATACTACCTAATCTCCCACAACATCCTTGCTCAGTTATTAACATGTGGTGAAGTCCGAAATTCCCTAAACCCGCAATGTACCCCACGTGTTTATGCGACCAATCACTGATCAATTCTTCTTCATTAAAGTTATGAGTAGCTGGCATTGGTTTCACATCAAAACCTTCGAATTTTAGTTTTTGTCGCAAGAAATTGTTAATTTCTGTGATTAGCTCATTAGTCTCTATATATGCGTGAGCCCATTCTTTTGAACTAACTTTAAGTTCCCGATTAGAAATCGCAATGTCTTTTTTAAAAGGTATGAAATAAACAATTACCGTGCTTGCATTTTTCAATAATTCGTTTGGATGAGCATGTGAATTTCCAATCACTTCTTTTAATTTAATAAATAATGGATCTTTAGCAACTGCGAATGAGACTATTGGATCTTTCCAAGCAGTTAAAGAATGATTTTTAGTTTTATATTCTTTTACAAATGAATTTACCCACTTTTGAATTTCTTCTTCTAACATTTTTTAGACTATTTATGATAAACTGTTATTTAATAATGATATTTCTTTATGGATTTATATGATTTTTAGCTATCTTCTAATTGTATTACATTTTCTAAATAGGTTTTAGCTTCCTCTTTTTTAGCATCACTAAGCTTACATTCCGTGATCGTCCAAAAGCGGTATTCATGATTCAAATATGCGGGACAATCTTTATGGATTTCCTCTGGGCAATCTGTGATCTGCCAGCATTGGAAAATTTCTCGCTCATAATATGAATGAAATTTCTTTGGTAGTTTTTTATACTCAAATTTAGTTTCTCTAAGATACTTATCTAGATCGTTAGAATTATACGTATTCCAGAACAACACAATTTTCGATTTATTTTCCTGTTTTGCAAGAATATCGAGCATTGCTGCTGCGTTTTTACCCGTATAAGTAGTTTCTAATTTAAAACCTCGGCGTTTACCTTCTAATTTTTCAATTAAATCAACTGCATTCTGGCTTTTTATCGTTTTAATTCCATATTCTGAACCCAGATATCCCTTTATCATTGTAAAATCTTCCTCGGTTACTAATACATCGGGAATTGAATTATCTCTTTTTCTGAGGTATTTAATCGCTTTATTTGCGATTTTCATTAAAACCTTAGGACTGACAACAATATCTCGCGAAACATTAACAAAATTTACTTTTGTTTTCATGCCTAAAAGTTTACACCCTGCTGTTAAACCCGCTGCTGTTCCGGTCGATCCTGCCGCTACGAAAATTACATCGGGTTCTGGTAAGATTTTTTCATCTATTTGTTTTTTAAGTTCAATTATGGCATTAATGAATCCAATAGAGCCCAAGGGTGTTCCAATTCCGAGCAAAGGAGAACCTCCTATTGACATTAAATAATATTTCGGATGCAATAATCTGAAGAATAAACTTTTAAGTACCCCTAATTCAAAAATTTTTGTGAAGTGCAATTTCGCGCCAAAATAATCGTATAATAGCAAGGATCGTTGCACGTGCCACGTGAGGGGTTGTAAGGACAAGAAAAGTTCACACTTTAACCCCAATTCTTTAGCAATAATCGCACAAGCTATGCCATGATTAGTTCCTATGCCTCCAAGAGTGATAACACCTTTCTTTTTTTTCTTTAATATTTCTCCAAATATGAACTCAAACTTTCTAAGTTTATTGCCACCATAGATTTTATGATCTTTGTCATCTCGCTTAATATATATTGCTCCATCCTTTATATTCAAGTGTTTTTCTAATTCTGTTAACTTATCGATGTTAGAAGGTATTCCCGTTAATATTGGTGTCCAAGGAACTTTTCCTTCCAAATTAGGATAAAATTCGAATAACACGGGTCTAGTGTTTTCCATAAAAAGGTAAATTCATAATAATAAAAAAAGATTATAAGAAATTGGAGTATTTTGACAAAAATATCAAATAATTAATGAAATTTACAACTAAAATATTAATTTTTATTAATTTTGAAATGTGATTTAAAACAATTAATAAAGAAATTATAAAACAGTATCAAAAATGGATTTCAACATAAGAGATTATTCATTGTTAGATGACATAGGTCCAGAAAAGATCATTTCGATAAATAGCCCCGCCGTAGGATTGAACGGGGTCTTAGTTATAGACAATTCCGTGTATGGTATACCTGCTGGAGGAATAAGATTAGCTCCAGATATTACCATCGATGAAATGATAAGACTTTCACGTGCTATGTCTCTAAAATTTTGCGCATATCGATTAAAAATAGGAGGAGCAAAAGCGGGAATATGTGGAGATCCTTCAAATATGGAGAATAAAGGGATTTTATTAACAGCATTTGCAGATCAAATAGCGCCATTCATCACCAATGATGTTTATTATCCCGGTCCAGATATGGGAACTGATGATAACGACTTGTTAAAGATGTTCAAAGTGATGGGAGTACCTAATTTGGCTCCTAAACCTATTGGATTGAAGAAATCTGGAGTTCCCGTGGAAGAATTATTTACCGGTCAAGGAGTTGTAGATTGCTTAGATACAGTGTATAATAATCTCGATAGACTTACAGAAATTAAACAAGATAAGCATATAAAACCAAGAGTTATCTTAGAAGGGTTTGGCAAAGTAGGAACCGCAATTGTAATTGCATTAAAAAATTTAAAATTCACACTAACTGGAGTTTCAACGCTTAAAGGAGCAATCTTTGAGGAAGAGGGTTTAAATGTTGAAGATTTATTAAAATTAAAACGCCAGTATGGAGACGATTTAGTAAACCACTATGAGAGTAAAAATCTAGTGAGGATAGCAAAAGAAAGATTATTTGATTTATCTTCTGAATACCAAACAGACTTCATTATTCCGGGTGCACGACCTGATGTCATTAATAAGAGCAATGTAGATAAAATCAATGCAATTGCCATAGTCCCCGCTGCTAATATCCCTTATGGAAAAGGGACTACTGAAATTTTAAGGGAAAGAGGAATAATTGCCTTTCCAGATTTTGTAGTGAATGCCGGCGAAGTATTGGCTATTCTAGTCAACAAGGTAGCTAAAAATGCTGATGAGATTTTTAACTTTGTCAAAACCAAAATAACAGAGAAAACTTTTGAAGTGATTCAAGGAGCTGCTCAAGATAAAATTTCCCCATATAAATTCGCTGTGAATGATGCTATGAATGAACTCAAAAAAAAACAAAAAAGGAAAAAAAAGCTCTTGGAAAAAATCAATCAGCGATATTAAAAAATAATATATTTACTTTTTAGTCCAATTCCTCTCTTTTCTTTGTTAAAGGTTTATATAGAGTTATGGACTTAGATCAAAAAATGATATTTTTCAAAATTTTAAAATAAATTATTAGGAAATTAAAAAAAGTGATATATGATGGTGGAAGATAAAGAACTCAAACGTGGGCTTAA
>CAZBPC010000057.1:0-21800 GCA_964493715.1 uncultured archaeon
TATACAAAAATGAATTCTTTAAAAAGGTATAAAAAATGGTTGATAATTTGGATTGTATTTATCGTTTTATTTTGTATCATTTTAATTGTCAATGCAGGACTAATAGGACATTTTAGCGTATATAAGATTTTAACCCACAACTTAGCAATTGATACAGCAATATTATTTTTGTTGATTCCAATAGCATGTATAATAGGATTTTTTATCGGAGGATATCTATTCACGCCTTTATTCATATTTGTGCATAAAAAAATTCTAGGACGCAAGTTAATTTATGGTATTAAGGAAATGCATAAACCTAAAGAGTTTAAGGGTGCCTTTCTAAGCGTTCTCTTCCCAGCATTGTTGGCATTCAATTTTGGGATTCTTCTCAGTGATGAGCCCATTCTTCATGAATTTCTTTTCAGTGAAACTTTTATGGATGCGGGAGATGCTATACTTCAAATTCTCACGTTAGTATTTCTTTT
Organism: uncultured archaeon; assembly: GCA_964493715.1. Classification (GTDB taxonomy): domain Archaea; phylum Asgardarchaeota; class Lokiarchaeia; order Sigyniarchaeales; family SOKP01; genus SOKP01. The sequence continues at coordinate 468 of CAZBPC010000057.1, forward strand.
TCCAATTGTCTCTGGAATTGCTATTTGCGTATTTTCAGCAACATATTTTTTGCTAGATTCGGGGATTGAATACACGAATAAAAACCAGAAAAAAGTGCTTAGAGGTTCTTTTCCTGCCGAAGTTAGGTCAATGGGTGGATTCTATTTGTACTATCTCAAAGGTTATGCTGGTATCTCGGTAGTAATCAGCCTAGTTAAGTTATTAATATCATTTTTCTCTACAATAGGAGATGTAGGTGGTGCGATTTACATCATAAATGCCATAACGTGGCCTTTAATTCCATTTGCAATTACTTTCTTCATGATCCCTGTCAGTATAATTCAAGATGTAACATATGAAAGAAGAAAAAAATATACCATAAAATGGGCAGAAAAATTCGAGATTCGTGGACAATTAGAAGATCCTTTGGGAACAAATCAATAGGCTAGCTGTAACTTTTATCCATCAAATTTAACTATTATATCTCCCACACATTTTTTTTTAGAATATAACAAGCATTCCTTGATCTCGGGTTTTAATTCATATTTAATTCCTAATGCGTCTAACCAGCAACATACTCGAAAAACTACGCCACATTCATAACCTTGCTTTACTCCAATCATTTTCATTCCTTCAAATGCGAAACATGTATCCATCTCCCAGTGCATTCGATTTTTTTCAGGAAAAGTATATTCAAATTTCATGAAATCTCCCTTTAATATGCTAAAGCCATCATCGATGAATTTTTTAAGTTGTTCGAAGGTAGATATTTTCGTGTTATCCATTCCCAATGCTTTTCGAATTCTTTGCATTTCCAAAACAGATAAGTTTTTTATAGCACCCTTATTGAGCTTGTTTGCCGCATCGATTCCATATTCTTTTACTGCGTTATAAAACCACGCGCCATCATGCGTCATCCAACATTTAACAAGAAGTTCCTTTAATTCGTGCTTATTAAGTTTTTCAAATAACGACATTTAATACTCAAAATTAAGCTTATATATAGTTAAGCATGATAAAAAGCTATTTAATTTAAAATATTTGGAAAATGAGGACGACTAACAGATAACTATCTAAAATAATAAATTATAATTTATTTTTGATCTTATCTATTTTAAAGGTATTAATTCGAATGACTGACCAAGATACCTTAATTCTAGAAGAACCAGAATATTTAAAGAAGTTGGAATTGACTATTGGGAGAATTATTCCAATTTTGAATGAAATCAATGAAGATTCATTTGGAATTCAAATTAAGGCAAAAAAGATTATTGGATTAGGTTTGGCAAAATGTGGTTTGGATGTTTTTCCGGATTCAATTTCTACAATAAAAACATTGAAAATCTTGACATTAAAGAGCAATAGGATCGCGAAAATTCCCGAATCGATAGGGAATCTTAATGCATTAACCAGTTTAGATCTGAGAAACAACAGATTGGAACGCCTTCCAAATAATTTTTGGAAATTAAAGAATTTAAAATTTTTATACATGGAAAATAATAACTGGATGGATGAATGGAGGTTAATCCAAAATTATGATATTGCTTCAGTCTTGGAGTTTTGTAGAGGAAACACCCCATTATTCCTCTATGCAGCATTTCCTTCAGCATTTGGACAAGTTTATAGAATAGAAGAATTTTTAAGTCTTTTAAAAAGTAATAAAGAAATTCTCGAAATTTATCACGATAATGCTGAAAAATTGGTTGAATCCCATATTTTACTACTTTTTTGCACCAAGAATTCACGAGATGAGGATTATTTCATTGAAAGCTTGAGTTTAGCATTAAGACACCATATTGAAATCATCCCCATTAAAGATACGAGCATTGATTGGGCTGATTTAAATCAGATTGATCTAAGTAAGAAAAATTTGGGATACCATGATCTAGGCAATAAAAAAGGGTTTATTATAACAACTAATAATGTTAGAAGTTTAGCAGCTAAAATTAATGATTTTATAATGCAATACAAGCGCACTGTAAACTTATTTGAAAAATTTTAATCCTACCAAATATTAATTAACCGAATGATTATCATGATTTTTGAGGAAGAAAAGAAGAATTTATTGGTATTTTTTATTGTATCGTTTTTAACTTCATGGCTTCTATGGTTACCTAGCATCTTAGTCTCTGCTGGATTAATTGCTCCGGGACCAATAGAAATTCTGGGAAACCTTGCGATTTTTGGACCTTTTATTGCTGCATTTCTGCTAAGTTCCCTAAAAGGAGGAAAAGGAGAAGCAAAGCGATTATTTTTAAGCGGATGGAATTTTAAATTTAAGAAGGTTTGGATTTTTTCATTATTTATTCCCATTTTTACTTCAGGATTAGCAATATTTATTGTGAGCATTATTGAACCCATGGATAGATTTCAGTACGCAACTCCATTAATCTTGTGGATCCCAAACTTCATTCTATTCTACTTTATTGGAGGCCCATTTACAGAAGAATATGGGTGGAGAGGATATGCTTTAGATCGCCTGCAGTCAAAATTTAACGCTTTATTTTCAAGTCTAATTTTAGGGTTGATTTGGGGAGTATGGCATTTACCGCTATTCTTTATCAGTGGAAGTGTGCAAAGTCAGTCAAACATGCCAATATATGAATTTGTATTATTGCAAATGGTTTTGTCCATCCTCTATACATGGATACTCAATAATAATAGAGATAAAGGTGGAAACATCAACGTATTTTTAGCGATCATGTTCCACGCAATGGGAAACTTCTCTTCAATGATTTTTCCTTACTGGGTGACTGGCTTAGGAAGATGGATAATTTTCATCATTAATCTCCTCATCGTGGTAATAGCATGTATAATCTATGGAGTAAAAAGACTTTCAAAAAACTCAATTAATACCTAAAACTGTAAATGGTTTTGAAAATGAACACGACAATATATTATTTTACTGGGACCGGTAATTCCTTAAAAATTGCCCAACTCTTATGTGATAAACTTAAGGAATGTGAATTGGTGTCGATTGCAAGCATTTGGGAAGAGGAAAGTATTAAATCTAATAGTGAAAAAATTGGATTTGTTTTTCCATTATATTATGCGGGATTGCCCAAGATAGTAAAAGATTTCATAAATAAAATGGATTTTAGTAATTCTGAGTACTTTTTCACTATTGTTACAAGTGCAGGAGATATAACTGATTTACCATTATTTCAAATTGAGAAGATCTTGGTCAAAAAATCAAAGAAATTAAATGCAGGATTTTTTATAAGAATGCCTAATAACTATATTATTGGGTATGATGTTGATCCCAAAGAAAAAGAGTCGGAACTCTTTGAGATTGCAGATAAAAAAATTGAAGAAATTTTCAAAATTATAAAACAACAAGTTGATAGTATTAGGATTGACTCTAATGAAAATAAAAGAAATCGAAAAGCAAAATTTAATCAAGAATTTCATGACAGTGTCAATCAGAACGATAAAAATTTCTATACTGATGAAAATTGTAATAGTTGCGGAATTTGTGAAAAAATCTGTCCAGTTAAAAACATTATTCTAGTTGATGGTAAACCTGAATGGCAGCATAAATGTCAGCAGTGTTTAGCTTGTATTAATTATTGTCCTGAAAAAGCGATACAATTTGGATCCCTAACTTTAAAAACTCAAAGATATCATCATCCAGAAATTAGTATTAAGGTTTTAATGGAAACAGTTAAGAAATAACTCGATAGAGAGATACATTATATGGATAATTATTCAGAATTCCTTATCTGCATGATTGGTCTCCATTTACTTTATAAACGGAGAAATTATTTATACTTTAATTTTAATAGTGAAAATTAATAATTATGATAATTAAAGAGAAAATAAAAGCATATATTGACTTAACCAGAGCTCATTTTGCTCCCGTATGGCCGTTATTGTTTGTATCCGGGCTCATGCTTGCGTTTAGAAATGAAGGTTTCTTTTCTGGGGAGATTCTTATTTTAGCAATTTTCATAGGTCTTATTGGTTTTGAAGCTGGAATGGTATTAAACGATATTGTTGATCATAATGTAGATAAAAAGGATACTGACAATACTTTAACTAATTATTGGCGACCGTTTAATGAGCGCCCAATTCCTTCAGGAATAATATCGCTAAAAGAAGCTATTGCTGTTTTCCTTATCTTCGTATTGATCACGGTCATTTTAATAGCATTTTTACCGTTTCCCAATCTTATATATGTATATCTCATTATGGTTTATGCATACTCCATGGAAGTCTTCTATCAACTCGTTAAAAGAAAGCAGAAATTTCCATTTGCTCAATTATTAGGAAGAACTGATCTCGTCATGTTTCCAATCGCAGGGTATTTAATTATTGGCCAATTTGATTTTACAGCAGTATTATACATACTATTTCTCTATCCCTGGGCTCTTGTTCATCTCGGTGCGAATGATATCGTAGATACTGTAAATGATGAAGCAAAAGAATTGAAGACTGTAGCTGGATTGTACGGGATCAAAGGGAATAAATTATGGGTAATCATTTTTACTGTTATTCACCTTATTACATCAGCAATGTTTGTCTTATTGGATATGGGAACGATTGCCTTGATCGGATTTTCCATAGCATGGGCATTACTTATAATCGCGAATATACTCATCGTAAAAAGTAAGGATTCAAAATCAAGATTGAAGGCTTTACCTCTATTTCATGCAACATTATTGATTTACATCTTATCAATAATAATCGATTCAGCAGTAATAATTTAGAATCAAATCTGAATAATACCTTTTTTATTGAAATTTAAATTATTTCAGAATGCTATTTTTTTAATATAGTTTATTCTTCTCGTATCTTGATTAATTCTCATTTCATATAAAAATATAAGCGAGTTTATCTAGATTTAAATCAAAACTTGCTAAAAAATTTTAAAAATATCTAAAGAAGGTTAGTGAAAAAACGTGTGTGCCCAAGAAAGTACTGAGGGTGATAGAAACAACCCTTATTCATTTGATGATTATTTATTCGTTAAAAATCAATTTAATTTCTATAGAGATGATGATTTTTTAAAAGCATTACTTAAAAAGTATACGGGTTCAGAATTCGAGAGAATAGATGCAGAACTTAAGGAGATGTCGGATAAAATTTCCTATCGTTGGAGAGATTTAGCAGATGAGGCAACTCGGCTTGAAAATCGAGCTAAGTGTACGGTAGTACAACATTATGATGCTCATAATCATAGAATAGATAGGATAAAAAGAGCTGCTGAAACCGAGCAGCTCGAAAAGGAGATATTTAGTTTAGGCTTATTCGATCCTAAAAGAAATACCGCTTGGAGTAGATTTGCGAAAATGTTTCTCCTATATCAGTTGGGAGAGATGGGAGTGATGTGTCCTGTTGCTTGTACCCATGGAATGGTTTGGTTAATGCAAAAATATGAAGATGAATTAAGTTCAGAAGCAAAAAAGTGTCTAGCAGCCGTTCGAGATGGCATCAATGGAGAATACAGTTTAGGTTCACAATTTATTAGTGAAATTCAAGGAGGGAGTGATGTAGCAGCTAATTTAGTAGAAGCTGTTTATGAAGAGGAAGAGGGTCCTGATGGAATTTCAAATTGCTGGCGTTTATACGGTCAAAAATTCTTCTGTTCTGCAATGCAAGCAGATTATTCTATCGTCACAGCAAAACCTAAGAATGTTCCATCATCAACAAGAGTCGCTGCATTTGCTGTTCCAGCTTGGCTTCCCGGAAATAAAGAAAAGGAAAAAAGAAATTCATATACTATTGATCGACTCAAACAAAAGCTAGGTACGGCTGAACTCCCCACAGCAGAGATAACTTACAATGGTGCAGTCGCATATCCCGTAGGTCCTTATGAAAAAGGATTAGCAGATGTCGTTGGAATTGTCCTTTCTCTATCGAGACTTCATATTGCTTTTGGCATGGCAGCAGGAGGACTTCGTGTTGCAAGGGAAGCTATATTATATGCACAGTATAGAAGTGCCTTTGGAGTTCCAATTGCATCTTTTCCATTAATGATGACTCAGATTAATGATTTAAAACATGCTGTCATGAGAACAACGGCAGGTGGGTTTAAATTATATTCAGAGTTTATTCATTTTGGTGAGAATTTAATTAGTGGGATAAGAGAATTACAAAAAATTGATGATATTGAAGAACGAAAACGACGATTCAGATTACGTGAGCTTATAATGCTATGTAAGATTGCTGTTGCTGATGAAGCTCCCGCACTGATACGTACGGCAATTTCATTTTTTGGTGGTCATGGAATAATGGAGGATTTCATAGCATTACCGCGCTTCCATCGAGATTCCATGATAATGGAACTTTGGGAAGGTCCCAGAAATGTTCTACTCACTCAAATTCATCGTGATCTCCAAAGAGTCGCTGAATGGTATTCTGCAGAAGAATTTATCAGAGACGTGCTGGAGGGAGCCGATAGTAGTATCGTAGAACCTTTAGCAAAAAGGTTTGCAAGGATTGTTTCTCATGATAGCCTTTTAAGAAGCGACGAAATAACGTTAAATATTTGCAAGGATTGGCAAGAACTTTCTAATAAGATTGTTAGAGTATATCAAGAACAAGCTTTAGTTGATCTTAATTACGAAGAAAAACCATTGAAATTTTCAAAATTATTCCGGAAATTTAAAAAGAGATTAAGCGAGAAAAGAGAAGAAGACCTTGTAGTTCTTGTATAAAAATTTTATATTTTTTCAAATTTTCTTCCACAATTTTTACAAAAGTGGTAGTTGTAGTTTCCTGCAGTACCACAAAAGGTACAATATCTAATCCTATATTTATCATCTTTCAAAGCCTGAGAAGGTTTTGGTGTTTGGTAAGTATTTTGAGGTGGATTAGATGTTTGAAGAGGGATTGATGCTTGAGGGGGAGCAAATTTCTGGGGTTGGGGTGTTTGTATTAGTTGTGAATCAACTTTGATTGGTTGTCTAGGCTTAAATTCCTCCACTTGTCGAGTTCTTCCTCCCGGAATTTTGTCGAAATCAAAGAATTCTTCATTTGTCCTCCCGGATAGATAAGTAGGAGTGATGTTCAATTCATTAACCCAATTATTAATTAATTTTTTTGGCGTTAACCATTGAATTCCATAACCAAGTGCAAGTGAAACTTCAATTCTGATATATGTCTTAGAATCTCTGAGATTAAAGGAAAAATCGATTATATAATCCTCTCCGTTTGATGTTAATGACATTCCACGATGAATTTTTAATGTCTTCACTAATTTATCAGATGATACGCTTTCTTGTTCGATATTTCCTTTATTCCTATGCCAAAAAGTTGATGTTTGTTCATATATCTCTTCCAAAGGTGAACTTTTAATAAAATAGAAATATTTATGACCCATTTTTTTCACGCTCTAATATAATAGAGATCAAAGTTTCATTAATGAATTTAAGCCTAAATCACTTTTTTTTATTCGTGTGGTAATAGAATTATTAAGAAGATGATCAGTAATATACCACCTATAAAGATTAATGCTTGAATAATAGATTTTTTTAGATTTTTCTCCTTTATAAGTTCAGGCATAAGTTCGGTACTAGCTATGTATATAAATCCTCCACCGCTAAATGCTAAAAAGAACATATTAAACAAAACAAATGGACTTGAAAAAATTAATGCTACTAAACCACCAATTAAAGCAACCATTGCACTAATGAAATTGAATATGAGAGCTTTCTTCTTTGTAAAACCACCATATAAGAGAATCCCGAAATCACCAATTTCTTGCGGTAGTTCGTGAAATAACACAGCAAGCGTAATCACAATACCCGTTGCGGGTCCGTTTAAAAATGCTACCATAATTATGATCCCATCTAAGAAGTTATGTAGACCATCACCAATTAAATTAAGGAGTGCAAAACTCTTTATGTTACTCCCTTTTTCCAAGACTTTACTAGAACCTTCAGTTAGATTATCATAACAAACTAATTGATTTTCGTGTTCATGAGCGTGACCATGAAACCAATAAATGAATCGTTCTAAAATGAAAAAAGTCACGAATCCGAAAATAACATTAACAAATATGAAAGCGTCAGTAATTCCAGCTCCTTCAGCATTAAGTTCTTCAAGATGGTGTAAGGATTCTGGTATTAGATCAAATAATGCTGTAGCAAGTATCGAACCCGTAGCAAATGCGACAAGGATAAATAGTATTTCATCAAGGGTTCTTTCTTTCAAGGAGATCATAAACACTCCAATTAGACTTACACAACCAATAAGAAAAATCATTAAAAATCCTAATATTGGATCCATAATATCACTAATCTAAGAAGATTTCTTTAAAAATTTAATTCCTTCCGAATCAAGACGTTCATTGCACATCCGATCACATATAGAAATGAATTGATTATCTCTCGGGACTCGAATAAACTTCACCTTCTCATATTTCCCTACAAGTTTATGTATTTCTTTATTCAATTTCTTCAAATGGGGATAATTAATTTTCCAGTTTCCATTAATTTGTTGTATAGCAAGATTACTATCTGAAAAAAGTTCTATTTCCCCTTTAGAATATTCTTGAGCTAATTTTAATGCATTAGTAATAGCTGTATATTCAGCAACGTTATTGGTAGTTTTTCCAATATATTCGCAATTCTCATGGAGAATTTTATTATTATATACAAAAATAAAGGCACTTGCTGAAGGACCCGGATTACCCCGAGAAGCTCCATCGACGTAAACTTTTAGAAAACTTAATCCCGTCTTACTCATAATATTCTTATTCTCAAGATTTAAAAGGTCAGATTTTATAGTTTCTATTATTATATTATATTATATTATGCTAATAAATCTATAAATTTGACCACATTTTCATTTGGTTTATTTAAGTTTATTAGTATTTGAAATTGAATTTTAGTTTTATGTCTCAAAATTTTTCTTTTTTCCTGATTAGGTCGAAACCAAACTTCACCTTGCTACTTTTATGAATTATCTATAAATCCATTTCAGCATTTTGTATTTTTAATCAAGAATACCTTGAGTTATATTATTTTGATGCAGATTTTTTATCAATTATTGTGATTTGCCCCGTCGACCCATTAACCCGTAATAATTGTCCTGTTTTTATAAGAGTGGTTGCATTCACTACACTTACCACGGCGGGAATATTATGTTCCCTTGCAATAACGGCCCCATGCACCATCATCCCTCCTACTTCCATAATTAAGCCTTTAGCAATGAGAAATAGGGGCGTCCATGAGGGATCAGTTGCTGGACATACTAAAATCTCTCCTGACCTCAGTTCAGACTTATAAGGGTTATGAACTATTCGTGCATATCCCTCTACTACTCCAGGAGAGACAGGGGAACCTATTAATAGTCCGGGTTTTTTTGAAGATAATTGTTCATCTGAAACTGAACTAGTATAAAAAACTCTACCATCATTTGCAATCACACGTGGAACCAATTTCCGCAGCTTTTCACGATCAAATGATTCCTTACGTTCCTCAATTATTTTTTTCCAATTTTGCGTTTCTTCATTTAACATTTTTTCTATTTCCTCGTAATGTATGAAAAAGACATCACTTGGTTTACTGATAATCCCGTCATTGACAAATAAACTACCTAATTTTAAGAATAAAGAATGAAAAATCCAGAACATTCGTACTAAAACGAATTTAGGATATTCCCTAAATCCCGCTAAATTTCTTATACGGTAGAAGAAAAAGTTCAATAGTTTTGCTTTGAAATACCCAAATCGAGAATTTCTCACTAAAGAGAATAGACGATGATATGCGATATAGGTTGATTTCCTCCCCTTTTTAAATAATGAATCAGGACTTTCATCATCAGGTAAGAGCATATATGATTTAATTGTATCTATAACTACTTTAGGTTGTTCATTCCATCTTTCTCGACCTAAGTCAATTTCTGCTAATCCGCGGAATCCATAAGCAGATATAAATTCTTTAATGCCTTTTTGAGCGATCTTAGGTAATGATTCATTTAAAAAATTCATTGTTAATTCATCGGAATCTGTTTGTTTGAAGAGAAATAACAATTCTGGATCTTTTTTTAAAACTGCTGCTGTTTTTCCAAGCATTAAGTTCATACTTGTGGTTGGATTAAATGATAAACTTCGCGTAAATTCTAACGGAAGAGAAGTGTTTCCTGTTAAGATTGAGAGAATTGACAATGGAAGGTACCCCAATGCTATTATGGGAATTACCGAAGTTAAAACATATTTTCCTGAACGTTCCATCCATTTTGTATAAAAATTAAAGATTTCTAAAGGAGTTGTTATTTTTTGACTTTTTTGTTGTATAAGATTAACGAATTTCTCGGTGAATTGATATCTATTTTCACGCTCATTGATGGGATCCAATATCATTTTTCTAAATTGTGGTAACATGAAAATTAAAAATCTAATTAAATGCTTTATGGCTGAAAAAGGGGGTCGTTTCTTCTTTTGAAGAAATTTCTCAGATAATAGTTGTTGGAATATTTCTAATGCAACAGGGTCTATGATTATGAGCAGCCTAGTTGCGATACTCCTAAGTCCTACATGCGTTAACGCTGATGTAAAGTCCATCCAGATTCTTTCACCATTGTGACGTAAAAACTTTTGGGTTTTATAGGTTAGTTTAGATGCGAATAATTTTGCGACGCTTAATATGAAATGAGTAATATTATCCCTCCCGAGTGGTGTCATTGGCTCTAACATTCCTTGCACAGCACCAAACGATAGATAAACTTGAGGAGGTCCGTTTAAAAAGTCTTTAGTTAGGGGATACAGAGTAGTTACAGGTCTAGATTGAATTAAATAAAGAGTTCCATCTGCAAAAGCCCATTCGATATCTTGCGGACTATGAAAGTAATTTTCAACTTTTTTCCCAAGAATTGTTAACTGTTTAACTTGTAATTCATCTAAACTACTTTTTTTATGAACATCTCTAGAATCTGGTTGGATCCCACCTTCTAATTTAGGTAATATTGAAAATTTCTTTGACCCTACCTTTTGATCAATAATTTTATTTGCTATTGTATCTATGACGTAATGATCTGGCTCAATTTGACCAGATACTAGAGCTTCTCCTAAACCGAAAGTTGCATCAATAACATATTCTGATCTTTTTTCTGTTAGTGGATTGACTGTAAAAAGTACGCCTGAAATTTCGCTCGCTATTAACTGTTGAACTACAACTGCAAGAGCAAGATTTTCGGAACTAATATGATTAATTCTCCGATAATATATTGCACGAGCGGTAAAGAGACTACTCATACATTCAATAATTGATGGAATTAAACTCTTAGAATCTACAACATTTAAAATTGTATCATGTTGTCCTGCATAGGATAGATTTATTGTATCTTCAGTCGTTGCTGATGATCTCACTGCTACGGGTGGAGATCCCAATTTCTTATACGCATCAGAAATACCCTTGAGTAATTCTGGAGGTAGATTACACTCGGCAAAGCGATCTCGAATCGTTTTAGATAATAATTCTAATGCATTATAATCATTGGATGGACTTTCTTTTAGTTTTTCAGAGATAAATCTATCTAAATTATTTTCTTCTATAAAGAGTTTATAAAACTCTGTTGTAATAATAAACCCTGGTGGAACAGGAAATCCTGCTTTAGCCAGCAGCGCAAGATTTAATCCTTTGCCTCCCGCAAGCTCAACTGTTAAATTGTTTTCATCAAAAAATCGAATCATATTCATCTATGAAATTAATTAAATGGCATAAAATTAACATTATGGCTTATGTGTCAAAAAGGTTTTAAAGAATTTATTTATAAAATAATCTGATCGTATAAGTTCACTCTTATATTTAAAACTAGTTTAAAACTCTTAGTATAATTCCAACTACAATATTAATAGAAAAAATTCAAAATCGCTTAAGAAATAATATAAATTTTATCTCGGGTTTATCAAAATATTGAGCAATGTTATCGTTAATGATTTTGGCTAACTCTTCAAAAGGAGGAACTTGATCATCATAAGGTACTAGGAGGAGATGCTCCTATGTTAATAATTCTATAAATTTAACAGCATTTTCTTTTTGTTTATTTCAGTTTATTATTATTTGAAATTGGATTTGAGTTTCATGTTTCAAGATTTTGGTATCAATATGACATTGTAGCTTGTTGCTAATTAAAAGAAATTTTTAGTATTAAATTTTTTATTACCACTTTCATTAATTTTAGAGATCCGTAGAAAAACTTTAATACTAGATTACATTTGCAAAATACTAATAAAGTAATGATCAAATTAAAGGGATCATATATTTAAGACGATCTCCAAAAAAGAAAATATAATATGATTTTACTTTGTAATTTTCTTATTAAATATGCATAGAAGAAATTTAGGATAAAATTTTAAGCATAAGGTGTTAAATATGTTAAAAGATATGGATATTTTAAAAAAAAGCTCAGTAATTAATACCAATAATTTATGTGATGAAATGATGAACCAGAGTAGTCAGATCATTGATAATACTCCTCTTTTAGGCTCTAACAGAATTGAATCAAATGATGATCAAGAAAAGCTCTATGAATTTTATAATTTATCGAGGTATTATGATTTGGCATTTGAAAGAGATGCGAATCGTGATATAGAGTTTTTCAGCAGATGTTTCAAGCGTTATTCTAATATTAATATAAAACAATTATTAGAACCAGCATGCGGACCTGGTTTATTCTTGGAACACGCACCTAAATATGGATATAATATCTTAGGATATGACTTAAATCCCTCTATGATTGAATTTTCTAAGGAGAGATTAGAGAAGTGTAATATCCCTAGCCATATTGCTGATGCTGTTATTGGTAATATGGTTAATGAGAAATTTGAGAAGAAATTTGATGCTGCTTTTATATGTATCAACAGTTTAGGATATTTAAGAAAAGATGTGGATATTGAATCACATTTTCATAATATTAGTAATTCTTTGAATGATGGTGGACTTTATATAATTGAATTGAGTTGCATGTGTAATGATATAAGAAATGAGAAAAAAATTGATGATATATGGCATGTAAGTAAAGAAGGCATAGAACTTGAGGTGCAATGGGCAATAAATTGGTATGATTTTGAGAAAAGAATTAGACACGTCGATTTTAAAATGAAAGTTAATGATAATGGGAATAGTTTCGTTGTCGAAGAATCTCATGATCTTAGACTTTGGATCTATGATGAGTTTAAAGAATTTGCTAGATCAGCTGGATTCGAAATTGTTGGAATATTTAACCAAGATTATCAAGAAGTTTCAATACATGAACCAATTACTGGTGAACTAGGAGCTTTATTCTTTATATTGAAGAAAATTTAAACTCTTAGTATAGCAAATTCAACTAATTAACAGATTTATATATATTCTCTAGCTTTTTGTGTTACTTTTTTTCATTTTTTTTGAGATTTTACTTTCATTTCTTAGGGTTAGATCATAGAGCCACCTATAAACGGTAGAATTTTTCAAGTTTAATATTGGTTTAGTAGTTACTCTAACTTCTTTAATCATTGGTAACATGACTATGACAATCACGATCCGAAAAATTCCTGAGATCAAAAATAAAAAATGATATCGGTTCATAAAAGTGATGGGGATGTAGGTAATTATGATGCTTCCTGCCAATCCTCCAATTAAAATAGCTACTCCTAATAAGACATTGTAGAAAGCAATATATGTACCCCTGTTTCTTCCTGGAATATTATCATAAATAAAATTTGATGTTGCTAAATTAAAAGATGTCCACCCAATTCCTCCAAGCAATTGGGGTCCTAAGAGAATCCCTATTGGTGTATCGAAAAAGAGCCATAATACAGGGAGTAATGGAATGAGAATTGCTCCAATTTGAAGTAATCGAACATTTCCAAGCTTATCTGATAATTTACCCAACAACGGAAAGATAAATAATGCAATAAAGGACGAAAACAGACTGATAATAATAAATATGGAGTAATCGAAATGTAACTCAGATAACATGTAGACAGAAAAAAATGGACCGGCAATCCATTGTCCTAATGTTAATAAGGAAACAAATAATGTAAATTTTCCAAAGTTACTTTTTGGTATTTCCTTAATTATCGTGCTAAATTTAATATGATCAGCGACTTCAAAATAAAATGGAGGATAATAGTGTTTTGTAAAAAGTAAAGCAGAGACTCCACGTGTCAAAAACCCAAAAATGAATATCAAAATGAAACCAAACAGAATATTTCCTTGGAAATTAAACCAATCCAATAAATATGATAAGATTAAAATGCCCATTAAGGCAATCGCATTTGTTAAAAGATTACGTTTAGCAAAATATCTACCCCTGAAATTATCGGGAACTACATCTCCCATTACTGAAAACCAGGGAGGGTTCATTATCCCAGAAAATAACATGTAGAACAAAAAAAAAATTATCAAAATCCAAGGAAGAATCGTTGATAAAATTCCTAAGGAATATAATATTGCAATTATAAGGTAAAAGGGCCAAACACTTCCCATACCGATAATACCACTCATTAATACTGACTTTCTTGAATTTTTCTCAATTCTGCGTGACCCAATAATTTGTCCTATTGGCGATAGTAAATTTCCCAGAGAGGATAGAATCCCAATTTGAAAAGGTGATGTATTAATACTGAGTGCGAAAGGTACGATATAGTTATCAGAAAGCATGCTACTAAGTACTCCAAAAGATCCTTCTGCGATTGAAACTCGCATTGTTTTCTTTTTAAGAATCTCATCATTATTAGGAGTATCCATTAGAAAATCAACTAATAAACTAATTAATAAATGAATAAAAAATTAAGTATTAATATGGAGCACTTTTGCTGGAGGAAATCCATTAAAATGAGTAGCTGAAGCATTCGTGTAAGCACCAATATTTTCAGAATAAAGCAAATCTTCAACATCTAGATCTGGTAGTTTTTCATCAAGAGATATTTTGTCTAAAGCATCACAAGTAGGTCCTACAACCGCGCTATCCATTAGAACTCCATCCTTGAATGATTTGAAATGATACTGAATGTGATCAAAGATAGCTCCAGAAAATGTATTATAGACCCCATCATTAATATAATAATATGTTTTACCGTTTCTTGTTGCTTTACCGTTAATTTCTGCTACCAAAGTTGCACTTGTTGCGACTAAAAAGCGTCCAGGTTCCGCAATGATTTTTATCCCCGGCTTATCAAAATATTGAGCAATGTTATCGTTAATGATTTTGGCTAACTCTTCAAAAGGAGGAACTTGATCATCATAAGGTACTGGAAATCCTCCTCCAATATCTACTATAGATAATTCATTTCCAATCTGTTTAGATTGTTCAAAAAGATCATGGGCAATCTTAAACGCTTGGACATAATTATCAAAATTGCTGCATTGGCTACCTACATGAAAACTTAGCCCTTCTACTTTAAAACCCATCTTATTAGCATATTTTATCAAGTCAATACAAATATCAGGAGATGCTCCAAATTTAGTTGATAATTCCACAACAGAGCCCGTGTTTGGGACATCAATTCGCAGAATTAAGCGACTGTGTTTACAATGTTTAGCAACTTTCTCAATTTCAATATAATTATCAAACGTCATTTGAAGGAAGTAGTTATTGAGATTTTTTAAAGAATCTATACGTTTTACAGGATTCGCATATATCACGTTTTCATTCATAAAATGACTCTTCCTCTTTTGATTCCCTTCAATCACGTCATGGACGATCATGAATTCTTCCCACGACGCAACATCGAATCCAGAACCCATTTTATACATTGTTCTAACAATTTCTGATTCTGGATTAGCTTTTATTGCGAAATAAGGTCGCACTCGAGGAAGATTTGAGCAAAAAAGGTTATAGTTATTCCTTATTATTTGATGATCAATTACCAGCGATGGAGTTCCAAATTTACTTGAAAGTTCTAACAGTTTAGACTTGTCTGTCATAATATTTTATTTTCGTGAATTTGCATGAACTAATATTACATGGTAAAAAACTTTTTCCACTTAGTAGAAAGGATAAAAAAGCAAATGAATTTTAGGAGTCCATTTCCCTACAAGTTTACTACTTAAATCCTATAATCATTACCCTTATCGGGTTATTTAAGAGCGTTTTCGAATTTGTTCAAAATGAATGAGATTCATTAACTTTTTAACATTGTATTCGTTTTTTCTTAAAAAAATTAAAGAAATATCTCATAATGAAAGAAATTTATCTTGAAAGCTATATTATAAAAGTTCCAGAAGAAGAGAAAGTAAAGGAGATTGCAAACCTATTTTCTGAAAAACGTGCTTACACCTTTTTAGTGGGTGCTGGGATCTCAATGGATCCTCCATCTTGTGTACCTTCTGCAAGAATGTTTGTAAATGAATTATTAAAGTATTATGCTCCTGATAACGAAATTGAGGATTTAACCAGGCTTGATTCGCTGAGATATGAATTATTAGTAGAAAAGATACAAGATTTATTTGATAAAGACATCAAATTTTTAGACTACTTGGATGAGGTAAAAGAACCGAACGCTAATCATGTTTTCTTAGCTAACATGATAATGAGATATAACTACGTTGTAACAACCAATTTCGACTTTCTCATTGAAATAGCACTGAAGAAAAAGCTAACACTATTTCCCATGTTTCATGATTATCATAAAAAAGTCATAGCCATCATCACAAAAGATGATTACGAGAAAGATGTGCGATTTCAATTTCCTATCATTAAGATACATGGTTCAAAATGGGATTGCATTAAAGGGAGATTAACTAAGAATTCATTAATTACTACAATTAGTGCTCTTGGAAAAGATAGGGAAAAAGGTAAAACTTTTGCTATTGAACCATACAAGAAGAAGCTAATTGATTCGATCATGCAATACCGAGATCTTATAGTCATGGGGTATTCTGGTAGTGATGATTTCGACATTGGTCCTATGTTAAGAGAATTAACAGGTATTAAAAGGTTGATTTGGATAGATCATGATCAGGATCTTGAAACTGAGGATATTTATAAATATAAACCCATTAAAGTCTCAAATTTATCTTCGGATTTAGATCTTTCGAAACATGATAACATGCTATTAGAAATTGCTACTGAAAATAAAATAGAAGTACATAAAATAAAAACGAATACGATACATTTTGTGAAGACTAGATTAGCTCCCATATTTAATGAAAAATTCGATACTCTTAAGGAAGATCCTTCAAAACAAGTTCTTAGTTTTAGGGATTTTATGAAAGAGAATCATTTTAATGCTACAGAATCCTCCAAGAATAGGTTTGCTCACGAAATTTATACTGAACTAGGAGAAACTGTGCTTGCTGAAAGAACTGCGCTGGAAGGTTTAACTCTTTCAAAGAAAGAATATGATGATATTAACGAGATGTATTTCACAAATGCGTTAGGATTAATTTATTCCACTAAAGGGGAATTAGATAAAGCGCTTGAAAAATTTAATGAAGCCTTGCAATTAACAACAATATCAAATCAGAAAAATGAGAAGATTGGAGTTCTTATTAATATCGGAGAGAATTATCGGAAAAAAGGGGATTTTAAAAATGCAATAAAATACACAACCCAAGCTTTAAGTCTTATGAGTGAAGATACTCCTAACTTGTTAAAATTTTCGATATTAAACAGTTTGGGAGTAATATATCGAGCAAATGGGGATGTTCAGAATGCAATTAAGAATATTGAATTGGCTCTAGAAATTGCTCAAATTATGGGAGATTTATCGAGAAAGGCCTTATGCTATAATAATCTAGCAGGAATTTACGTATCACAAGGACTCTTAGATCCTGCCTTGAAAAAAGCTTCTGAAGCGCTTAAAATAGATGAATTACTTGGAGATTTAGAAGATATGGCTTCCAATTTGAATACAATCGGTAATATTTATAGAATCGCTGGAAATTATCAAGAAGCATTGAAGAATTTAGAGCGAGCATACCAAACAGCGGACAAAATTAAAAAATTAAGAATTAAGGCACTTGCAGGGAATGCCATAGGAGTGATTTACTTTAACCTCGGAAAGATTGATGATGCTATGAGGAAGTATGATGAATCCTACGAAATAAGAAAAATTATGGGAGATTTATCGGGTCAAGCAACTAGCTTGAACAATATGGGATTAATTTATAGGGCAAAACGAGATTATAATAAAGCTTTCGAATTATTCAATAAATCAATTGAAATAGCTGAAAATATTGGAGAGAAAACGCATTTAGCAGTGCGTTATGGAAACATTGCTTCAATATATGAAGCTAGAAGAGAGTTTCAAAATGCGCTCGAAGTTTACAGGAAAGCACTCGCAATCGAAAGATCGCAACAAAATTTGCATGGAGTAGCTAAGCAACTTTTAAATATCGGAGGAATTTTGGGAGATCTTGCCCAACAGGATGAATGCATTCAAAAATATACAGAAGCACTCAATATCATGGAAGATCTAAAGATTAAACCAGGAATTGCGAATGCGCTCAATAATTTAGGTACAGTATATTATAAATTCAAAAAAGATTATGAGAAGTCTATTAATCTCTTAGAAAGAGCTCTTGAAATCTATAAAGAAATAGATGATACTCAAATGCTATTAACAACTCAGAAAAATCTTAACTTTATTAAAATGCAATATGAAAGCCAAAATTGAGTAATTAATCAAAATTTTTAAAACTTATAAAAGATAGAAAAATCTAAAGGTGAATTAAATAATGGTTATATCAGACTTATATGAGAAATTGCGTCTATTGTTGAGTAAGGGGGAGAATGTTATTGGATTGCCAAAACATGAAGTAACATTGAAATTATTGAAAAACATGTTTACTCAACAAGAAGCTGAAATTTTAACTTCAAGTTTTAGTAAAGTCAGTACTCCAATGAATGTAAAAAAGATTTCAAGGCTATCAAATATAGCTATTGATGATTTGACAGATATACTTGAAGACATGTATCATAAAGGAAAATTAATAAAGTTAGGCACTCTGTATGTCTTATTACCTTATCTACCCGGTGGTTTTGAAGTATATTTCACCACTAATCGGGATGACCCAGAGAGAATGAAGAAGGCCGCAGAAGCACACTTGGAATTATTTAAATTAGGATTTCCTTATGAATTAAGTGCTAGCGATTATACGATTTATCGCGTAATTCCTACAATAAAACCCACTGAAAGATTGATTGAAATAGAAAATTCAATGGAATTGACACATCAAATCTTACCTTTTGAAATTTTAAAAGAATATTTAGAAAAGGCAAATCCGAAAGTATATGCCGTCGTTCCATGTAGTTGTAGAAATGCCGCAAAGTTAGCTGGAGAGCCATGTAAACAAACAAATGAAAATTTTTGTGTTACTACGGGAACCTTGGCAAAAATGGTTATTGAACAAGGAGTTGGACGTGAAGTTTCTTTAGATGAATTAATGGATGTAATGGAAAGGGCAGAAAAGGAAGGTTTAGTTCATGAAACATTTAACATGCAAGATACGGCTACGTTTGTGTGCAATTGTTGTTCATGCTGTTGTGGGTTTTTAAAATCTGTAAAGGAACTTAACAATTACAATTCTATTACAAAATCCAATTTTGAACCCCATGTTCAACAAGAAGAGTGTACGTTGTGTGAAAAATGTTTGGAAATTTGCCCAATGGGAGCAATATATCATCATTGGCCTCACAAAGAAGATTCATCTGACAATGAAATCAAAATTCGACTAGATCGTTGCATAGGATGTGGGTTATGTGCTTCTAATTGTCCCGAAGAAGCTATTGTTTTAGAAAAGGTTCGAGAAGTTGTACCTGTTAAAAGTCAGATTGACTTGCTTACTCAAAGAGCTGCAGGGAAAACTCATTAAAGTTTTTAATATCATTTTCCTCTACTAAAAAGATTTATATAGATAATCTATTTCAGTTCAATACTTAATTAATAAATAAAGATTTCTTGAAAATACTTACATAATCATAATCATAAGAGATTTATTCTTGATATCACTTTTTAAAAGGAATTTTAATAGAAATTAATAGAGAGGTAGATGGAATTTTGAGTAATCGTAATAAAAAACCAAAGGAGGAGCCTAAGGGAAGACTTGATGAAACAATTATTGATAGATTATCTGAATTCTGGCCTGAACCTCGAGAACAACTTCATTTTGGTGGTTGGAAAACTACTTATGAACTTGTTGAGAAATTAGACTTAAAAAATGTAAAAAATGTGCTGGATCTCTGTTGTGGTGAAGGTAGTACAGCCTGTTGGCTAGCAAAAGAATATAGATGCAATGTAAGTGGGATTGATATATTAAGTAAAGCAATAAGTGTTGCTAAAAGTCGAGCAAAAGAACTTGGTGTATCTGATTTAGTAGATTTTAAAGAAGGAGATATTTTTAAACTACCTTATGAAGATAATTCATTTGATGCTGTATACGGTCAAGATCCAGATGGTATTGCTCACAAGGATAGAAAATTAATATTCAATGAAATACGGAGAACCCTCAAACCTCAGGGGAGGTTTGGTTTCCAATTGTGGATCCCTTTTTCAACGGTTTCAAATGAAAGAGTAAAGTATTTTGAAGAAGTTACTTCTGAAGTCGGATTTTCGGAAATGATAAGACTTTCTGTTCATGATTTTATTCAAGATTTGAAAGAAGCAGGGTTTACAAATATAATCGTTGAGGATCTTAGTGAAATTTATAGTAATCATATGCGAGGAATGGAGAAGAAATATGGGGAAAAACTGGCAAGTCCGGATAAATGGCATAAAATGCTCCTGGAAATGGTAGATGATGGATTGAAATTTGGAGTAAGAATAATTGCTAAAGTTGTCAAAGATCAAAAACAAGCAAGCTTTTCAAAAGATTTACCTAAAGCAGAAGAGCTATATTTCTATGGAACTGGAGTATTCAGCCTAGATCATATATTTGATTTTGATACAATCGCAGAAGAAAGAAAATATAGGAAAATTATATTAGATTATTTGGTTAAAAATCATTCTAAATTTGATTGGTCTGAAGAAGGTTCGGGAGTGTTGGCTTCTGGTGCAGTTGATAATTATTCACCTCCTAAGGTAGGCAATTTTTTAAGTGTAGATATTACAGATGTTGTTGAATCAAAAGAATTTAATATTAGAATTAGTGATGAAAAATACCTTGATGTGAGGATTGATGAAATTTATATAGATATATACCACTTTAATTGTGCTATCCTTCATTTCATGGCATATATCCCAAAAGAATCTTGGCAGGACAAGGAAGTTTTAAAACGGGTAAGATTTTTTATTCAAAGACATTTGCATCCGTTAACAGAATTTGGTATAGACATGGAATCCATTTTTGCTCCTACAATCATTGAATTAAATTTGATTTTTAATAAGGTTGTAGATGAGATTAATCCTCCAATTTTAAAAACTCCGATTATGGATTTTACTCAATTGAGCGATGAAATGACTACTCAATTATTTTGGACAC
>CAZBPC010000058.1:0-21558 GCA_964493715.1 uncultured archaeon
AATAAATTACTGTCATGTAATCAAACCTAAAAGTTGAAAGCGATCGAATCATCATAAGAATTGCGAGAATACATACTAATATTCCAATTATTATCCTAATAACGTCTAATATTAATGAAATTGAGAGAAAATATGAAGTAAAGGTTAGTCTTTAGGTTAGTCCACTACTAATAAATGACTATTTGTTATTTATTCTTTTATACTTTTCCCTCGGGAGTATTCTAATGTAAAATTATATACTTTTACATAGAAGATTTATAGAAATCAGACGCTGAATTTACCTTTTTATAACTCCAATCTGATCTATGCTCATGTTTGTATCTTAAGTCTTTTTCCTCTGTCGCAAGATCTCAATAAAGCTTTCAATCTGATTGAGTGTTTGGGTTTCATTTAGCTTCCGGGGATCGTTCATATCGGCATCGATGATAAGGCAAGGTATATCATAATCATCCATTAAATGGCGCTTTAAATCGTACATTCCACAAGAATTCGGGCGACATGATAAGTTGTTATGAAGTAATACCCCATCAATGCTCCAATCTTTTACTGTTTCCTCAAATTTCTTGATGCGGGTTTCTAAATCGTAAACATACCAAAAACTTAACATTAATTCTGACATTGCTTCAATGGGTTTGTTTAGTACCATTTCCTTGGTCACTTTTGGATTCATGTATTTGCTGAAAGCATATGTATAAGGTTCATATACAATTATGGCATTCCATCGCTCAAGTTGTCCGAAGTATTTCAAATTGTACCAAAAAGGTATGCCTTCGAACATAAGCCTAAAATCCTCTTTCTCCAAAGCTCCAATTCCTTCATCAACTCTTATTTTCGCTTCTTTATACATCCTCTTGTACAATTTGATAGGTTCCTTCAATCCAGGCATTGTAAAAAGGGGAAATAATCCACCGAATGTATCTCGAGTTGAAATAGGACAAGGGATGCATTTTCTCAACTCATAGATGTCCTGCCATACTTTACTTAAGTTCCACGAATTTTCAGATACTTGTCTTGCGTTTTCTTCATTATACTCGTGTCCAGTGACTTCTTGAATGAACTCGATGAATTCATAGAGTTGTTCGGTGACATATTTTTTAAAATAATTATATTGACGATTAGTGGTATTGCTTACGACGTGTGGAACATCAATACTATAATGAGGGACGTTGAATCGTTCTGCTTGAACTTGAAACCAATTCACATGGGTATCACAAATGACGTCAGTGGAGAGCATAAAGGATGGCTTTCGAGTGCCCCCCTCAGCCATTCCAGCATTGGTTAAGACAGCTCCCACGTTGGTTTTGAAATAAGAACATAAATCGTAAGAAAATCCCTCAGCTTCAGCTAACTCAATAAAGTTTTGCGAATATTTTTGAGCTGCTGATACGGTGGCTGAATTTTCGGGGAGCATGGGTTGCACATCCATCGCATAGAGCATTTCTACTGGACTTCCCGAGGTTGCCCAAGCTGTAGGTTTTCCGTCGCGATATGCTTGCTCAATGGCCAAAAAATGCCTTCCCATAATGTTTTTTAGCCCTTGGGTGGCATTCAACATTTTATTATGTTGGGGTTTTATCGATTTTTCTTTTGCTGACATTTTTTTCCCTCCTAAATCATCTCAGCAAATGCTGAGAATCGAGTATTTAATTGAGAATATGATTCGCGGTTGTAAGTCATCTCAACAAATAGATATGGAATTCCAAGTTCCTTAAACTTCTTATGCAGATAGGGATGGTCATAGAGGACGGGTTCGCAAAATTTTTGTGCAATATTTATGACGCCAACAACTTGATACTTTTTAGCAAGAAACTCGAGGACGTTGTATCGTTCATACGATGGAAATTTAGTGGAATAGATAGGTTTAGTAATATGATATTTTGCTATGGCTTCTATAGGGTTTTCATTTTCACTTACTGAATTCCAGAAGTACTTAGTACCCACCCCCAAATCATCAATTATCACGTGAAATCCAAGAGATTCGAGTAGAACAATGAGTTCGGTATCATCAATATCGGATCCTGTTAGTAGTATTGGCTTCATATCATTAGAAATTAAAACGCGAGACTCTTTTAACTCCTTCAAGCGTGTTTCTAATATGTGAAGTGCATCTTCTTTTGGATATTGTTGAACTTTTTTTACTAGAGCATGAAATTCAGAGCCTTTTAACATGTATTTGGTCCGATATTCGGATATTTCTTTGAGTAACTTACGAATCTTGTTCATTTTTTGGATAGATTCTTTCAATTTTTCATCTGTAATTTCGATATTAAATGTATCCTGTAATTGATTTTTGAATTCTATTAGATCATCGATAAAGAATTTTAAGGCGACATCATCACGCTTGCGTGGTGAATTGAGAAAGAACATGAACTTGTAATTTAGACATTCTAACCAGATATCAAATTCACGATTGGTCCTATCACATCCGTGACTGGAAACAATCCCAACAATATCTTCATCTAAACCTGCAATTGCTTGTTCTAAAAGGTTTCTAGTCCAAATGCAATGAGTAGGGGGAATATGTTCGTTTGCTTTTTCTGGTTGGAGAGTTGGATCTCCAAAAAGCCTGAAAGGCACGAATCCCGCTGCCATTATGATTTCTTCAGGGGTTTCAACACCACTATCAAAAATCCCAATTTTTTTCATAGTTAGCTTCTATTTGAAATTGATTGCCTAAATAGGAATGAGAAATTAAATCTTTTAGAATAAAAAAATATTTATATTTTCGCTACATTTCTATCTATTATTATTAAGAATCTACGTGATTACTCAAATGTCGCAACATACAATTTCAAGAACTTTAAGCAAAGCAATTTTAAAGCCAGAAGTGCGGATTAAATTAAAAATCTGGAATACATATCTAACAGGGAAACTTGTTAAATTCGATAATTACATGAATTTAATAGTGGATGAAGCGAAAGAGATTTATTTCGGTCGTGGTGGGAAGAGAAGTAAAGATTTAGGGACAGTCATGATACGAGGCGCTTCAGTTATCTTTATAGGACAAGATCGCGAAAAATTATTATTTCAAGAAAATAGTGAAGAAAAATTAATGTATAGAGAAGAATTTGATGGAGAATAAAAGATTCATAAGGTGATATTATGGGTCAAGGAACTGAAAGTAAGGGAAAAAAAAATAAAGCAAGTAGTCATAAAACTTGCAGACGATGTGGAAGGCATTCTTATCATCGACGCAAGCGATTTTGTGCTTACTGTGGCTTTGGAAAAACCGCTAAATTAAGACAACCCGCATGGCGTAATAGGTATAGACCCTTTAATGGAAATAAAGGATTCTATAAATAATCTATTTCTTAAATTGTTAAAATAATAGATGGTGTTTATCTTATTACCATATATTTTAAATGTATATAATCAGTTATATTCCTTATATTAAATTTGTTCAAATTAATTCCATAGGATTAATGAACGTCGATGGATTCCATCCAAGTTGAACAACTGTCAAAAGAACTTATCAAGCTTGAGTCGGTTTTAGGCATCATCGGAACTGTCTTAGTTAATAGAAATGGTCTTACGATTACTTCTCGAGTAACGAGGGTTTTTAATGAGAAAAAAATAGGGGCTCTGGCGGCTACAATGTTTGAAGCAATGGAAACAGCAATAACAGAATTGAATGAAGAAATATGCAATATTACCGTAGAATATAATGAATATCAAGTAGTGATCATGGGTGCTACTAGTCAAGTGATTCTAGTAGCATTTATCGAACATAATATAGATTTAGGCATAACATTAATTGAAGTCGAGGAATCTCTCATCAACATTCAAGAAATAATAAAAGATGATGAAAATGTTAACAAATGAGCAAAAGCAACGTTATTCCAGGCAAATAATTTCTCCTTCAATAGGCGAAAAAGGGCAAGAGAAACTGTCAAAAGTTAGAGTTCTACAAATTGGAGCAGGAGGGTTAGGATCTCCATTCTCACTTTATATGGTAGCTACAGGAATAAAGGAATTAACTATAATTGATAACGATACTGTATCAATCTCCAACTTGCAAAGACAAATTCTCTATAATGAAACCCAAATTGATAATGATAAAGTTTCTATGGCAAAAGAAACACTTTCTAAACTCAACTCTGAAGTAGAAATCAAGGTTTTTAAAGATTATGTTGATGAGAAAACTATTAAGAAGCATGTTGATGGGCAAAATTATATCGTTGATTGCAGTGATAATTTAAGAACTAAATTTTTAGTAAATAGAACTGCGATTGAATATGATATGAAATGCGTAATTGCGGGTATTAAAGACTTTTATGGTCAAATAATGACTATCATTCCTCGAAAAACAGCATGTTATGAGTGCGTGTTTAATGAACCCGAAAAATTTTCATCTAAAGATGGACCTTTACCGGTTATTGGTGTCACTCCAGGGATTTTAGGTACTCTTGAAGCGTTAGAAGTCATTAAAACAACATTAGGTTTACCTAATTTAGAAAATAAATTATTAATGGTCAATTTATTAGATTTATCCTTTAACTCTATAGATATAGTTAAAAATGAAAGATGCATGTGTTCGTTAAACTATTAAAAAAGAATAGAGAAAAAAAAGTTTAATATTTTGAATTATTTTATAAAAATTTTTTCGTTATTAATATACAGATACATCCATAGAAGAACCCGTTTACGATTCCCGCCATTATTATGTTTATAATCCCACCAACATACTCGAGAGATGTTATCAAATCTACCCACACAAGATATAGATAGGCAGAGGATGTTTGTCCAATACCAAGAAACAGGGCATATAAGCAACAAGAGAGGAAAGCGGTTAAAAACCAAGCGCCAAAACCAGTGAAATTATTTTCACCTATAAAAGCGGCTACTATTAATGCAATTAAAGGAGGTACGACTAACGAGAGAAATAGCATTAGGTCTGTAAGGAGATCTGTTGTAGAAAGAAGTGGAACTATCCCATAGTTAACCCAAGCAGCCCCTGGGTATGTAGTTATTGGGGCAAAAACGGCACAAACGAGATACCAAACATCAGTTGCAGGATATCCAGATACAGTAAACATCGCGATAAACATAAACACGGTGTTTAGACCTAAATAGATAACTAAAGAGATCACAAATGTTTTTATAAAGTTCATTTTCTTCAGCCTCGAATAATTTTTTTTAATTTTTAGAATATAAGATTTCTTGTTCTATACTTCTTATATATATTGCTTTTGTTTATAAGTTTTTTAGAAATGGACAGAAAAAATCAGAATTAATGATCTTTTTTGCTTTAAACGTATTAAACTAAATGATAACAAGATAAATATTCTCTATTAATCTTTTAAAAACATATAACCAAAAAAGAGAATCAGAATTCGGGATGATCTTTAAAGAATTTTTTGAACGCTGCACCATTGATAGCATATACACCTGATGATTGCATCCCAATAGGTTTTCCAGTTGAGGAGAGTTCTTTTTTAATCTCTGCTGGGACCCCTAATGCTAACATTCTCGGAGGAACTTCTTTATTTACTAACACTGCTCCAGCTCCAAGCATAGAACCATCTCCCATTTTCGATCTGTGCAAAACATTTGAACCAATTCCGACTAAGCATCCATTTCCAATTGTACAAGGTCCATGAACCATCGCATGATGGCCAATGATACAATCATCACCTATTTCGACCGTTGAGTTAACTTCATTATGGATAGTAACGTTTTCTTGAATACTTGTATTTTTTCCCACGATTATTGTTCCCCAATCACCCCTAAGTATAGCTCCAAACCAAATATTGGATCCTTCTCCAATCGTAACGTCTCCAATGATCACGGCAGTAGGAGCGATAAATACTGATTCGTGAATTTGAGGTTCTTTTCCATTTCTTGGACTAGGTATTATTAACGGTTTCATTTTTTTCACACTTTTTAGTTAGTGAATGCATTTTGATTAAAAAAATAAAAGGTTATTAAATATAATTTGCATCTTTTAGCATTTCTTTGTGATCAAACGCTAATTTAATATTTTTCAACTCTTTAAGCGAAATCACGATCACATCCTTACTGTCATCTCCACTCTTAATTTGATCTTCATTGCCTACTATTCTGCATTTGTAGGCAGTGGAATGAACATCTCCCCTTGGATCTCTTCCGGGTTTATCATAGACTCCTAACTTACTTTCTATTTCTACATCTAAGTTTGTTTCTTCCTTGATTTCTCTGATAACAGCTTGTTTCGGAGTTTCTCCTTTCTCCACAGCACCACCTGGTAAAGCGTAATAATCCTTATATGGAGGATACCTACGTTTTATTAGTATGATATTTCCTTGATTGTCCTCAATTATCGCATCAACAGCTTTCTGGATTTGTGATTTATTCATCATCATTCGAGTATATATATAGAAAATAATTGTTGCACCCAAAATTGCAATGATTATAAGCCCTATAATGCTATTTAATAAAACAGTTAGAAGATCTCCTTCTTGTAATGTAAAAGCTAGCATTATTACACCTGCTAAATCGGCTAAAATTCCCGCCCCGAAGAGTAAATTGAGAAGATTTAACCCCTTTTCAGTTCTCTTTTGATTTCGTTCGTTTTGTTTTTGATATAAATCTTGAATCGCTTCATAAATTGTTTCAAATTTATCTTTAATTCTTTCAGCAATTCCTTTGATGTCAAATTCGTTTAAGAGATATTTTAATACCACTGTATAATGCTCTCTTCTATTATAATCAAGTTCATTATAAATAATGCTTAATCGAGTCTGTATTAGCCCACGTAATAATCGCAAATTCTTTATCTTTTCCTCTATATAGTTTAAATTCTCAAAGACATCTGTTTGGGTTTTTAAAAATAATAGATCTAATGATTCATTAATCGATCTTAAAGAAAATTGAACTGCTCTCATTCTAGGGGTAGGCTCAATCACAAATTTCAACATGTAAGATTCGAAAAAACGTTCATAGTTATCTTCTGCCATATAGATGAATCCAGAGTTTCTATGGATAAAATGGAGTTCAGATAGCCTATTTGAAAGATTATTTTGAACTCTCCGATCGTAGAGATCATCAGAATAATCTTCCCACTGCCCAGAATATATAACAGTCCAATAGGAGATTACTTTTTTGTATTTTTCGATATTCTCTGATGTCCATTGAATATTTGCTGGTTTGCAACCATTTGATGTCGCAAACATGAAAAGAGGACTTTCAAGATCTAGATAAATCGCTTTATATTCATCCTTTTTAGATAATTCTGCTAATACACCTAAAACCAAGTAAGGAATTTGCTGAAGAAGCATTGGGGTTAATTTTTCTTTTTCTGAGGGATTATCTTTATAATGATCCACATTGAATTGGAAATACCCTAATGTATTGAAATCTCTATCCGAATTTTCGTCTTGATATGGGAAATGATCTACATAAGGGCTCCAAGAACAATAAATAGTAGTGTTCTTCGCTATTTCAATAATATGATCCTGTAAGTCTTTTCTGAAAATGTCCCGATCTGATAAATTTTTCAACTTTTGATTAACTGCTTTTTCAATTTCTTCACTGACTTGATTTCCATCAATTTTTTTTGAATTTATAAAAGCACTAACATAATAGAACACTTGTTTTAAAATGAATTGTAGATTTTCGGTCAATATTTCTCACCTAAGTTCAAATAAATATAATTCTAATTTAATCTTCCTTAGCATAAAAGTAATATGCTCTTGTATTTTATATTTAAACAATTAGCAGAACTGAAAGGAATGAGAAAATTTTGAAGGATAGTGAATTATTAGCAAAAATCAGCATGTTAAAGAAAAAGAAAGATGTGACAATATTAGCTCATTATTATCAATCCATTGAGATACAAAATATTGCTGATTATATTGGAGATTCTTTAGGGCTATCTCGAATTGCTAAAGATAAAACAGATACTAAATACATTGTTTTTGCTGGTGTTGATTTTATGGCAGAAACTGCATCGATTCTAAACCAAGATAAACACGTTTTGCTTCCAAATCCAGAATCTTGTTGCCCGATGGCTGCATATCTTTCTGCAGAAATGGTCAGAGAATACAAAAAATCTCATCCCGGTTTGCCCGTAGTTACTTATGTTAACAGCACGGCGGAGGTGAAAGCAGAATCTGATATATGTTGTACATCATCGAATGCTGTAAGAGTTGTAAAAAGTATTGCGAAAGAATTTGATGTAAATTCTGTTCTCTTTGGACCAGATAGCAATCTTGCAGATTATGCCGAACAAAAATCAAATATTAAGTGTATTAAGATGCCCGAAAACGGTCATTGCTACGTTCATTCTCAAATTACCGTGGATGATTTAAAATTATCAAGGGATTTAAATAAAGGAGCATTGGTTTTGGTACATCCTGAATGCGTTAGAGAAGTTCGAGATTTAGCGGATTTTGTAGGATCCACGGCTCAAATGTATAATCGCTCTAAAAATTCGAAAAGTGAAGAAGATAAATTTATTATCGGAACAGAAGATGGTTTAATTAAAAGATTGGCTGAAGATTTTCCAGATAAACACTTCTATCCCATAAGAGATAAATTAATTTGTTACAACATGAAAAAGCATACTTTAGAGCTTATAAAATATGTTCTTGAGAACTTAGATGATCCCATGTTTGAAGTAAAAGTGCATTCTGAAATCGCTGAAAAAGCAATCCTTCCTTTAGAAAAGATGCTCCAGATTTCATAGCATATTATTATAAAAAATCAGTGATTTTTTTTTGCTTTTTATTATCCATCCATTTTAAAAAATCATAGGTTAATTTACCGCTCCAAATGCTCTTTTTTTTAGTTAATTCTTCAAAAAGATAAAGATCCTCATATGTTATATTATTAAATTTCTTAAGATCTTTCATTTTCAATAACCAAATAACGAAATGTTTATAACATTGGTTCCCTGATTTCGATTTTCTGTTAAAATGGCTTTCATAATATTCAATATCCTCAAGTGTATAATTGGAGTAAAATCTATAATTCTGGTTCATCCAAAAGTAACGTGACGTTGAATCTGAGAACTTTTTTAAATTACAGTTCAAAAGGCTTACGGAATTTAATGCAGGCAAGCTATTCAGCCATTCTGGTAATTCTTTTAACTCCCGGTTTCCTGAAAGGTCTAATGATTCAAGAAAAGGTAATGAGATCATACTTTCTATTTTAGAAATTGAATTATTCCGAAGGGAAAGATGCTGGAGTGCCTTTAGATGGCTTAATAAATCAATGTTGTATATTTTATTATTATTTAATTTCAATCTTCGAACATTACAAAATTTTTCAATTCCATCCAATTCATTAATTAAATTATTACTTAAATCAATTTCCTCGATTTTTAAGTATTCATCTTCAGGCAATTTAATATCATTAATATGCTTTACGCCGTTTTCTCGCAGATTTAGAATGTTTCCCTTTAAAAAACCAATTATCTTATCATCATATATGATTGAATTTAAGTCAAGCTCTTTAAAAAATTCAATATGGTTATTTAGATATTCGATTAAAGGAAAATCTTTTTGATTTCTAAAATTAGAATAAATTAATTTAACGAGCACCTCCTTACTTTTATCAGAAAAATCTTTATTTAGATGAGAAATAATAAAAGGAATATTCTGATATCCGATATTTTTTGATGCTTCTCTAATCAACCTTATTAAACGAACATTTACAGAATCAGTTTCTAAAACCATCGTTATATCATTAGATAATCTTGCCAATGTGCTTATGATTGGAAGTTTATTATCATCCAATAAATATTCTAACTCATCTCGACTTAAATACTTCAAATATCCATTATCTGCCAAAAATGTCATTACAGTTTCATGACCACTTGAATATCTCAATGCGATTTCTTCTTTAATCCGATTTTTAGCTAAAGGATCACCAACGTCAGATAACCGTTTCAAAAGAGGAAATGCTAAATTACGGTGCAATATTCTTGTGTCATAGTCATTTTCTGCCCAAGCTTGCATATTAGAACAATGTCCCATAAACTCTTCCTCAGGATCTATTTGATATATCCCCCTACCACCACCCTCCATAGATCTATTCAAATTTTCTGCCGCTTCATCGATTGAATCGATATCATCATATTTTCTTACTTGATCCTCGGGAATATTTAATAAAAGGTACATGCATTGTGTAAAAATTTGATTCTTTACATAAATATTGGTTCTATCACCTTCGAGTCTTAGTTTAATGAAATCATTAATCTTGAATTCTTTGAAGGGATAGCGTGAATTGGCAACCATTTTAGATATGAATTTAGTTTTTGTTGAAATGGATTTATAATCGTAAATTTTTCTTTACAATTTTATTTAAATTCCACCAAAAAAAGATCATGTTCTTAAACTTCTACCACACTGGGGACATTCTCCCCATCCTATCTTTACTCGATAAGTACACTCTGGATTTGGGCACTCTATTTCTTCCTCTTCTAAAAGATTTTTATTTCTATATTCTACACTTATTTCACTAGCTCTATTAATATCTTTAGTCAACTTAATCGCATCAAAACTTATCCCACATCTCGGACAAGAGTTTGTAATATCTTTTTTCCAAATAGCTTTACCACAACTACTGCAAAATCCCTTAATATCCCCCAAGAGATTATCCAAGAGAGAATCTTCTGATCCTGCGATAGAAACCAAGTTTAAATCCTCATAACGCTTAGATCCTTCAATTATGTTAATTACTGAGAGAGTTCCCCCTTTTGGTTTTGATAATTTTGTGGATAAGAGTGACATATCCCACAATGAGGTTTTGGGAACACCTAGATCCAATGCTAACTTAATAATCATTTTCTCAATTAAAATTTCGTAAGGTTCTTTTATTGCATCCCAAATGTATTCTTGTTTAATCAATTCACCCGAAATCTCCTCTGAGACCCTATCTAAATCTAAATTCATAGCTTTTTTTTTTAAATCTAAATTGATTCTAACAATCTCGGTAATCACTTTATCTTTAATCAATTGTAATGTAATTTTACCCAAAATATCTTCCCCATGAAAAAAGAAAATATCATCTCCTCTACTAAACATGTAAAAACCCAGCTTACTTGACATTATCTTATCTATATGATAGTCTATCTTGATTTTTTTTACATTATAGTGCTTACAAAATTCCTTAATTTCAAATTTAAAATCTCGCGTAAGCACGGAATTAAGATAAATATAAAAAAGTGAGAGATAAAGGTCATTATTTTGCTCTAGATCGAAATAGTAATCACCAATATTCATGATCATTTTTATGATTTGGTTGATGATAGAATCAGCTACTCCAATACTTATATAAAAATTAACTAAATCCGTTAATCTTGTAATTATTCCACTAGCTTCATTAAAAAAGATTAATTCTTTATTCTGATATAGTTCATATCCTAATTTTTCGATACCTAGTTCAGTAATAAAATATCTTGTTTCTTGTATATTCTGTGAATGGTTTGTGTACATTCGTTTTTCAACATTATTTTGATTCATATGATATTGTAAGTATTTAGAAACTGTAGATCTACTTAATCCAGAGTTTTCAATAACAGTTGTAAATCTTTGTGGTCCTAAGTTACGTAATATATATAGAATACGCATATCTTTTCTGCTAATTTTTCCAGCTTCAACTAATATTTGACCAATTGAACGGGAAGAAATTGGAAAAACACTCATAAAGATCTAAAAAAACTTTAAACATATATACTTTTGCTTATACTCATACTTAGTATCATAATTAGTATAAAAAATAACCAAAGACCTTAAAAAAAAATTATCTATTATCTTTGTAATAGTAAATTTAAATGTTTCAAAAAAAAAAGTGAAAATTATGTCCCAATACAGATTTAGGCTTACTGGAGTTCCTCCTGATCAGGCAATCAAGTTAATTGAAGTCGATCCAAATCAAAACATCGCAGATATTAAGAAAAATGTGCAAAGAGAGTATAAATTAAATCCAATTTTAGCAATCCAATTTATATTCAAGGGAAAAGTCTTACCTGATCAATTGAAATTCGCCAAGATTGGTATTCATCCGAAGAAAGATGTTATAACCGTAATGGCTACCCAAGCTGGTGGATTTTAGAAAAACTTGACAAATATTTATTAATTCTTTATTTTTATCTTTCTATATTTTGATGGTTAAACTAACTTCATTCAATTTCTCTCACATTAGATATACTTTTAACAATAATTGTCTTTAATTAACATAAATAATATACAATGAAAAAAATATGACTAAGAATAAAATTAGAAATGGATTGTATCTTTATCCAATGCCAATAACAATTGTTGGAGCAAATATTGAAAGTAAGGCAAATTTTATGCCTATTGCATGGGTTCAGATTTTAGAGCATCATCCGCCGATGATCCAGATTTCAGCTTCTAAATCGCATTATACAAACAAAGGAATCAAGGAGAATGAAACATTTAGTGTAAATATTCCCTCTGAAGATATGGTGGAGATTACAGATTACTGTGGACTTAATTCTGGAATAGATATTAATAAGTCTGAATTATTTCAAGTCTTTTATGGGGATCTAAAGACCGCGCCAATGATAATGGAAGCACCTATAAATTTAGAATGTAAACTGATTAAGAACGTTGATTTAGGATTTGGTCATGATATTTTTATTGGTGAAATTACTGGAGCTTATGCGGAGGAAAAATATCTTACTAATGGAATCCCTGATATAAAAAAATTCAAACCTTTGGTTTTTACCATGAATGACAATAATTATTGGAAGATTGGAGACCATATTGGGAGAGCGTGGAGCATTGGTAAAAATTTCAAGTAAAAATATTTTTTAACTCAAAAATATTGAATATTATTATGTCTAATAAAACTAAAGTGGCAATACAGAAGATAGATTCTGAAAACGTCGAAAGCGCAGTTTTTCATGCCCTTGAGCTTATTAATGCTCAATCTCTTATGAAGGAGGGAAAGACCATTCTGTTAAAACCAAATATTTTAGGAGCTAAACCACCTGAACGTGCAGTAACCACACATCCTAAAGTGGTTGAAGCTGTTATCCATTGGGTAAAACAATTTAATCCAAATAAGGTATTTGTATGCGATTCAGCTGGGACTCAAAAGCCAGGAACAACGGAAATTGCAATGAAGGTAAGTGAAATAAAAGCTTTATGTGATAAAGAAGGGGTTGAATGCATTCCCTTTGAAAAAACGGAGCGTAAAATCTATAAAGTTCCAGATCCTTTAGAACTTGACGAAATTACTAGCTCTACACTTTTAGAAGAAGCAGACATAATAATTAATCTTCCAAAAATAAAAACTCATGGTCAATGTCTACTCACTTGTTGCATTAAAAATATGTTTGGAACTGTTTTATTAGGAAATAAGGCAAAAACCCATGCTCAAGCAGCGATCCTTGACCATTTTTCAGCGGCATTAGCAGACATTTATTCTGTATCTAAACCTCATTTGACGGTAATTGATGGATATCTATGCCAAGAAGGGCAAGGTCCATCAGCGGGAGATGTGGTCAAGATGGATTTAATCTTAGCGGGATATGATCCCGTTGCCTTGGATTCAATCGCTTGTAAAATTGTTGGATTTAATCCAGAAGACGTAGTCCATTTAAGAAAAGCAGTAGAAAAAAAACTAGGCACGATGAATTTGGAAGAGATTGAAGTATTGGGATCCCAAGTGAAAGAGGTATTTCGAAAATTCAAAAAACCCAAGATCAGACCCATATCTGCTCCTTTACCTCGCTGGTTAGCAAATTATATTGGAAAAACTATTTTTAAAGCAACAGTTAAATTCAATCCGAATAAATGCAAGTTATGTGCTACGTGCTGGGAAAATTGTCCTGCAGATGCTATTACTCCTCCAACCGAAATTAAGAAAGGAAATATTCCAAAATGGAATAAGAAAAAATGCATAACTTGTTATTGCTGTGTGGAATTATGTCCTCATGAAGCTGTGAACTTTAAGATAAATTATGCAAAGAATGTAATTTTTTCATGGTTCCCTGTTGTATTAATAGGTATAGTAGCAATTTTGATTTTGCTCTTTACGTGGATCTCAGCTTTATAAGCAAAAATAAAGGTGAGAAATTTATAGATGGAAAGATGAATCAATAAAAACCTAATTTGGTTTTTTCGATCCTTATTTTTTTCTTATTTTTAACAATTTATTAACAGATTGAAATATTTCTTCATTTAATAGATTACAAAAACGAGCAAAAGAGCCTTTTTTTATGAAAAATAAGTTTTTAGAAAAGCAGATGCGTAAAAGAGTCTTCAAATCAATAGAAGATTATGTGGCGGATGGTCAAGAAACGATTAAACCATTACCAGAATCCCCAGAATTTGGATTTTTTACATGGTTTAGAATTTTTCGGGAAAAAAATATTGAAGTTAAAGCTAAGATGGCGTTTGGGGCTTTACCTTATGCCCTTAGGTCTATAATAGGTATTGGAAAATCCTATAAAAGTCTTAAGAAAAATCCAAAAAACCCATTAACTACTATTACTCCAAAAGATTTACAAGAATTAGAAGAATATGCAAAGTTGATTGGTGTAGATAAAATAGGGTACACGAAGCTTACGCCCGAACTTATTCTTGAAAGCCAAGAACTTCTCTATGATAATATGATTGTATTTATAAAAGAAATGGATAAGGATCTCATAGCGCTAGCTCCTCACAAAAAGACAATGGTAATGATCCATAAAACATATTATCAGATGGGAAAGCAAGCTAATAAGATCGCTAAATTTTTACGTAAGAAAGGATATAGTGTCCAGGCGGGACCTGCTCTTGGAGGTTTATCAATTTATCCAGTACTTGCTCAACGAGCAGATCTAGGTGCAATCGGACGGCACGGATTATTAATTACGCCCGAGTTTGGACCTAGACAACGTATTGCTGTGATTTATACAAATATCACTAATCTCCCCATCGCCAAATCAAATTCTTATGAGTGGATCTCCAAATTTTGCCAAAATTGCGTGAGTTGCATGAAAACTTGTCCCACAGGAGCTATCTATGATATACCTATTCAAAAAGCTCATGGAAGATTAACACATATCGACGTGGAAAAATGTGCAATAGGTTTTTTAAAATATGGGTGCAGTATTTGTATAAAGGAATGTACATTTAATAAGAATCCACCTGAAAAAATGAAGAAGTTCGCTGAAAAGGAAATATAGCAATATAACAATACTGCCCTATGAATACGTTGTTAAAAAGGGAGAGATATTTTTTATCTAACCAGAAACTCTTTTATTAGGTTCTTTTTATCTATATTTAAATTAATAAAAAATTTGAGAAAAATGAAATTCGCTATATTAAACGGATCACCAAAGGGGACCGCAGAAAGTGTATCAATGCAATATATTTTATATATCAAGAAGAAACACCCAGAACATGAATACATTTTCTTAGATGTCGCTCAAAGAATCAAAGTGATTGAAAAAAATAACGATAAATTTAACGACATAATCAATACTATAAAAGAATCAGATGGAGTTATATGGGTGTTCCCCGTATATGTAATGCTTGTATGTTCCCAATACAAACGATTTATAGAGTTAATTTTTGTGAGAAACAAGCAATATGTTTTCAAAGACAAATATGCTGCTGTTTTATCAACTTCAATTCATTTTTATGACCATACAGCTCAAAATTACATCCATGCAATTTGTGATGATCTTGAGATGAAATATGTTGGAAATTTCCCTGCAGATAGCTGGGATTTATTATATTCAAAAAGAAGGGCTCGTTGGTTACTATTTGGAGAAAAATTTTTTGAAGCTATTGAAACCAAGCAACCTACAAGTCAACATTATCAAAAAGAGCAAATTAGAGAATTTAATTATGAACCTGGAGTCTTGACCCAAGAAAAAATTGATACTCAGGGCAAAAAAGTACTCATTGTTTCAGAAGATACCAGCGATTCTACTAATTTGGGAAAAATGGTGAAGCAGTTCGTAAAATCATTTTCAGATAAGATCGAGGTTATCAATATTTATGATCTTGATATCAAGGGTCCTTGTATCGGTTGTATACATTGTGGATACAACCATGAATGTATTTATAAAGATAAAGATGGATTCACTGATTTTTGGACAAACAAAGTGATGAAAGCAGATATCTTAATATTTGCAAGCATTATAAAGGAGAGATACATGTCATCGAGGTGGAAGTTAGTTTATGATAGAGCTTTTTTCAATAACCATACCCCTACCTTAATAGGAAAGCAATTATGTTACATTATATCTGGTCCTCTCAGCCAGAATCATAATATTGAAGAAATGCTCATGGCCCACATTGAATACCAAGACTCTAATTATGTTGATGGAGTTACCGATGAATTTGGTGACTCAGCACATATCGACTCTCTTCTATATAATTTAGCTAAACAAGCAGTTGATTTTTCAGTTTCTGATTATATAAAACCAATTTCATTTTTGGGAGAAGCAGCTATGAAATCTTTCAGGGATGATGTGTATGGTAGGAATCGTTTTGTATTTTTAGCCGATCATGAATATTATGAAACTCATGGTGTTTATGATACATTCCCTCAAAATGATGAGAGAGCCAAAAAAATGAATGCAAAACTCATTCCGTTGTTAAAAATTGATAAAGTCAGAAAAAAAATTAATATGAAAGAAGAATTTCTAAAACCTTTTAAAAGAGTACTTGAAGATCCGAGGAAATAATATTATGACATGGGGTGGAAGTTTATCAAAAGAGGGATCTGAACATATTAGACAACTAAGAGAAGCTGATAATGTTATTAAATTTCTAGAGAAATTTAAAGAAGAAGCTAATGAAATTGACAAAAATATTATTTCAAGAACAATCGATTTAATTGTAAATAGGTTTACAACTCAAAAAAACTCTAAGAATTAATGGAATTTCTCAATAATTAATTTTTCAATCATTTTTATTAGTTGATCAGCAACATTTTGAATAGTTTCTGTGAGATTAATCTTGAAAAAGGGTAAATCTATATTTTCGCTAAATTCCTCCAAAGTTATATCACCTTCGCCAAATTGTTTCAATTCTATAAAACCTTCAAGACTTTCAGGAACTATCCCTATCATGAATACATCTAAGTCTGGGAGTTTTTCTATTATAAAATCAATTACAATATGAACGGGGATTGTATGGGTGGAAATTGGTACATATTCACCTATATTTTCTCGTGCTAATATGGCAACAGTACCGGGAGGACCATTTAACGTGCAAGTATCAATCAAAACAAGATGTGATGGAGCAAAAGAGACTATATCTTCAACACGAGACATTGGATCTATGCCGGCATTGATGAAAAGAACATTTTCATTAGCGTGGGGAAATAACTCACTAATAATATATGGTCCTACCCCATCATCAGTTAATTTTTCCTCCCCGATCCCCATAAAAACGATCTTAGAAGCATTTGATAACCTATTTGATAATTTTACAAAGAAATCATTCATTTGTAGTAAGATAAATGAATTATCCTAATTTAATTAGATGAAAGTAAATCTTAAATTTTTAAAAAATTTGAAATATATTACTATGCTCTTAAAAGATAAAAATATTGTTATCACGGGTGCTGGTCGAGGAATTGGAAAAGCTATTGCAATAGCTTGTGCTAAAGAAGGAGCAAACCTCGGACTCATATCAAGAACATTAGAAGAACTCGAACAAACTAAAAAAGAGATAGAGGATCTATCTTTAAATGTAAAAATAATTATCAACAGTACAGATATTACCAAATATGAGGACGTTGCTGAAGCATTTACGCTATTTAATGAGGATTTAGGACTCCTTAATGGAGTTATTGCTAATGCGGGAGCATCCAGGATGGGATCTACCCATGAATTCGATAACGACAGATTTTCAAATATTATTAATGTAAATATTCTTGGGGTATATCATACTTTTAAAGCTTGTTATCCGTATCTGAAAAAAGATGATAAAAATTCTAAAGCACGTTTTTTAATTACTGGGAGCGCAGCATTTCCTAATGCAATGCCAAAATTTGCAGCTTACACGGCAACAAAATACGCAACAGTTGGATTGCAGAGATCCATAGCTTTAGAGTATAAAAAAGAAAATGTCACTTTCAATCAAATTCTACCAACCATGGTCGATACGAGATTATTGCGAGGAAGAAGTACTGGTGATGGAAATAAACCTGACAATGTAATGAATCCTTGGGATCTTAATGATTACTATCTATTTTTTATGTCTGACCTATCAAACAAAGTAAATGACCAGTTAATATATACCAGTGATTTCCAAGAGATCAAATCTCTAATTTCTAAAGCTCCAAGTAATATAACCGAGAGTTGGGATGTTTTTAAAGATTATCTAATGGAAAAAGCTCCTAAAATTTATGATAATGTGAAAAAATTAGGACAATTAGTAGATTTTATCTTAAGTCGACCCAAATAACTTTTTTTTACTTTATTTAAAATAATCTATATAGAAAAAATTCATTAGAGATAATATCATATAGATATACATAGAAAATGACCGAAAAATTAAATGACAAAGCAGAGAAAACGCAAGTAGAAGGAATCATCAAGGAAGATAGAGTGATAATTTCTGATCCAGATGCAATTCAAGAATTCTATTACAATTCTTATATAGGAGAACTTGAAAGAGAAGAACCAGACACCGAAAGGTTGAGCCTTAACTCAGTCGAAGTTTTATTATTATCTGAAAGAAAAAGATTGTTGATCTATATAGATAATGATAAAAAAAAAGATATTTATGATTTTGAAAACCTCTTGATTTACTTCTCTCATTATGATGATAAGCTATGGCATAAATACGTAATTTACATGGATTTAAGAAAAAGAGGATATTTGGTTCGTAGTGGATATGGTGAGGGTATTGAATTCCGGGTTTACAAACGAGGGGCTAATTTTGAGACTGATTCCGCGCGATATCTCATTTATCCCGTGTTTGAGGGAAGCCCCATCGAATTACGCGATCTTGATAAAATCTCAAGAGTAGCTCTTAGTTCGAGAAAAGATCTCATAGTTGCTACGGTTGATCGTTTAAGTAGACCTATATATTATAGTGTCAATAAGTTTGAAATTATTAATAATGTAGAAATAAATGAAGAAGATTATGCCCGATAAATTTGCCTGCGATACATCTGTAATATTCAACGGAAGGATCATAGACTTAATAGAAGATGGTGATCTGGGAGAACATCCTGAGATATACATATCAAATATTGTTGTTGCTGAAGTTGAGTATCGGACAAATATTCAAAAAGAAATAGGATTTTTTGGTTTAAACGTGCTGAAAAGGTTAAGACAACTTCATAATGAAGGAAAAATAATACTTAATCTCATTGGTCATCGTCCAACTCGAGAAGAAATAAAAATGGCACCAGGAGGAGAATTAGATTCACTCATCAGAAGTGGAGCTCGTGATAATAATGCCATTTTAATTACTGCTGACAGGATTCAAGGAGATGTGGGAATTTTTGAAGGAATGGAGATAATACAAGTTAAAGAAAAAAGATCTTCCTCTTCAAAAACCGAACCTTCACATTTGAAAATTCTGGATTACTTTGAAGAAAATACAATGAGCATCCATTTAAAAAGAGGACTTAGAGCTTATGCTAAAAAGGGTAGTCCGGGAAATTGGTTTATGGAACAAGTCGGATTAGAAATCATCAATAAGAAACTAATTGAAGAAATTGCAATAGAAATCGTTGAATATGTGCGAGAGGATCCATATTCTTTTCTGGAAATAGAAAAATTTGGTGCAGTTGTTGCCCAATTGCGAGAATTCAGAATCGTGATAACTAGGCCTCCTTTTTCAAAAGATATCGAAATAACAGCAGTACGACCACTAGTTAACTTGACACTAAAAGATTATGCAATAAATAATAGACTTAAAAAACGACTATCTAAAGCTGAAGGAATATTAGTTGCTGGTTCACCAGGTGCCGGAAAAAGCACGTTTTCAGCAGCATTGGCTAATTATTACTCAAAGCAAGATAAAGTTGTGAAAACACTTGAGAGTGTGAGAGATCTACAAGTTGATCCTGAAATCACACAATACACAAAACTAGAAGGAAGCCTTGAAAATTCAGCAGATATACTCCTTTTAGTACGTCCTGATTTTACTATTTTTGATGAAGTCCGGACCACAAAAGACTTTCAGATTTTTTCTGATTTTAGATTATCTGGAGTCGGTATGGTAGGAGTTGTGCATTCCGCATCCGCTATTGATGCAATTCAAAGATTTATTGGAAGAATTGAACTTGGAATGCTTCCCTCAATAATAGATACGATCATTTTTATTGAAGCAGGAGATATTGCAAAAGTGCTAATCATTAAAATGACTGTAAAAGTGCCGCATGGATTCCGTGATAAAGATCTGGCAAGACCGGTCATAGAAGTTAGAGATTTCTCAACAAATGAATTAGAATATGAAATGTATTCCTTCGGACAAGATATTGTGGTCAATCCTATAAATCCTACTCGTTCAAAAAGACAAAATAGATTCGAAGAATATGATAAACAATACAATGATAAACACATCGAATTGGATGTTCAAGTTTTTAATCAAAAAGTTAAGATTAAAGCTGATCAGGTTTATGCAAGCAAGAATATCGTAATTTATTCAGGTGATCGATTAATCTTTGCAGGATCATTGAGTAGAAATGCTGAAATGTCACTTTCATTATCAAGCAAAGATGGAAGAAAAGTCGCTAAAGAATTTAATAAAAATATGGAAATATACGGAAAACTCAACTGACTCCTTTCCATTTCATTTAAAAACAATTCTATTACATTTTAAAGATATAAATCTTAATAATCTTTAATTACCAGATTTTATGAAATAGATAATAAATCTTTGACTTTAGCTACGATAACTGGAAGAACTTCATTAATGTCTTCATAAAATCTTAGATCTGGTTTAATATATGGAGGAATTTCTCCACGGTTTAAAATAATTAGTTTGGCACCATTTTCTTGAGCATTTCTTGGAAGTAGGGCGGCAGGAGTGACTACTAATGAAGAACCTATTACAAAAAAAACATCAGATTTTTCTGCCCTTCTAAATGATTCTTCCAATACATCTCCCGGTAATGAGTCTCCAAAATTAACAATACTTGATACAACTCTTCCACCACATTTAGGACAACTTGGCTGAGCATTTTTCACGCGATTTGTCCGATATCCTTGACCCCATCTCTTTTTATCCCATCCAATTTCTTCAAAAGTCATTTTCTGGTTACATTCCAAACAATTCATAAAATACATGTTCCCATGCAGTTCTGCCAATCTTTCAAAAGGTATTCCAGATTTTGCATGTAATCCATCAACATTTTGAGAGATTAAATAATCTAATTTACCTAAATTGAGTAATTCTACTATAAGATAATGCCCTTGATTTGGTTTAACTTGATCCCACGGTGGAGATTTCGGAGGAGGTAAACCCATATCTCTTCTGGTCCATACTCCATCTGGTCCTCTATAATCCGGTAATCCACTATCTGTTGAAATTCCCGCACCAGTAAAAATTACTAAATTTTGGGACTCAGCAATCCATTTTGCTGCTATTTCTATTCTTTTTTTTAATTCCATATGACGAGTATAAATTTGAGAAAAATAAATTT
>CAZBPC010000059.1:0-21554 GCA_964493715.1 uncultured archaeon
AGATGCCATAATTAAATGAAGACTCAAGGTAGATGGTTGATCTAATGAATTCTCCGTTTCGATATCTTTTAATAATGAGAATGCAGCATTATAATCACCTTCATTGATCAAAGATTCTATTTTAATCAGTTCATCAGGTTTTCGTTGTGGGATCAA
The DNA here is from genome assembly GCA_964493715.1 of uncultured archaeon. GTDB lineage: Archaea > Asgardarchaeota > Lokiarchaeia > Sigyniarchaeales > SOKP01 > SOKP01. The sequence goes on from CAZBPC010000059.1 coordinate 157, forward strand.
GATTTCCCTTAATTTAGTATAAATTATATTTCCAATCCAGTCTTTTTTTTCTTCACTCATTTAAATCATAATATATATTCAATACGTATTTGACAAATTCAATTTTCTTATCATAAATGCCTCATATAATTTTTATATATTTAACGTTTATAAAACTATTCTGAACAGCTTTCAGTATGATAGGAATAAATAATTTTATTATTTTAGAAGAAAAAGATTTTTTGATCCTTTGATTCATTATAGAAAAAATAATAAATTAATATTATAAATTTTTATCCAATCAAATTCAGAGGTCTTTATCTTAAATCTCAATCTTCTTTTCGCTCACACTAGTTCATTCTTTCCCAAATGAGAAGTTCCTCCTGCTTTGGAAATTCAATAAAAAATTTAAATTGTACTTTTTTTTCTTCAAATTCTCTCACTAATTTCATCTATCTCTCTCATAATGCTCACGTTCATTAAGGATTATAAAGATTATAATCTTTAGTCTCAATCAATTCCATTAAAAGAGTGTTTATCTATGCTAATAAGTTTAACACGTACATTACTCATTACCTTTTTGAATAAACGTAAAACTTCCTCTATATATGTCTACGCCAAAGGGACTATTAATAAAAGCCCTATCCCCAATAAATTTAACCCAACTTAAACTACTTATGGATCATTTGATATTTCAACCTTAATTAATAGGTTCAACTCTACTCGCACAAAGAAATCCGATAGGTGGCAACATAATATGATTCAAGATTTGGCTGAATATGATACCATCAAGTATGAATTTAAAGCCAATTTGAAATGGTTTGAAGAAGAATTCGATGAATTATTTTTTCCGAAGGTTTATCATTTATCATCAATGGATATTAAGTTAGCAAATGAAATTTTAGATTTCATTTCACAAATGATAAACGAGTATCGTGACGAAGAGCTTCTTTTTGAATTAGTAGTAACTTTGAATAACATTGAGCGTAAACATCCAAATCTTATTTAACTCTTATACAACGCTCATTTGCATTAATGAACATCCTATATAAACAGTTGTTCCAAAAAAGGAGCTCTAATGGAATCAAGTTTAAAGATTGTATTATCATAAATTTGGAGTTTTTTTCCGTAGCTACTTACCTCAATTCTCTATGCCTATAAAACTGATTTCCATAGGTAAATCATTTAAGGGATGTTCATGGGAGGACGAATATTAGAAACCACACTAAGCACAATACTCGCAATAACTATCGCAGATATACAGTATAGGATCATAATAAGTATAGAGTAAATCTTTAATTGTCTAATATTCTCGAGCGAGATTTTTGCTCCGCAATAGGGACAATTGGAGGGAATTTCCCCAACTAGCCAATCAATATTCCATCCTTTCGCTATACGACGAATCTTTCTTCCGCAGTTATCACATCTCGGTCTTGCCATAAGATCAATTTGTATAATTTTTGTAATTTTGACAAAGAAATATTAGAAAATTTAATATATAACTTTTATCCTCAGCATCTGAGATAAGGACTTGAGCATATGAGCTTGAGTTTCATGGAAGCTTCAAGATCTAATACGTCAGAGATATTAGTTGTAATAACGAATTTAACATTAGTTTCACCAGTTTTAATAAGATCGAGAAGAACAATCCCGCTCTTTTTTAGATCCTTTAAACAAGTAGTTTGGGCAATTTGAACATTAACTTATGTTTATAGTTGTTCTATAAAAGGAGCCCTAATGCTATCAAGTTTAAAGATGGTAGTATCATAAATTTGTATTTTTATCTCGTGGGTACTTATTGTTGGCTCAATACGTTCTAAAGAATCCTTTTTCAGGTTCTTTTGAAGAAGGTCAAAATTGGGATCCATTTTATGAAAAAGAAAGATTAATTTAGCATTTGGACTATGACTTTTAATTAAATTAAATAATTCTGTAAAATACATGACTGAAGGAAATATTCTATAGGGATCCTGAACGTCAACAACACAGCTCGCTATTTAAACAGTTGATTTTAATTGTAGATCTTGTATTTATGATATTTCCTTTATAATCTTGTTCTGGATTGTATAAAAAGAAATAAAAATCCTTTTAGTTATTTCCAAGATATAATTTACAAAATAATCTAAAATGATTTGAATCGTTTTTAATTTAAATATAAACAAATAAAAGATATTATAAAAAAGATAATAGATAAAAATTAGGTTTTTTCTAACTCCATTTGACTAATGGCACGACCTGATCTAAAAGGAATGTCGTCCATGCTATCTCCCGAAGCATACCCAAATTTCTCTTTAAATGCATCGTTTAATGATTGGAAGTATAGTGAAAGCGGTAAGTGTTGAGGACAGTTATTATCGCAATTTCCACATTCGACGCAACGATCTGCTACGTGTGCAATGCGTGTTAGCTGGTACGTCTCTTTATTTATGGACTTTTCTTTACGCTTCTTCTGCACAATGCAATCTACACAATAACAAACCGGACAACCTCTAATGCATGTATTACACATAGTACACGCTTGAAGTTTATCGATCTTTTCTGCTTGAGGTAATTTGTCCCATTCTTCTAGATCTTTTACTCTTTTTGCAAGTGCATTTTCTTTAATCTCTTTAATCTTATCCGAGAGTTTTGTCTTGAGATCACCTGAAAGTGGTTTCTTATCGATCTTCGATCTTTCAACAAGTTCATTACCTTTATCAGAATAGACTTTTAAAATAATTTCATCCGAATCGATTGACATTGTTAATTCATTGAGACCTAAATCCGCAACAACAGGGATTTTACGAGTGCACCTACTGCAATTTTCAGCAATATCTAATGCTACATCAATAACACTTCCATCCTCCATTTTAAACATTAATCCCTTATCACCGATTTTTTCTCTAACAATTTTAGTCTTATCGATGTCTGGGAAATTTCTCATCTCTCGAGATACGTTAATAATCATTCCTCTATCTTCAAAAGCGATAATAAATAAATTCTCTAAACTAATTTGCTTTATTTTAGCAAGCTCAATTATAGCTCTGGTATCGCAAGGACGTGCAATAAGTCCGATTTTTTCATGTAAGGCCCCTTGTAGTGTTTTATGAAGGTATTTTGCTGCTGAATCAGTTCTTGCATATCCATAAGCTAACAAATTTGTTAGTGGAAATGAAGTTATATCCTCTACCTTTTCATATACTATGGGCTGAACGGTAAATCGATCTTCCACATTAGTTTTTTTATCGATTTTTGTCTCTGCTCCCAAAATCTTGTCTACAACTTTCTCTTTAAGGAGAGTTTGCAAGAGTTTTGGAAAGTCATCAATTTTAATTAGATATTCTGCAATTGAATCCATGTATTTCCATCTCAGAGTTATTAAATTATATTATACTTTTTTTAGTAATTTTCATAAACACTTATTTTTTATTCTTATGTTTTAAAATTTTATACTTTAAGGTAATATAAAACCTATGTGTTGTATGGTGCATGCCATTTCTTCGACCGAGTTCTCATTTTTTTAACTCGGTTTCATTAGATAACACGTTAATTATTCACGTTTTGGCTTTTTTCTTTGTGTCGCCCTTAGATCTTAAGGGACTTGGGCCTAATTCTCGTATGACTTTATCAAATGCAGTAGCCTCTTGTTGGAACTTTTGGCCTTCTGCTGCGGTGCACCATCCCATATGAATTCGATTTTCACTAATACCCATTGATCTGAGTACTTCTTTTACATACTCAACTTCCCGGTATGCAAAATAATTCCCAGTTTCATAATCGCATTCTTTTGGATATCATCCAATAATCATGACACCATCAGCTCCTCGCCCAAACGACCTCATTATTAGATCGGATCCCACTCTTCCTGAACATGGTACGAGTACGGTCCTAATTGAAGAGGGATATTGAGCTCGAATAGTTCCTGCCATATCTGCACTGCCATATCCTCATTTTTGTGTGACTTTCGTATTAAAAGCCTCATTCCAACAGAGGAAGGCAATTATTTTTATATCAATATCTTCTATCATTTTATTTACCTCTTTACTCTTCTATAGGAAGTAATTCATCAATTAATGCCATGTATTGGACATCCCTAAAGTACGTCAGTTCGATTGCTTGTGATGGACAGATAGCGGCACACGTACCACAACCTCGACATTTAATTAAATCCACGACGATATTTCCATTTTCATTGATTGAGATTGCACTATATGGACATGCTTCGATGCATTTATAACATTTAGCACATCGCTCATCAGAGGGGGTAGCTCGAATTAATTCCATGGTGTATTTACCTTTACCCATTGGAATACCTGCAGCTGATGCTGCACCTCGAGCTTGTCCGACAGCGTACGCAATTCCTTTTTGTCCTTGACATGAACCTGCGAGATATATTCCTGGAACTTTAGTGCTAATCGGATCTAATCTAGGATGGTATTCCTTGAGAAACCCATCAGGACTTTTTTCCATATTTAACACTTGTGCAATTTCATTAGTACCTTGAGACGGAAGGGATGCTGATGAGAGAATCACCATGTGATATTCTTGTTGCACCACTGTATCAGCTCCAACGATTTCCATTTGAACTTTTAGATTTTTCGTTAAAGGATCTTCTTCAATTTTTCCTACAAGTCCTTTAGTGAAAATGATTCCAGCATCTCGAGCTCTCCTGTAGTATTCCTCGTAATCTTTTCCGCAATTCCTCATATCTATATAAGATACCATGATCTGGGTTTCAGGATGTTCAGATATTATTAGCTTAGAATTTTTTACTGATAAATTACAACAAACTACTGAACAATATGGATTAGTCTTCACATCACGAGATCCAACGCAATTAATGAACAATATTTTTGTAGGTCGTTTTTTATCAGATGGTCTAATTAGATGACCATAGGTTGGTCCATTAGGCGCTAAAATTCTTTCAAGCTGAATTTGTGTCAGGACATTTTCGAACTTGCCATATCCATAATCAGGTCCCTGGTAGATATCCCAACCAGTAGCTACTATGATTGTGCCCACATCAAGTTCCACAATCTCATCTTGCATGCTAAAATCTATTGATTCTTGATCACATGCATCTACACATCCGAAGCATTCGACACAGGAATCTCTTACGATATCATAGATTGCGGGTACTGCTTGAGCGAATGCAATATCAATGACCTTACGAGCCGAAAGATTCTCGTCAAAGAAGTTTGGGACATAAATCGGACAAGCATCAGTGCATTGTCCACACCCAGTGCACGTTTTTTCACTTACAAATCGTGCTTTTCTTCTCACTTTTACTTTGAAATTGCCAATATAACCATCAATAGAATCAACTTCTGAATATGTCATTAAATTGATTTTTGAGTGTCTATTGGCTTCAAGCATCTTTGGCCCAAGTATTCAAATGCTGCAATCATCGGTAGGAAATGTTCGATCTAACTGGCTCATCCTTCCTCCTATCGTGCTCTTTTTCTCCACTAAATAAACTTGATAACCAGCATCACCTAGATCGATAGCAGTACTTAGTCCCGCAATTCCTCCTCCAACCACTAAAGCGGCTTTTGTGACTGGAACTGTTTTTGTAGGCACGTCTTCCAATAATCTTGCTCGTGCTATTCCTGCTCTAATTAGATCAATAGCTTTCAGGAGTGCTTTATCTCGCTCACCTTGATGCACAAATGAACAATGTTCTCTAATGTTTACAAACTCTAAATATCGTGGAGGTAAACCTGCTTCAGCTAAAATTGCATGAAAGACGGGTTGATGCGTCTTTGGGGTGCACGCTGCAACCACGATTCGATCCAATTTGGCTTCTATGATTTGTTCTTTTATGTAGGTAGATCCCCCTTCAGTACACATCGATAAATATTCGAATGCTTTGACGCCGGGATACGTATTAAGTACTTCAACGATTTTAGGAACATCCAAAATACCAGCGATATTGATACCTCAGCGACACACGAAAACGCCAACGATAGATAATTCGTTTTTTAAATCTTTGGTCTGTTTTCCAGACAAATTTTACACCTTGACTGTTAAATCCTCCTAATTATTTGAGATTTTTTAATATTGTTTTATCTCATTAATAGTAAAATCTTACAATTAATTTATTGATCTCTTAAATTAAGCTTTTTATTAAAGTTCAATTGTTATGATGATTGTGTTTTAAAATCTGATTAAATGAGAATTATTGAAAAAATTATATTCATAAATAATAAGGTAATAAAAAAAATTATTTATAAACGTGAATTCAAAATATGGAATGTTGATGAAAAAATACTATTTCCTCATAAATTGAATTCTTTACATCGTTCCGATATTGGTAATTTAACAACCTCATAGACCCAAGTAAACAAAAATCTAATTGAAAGATGAAATTATGCGATTATCTTATTCTGAAAATAATAATATAATCATTGAAGTTTTTTTTTATAATCAAAAACAATTTCACTGTTAGATAATTTTTTTACGTGAATACAAATGGATTTAACTGACGAACAAATTAATAGGTATTCACGGCAGATTATACTAAAAGAAGTTGGTGGAATCGGGCAAAAGAAGTTGCTAGATTCGAAAATTTCATTGGTTGGATTAGGAGCTCTCGGATCGTCAACTGCTTACTATTTAGCTGCTGCGGGTATAGGAACATTACAGATAATTGATTTTGATACTGTAGAAATCTCAAATTTGCATAGGCAAATACTTCATTTTACAAAGGATATTAACAGTAAAAAAACTACTAGTGCTGCAGATAAGCTAAGCTCGTTGAATCCAGATTGTACTATTGAAATTGTTAACGATCATATTACTCCTAAAAATTCTAAAGTTTTACTTAAGGATTCTGACTTTGTTATTGAAGGATCTGATAACCTTCCAACCAAAATGCTCGTAAACGATACATGCATTAATTTAAAAATTCCATTTACGATTGCTGGTGTATTGAGATTTCACGGACAAATTATGACTGTTGTTCCAGAAAATATGACTTCATGTTATAGGTGCGTGTTCGGTGATATTACCGAGGGGGATTCAAGTATGTCGTGTTCTCAAGCGGGAGTAATTGGTTTCGTTCCTGGAGTTTTAGGTTGCTTGGAAGCCAATGAAGCGCTAAAATACATATTAAATATAGGCGAATTATTAACAAATAAGATAATGTACGTGGATCTTTTAAAAAACAGATTTGATTTTATTGAAGTACACAGAAATAATAAATGTATAGCTTGTGGGGATGATGCCAAGGATTTAGTTGGAGAAGTGAATTATGGGGGTTTGAATTCTTGCTATGAGTAGTATAGGTGAACCAAATTATAAAGGTAGCATTCATTTAGATATTCGAGGTAAAACTTGTCCATTAACCTTTGTATATACAAAATTAGCACTCGAGGAACTGCCGAAAGGTAAGATTTTAGAAGTTTATTTAGATTTTCCTGCAGCTCTTAAGAATATTCCCGAAAGTTGTAAAACACAAAATATTGCTGAATTATTAGAGATAAAGGAACTTCATTCTGATAAACCAGAATGGATAATGCTATTGAAAAAAATGTGAATGGGTGAGGCTATTTCTTGGATGATGTTAATGATGATCCCCAAATTTTCTTTATCCTCCAGCTATTGCAGGTAATATCATAATCTCATCGTGATGGTTGACAATTGTATCTAAATTTTCAAGAGTTCGTATGTCTTTACCGTTTAAACCTAATACTATATATTTACTTATAGAATCCGGTGAATCAAAAATCTTTGTTTCGAAGTCCATTCCAAATTTAGAATTAAGTATTTTTAAAATCTCTTTAATTGAAGATTTGTCTTTAACTGTTAAATTTAATTCTTTAATTTTTGTAATATCTGCTAATAACGATAAAAAATATATTTTTATATCCATCATTTGGAATGTGTTAGGTTTTTTAGGAATATCAATATTATATTCAAAACATAAAAAAATTAAAAGAAATTAACTATTTTGGTTATAAATTCTCAATTATAAAAACTTAATTCTAATATCAAATAATCTTGTAGGTGCTTTTAATTAGAAAAGATAAATTACTGATTGGGCATCTTTCTACAGCTTACCATGCAAATTTCATATTAATGGGAAATAAGGATCTAAATGATGATTTTAATATGAGGATTAGATGGAAATTGTTTGGTACCGGACCATCGATGATCAAGGCATTTCAAAACAAGAAGTTAGATATTGGTTATATGGGATTACCCCCAGCTATTATAGGAATAGATAAAGGAGTTCCTATTAAATGTGTTGCTGGTGGTCATGTAGAAGGCACTATAATGGTAGCTCACAAAGAACTTAAAACAATGGATCAACTTAATAACAATCTCTCTGATGTTTTTTCTCAATTTAAGGGACATGCTGTTGGAGTTCCAAGTAAAGGATCAATCCATGATGTAATACTAAATTTCTATTTAAAAAAATTCAAACTATTAGACGATGTTGAAGTAAAACATTATAAACAAGCAGAATTTATAGCTTTAGATATGCAAAAGAGAATTTTAGAAGGAGGAGTTGGTACTCCAGCTTTAGCGGTTTTTTCTTCAACAATTTTTGATTCACATTTGATAATTCCTCCAGAATTTTTATGGAAGGATAACCCAAGCTATGGAATCTTCTTTCATGAAGATGTTATAGACAAAGAGCCCGAAATAATCTTGAAGTTTTTAAATTATAATAAAGATGCTTCTTTAATGCTTAGAAAATCTCCTGCCAAGGCAGCTAAAATAATATCAACCACTTTTGGGATTTTAACTGAAAGATATGTTTCAGAAGTCCTAAAAATTTCACCTAAATATTGTATAGCTCTTTCAGATGGATATGTAAAATCATCAATGGAATTCGTTAGTATACTTAAAGACTTAGGCTATATTAAAAATGATTTTAGAATTAATGATATTTTTGATTTTAAATTTATAGAAAAAGTGCATCCTGAAACAGAACACTATTCTAAACAGGAAACCCACTATTAATTATGAATATTTCTCTAGCTAATATCAAAATACCTTCTGAATCCCTCAGTTTATAAGATATAACCTTTAATATCTGATTATATATGATTTTTGAGAGAAATAAAATTCATATTAAATTTCTGCATAATATTCATATTTCAAGTAATTTTCCATCTTATGAAAGACAATGGATAGATTTCCAAAAGAAAGTGTGAATCATTATATATTAGAAAAACTTCACCTCACAAATGATTCTAAAGTCGATGATATACTAAAAATTACGAATGATTTATGTGGTTTGCAAGCTACAGGGACTTTTGAACCATATGTGTATCTCTTTAGCAGAAAAAAAGGATTTCGAAAGGAGGAATTAGATAAAGAATTATATAAAACAAAATCCCTCTTAAAAGTCAGAGGGATGCGCAATACCATGTTCATTGTACCTAAAATAGACGCTCCTCTTATACATAAAGCGACAAACTACCTAAAAGAAAATAGATTTGAGGGTTTTTTCAATTATTCTGATTTTATCAGAAAAGAATACGACGAATTGGAATCAAAAGTTCTTCAAGTTCTGAAAAACGAATCTTTAACCGCGGCAGAAATTAAAAAAAGGATCGATTCGGATAGAAACATATCTATAATCATATCGTTGATGTGCGATAAACTACTTTTAGTGAGAGACAAGGCTCCAAATGGATGGAAAGACAGAAGAAATACATATACTCTAATGAAAAATAATTTTCCCGATCTGAATTTTCAAGATGCAGAAGAAATTAAGGCAATTCAAAGTCTTCTTCTAAGATATATAAAGTCATATGGTCCAGTTACCGAGCAAGATATCGCGTGGTGGACAGGACTGACAAAAACTAAAGTTAAAAATGCCATAGATAGCATTCAACCTCATATTGAAAGAATTAATCTTTTTGACGAGATTCACTATATTGAGAAATCTGACTTAGAATCTTTTAAAAACATAAGTCCTCAAAAGACTCCAATCATAAATCTGCTAGCAAACTTGGATCCATACTTGATGGGATATAAGAACAGAAAACGCTTCATTCATGATGCTATTTATGATTTTGTGTTCGATCGGTCTGGAAACGCCACCACTACAATCCTATTGGATGGAATCGTGATTGGTATATGGGATTTTCAGAGTAAACCAGACCCTATCGTAAAAATCTTATTATTCGAAAGCCAAACAAAAGAAATTTTAAATGATATAAAAAAGCAAGCCAAATTAATTGGGGAATTCATTCTTGAACAAGACGTAAAGGTTCAAAAATGTAGTAATCCTGAACCTTTAACAAAAAGGAGTGCTGGAACATTCATGAGACCTCTCAAAAATTGTTAATCTTATTTAAAGATTATATATAAAGATTTAAACTTCTAAAAATGATTTCACTTGAATCATAAAAGCTTCAAAATTATCTCTCCGTATATTATGACCTGCGTTTTGCACTATTACAAGTTTTGCATCTCCGAATTCTGAAATAATGCTATTTGCCTCTTTTTTCCTCAATATACCCTTAGTTGATACTATTATTAATGTTGGGGCATTAATTTTTTGGAATGTTTCGTGCCAATCAACACTGATTTTTAGATTTTCAAAAGTAGTAATTGGGGCATTTAATGAATATTCTTTTTGACCAGCCGCCCAAGTGTCGTTATCCATATCGTCCCATTTTGGGTTCATTTTCTTGCTTGATTTCCTCAATTTCTCTTCTGTCTTCTTCCTGTTCCTCTTTATCATAAATTTAAATATCATAACAAGGAATCTTGCTTTAAATGATTTATTATTAAAAATATAAGCTGGATCTTCTAAAATTATTTTAGAGATCAATTCTGGATGGTTTGAAGCGACTAATGTTGCTATCTGTGCCCCCATTGAATGCCCCATCAGGATTGGTTTTTCGAGCGAAAGAGAGTTGATTAAATTTACGATGTCTTCCGAAATTGTTTCTAAGGAGAAATTTACTTTCTTTGCAATTGACTTTCCATGATCACGAATATCAGGTATGATGATGTCAAAATTTTTTTCCAACATGCTTGCAACCCGTGCCCAACATAAACCATTGTCAGTAAAACCATGAAGTAGAATCATCTTTGGTTTTTCTCCGCCTGTTCTATAATAATGCAGAGTTACATCATTATAATCGATAATTTCTTCCTTCCATTTTGCTAGAATTTTAATAATGGCATACTCACCTTGAAAATATTAAAAACAGCTATAAAATAAAATATAAGAAAAAAGTAAAATAAAAGAATAAAATAGTTTATTATTTATTTCCAAACTCGGTAACATCACCAAAAAGACGCCTGATCGAATCAATACGCTTCTCTTCACCGATTTGTTCGACATTCTTGAGTGAAATCGCTTCTTTGGGACATACTGCTATGCATTGGGGCTCTCTCTTACCAATTTCGGGGTCGATGAAATCTTCTTTCATGTTTTCGCACAAATCACACACCAAGGCTTTTTGGGAGACTATATGCATCGTCATCACTCCAAAATCGCATGCTCTTGCACAAAAACCGCAACCATTGCATTTATCTTCATCTACAAGGATGGAACCATCTTCAGCTTTATCTAATGCTTTTTCTGGACATGCAGTCACGCAAGGTGCATCTTCGCACTTCTGGCATGCTAAGGCAATGTTAAACACGGGTTCAATTCTAACTCGATGAATTCGCGTGTTAATTGGATTGAATTCTCCATCATGAACAAAGGAACAAACAGATTCACACGTTTCACAACCCGTACAGAGGTCTGGATCGACGATGATAAATTGGTGAATCCTTTTTTTCCGTGCTGCCATTATTTTTTACCTCCCTTTGTCGCTGCTGGTTTTAGTTTTCCAATAACAAAATCTAATCCCAATCTCTTCAACGTGTCATCAGTAGGAATTCCGGTTTCTTTATCCCAACCTCTCGCTTCATAATAGCCACTTAGAAGTGTTTGGTATCCATCTTCCTTGAGAGTTACACCTTTAGCAGGACCTTTTGTATGTGCATCCTTGAAGAACTTCTCGGGTGGGTGATCATCTGCTCGTGTCCATCCTTCTCTAATGTTGAAACACTTGGAAAGGTTTACTATTGCTTCTCCACGTTTCAGGATTGATTCTTCAGTGTGTGGAATGCCAGTAACGAGTTCATATACTTTTGCCATTTCTGCATCGTTTTCATATATGCCTCGTGTGAACTTGCAGATGATATAAGAATCGATGATGGCATACACGTCCTCAGTTTCTATAATCTTCTTTCCTCTTTCAAGAGGTTTTTCATATCCAAAGCGGTCAAAAGTCCCTTTTGCATCCAATCCATATGATCCATTACGCAAATGGCAAGCACCACGAATGGATACGCTCTCTCCGACCGCGAAGGAGGTCATGCCATGTAAATCGAACGCGGGCATTTCTAGGCCTTTGATCTGCATGCCATAATAACTTGCATTTTTGCGACCCATTTCCTCCAAACGAATTCCAGCTTGTTTGCATCCATCACCGAAAATTTTGCCTGCGAACCCGGTACCCATACAGATTTCTTCAGTAAATTTCACTAAATTAGTAGTAGATCCAAATGGAAGTTCATAACCGAGATCTTTTTTGGTAATTAATCCGACGTCATAAAGCTCGCACGCCATGCTGGCCGTTACTCCTCCACTGATTGCGTCAATCCCTAAATTATCGCATAATTCAATACACTTAAATACAGTGGGCCAATCTGAGTTACCAGTATTCGTGCCGAATGAATAACACATTTCCACATCCACAGAAGCTATCAAGTTAGGATATTCAGGATGAGTTTTTGGGACTCTTGCTATATGATCACAGGCGATGGAACATTGTGAACATGCCACTTTCTTCACGATCCAATCTTGATTAAGTGTATCTCCTGTGAATGCTCCATTATCAATTTCTTCCCAAGTTCCTTCTCGATAATTCCTGGTAGGCATCATTCCAAGTTTGTTATAACTTGTTAATCCTGATGGTGTTCCTAAATCTCGATATTTAGATGTTGCTGGTCCATTTGCTACTTTAATAAGTTTTTTTGCGGCTTTGTAAAATTCTACTGGTTGCGCTACTTTGATGCTTTGGGTGCCCCTAAAACAGATAGCTTTTAAATTCTTACTTCCCATTACAGCCCCCATCCCTGTTCGACCAGCTTGTCTGTTTCGATCATTAGTAATGCATCCCATACGGCTCATGCGTTCACCAGAAGGACCTATTGACATCACAGCTAATCTATGATCTTGAAAATCTTCCCGTATGAGTTCCTCAGTTTCGAAATTCCCTTTTCCCCAAACAGTTTTTTCACATGGCACAAGGTAGTAATCACCATCGTCTACAACCAAATAGACTGGTTCAGAAGATTTACCTTTGATAACTATCGTGTTGATGCCTGCCCTTCGAGCTTGAGCTCCAACAGAACCCGAGGAAATAGCCATTCCAAACATTCCAGTTAGCGGAGATTTAGCAAATACACCGTATTTTGAACTTGTAGGTAAAATTGTTGATGGAAAAGGACCAATTGCCCAAACAAATACATTTTCGGGACTTAAAGGATCCGCCCCGGGCTTCAATTCATCCCATAGGATTTTAGCGCCAAAACCGTACCCCCCAATCCAGTCTCGAACGAATTCATTCGATAATGTTGATTTGTCAATTTTTCCATTAGTTAAATCCACATCCAGCCTAACTTGAGAATAGCCAGTTATCGTGTCTGGTATGGGGATATCCTTAGATTTACTCATTTTTTATTAATCACTTGTTCTATCTTATTATTTTGAATTTTTTTTATTAAACAATTTATAATAGAGAACTACTATTTATTAGGTTACCTCTTAAACTAAGATTCTAATGTAATCCCAAGTTCTCTATCCTCAGCCTTTTAGAACTATTTATTTGGTTGAGGGATAATTCTTACTTTGTTTTTATTTTATTTAAATTTCGATATGATGAAAAGAGTCACTTTTAGCATAAAAATTGCTTTCTTTCTATAATCAAACTATATAAAAATGTTCTACATCTATATTTATCAACAATAAACAATTAATTTGATTTATAATGACTGAATCAAAAGGTATTGAGAGCACTAAAAAAGAACAAACTAAACTTCCAAAGGAAGTAATTGATAAAGTAAAAGAAGCAGCAAATTATTGTTATAGTTGTAATCGATGTGTTAACGTGTGTCCTCTCTCTCTCATGGGAACCTTTTTTCCCAGACAGTTAATTATGGATTTAACTTTCCTAACACCTGAGGAAGCATTAGAACGCAATAATATATGGAGTTGCTTAACATGCGGAAGGTGCATGGAATATTGTCCCATGTTTTCAGAGAAAAAAGGCGTTAACTTTCTTGATATAATCTTAAATCTCAGAACTCTTGTTTCAGATTATGAACCATTAGAAGTAGAAAAAGTAAATGCTCATCATGATCGAGAATATTCAAGTTTACCTTATCTTATGGCAAATGATTTAATTGATACCCATAAAAAGCTTGGTTTTTTAGAAAACACTAATTTAAAAATTGCTAATAATGGTGAGATAGCATACTTTATGGGATGTTTACCTTTTATGAATTCCATTGCGCCCTGTACTAATGCTTGTCCTGCCGGAATTGATGTTCAAGGTTATATCGCATTAATAGCAGAAGGCAAATTTCAAGAAGCTATTGATTTAATTAGAGAAAAAAATCCATTCCCCATGATATGTGCTCGTATCTGCACAGAACCGTGTGCACTAGCTTGTAATAGAAAAGAGATTGATGATCCAATTGCAATCCGGGGACTAAAACGATTTATCTCAGATTGGGAATTAAATAATAACCTAGAATCAAAGATCCAACCCGTCGAGCAAAATAAAGAAAAAGTTGCTATAATAGGTGCTGGTCCAGGAGGTTTATCAGCAGCCTATTTCTTAGCTAGAAAAGGATATAAACCCAGTGTATTTGAAGCAGAAATTTATAAGGGCGGTACATTAAGATCGGGAATCCCTAGATATCGATTGCCTGCTTATATCTTAGATTATGAAATTGAATTTATTGAAAAGATGGGAGTTACAATTAAAACTAATACAGCCATAGGACCAAGTTTAAACTTTGAAAAGTTAGAAAAGCAAGGGTTTAAAGCATTTTTTATATCAATTGGTCAACAAACTTGTTTAGAGATGAAAATTGAGGGTGCTGACCTTAAAAATGTATTATGTGGTCTTAATTTTCTCAAACAAAAAAATCTAACTAAAAAACAATTCGAATTTAAAGATAAAATTATTGGTGTGATTGGTGGAGGAAATGTAGCCATGGATTCCGCAAGAACTGCTTTGAGGTTAGGTGCTAAAAAAGTAATTGTAATTTATCGGCGCTCTGAGAAAGAGATGCCTGCTTCAGAAGAAGAAATCGAAATGGCTAAGGAAGAGGATATAGATTTTCAATTCTTGACTAATCCCATAAGAGTAATTGGAGACAAAGATGGACATATTAAAGAAGTAGAATGCATGAGGATGAAGCTTGGTGAACCAGATCCTTCTGGACGAAGACGACCCCTCCCAATTGAGGGATCAGAATTTAAAATGAATATTGATGTCATGATCCTTGCAATAGGACAGGGTACTGATTTGACTTTATTAGAAGCTGCTAATGATCAATTAAAAACAGATAGATGGGGTAAAATAGAAGCTGATGACGTAACGCTACAAACAACGATTCCCAATATTTTTGCGGGAGGAGATGTAATTGAAGGTGAAGGAATCGCTATTAGAGCAATTGCTCATGGATATGACGCAGCAGAATCTATTGACCGATACCTTAGAGGTATTGATCTGAAAAAAAATAGAACCTTAAGAAAATATGCAAAGATTGCCCCTATCCCTAAAAAGAATGCCCATGAAATGTCAAAAGAAACTTTAGATATTTTACCCTTAGAAAAGCGATTACGAGGATTTGACGAAATTGAGTTAGGGATGACAGAAGAACGGGCAATTCAAGAAGCAAGCAGATGTTTAAATTGTAACATTTGTAGTAGCACCGATCAAAAACTTGAAGCCTATGACAATGCGTGTGATGAGTCTAACATTCAAGAATGTTCTTATGGATTTCAACCGACTATTCAATGTTACAATGCCTTGGATTTCTTAGAGATTCCAAAAACAGTAATAGGTTTATTAAATCAGAAAGATATAGTGCCCGTAGTTCTTTCAAGTGAAAAATGTTGTGGTCATGATAGTTTATGGCAAGGAGATACCAACTCATTCGAGAGTTTAGCAAAATATAATGTGAAACTATTTAAAGATGCCGGAGTAAAGACAATAGTATTCAGTTGTGCTGAAGGTTATTATACTTGGAAACATGAATATCCAAAATTATTTAAGAACCCTCAAGAGTTCGATTTTGAGATATACCACATTACAGAATACATCTTAAAAAAGGATTTATTAGAGGATTTAAAATTCCCAATCATGGATAAAATTAAAGTTACTTATCATGATGCTTGCAGGCTTGGTCGCATGAGTAATGTTTATGATGCTCCACGCGAAATACTTGAAAAAATCCCTTTCATTGAAATGGTTGAAATGAAAAGCAATAAAAGCGATGCATTATGTTGTGGTGTATCCTCATATATTAGTTGTAATGAGGATTCAAGAATGATACAAGCCGAACGCATTAAAGAGGCTATCGATACTGGTGCGGATTACTTAATCGTTAGTTGCCCTAAATGTTTAGCTCATCTCAATTGTTACTTGAATGAAAATAAGGAACAAAAGAACAAAATAAAAATAATGGATTTAACCACGTTCCTGGGAAAATTACTCTTTCTTAACTAATTTTTATTATTCTCTGCTTTAAAGGGTTAAGTAATAAAATATATAATCAATTAATCTCGTTTCACTTTTTTATAATCATCAATTTAAAAATAATTGATTAATTTAGAATGCTTAAGGATAGTCATTTTAATATTAAATATTACAAAATTGTTGTGCTATAATGCCTTATAAAATTTTAGAGAAAAACGAGCTCGGAAAAAGTGGAGTATTGTTTGAGATGATGATATCTACTCCATTAATTGCGAAAAAAGCTCATGCTGGGAATTTTATACTCCTTCGCATAAATGAAACTGGAGAAAGATTTCCCCTAACTATTGCTGATTATGATCGAGACGAAGGAACTATAACAATTGTATTCCAAGTTGTTGGTAAGAGTACAAAGCAACTATCAAGCCTAAATATTGGTGATGAGATTCTTGATGTTGTAGGTCCTTTAGGTAATAAAATTCACATCCAAAAGTATGAACATCCAGTGATACTCATCGGTGGAGGCGTCGGAATAGCTCCCGTTTATCCCCAAGCAAAAGAATTGAAGGAAGTTGGAAATACTATAATCTGTATATTAGGTGCTAGAAATACGGATTTATTATTTTGGCGTGAGAAGTTAAGAAGCGTAAGTGATGAATTAATAATATGCACTGATGATGGAACTGAAGGTATTAAAGGAGTAGTAACAGAACCACTGAAAGATATAATTATTCATCGAAAAATTAGTATTGTCGTTGCAATTGGACCATTGATAATGATGAAATATGTCGCACTCACAACTGATGGATCTAGAGATTTACCCAAGGTTAAAACCTTTGCTTCTTTAAATACTATCATGATTGATGGAACTGGGATGTGTGGTGGATGCCGATTTACCACTCGGGATGGAGAAATTTATCATTCTTGTGTAGATGGCCCAGATGTTGATGCCCATATGGTAGATTTTGATAATTTATTAAATCGTGCAAAGAGATTTAATGAACAAGAAAAACAATCATTAGAAAAATATGATAATGAATGTAGAGCATTAAATAAATTTAACAGTGAGGCACACTAAAATGGAAAACCCATCACCTTTAATCAAAATTTTAAATGATAATGAATCTAAAATTTTAACAAATGGTAAATATAATAAAAATCAATTCGATTATTTAATACGTTCATTAACCCAAGCGGAAAGTTTACGATTCCAAATCTTAGAAAAAATTAAAGAAACAGGTAAAGTTGATGTTGAAAAAATTAAGTTGGAACTGGGGCTTTCAGATGAGATTGTAGAAATAAACATTGATTATTTAAGAGAATTAGGATTGTTAGGTTTTATAAATGAACATCCCAGATTTTTCCGAGAGATTATTGAAAATTCTGATCATCCTGGGATATTTCCAAGTACCCAACTAATTAAAGACAGAAATCTTTGTTGTGGATGTGGATTATGTGTAGCAATTTGCCCAGTTAATGCAATAGACTATTTAGAGGGAACTTTCAAAATTAATGAGGATAAATGTATAAAATGTGGCTTATGTTATTCAGCTTGTCCGAGATCATTTTTTCCACAGCAATTAAATGAATTAGAGCAAAAAAATGATCAAAACGTTCAGTTTTCTGAACAATTTAAATATTATCGTATGCTATGTACCGCCCAAACGACCGAAGAGAGAATTAAATCGGTGGCACAAGATGGAGGCATAGTTACAACATTATTAAAAACAGCATTTAAACAAGGTTATATAGATGGTTCTTTTGCAGTTACTTTAGGGGACCAACCATTAAAACCCTTACCAATTTTTGTTGAAAACGAAGAATCTCTTTTAAAAACAGCTGGAACTAAGTACACCAATGTTCCATTATTAAAAATATTTTATGATGCGAAAGATCATAAAAAAATTGCAGTAGTAGGAACACCTTGCATAATGAAAGCGCTCAAAAAAATCTCAGCCCTTCCTTTAAATAAGCCTTTCTTTGACAATATAGCATTAAAGATTGGAGTTTTTTGTATGGAATCATTTGATTATCATAAAATTGAAGAGCTGTTAAAAAACGAGTTTAACGTGTATCCCTCTGATATAAAAAAGATGGATATAGATAAAGGTAAATTTATCATTTATGATCAAGATAGTAACATCTCTAAAATCCCTATTAAAAGTATTAAGAAATATGGACGATTTGGGTGTTTTTTTTGCGATGATTTAACAGCAGAACATGCTGATATTTCAGTAGGATCAATCGGTTCAGAACCTGGGTGGTCAACTGTAATAATTAGGACAAAAAAAGGCGAAGAATTTTGTCATAAAGCTTTTGATATGAAGTTAATTAGAAAAAAGGAAATTGGAGAAGGAGACAAGAGTTTTGAAGATTTAAGTAAAATTGCTAAGTCAAAACAAAAGAAATTTATTGAATTTCGAAGGGTTAAGATGCTTCAACAAGAACCCAGTGAAAGAATTAAAAATTTTGAAGAAGTTCCTTTTGGATTATCTGATGAAATGATGGAACGTGAAGTTCAACGATGTTTGCAGTGCGGTCTCCCGTTATGCGTTACGGGTTGCCCCGTTAATATCAGAATACCTGAATTTATTAAACTTCTTAAAGAAGAAAAATACATATCCGCTCTTTATAAAATTAAAAGTAGTAATCTTTTACCTGCTATCTGTGGACGCGTTTGTCCACAAGAAGTGCAATGTGAAAATTCATGTCTACTAGGATCTCTTGGAGAACCCATTGCTATTGGTTATTTGGAAAGGTACATTGCAGATTGGGAAAGAAGAAATAAATTAAAGGAATGCCCTGATTGTGCTGCTCCTACGGGAATAAAAGTTGCAGTAATTGGTTCTGGACCTGCTGGATTAGCATGTGCCGGAGAACTTGCAATGAGGGGATATGACGTAACTATATTTGAAGCATTTCATGCTGGAGGAGGTGTATTGACTTATGGAATTCCCGAATTTAGATTGCCGAAGGAGATTGTCAAAGATGAGATAGAAACTCTCAAAATGATTGGTGTTAAAGTAAATTATAATGCAATCATTGGAAAAATCTTAACGATTGAAGATTTACAGGAAATGGACTTTAAAGCGTTTTTCATTGGAGTTGGAGCAGGATTACCAACCTTCTTAAATGTTTCTGGGTTGAACTTAAATGGTGTTCTTTCAGCCAATGAATTCTTAACTCGTTCTAATCTAATGAAAGCTTATAGATTCCCCGAATATGATACACCAGTTAAAGTTGGTAAAATTGTTACGGTAATTGGTGGAGGGAATGTAGCTTTAGATTCAGCTCGAACTGCTTTAAGATTGGGTGCTGAACGAGTTATTATTGTATATAGGAGATCAGAAGCAGAAATGCCTGCCAGAAGGGAAGAATATCACCATGCTTTAGAGGAAGGAATAGATTTTCAATTTTTGACTAATCCTGTGAGATTTGTGGGTGATGAAGAAGGAAATGTAAGAAAAATGGAAGTTTTAAAGATGAAATTAGGTGAACCGGATCAATCTGGGCGTAGAAGCCCAATACCTATCGAAAATTCAGAATACGCAATAGACACTGATATGATAATAGTCGCTGTAGGAACTAAAGCAAATCCAGTTCTTACGAAATCTATACCAGAATTAAAGATCAATAAATGGGGATACATTGAGACTAATGATGATGGTCAAACTAACATTGAGCATATTTTCGCAGGAGGAGATATTGTTACTGGATCTGCCACGGTGATTTCTGCCATGGGTGCTGGGAAAAAAGCTGCAAAAGCAATGGATGAATACTTAAGAAGAAAATATATCCCGGAAGAAAAAGACTAATCCACATTTCTTCATACTATTTTTGTTGTAAAAAAAACTACTTATTTTTTTGAAATTACTTCTAATAAGATTCTGATACATATTTAAGAACCTTTATCTAATAAGAAAACCTAACTTATCTTGCAAACAACCAACACAGTCAGAATTGAAAATTTAATGAAACAAAAACATTCTCTCACAGCCAAGATGGGTCCATCCATTGGATCTTCAATACGAGATTGGATGAGATTGACATTATCTAATGGATCTGTTGCACTGAAGTATTATCCACGCGTATTTTTAATTGATCTTTTAAGTACTTTTGGCATACCTTTCCGGGTTTATGAGAGATGGAGGTTTGATAAGATAGTAGAACAAATTGAACTGAAAAAACCTCCGATATTTATTTTAGGTCATTGGAGAAGTGGAACTACACACTTACATAATTTAATGGTTCAAGATCCTCAATTTGGATATGTTACAATGTTCCAAGCAGCCTTTCCAAAATCTTTTTTAGCAAATAAATTTTTTGAGAACTTTATGAAAATTTTTTTACCAGATAAAAGACCCATGGATAATATGAGATTGGGTTTGGATTTTGCTCAAGAAGAGGAGATGGCATTAGGCAACCTCTTTCCATACTCCTTTTATAATGGATTCTACTTTCCAAGAAAATTAAAAGAATTTTATTATAAATATATCCGATTTGAAAACGTACCTAGTAGAATTAGGCAAAAATGGAACAAAGTTTACAATTCTCTATTAAGAAAAGCCACACTTAACATGCATGGGAAACGTCTAATCTTAAAAAATCCCGCTAATACAGCTCGAATAAAATTTCTATTGGAACTATATCCCGAAGCCCAATTCATTCATATTTATCGCAACCCATATATCGTCTACATGT
>CAZBPC010000060.1:0-21087 GCA_964493715.1 uncultured archaeon
AATGTTGGAATATTGTAATAAAGTAGCTAACAAAAATCGATGGATTTTAAATAAAGAACAAGAGACTTTAAGCGAATTACTTGATGGTTTGGTTGTGAATAAAAATAAACAGGGGTACCAATCCTGTCCTTGTCGATTAGCTTCAGGAAATAGGGAGTTGGATAGAGATCTGATATGTCCTTGTGATTATGCACCCTTAGATGTTAAAGAGCACGGTACTTGTTATTGTAACCTATACATGCGTTCTGATTTTTATGAAACCATTGATAAAGTATTTGTTATAGTGCCAGAACGTAGACCTAAGGAGAAAGAACGAGCCGTTATAGATTTTCTCAATAAATAGACAAATTACTCATCATTTTTTATTTTATTTTAACAAAAATTTGGATCTCAATAATTCATAAATGGAATCCTTAAATATTTTCATTACTCATTTATTTATATGAATGATAAAGAATTGTCTGATGATGAATTAGAGGATGAACTAGAAAAAGCACTAAAAGAAAATGAAGGAAAGCGAGATCATTGTGGAACTGCACTTCCAATTAGCAAGGAAGTTGGTATTCAACGAACTGATGTTAAACTTAAGGAAAAAAAATAAGATTTAGATAAGAAAAAGGTTATTTTGTATTTTTTTCTACTATTTTTAGCCTACTTTTTGCCCCAATTTCATTAAATTGACTTGGTTCTATTTCAATATTTTTTCCTGTCAATGCATTAACTATTGTTGCTGCAAGTATCCCCCAAGGACATATCGAATTAGTTAGTTCTGATGGCTTCATATAAGATCTAACAACAGCAGTAGAACAGTTGATTGATTCAACGCTAAATTCATTTTCAGATATCCAATCGATTTTAAGCTTTTCTGCCATTCCAATATCCTCAAATTTTTGCATCGCAATCTGCATTGCTTCATTAAGATTATAATTTTTTAATTTTTCTAAATCTAATCCAATATATTTAGAATATCTTTCCAGAAATTGATAGGTTTTTGGAAAAACATACTTATAAAGTACAGGAGCTCCAACTAATTCTTTAGCACTTCCTTCATAACCAAAAGTAATTCCATGTAAAATCATTGCTACACCGTGCAGATTAATTCTTTTTTTTGAGCTTGCAAACCTCTCTCCCTTAAGTAAAACAAAGAGAAATAGACAAGTTCCAAATAAAAAAGGAATTATAGCAGCCCACAGGAATGTATTTGGAATAATATTGAGGGTGATAGGAGAATAATTTATTCTAACAAAATAGTAATTCGTTAGACTTGTCCAATGAGATAAGCTCCAACCTAATACACCGATGGGCCCTAAATATTTTCCGTATTGATAAATAACATCTTTTTTATAACGTGCAATTATAAACTTCATAGTTACAAGTACTACTGCAGCAAATCCACCTATCCATGAGTGAGCCCAAACTCCTGAAGGCATGTATAATAAGGGATCATTTGCTTGAACATGAACTGCAAACATGTACAAGCATTGGAAAGTTATTATATAGAAGATTATAACTTCAATTTTTCCAAAAATTTTATGATATTTTATAGTCCTGATGTCTCCTTTAAGATTGTTCAAATCTTTAATATTTGCTAATCCAATTAATGCATTAGCAATGACAAAACAATAACCCACCATTGTTTGGAGGATCATTAATTCTAACCATATCGCTAACATAAAAATTTCACTGAAATTAATTTAATAATCAAAATAATGAATTTTTAAAATTATAAATATAACTATTGTAATTTTTAAGTGTTTTATTGTGATAAAAGTTAATATTCGTTCTTTATTTATAATTGCATAATGACTGAGAGAATTACCTTCTGTATATCTTCAAAACTAGCAAAATCTCCCGTATTTCCAACTAGAACTAATCCAAATTGGTTGAAATTCATACATATAGTTGTTAGTTTTTCTCCTCCAATAATGCAATTAAATAATGTCCTGTTATATACCTCTTTAGATGCTTTTTTTGAAGCTATTAAAAAACTAATGGTTTCGGGAATAAATTCAGAGTAATCATATGTATTATCTATTATCTTAGCATATTGTATCCTACCATCAATATTAACTATGAAAATTTGCTTAATTTTTTGATGTAACTCAATGCTTTTAAAAAGTTGGGGAATTTTATCGGTTTTTTTGAAGAGCTTTTCTTTTTTATTTATGAAATCTTCAGACATTATTTCTTCTTCAAATCTACCGTTTAGTTGATATTGTTTCACGATAAGAAGTTTATTTCTTAATTCCACGACAAGAGTATCATTTTGGATCGTATTGAATAGAAACCACCTAATTTCTTCATTTAGATTTGTGTTGTATAATAAGCGAGCTGAATTTAATAATAAAGGAATTAGATAAATTATTTTCTCTCTATTTAGGTAATGCTTTGCATGAATATAAAAAATCTTTCCACCTTTTGGCTCAAGAAATATTATTGATTTTAGTAATTCATTCTTGTTAACGCTTTGAATTGATTCTGCTAAAATGTCTAATCCTAATGCCATAATTATTTCTTTTAGTTTTCCATTAAAATTACGGAAGATGGTTATACCCCCATCAAATTCTTGGTTTAATTGATCTTTAAATTCAGTAACAAACTGATCCATAACTTCATGGATGAAAAAATGCAAGAGATCAATTAGCTTCTCATTTTTTGTGGTCACGACAAAAGTTAATTTTTGGTAAAACTCATCAAACTTTTCAAAAATAATTGTGGTTTCTTTTAATTTTAAAGACTTAATATCTTCTCCTCGTTCCACAGTAGCGAAGCTATTTAAAGCTGTTAAAAAACCGCTTAGTAAATCATCTTTAGCTTCATCAGTATTCGAATCAGAATGCCAATTATATATTAGTGCTCCCGACTCGTTTATTATCAATAAGGCGTCAATCATGTTTAATTAATGTAATTCTTAGTTATTAATTAATTCTTTTTTGAAAATATATTATTAACTATGTTTTTATCCTTAAACCCCAATTTTTAATAATTATTATATACTTCAAATATTTGGTGGAAACAGTGAAAGAAAGGATTAAAGGTCGAAAAAATTACCCTACAGAAGAGGTTGATTCAAGGAATTTTCTTTCTGATGAAAAAATAAGGAAATTAATACGAACGAAAGAAACTTATAAGTTTAATATGGATGATTATTATAAAATATATAATTGCGTTGATTGTGGGGAATGCGAAACTGAGGAAGAGAGAATTCAGTTAAAAGAGAAATTTTTAAAAGATGGGAATACTTTTGAAGGGCTAAAGGAACTTCAAGATTGTTTTGAGAAGTATAGAACCCCCTATCCATCAAAAAAGATGCGCATACGACGTCCTGACGGAATTCCCGAGAAATCCGATACATTGTATTTTATGGGATGCCTTTCGACTATTAGAATTCCACGATATACGGAACATTCCCTTCAGTATTTACTTAAACAAGGTATAGATTTTACCATTTTAGATGAGGAAGTCTGTTGCGGATGGCCATGGTTTGCAAGTGGCTCAATGGAGGAGTTTGAAATATGTAAAAAGGAAAATATTGAAATTTTTAACAAGTTTAAGAAAATAATTTGTTTGTGTCCAGCTTGTTATTATCTATTTAATGAATATTATCTACCAGAAATGGAAAAAGAAGTGGAATTTGTCTATATCAGCGATTATCTCAGACCATCTGAAAATAAAAAGAAGGGGAAAATAGGAGTGCAACATTTATGTCAATTAATTAACAGAGGAAGAGAAGGAGTTGATATAATGGTTAATAAAATACTCGAAAAAAGCGGATATGTAGTAGAAGATATTCCAATGTGGTGTTGTGGAGGTGGAATAGGATACATGCATCGCACGGACATTATTGAGGCCATTGCCTACAAGAGAATGGAAGATTTCAACAAACCAGATATTGATTATGCTACAACTTACTGTCCCAGTTGTTGGTGGATTTTAGCACGATTTAGTAAAATCTGTAAGATAGAACCAAAAGCTAAGGATATATTCGAATTACTACTTTAAATTAAATTATGAAGGAAGATTATGACTGTCCTTGTCAAAAAGTGGACCCTGATAATTTCTTAACAAATCAAGAAGTTTTAAATCTCCTCAAAGAAGCAAATTCTTATTCATTCAAACAAGAGGATTATTATAAGTTATACAATTGCATTCATTGTGGAGCCTGTGGAATGCAATCTGAACGTTTCTTGCTTAAACAAAAATTTTTAAAAGATGGTAATAAAATCGATGGATTAAATTCTGCTGTCGAAGCTTTAAAAATATATGGAACGCCATTTACCAAAAATAAAAGCCGAGTCAAATTACCTGAAGGAATAAGGAAGGAAAGTAAGACGTTGCTATATTTTGGATGTTTTACAACAGTCAAAACACCTAAATATGCCGAAAATATTGCTCGATATTTAATTAAAAAAGATATTGATTTCACTATAATTAACCAAGAATTATGTTGCGGATACCCAATCCTTTGCACTGGTGAACTAAAAACTTACGAACTATTAGTGGAGAAAAACAAGCAATTTTTCACCCAGAAGGGTTATAAGAAAATAATTACTACTTGTCCTAGTTGTTATATGGTTTTTAAAAAGCATTACAGTGAACTTGGGATTGAAATCAAGTATTTCACAGAATATTTAACTCATTCAAGTGAAAAAAAATCTGGAAAACTGGTGATTCAACATGCGTGTCCCTTGAAATACATTGAATTCCCAGAAATAGAGAAATATATAAATGACATTTATATAAAAAGTGGATACTCTATTTTGGACGTAGCCCATAATTGTTGTGGAGGAGGAGTAGGACATCAATTAAGAGTGGATATTGCTGAAAAGATTGCTATTAGAAGGATGGAAGAATTTAAAGAAATTGAAACTAAATCTCCAACTGAAATTTTACAAGGTTTTATAACGACCTATTGCCCTGATGCTTTTTGGATTTTAAAGTTTTATAGCCGAAAGAAAAAATTTAGATTCAAACTCAAAGATCCATGCGAATTATTATTGTAATAGATCATTTGCTATTTTCTTAAAATAAAATTCTATATTGTGTCCAGTTAATGCAGAGGATTCAAAATAATCCACGTCCAATGCTTTTGCAAGTCTAATTCCGTCTATTACACTAACAATCCTATCTTTAACTAAGTCTATTTTATTTCCTATGAGATACCCATCAATTTGGGACTTGTTCCCTAAATAATTCAAAATATCATCATGCCATTTTGGTATTTTTGCAAAAGATTTTGCATTCGTAAGATCAAATAATAAGATATAAGCACTTGCACCTTCATAAAATTGCTTTCTTATTGTTTCAAATTTCTGCTGTCCACCTATATCCCATAATACGAGCTCTAAGGAATTATTATTTATTTGAAATCTTTTTTGGGTAATATTTAAACCCATTGTCGGAATATAAGCACGTAAAAAAACATTATCAGTAAATCTTAAAATACTGGATGTTTTACCAACGCTCGGATCTCCTAAAATCACTACTTTAAATTTGGATAGAGGATCTACTTTAGATTCTAGAATTGTTGGAAAACTTTGAGAGCTTTGCGAATTCAATGAAAATTGGCTTTTTGAGTATAAATATTCAGTAGATTCGATGAGTGTATCTTTTAACTTGATGACCTCAGTGAAAATCATTTGTTCTTCACTCACATTTGCTTCAAGCTCTTTAATTTTTTTTATTGTATCTGCGAAATATGAATCAATATAACTCATATATCTATAAAAAATCACGTCAACTTCTTCAGGAAAAAGAAATATTAGTGCTGATTGGTATGTAATTTCTTGTTCTGACGTTTTATATTTTTCAAAATATTTAATCAACATTTTTAATTTTAATGAGGGGATTGGAAATACTAAAAGTACTTCGGGTATGAAGCTCATATCGTCAGAAATGATAGAACTACATTTCATTCCAATTAATTTTCTCACGTCTTCTGGAAGTTCATGAGGATACCAAAAATTGAACTTTGGTATATTTGATCCATTTAAATCGATGTAAACTATAGCTGATGAATATGTCGGTATCATTCTTGATTAATACACTTTTGATAATTCTGAAATAATTAATCTGATTAATTTAATACTAGCATATAAAAGATACCATTCAAATGATATAAACCATGTGATTTAAAGAATTCGGCTTATGATTAAAATTAAGATATTTAAAACGAGATTTATGGTAGTAAAAACTCATTAGAGCTTTTATTTATCTTAACCTTAATTTTCACTTTTCGATTTTATAATTTAAAGAAAAAACTATTATAAGAGTTGAATTTAATATGAATAATAGAATCATTAGAATTGGGTGATGAAATGCTATTCTCAGAAAATGAAATAGAGAATATTAAAATTGAATTGAGTAAATTAAAAGATAGGGTTGTGCTAAAGTTATTCACAGACTTTAAAACCCAAGAAGATGGTACAAAAAAAAGAATGTGCATGGCTTGCGAGGGGACGCATAACCTATTAAAAACCCTTTCAGAACTTTCAGATGGAAAATTGGATCATGAAGAGCTATCAACTGAGGAGAATAAAGAAGAAATAAAACTTTATAACGTGAATCGCATTCCTGCAATACTTTTTGTTGATGAAAATGGCAAGGAAATTCTTAGATATTCAGCTTATCCCTCGGGATCAGAATTCGTACCTTTCCTTAATAGCATACAGTATTTTTCTGGAGTGAGACCTTTTTATACCGATCAAATTCAATCACATCTCAAAAAAATTCCTCAATCAAATATGAAGATTTTTATCACCCCAACGTGTCCATATTGTCCTGCAACAGTACCAGTTGTGACTTTATTTGCAATTGTGTCCAAAGGAAAGATAACAGCTGAAGTAATTGATGTAAACTTGAATCCAGATATCGCGATGAAATATCAAGTTCAAGGTGTACCTCACACGATAGTGAATGAAAAAGAGAACATTTATGGAATGTTTTCACCTCAAGATTTATTGGATAAATTGACAAAAGGACAAAGAGATTTTGGAGGCATGTATGCCTAAAGAAATTATAAAAGGGGTAGAATAAATTGTCTCAAGATGATAAATATCGAGAAATTATCAAACAAGAAATGGGTAAGCTAAAAAAACCCGTGAAGTTAAAAGTATTTACATCTCAAAGTGCTCAACCTGATGGAACAAAAATAAGAGCTTGCATGAATTGCAGTCAATTCATGTCTTTATTAAGAGTATATGAAGAAAATTCAAATGGCATGTTAACGATTGAAGAATTATCTATTGATGAAAATCCAGAATTTGCAAAACGTTATGATATTCAACGTGTTCCTACTATTTTGTTTGTAGATGAGAATGGTACCGAATTTATTCGATATTTAGCAGCACCTCAAGGTGCTGAGATCCAACCATTTATCCAAGCGATATTTACATTTGCGGGGATTCCGAATTATTATGAGGCTACAATTAAACAGAACTTAAATCGAATTGAACCTGCTACAATTAAAGTCATGATAACAAATACTTGCCCATACTGTCCGTCAGTTGTTTCTATCTGTAATCAATTTGCATTAGCTTCTGGAGGAAAAATAAGGACTATAATTATCGATATTAATGCAAACCAGGACATAGGACAATATTATGATGCATCGGGAGTTCCGTATACAATTGTTAATGATCGGAAGACTTTAGTTGGTATGATTGGTCCCAATGAGATTATACGGGAATTAATAGGAGGAAACATACACGTCCAGTATTAAAGCGTCATTTTTTAAACTTAATGAAGTGAGAAAAGAAATGCCTATATCTTACGTTTTTAATAAAATAATCAATAATGAGATGGTAAAACTAACAAAACCAGTAGAGTTATCACTTTTTTTGGATGGTAATGCTGTGGATAATGAGAAGATAAGATCAATACTCAAAATATATGTAGAAAGTTCTAAGGATTTACTTTCAATCAAGGAGGTCTCTAATCCAATTATTTCTAGGAATTATGATATCAAACACTTCCCTGCCATTTTATTTATTAATACTGATGGGAAAGAAATAATTCGCTATTTAGCAAAACCATTTGGTGCTGAAATTCGTCCTTTTATTGAAACATTAATCACGTTTTCAGGGGACCCAAATTATTATGAATTGGTAATTAAAGAAAATATAGAAAAGATTAAACCTTCAATTATCAAAGTGATGATTACAGATTCTTGTGCATATTGCGCAGAGATAATAACTTTCGTAAATAAATTCGCAATAGCATCAAATGGTAAAATAAAATCAGTTATCATCGATATCTTGGCACATTCAGACATTAGTGAGTCGTTTGATATTTCAAGCGTTCCTATTACAGTAATAAATGATAAAAAAACATTTACTGGAATGGTTGGACCAGATGAGGTTATGCAAGAACTGATAGGAGGAAATTGAATTGTTTAATATTGATATGGATAGTTTAGATTTAGACAAAACATATGATCTAATAGTATTGGGTGGTGGACCTACTGCGATAGCTTGTGCAATTTATGCCGCTCGATTCGCTTTAGACGTATTAGTTGTAGGTAAGATATTTGGAGGATTAATCGCAACCACCGATATTGTCGAGAATTATCCTGGAATCACCTCAACAAGCGGTCAAGGGTTAATGGAAATGTTCAAAGACCACATGAACTCATTGAGTATCCCTTATATTTCTGATGAGATTAGAAGCATTGAAAATGCCGGAAACTATTATATTTTGCATTCATTTTTTCAAAAATTCAAGACAAAGTCGATCTGTATTGCTACGGGTTCAGAAAGGCGAAAATTAGGAATTCCCGGTGAGGCTCAATTTGCAGGGAAAGGAGTCTCTTATTGCGCTACATGTGATGGTCCTTTTTATAGAGATAAAGTGGTTTGTGTTGTTGGAGGGAGTGATTCCGCAGCAAAGGAAGCCTTATATTTAGCTCAAAATTCAAAAAAAGTATATATTATTTATCGAAGAGAAGAAATTCGAGCAGAACCTATAAACAAGAAAAAAGTTTACGAAAATGGCAAAATTGAAATAATCAATAACACAAACGTGGTAGAAATTGTTGGTAAAACAAATGTAAATCATATAATTTTTGACAATGGAAAAGAATTAGAGGTTGATGGGGTTTTTATTGAGATTGGTTCAATCCCTAATTCCGAGATTGCCAAAAGAATAGGAGTTAAGACAAATGAAAAAGGAGAAATCTTCATTAATAGAAAGTCTGAAACCAACATACTAGGAATATTTGCTGCGGGAGATGTAGCAGATGCTCCTTTTAAACAAGCGATTACAGGGGTTGCGGAAGGAGTTATTGCCGCTTACTCTGCATTTGATTATATAAAGGATGTAGATATTGAATACTAAACTGTCTTATTGTTTGGAAATTGGGATTAATTTCAATTATGTGCACTCCAACAGCAGATAAAATGACTGTAAAGAATCTCAAAATAAAATCCTGTAACTCATAGCAATCTTATTTGGTCTAAAAAATCATCAATAAAGTATATATTTTCGGGATCTAATAAATCCATCATCTGCTGAGATAATAGTTTTCTAAATGACCATATTTCAACTTTTTTATTTAAATCTTTTAACTTTTTGACTACTGGAACAAAATCACTGTCTCCGCTTACGATGATTATCGTATCAACACCTCTTTCGTAAGCAGATGATATTATGTCAACTGCCATCAAGACGTCTATCCTTTTTTCTATTTTCTTCCCATTAGGAGCTACTTTAATTGCTCGTGTCTTTAAATTATACCCCATTTTATTTAGAGAACTAAACCACGCTTTCTCTTTATCTCTAACAGGGTACATTAATCCAGTATAAATATTAGCTTCAAGTAAATTTCTTTGTCTTTTAATAATTTTCTTTAACTTACTGTAATCACAATGAAAATTTAGAGATTGAAAAGAATGAAACAAATTACTATTGTCTATATAAATTATTATATTTTCTGAGATCATTTATTATAAAAAATAAAAAAATAAAAAAAGTTATTCAATATTCACATCAAAACTGTGAAATTCTGGTTCTTTGAAAGGTACTTCTATTTTTAATTGACCATTTTTTAATCGCGCTTTTGCTTTATCCACTGCAATTGGACAACAGACAGCATATGTTCCAATATAGATTTTATCTTCTCCTTCACCTTTGATAAAAAAAGAATCCTCTTCCATCTTTAGCTTTATACTTTCTTTGTCAATGCCAGGTAAGTTTATGTCAATGAAATATGTATCGTGATTATCATTTGGATACATAAAGATTTCCGGAGAAACATATGTTTTTTCCTTTTCTTCAGTCATTTATATCACCATCAATAAAATTATTCGATTGGAACTTCAACTGCATCTTCCATCGGATCTTTAAAAGGAATATCTATTTTTAAGATCCCGTTTTTGTACACAGCTTTACTTTCTTCGGCTTTAACTGGGCAACAAATAGCATAGCTTCCTACATAAACAGTATTTTCAGTTTCTCCTTTGACAAAAAACGAATCTTCATGAACTTTTAACTTAATAGTATCTTTTTCAACTCCCGGCATGGTAATCTCAAAATGATAATTCTCGGTTTCATCATCTGCCCACGAGCAAACATCTGGAGAAGAAACAAACTTTTCTTTTTCTTCAGTCATATATATCACTTCCTATTTATTTTTTAATTTATTTTCAACACTGAATGAGGAAAATTGGGCATATTAAAACTTCTGATAATGAAATATAAAAATTATGAAGGATCCAGTTATCACTTAAAAGAAACTTGCAGTAAAATTCAAGAAATTAAAAATTAAACAAAGGGATATTTCCTTCATAATAGAGCATTTCACCGTCAAAACTAATTCTTACTGTGATTAATTGAATGTCATTTGATCTTGCATCAGAAAGTTTTCGAGTAAATTTGGGATCAGTATGTTGATTTGGACTAAAGAATTTTGCTTCCCTAAAAATTAAGAATAAAATAATCCCTCCATGATCAATAATTTCTTGGACATGCCTAACACCCCGTTCGGTAGGGGCATCGGGAAACAGAGCAATATCTCCTTTTACCAGGGTAACCCCTTTAACTTCAAGAGGAGTTCCATCTAAAGTAAAATCTATCCGACTTTTTCCAATAGAAACCTCTTTTTTTATTTCTTGCACATCTGAGAAATTTGGAAGTTTTTTAAAGAGTTCCATCGCAATTTTGGAATGTTGTGCTGTATCAATTAACACCCATTCATCATCAGCCTTCACAGCACGCAAGTAGTAATCAAGCTTTCCCCTAGATTCGTTAAACAAAACTTTTCTTCCTTTAACTAATAATTCAGTGAGACGCCCTGGATCGTGAACGTGAGCAATATAATTTTTCGTATTATGCATTATTTCGCTCACAAATCAATTAGGTCGCTTACAAAAGATTCCTTCATTTAGATCAGGAATTTTAAAAAGAGGAAGATGCTCAGGTTCCATCAATTTCCTAAAGAATATTCTTAAAGCTTATTAAAAGTAGTACTTTTTAAAAATTAAAAGATCTTGTTATATAATATAATATGAACAGATAATAATTTTAATTAGCTAGAATTTCTTGATGAATAACGCAAAAAAAACAAATACAATCGAAAGTTATAAGTTCCATCACATTGATACAAGCAAATGTGGTGCGTGCTCGTCGTTTAGTTGTGAAGAAGCTTGCTTTCGGGGGATTTATGAGGTTATTAATAAAGATACTGAACCAAAATGCGTGGTGGTAGAAGATCGTGAAGAAATGTGTGTAAAATGTCACATGTGTACAACCGCGTGTAAATTTGAAGCTATAACTATTGATTAACGTAGTATTTTAAAAACATTATAATTTTTGTCTCTAATTTTGAAAGTGAGATTGTTATTTATAGTTATAAATGATGAGCAATTATTCAATTCTAAGGAATATATATTTTTGAGATAATTTTATGATTTCAGAAAAATTAAAGCTAGATGATATTGATCGACAAATAATAACACTAGTTCAAGAAAACCCTAACCTTACTCATACCCAAATTGCCGAAAATATCAATAGGAGTCAGCCAACTGTTGGCATGCGCATTAAAAAGCTAGAAAAGGAAGGTATTTTACAATTTCAACCAGGTATTAACTTTAAGATAGTAGATCTTTTCCTTGCTACTGTCGAAGTGAATACGAGAAAACCAGAAGAAATTATAGAAATGGCCAAATTTTGCCCCTTTATACTTAATGCGTTCAGATTAAGTGGAGATCATAATATATGTATCTTACTTGCGAGTTCGAAACTTGATAAATTAGATAAAATCGTAAATTATCATTTTCGCAACAATCCAGATATTAATTCATGTTCAATGGAAGTTGTTACAGAAATTTCGAAAGATTTAATCTTACCTATTGACTTTGATTCAGAAAGACACACTCCTACATTAGAGGATGGTTGTGGAGAGAAGTGTAAAGTTAAGATTGCCAAATCAAAAGGATTAGTATAATAAAGATAAGCATCTTATGAATTATTCTTCCTCTTCCTCAGCCTCAGCTTCTACCTTAGCTTTATTAAACTGATATTTTGGAAGGTTCACATTTAGATTACAATCAGGACTGCAATTTAAAGCGTGAAAATCGAATTTTTCAATTTGGAAATCGATAGGTACAACAAAATCATGAACCGATTCTATTAGAATATTGGTTTTTACGTTAATGACGTTAGGATCCTTTCTAAAGCATACATCTACTAATTTTTCTATTGTTTGGAGATCAGTCGCTGCAATAAAACATAATAAGTTGAATTCTCCCGAAATTTTAAAAGCATGATTGATAAAGGGACAGTTTGATATCTTGGTGACTACGTTTTCTACATCTTTTGTAGAGATGAAAACTATAGCAGTCTTAATATCCACTTCCTTAATATTAAAACCAACTTGTTTTGTTAAGAGATTCTTGCGTTCAAGCTTTATTATTCTTGCTCCTACTGCTGGTTGAGATTTGTCAATCTCTTGAGCAATTTTGGAATGAGTAATTGACGGATCTTTCTGAATTTGCATGATAATTTTCTTGTCATCCTCATCTATCCCTAAAAGTTCATTAAATGTTTTTTTTATCATTCTCGTAGACCTAGAATAGAATTTGAAATTTAAACCTTCTCCCTAGAGAACACAGTAAATATAAGGTTTTTTACTAAAATTCATTCTTTATAAGACTAAATGATTTCTAAATTATAAATGATTTTTTAAAATTAATTTAATGAATAATCTTGTTTAATATTCTTCTTAATTATGTAAAACTAAATAACGCTTGAGAAGATATTCAAGATTATAATAAATCTTGTATAACCAACGAATCCAAAGAGAAAATATAATGGATTTCCTTTCTCTCTCTCGGGAAGTAGCTCTCGAAAAATTGTATACATTATCACTCCTGAGATAAATGAATATAATACGTATAAAGCTTCCAGATTTATTGGATAGATAACTTCAAGTGTTAACCCAATCAGTACACCTAATGGAACTGCGCAAGAGATTAAAATCCTTTTTATGGTATTTGGAGAAATTTCCTTAATCTCACAAATATCTAAATCACTAAAGATAATGGGAGCTTCTGATCGCTGATAAATTACAGTTCTAAACCACGCAAAGAAGAAGAATAAGATCCCTAGTATGATAGTGTTGGGGATTAAATTATCATTCAAAAGACCTACAATAATTATTCCAATTAGCAGATAGTAGGTAAAGTTGGTAAAGAATCTAAGCTTCCTTAGATCTTCGCTGACACGAACTTGAATTTTCAATTTGTACCTATTAATTTCATTTTGATACTCTATTTCTTTTTCATTTAGCGTACTAAGAGTTTGGGCAATATCCTTTAAAGCAAATTCGTCTAATTCCTCATTATTAATTTGATTAGTTAATACATGTTCCATATTTTTTTCCACTTGTTCCAAAATTTTTTCTTTTTCCATTAATTTTCTCATCCTTTTTTGAGATTTATTTTCTACTTTCTGTAGAATCAATTTTTCGCTCACATGAACGAACACAAATCCAAAAACCGCAAAAAGATACTCAAAAATTACTAAATTAAAAGAATTTTCTGGAAGAACGACCAAAAAAAAATATGCAACTGAAATTCCGCCGATAAAGGAGACATAAAGGCGTGGATGTTTTTTCTCAAAGAATTCAGTTATAAAGAATAACGCTGCTAATATTAAAGAAATTACAACTGTAATCAAGAAATCAGTTATTATTATCAATAATTACCCTGAATATTAAAAATTTTATAATTAACATAATAAACCAAAAAATTATAAACCTCAAGCTAATTTTCTTAAATATCATATTCTATTGTTAAGAAAATGCCTGATTTTCTAATTATAAGTAGTACAGAAGATATAGCATCAATGAATATACGTAAAAGATTATTATCGTCCTCTCAGTATCATTTCCACAAGATTGACTCTTTGTGGCACGATAATATTTTATATGAATTTTCAAGATTTAATGAAGAAGAAAGAAATTCTCAAATAGAAGCAAATAGAATATATTTAGGTTTAACTAATAATTCTTTAATCCATTTAAATGATCTCGAATTGAATGAAACGGAAATTAATTTCGATTATGTTATTTTCGCAAGTCGCCATAGATCAAAAACGTCACGACCCGCATTACTAGTACATTCTACTGGAAATTGGAGTAATGAAGCAGAATATGGAGGAAATCCTCATGAATTATCAATTACTAGTGCTCTACTTCGG
Source organism: uncultured archaeon (assembly GCA_964493715.1). Lineage (GTDB taxonomy): Archaea > Asgardarchaeota > Lokiarchaeia > Sigyniarchaeales > SOKP01 > SOKP01. The sequence continues at coordinate 14,695 of CAZBPC010000060.1, forward strand.
AAATCAGGATATCTATCATTACTTTTCATTTCTCAAAAAGTAAAATTAGAAAAATTTGTGATTGATGTTGAGGTAACCCATCATGGTCCAACTGTTTTAAAAAAACCATTAATTTTTATAGAATTAGGTAGTAGTGAAGAGGAATGGACTAATATTTTTGCAGCTGAGGTCGTAGCTAATAGCATAATCGAAACTATTTTGAGATTTCTTCAATATAAGGAAAACAAAGACCATAAAATTGGGTTAGGATTTGGAGGAACTCATTATGCTCCAAATTTCAGCAGGCTAGAGAAAGAAAACAACATAGCTTTTTCATTTATATGCCCGAAATATTTCATTAAAGAGTTAGATAGATCCATGATTGATCAAATGATTGGAAACACGGTTGAAAAGATTGACTATTTTGTTATTGATTGGAAAGGAACTAATTCAGAAGAAAAACAACATTTAATACATATATTGAACGAATATGAAATCCCTTTTAGAAAGACTAAAGATTTCACTTGATTATATAATTATGTGTTATTTTTTTCTTTTGAGTAATATTTTATCAATTTTTCAATTACTTGGTGAGATGCAATATATCCTTGAGTCGCTGCGCCTTCTAAAATACTATTTAAATATTCGATTTTTTCACCAATATGATTAATAACAGTTACGTTTAATTCTCGAATATTATAAAAGCTCCTCCAAATTCCAGTTGGCCAATCTATCAACGGTCGGAGAAGTGTATTGTATTTCTCTTCTCCTTCCTTGCTTAATTTTAATTCTTTCGTAATATTGTAGATGTTTGAATTTCCCTTTTTTTGTTTTTGAATAAAACCATCCTTTTCGATTTGGTTTAGATATTCCCTAGTATCAGTAAGAGTTAAGTTTATTCGAATCTTTTTCATATTTTCCATTATTTCCGAGTCTTTTAAACCTCTTAAATCCTTTACTTTAATCATCAAGTAATTTCTAGCTAATATGTTGTATTTCAATGGAACTGTTTCATTATCTAGCATATTATATTGCACGAGATTTCCCAACAATGTGAATGCTACAAAATATTTAAGAACCAATTGATCTTGTTCTGAAAAATTCTCTTTAAATACATTTGAGTCGTTGAAAAAATGGTGATATAGTGTTTCTAATAATGTTTTGATAGTATGGAAGCAATCCTCAAATGCTACTTTAAGGGTGTTTAAAACATGGATTCTATAGTTATTGTCTTTCAAAAAATTGTCTTTTTCAATAATGATTGGACGTATAAGGTGTGGATCTGGATTGAATTGAGCAAAAATGAGATCCCATTCTTTTTTAAAACGAAAGGATTGAGTTTTTGCGATGATAGAAAGTTTGTAAATAACATCATATAATTTTACTAAAAATTGATCTTCTTTTATATCAGTCATACAGTTTTACCTTAGCTTTAAAAAACACAATTATAAATGAGATTAATATAAATTAACCTTCAAAATTTATTAAATTTGCATTCATTTATAGAATAATAAATTAATATCTTAATATGGAAAATCGATCTTTTTTGCTCGATTTGCCTTAAATCATTATCTTGAAAATTGAACATGTTGCTGTAGCATCCAATTCAGAAGTTGAAAGTGATAATTTTTATAATAATTTACTCAAACTCCAAAAAGTCAAATCATTTACCGTTTCAAAAGAATTGATGAATAAATTTTTTGGTGTGTATAAAGATCAGCAAATTATTCGCTATTCTAATAAAACAGTGAGTATAGAGGTTTTTATCACCAATGAGAACGATAAATCAATTGATAATTTCACTCATACTTGCATAATTGTGGAAGATCGAGATAAATTAGTGGATGATGCAAGAATAAAAGGTTATCCCGTGATTAAAGTACCTCGGGAAGATAGTAATAATTACTACTTATTTATTAAAGATGATTTTGGCAATTTATTTGAAATTAAATCACAATAAACTTTTTTAGAGTGAATGGCTTTACAACCAATAGTGCTAAATGCAAATTATTTAAAACTGGGTAATTGAAATGCCCAAATCATACAAATGCAAATTAATGCTACTAGGAAGCTCTGGTTCTGGTAAGACTTCATTTATAGATGGAGATATTAATAAAGATTGGTCAATCGGTTTATCATTTAAATTAGTAGAATGTTATGCAAACGAGAATGATATCTATAAATTTTTAATTTGGGATTTAAAGGATCACCCTCGCTTTCATTTCATGTTTAAAGATTTTTGTCGTGGAGCAAATGCAGGTTTACTTTGTTTTGATTTAACAGATAGAAATTCTTTCATTGCATTAAATTTTTGGATAGATTTACTAAGAGAAGGATCTGGTAATATTCCAATAATATTAATAGGCACTAAAAAAGATTTAGAGAATATTGAAGTATATGATCGGGAAATTTTAGATTTAGTAAAAGAAAAGAACTTAGACACTGTCTTTTTTACTTCAATTTATGAAGAAAATGATACAAAACAAGAAATTTTTAAGTACATTGTGCAAAAGCTCGATCCTAATTATCCCCTCTCCAATTTTTCAATTATCCCTAAAGAATTAGAAGATGAGGAATTTAAAAATTTTGTTGATGAATTCTCAATTTGCCCTATATGCAAAACAGAATTACATTATAACACCTTAAAAGCTATATTTTTTAGTAAAAATACTAATTCCATAATTATTAAAACACAATTATTAAATTTCTTAGAAGAAAGTGCCAATTATGAAGGCCCTCAATATAAAAATGTTAGAGTTGGCATTCCTTGTTGTAGATGCTATAAAGAAATATTTGAGATCGAATAAATTATATAATATGTGAAATTATAATTTAAGATATTAAATTGGCGGGAGTGAACCAGAAGCTTTAATTATCTCCATGTGATCGAAGGCTAATCTGAAATTTATTACTTTATCAAGAGGAATTATTTCAAGGGATTTTGCATCATCCTTTGCTCTTGGAATCTCCTTTTCTGAAACAGGAACACACAAAAAAGAAACAGAAATATTATGTCCCCTTGGATCTCTTCGAGGATCGGAAAAAACACCAATTAAATTAAGAATTTTCACATTGATATTTGTTTCTTCATAGGCTTCTCTTATGCATGCTTGTTCTACGGTTTCACCTATATCCACAAACCCCCCCGGTAAAGCAAGCTCTCCCTTAAAAGGAGAATTTTTTCTACGAATCAAAACAATTGAATTCTGCTGAAATATAATCACAGCGTCAACTGCTACTAATGGAGTAGATGGTCTTGGCATAATTAATCATCCCACACGGAAGAACCTAATAAGTGTTCGATACGCGATCTTCGCGGTCTGACAAATTTTGTTCTACTTGATTTTCGTTCCAAAAGTAGGGTTCTTTTGAGATTTGAAGAATCCACAAGATTAACTTCTAAATCACCTTCATTCAATATTATATGATTAAAACTTGGATTATCATCAGCTCGAACTTTTTGAGAAGTTGAAGTACCACAATAAAGAAAAGTAGTTGGACCAATTACATAAGCATGTGGTACGTGCCTATGTCCCATTAATACTAAATCAAGCTCAAATAATTGCGTAAATTCAAGTAATTCACCAGCGTCTCTCACAGTTGTAAATTTTTGTCCAGATAAAGGAACGGGGATTAAATGGTGATGAAGTGCTAATATTCTATTTTCTAAATTTTTATCGAACTGTCTCCCACACCAATCAAGCTGCTCATCACCACATTCACCATGAGCGATGTCATCTCTAGCGGTGCAGATTCCTACAATTATAGTATCCAAATCTTCTAATATTAATCGGGAACGACGTGGTCCAATAATTTTCTCAAAATAGAGTAAACCTGAATTTTTTGCGTCGTGATTTCCAGGGACTGCTAAAAAATGAGTAATGTTTCTTATTCTTTGAATATAGGGAAGGACTGAGCGATATTGGACAACTCTTCCTTTATGAATTATATCTCCAGTACAAACGACAACATCTGGGGATACGTCTTTAATATATCCAATAATATTTTCCATTAATTCAGGAAGGAATTCCGAACCAAAATGCAGATCAGAAATATGGATAATTTCAACCATAATTTACACCAAAATATTCAATTTTTAACATTTTTAAGATATCTTAATACTTGTAATTACCAAATCTTCACAAAATGAATATCTAAATAAATAATATTAAGCTCTGAATTTAAAATATTTGTAGTTTTAAAAAATAATTATTAATTACCTTAATTTCTTATGAAAGTATACTAGACTCATCTTGCTAAAGATCCAATAATTTTGTTCTAAGATAATTGCTAATCGTGCTAACATCTAATGCGTTATCTTTAATAAATCCTTGCCCGTAATCAGAACCGCCTCCTCCTTTACCATTAAATTGTTCAGTGCACGATTTGATAAATTTCCCCATATTAAAGACTTGATTATTATTAGCACTTTTTCCTAACATGCCCATTAATGTAATCCCTTCATCTGTTTTGTCAATTAAAAAAATTATCAAATCATCTTCTTTGTTTACTATTTTAGCACTAAGATTTTTTAGATCTTTTTGAGACAAGTTTTCTATTGAATGAAAAATTACTCTATAATTCTTAAATTCAATAGCATTTGTTAATAAATTATCAATTGACGATTTATTTAGAAGCGAAGTAATTTCGTTTAACTTATTTACGGATTCTTTCCATTCATTGTATAATTTTTCTACTTTTTGGAAAATTAATTCATTTTTTGTTTTTAAAACTTTAGATATACGAGTTATGAGATCCCCTTCGTAGTTCTCTTTAGAATTCAAGATGGTGTCTTCCATATTGTATTCACCATTTTTAAGAGATTTATTAACTTTTTTCCATTTATCCAATAATTCTTGAATTCTCGACAGTAATTGAGTAGATTGCACGCCAAGTAAATCTTCTAATTTGTACAAGATTGTTTCTTGTTGTTCTTCAAGTTCATTTGTTGCTTTACCGGCTGTGAAAGTTAATCTAACCACTCCATCTTGAATTTTTTGGGATTTAAGGATTTTAATTCTTCCTGTTTCTGATGTATTATTCAAATGAGTACCACCGCAAGCTTCAACATCTACTCCTGGAATTTCTACAATCCTTATTTTTTTACCAGGTACCGCTCCTCCTTGGTAGATTGTCATCCCATATTTTTGTTCCGCGTCTGAGCGAGGCATGAGAGAAAGATTAAGATCAATTGCTTGGTTCACTATTTCATTGGCTTTTTTCTCTATTTCCTTTAATTTGTCATAGGGAACATTATCATAGTGGGTTATATCTAAATGAGATCTTTTCAATGTTTTTTTCGCACCTGCTTGATTAATATGATCTCCTAAAATATGACGGGCAGCCGCATTAACTATATGAGTTGCCGTATGGTGTTGTGATAATTGTTTCCTCCATTCTTTATCTACCTCGATTTTAACGGTATCTCCTTCTTTAAATTTAGGTTTTTTAGATAAGACATGAATGATATTACTACCTTGCTTAAACACATTATCAAATTTTTGACCGTTTATAGTCCCAACATCATGTAACTGACCTCCTGAAGTGGGGTAAGCAACTGATTGGTCCAGAATTACCATGTTATCAATAATTTTCAAGACTTTTGCTTTGTTTGAAGTGTTTTTATAATCATAATAGTAAAGAGACTTAGTTTCTGGAATCCCCTTGAGATCTAACTCAATTTCTTTATCCGTAGCTTGAATTTGTTCTTGTTTTTCGTGCCTTTCTACCACCAAACTATAAAAATTATCGGGGATTTTTATGTTGCGACTAAACTTTTTCGCAGTTTCTTTGACCATTTCAGGATTAATTCCTCTCGAATCGTATATTTCGATTAAAGTCTCTGTTGAGATATCTCCTTCAGAAAGTAATTTTTCTAAAATTTTGGTAGCTTTCTTTTTTGTTTTATAATATTTTTCTTTTTCCACGGTTAAAATTTCTCGAATATCATCCAAATGCTCAGAAACTTCGGGAAATAATGCCTTTAATTCTTCCGCGTGCCACTCACAAACATCAGCGAGATTAATATCCCAATTAAATTTGTCGATAAAACTAATGGCTCTTCTAAAAATTACTCTGAGATTATAACCTCCTCCTACGTTGGAAGGAAGTTTTCCATCGTTTATTGCAAATAATAGACTTCGCGCGTGATCAGTTATAGAATATATCGCTGTCATCGGTAGAATTTTTTCTCTCAATTCCTTTACAGGGATTCTTAATTCCTTGGCTACTCGATTCCATGCGGCTTCCATATCGTCTACTTCATCCATGTTTAAGTATGCGGAATATTTTGAAAATTGATTGTATAAATCAAAATCCAAATTTATTTTAGTCATTTCCCTTAATTTTGATAATACTTTAGGAAATGTTGCTTCATAGATATTTGGAGTACCTTGTGAAAACCACGCCACCCTC
>CAZBPC010000061.1:0-20925 GCA_964493715.1 uncultured archaeon
TGAATATCTTGAAATGGGTTTTAAATTTCATGGTCATAAATGTCCTGCTATGCCATTAGGACTAAAAGCAGCGAGTATTGCAATGAATACGTTAAATGTTGAAAGATCACAGGCAGGTGAATTATATACAATCTTAGATTTAGGTGACTTTCACTGTGCAACTTGTTTTGCAGACGGAGTTCAAATTATAACCGGTTGTACCTATGGAAAAGGAAATATCTCAAGATCTCATAAAGGTAAATTTTCTCTAACTTTGATAGATCGGAAGAATGGAAGGGGTGTTAAAGTAATTCCTTCAGGAGAGTGGTTAAAGCAAGCATTCCAGTCAGATTTTATGGAACAGCGTAAAAAGGGAATTCCTCCTCAAAACATTTCAACTGAAATTACCAATCCACTTATTGAAAAAGTACTAAATTCTTCAAATGATCAATTCAAAGTTAAATTATTACCAAAGATAAACATTGAGATACCCCCACACATTTGGGATAAAGATCTATGTGAAGAATGTGGAGAATTAACTGTCGCCGAGTATGGACATTACATTAATGGAAAATTTTTATGTAAGGACTGTGCCAGGATGACTGATAATATTTTAGGGGGACTTCGTGGTCCTAAAATAGTATAATAAAAGCAATTTACCATTTTTTATTTCTAATTTCAATTTTGAGGTCAATCCCATGGAAATTTTATTGTATTTTGTCATTGCTATTGTAGTCTTTGCATTTACAGCAATAGTAGCTATAGCTGGTATTGGAGCAGCATTTATTTTAATCCCTTTCTTGTTTTGGATGGGATACCCATTTAATCTTGCAGCAACTATAGGAATGTTTTCAAATGTGTTAAGTACTGGTTCGCAATCATATGTGCATGCAAAAAATCATTCAATTAACTATCGCATCGCTTTACCTATGATTATTACAAGTGGAATTTTTGCGGTTATAGGAGTATTAATATCAACATCTGTGGATGAAAAAATCTTGTTAATTTTATTTTCAATATTTCTTTTTGTAGCAGGATCATTTATTTTTTTTCGAACAGTTAAAAGTAATAAAAATGAAAATTTTGAAAAAAAAGAAATTGAAAACATAAATATATTATCAGGAAATATTAAAGAAAAGAAGGAGCATATAGATCTGAATGAAGAAAATACATTTACACCTTCTAAATATATAATTTTTGGATTGATTTCTGGCATATTAATTGGATTCATTAGTGGAATGCTAGGAGTAGGTGGAGGGTCACTTATTCTACCAGTACTATTGTTTTATGGAATGGAGACAAAAAAAGCAGCATCAACTACTTCATTTGTCGTTTTATTTTCAAGTCTAACGAGTTTTCTTTCACGTGTAATTATAACTCAAATTGATTGGGGACTCATAATAATTGTTGGAATATTTACGCTGATGGGTGGATTCACAGGTTCTAAATTGATGCATTTCAAACTTAAACAGAAGCAAATAAAACTTGTAATAATTATAATTCTATGGGTTGTTGGAATTAAGATACTTTTAGGTTTATTTTAATAAATTATGTTGAAGAATTAACCCGTTTGATTTTTTATAAATCAAAACAAATATAAATTCGAATTAGTTATAAAAATATGAAATTAATTAGAAAAGAATATGAATGAAATGACAGATAAGATTAAGAACTACATTGCTCTGAATAATATAGATGAAAGTGAAGAAGAATTTAAAACAAAAATCAAACGATGGAAGGTTGAGGTTTTAAATAATCCATCGTTTGAAGAGGAACTCAAATTTCATAAAGCCTTAGCAAACCAAGAGAGATTACTAATTTATAAACTTCTTCTTAAAAGACCAATTTGTACTTGTGTATTAAGTTTTATTTTAGGCAAATCTCAGAGTACAATAAGTAGTCATTTAAAAGTAATTGAAGATGCGGGTTTAATTATCGGAAAAAAAGAAGGCTATTTTGTGCACTACTACACTCGAGAGATGTTTGCTCAAGAATTTTCATTTAATATCTGATAGATAAATCAAATGTATTGATGAAATGCAAATTAATTCAAGATATTACATTAAAAAAGAGTATAAAATACAGAAATTTTTAAAATCCGGTTCTTAATTTCAGTTAAAAGACAAATAGCAGTTAAAAAAAATAAAATAAAAATTAAGTTCCTTCTTCGTAGCCGTGGATATAGTTATATTGTTCCTCGGTTAAATTATCAATCTCAACGCCCATTGCTTGAAGTTTAAGAAGTTATAAATATATAAGAATTTTTTTCGGATTCCATTGAAGTAGAAGAATTAAGGAGTCAATATTTAGATGTAAGAAGTTCCTTTTTTTCCACTTGTCCCACTTTCATAAGGAATTGATTGTAAAATAATATCTGCTTGATTTATCAGATCAGATGATAATGCTATTCCCCCAAAAGATCCATAATCGTCATCTTTATACTGCCCCATAGTAAGTGGATCATTTTTGGAAAATATATAATTTCACAAAATTAGAAATGAATAAAAAAAAAGATGTAGAAGATCTAACTTATTAATTTTGAATAGATTCAATATCATTTTTAATTTCTTCTTTAGTCTGTGCATCACCTAATTTTTCATAAAGTTCTTGAGCATCTTTTAATATACTAATTGCTGTTTCACCATCTTCTGTATATTTATAATAAGAAATACCCATACTTCTGAGGTATTTCGCTTTTCTCTCTATATCGTCTCCATCTTTTAATAGATCAAGGATCTTTAAATAACTATTATAAGCTCTCTCGTAGTCTTCTATATTATAAGATACAACAGCAATGCTGTTATGAATATCAACAATAAAATTGATATCACCGATTTTCTCAGCAATTTCTAGAGATTGCCTGAATAATGATAAAGCATCATTATATTTGCCGAGATTATAAGCAGAAGATCCCATCGAGTTTAGAAGGTTTGCCTTATTAGGGAGCATATCATGTTCCTCATAAATTTCAATAGCTTTTCCCCAACTCTTAGTAGCTTCTTCCTCATTTTTTAGAAAATCCTGTAGATTTCCAATCATATGAAGTAGACTTGCTATACTCTCGTAATCATTTATCTCAGTTGCAAGATCAAGCCCTTTATTGAAAAATTCAAATGCTTTTTCATAGTCCCCTAAATCCTGATAGATTAAACCAATATAATTTAGTCTTACTGTTTGCTCAGGAAGAGTTCCAAGTAATTTATCGATTTGCAAAGCTTCTTCAAAAAAGTTCAAAGCTTTCTCAAACGCGCCTGATGTTTTGTGAACCACCCCAATATCCATCAACGCCTTCGCCTTAAATTGCAAATCCCCAGTCTTATTTACTATATTTATAACTTTTTGATAATAATCTAAGGCTTTATCTTGATTACCCATCTTTCCATGAGCAACTCCAAGATTTAAAAGAGGCCCTATACACCCCTTTAAATCATCATTTGCTTCATTAAGTTTTAATGATTCCATATAAAAATTTATTGCATTTTTGAAATCAGCTTGACTCGAATAGAAAGTACCAATATTGTTCAGACAAGAGGATTGTCCTTCATAATCATTAAGCTTGTTAAAGATTTCTTTTGCTTCTTCTAACTTTTCTATACATTGAATACGGGATAGTTCACTAGAAGAGAAGCTAGCAATATTAGTTAAAAATTCAGCTTCCCCTTTTAGATCATTCATGGATTTAGCTAATTCTAATCCTTTTTGCCATACGCGTCTCGCATTTTTCCAATCACTTAGAGTGTGATAAATATCACCTGCGAATTCATACTGGGTGATTAAATCGATGTTTTTATACTCATCCAAAGATTTTATCCACTCACTGAAATCGGGGTATTTCATTTCATCCTCAACCTTTACTTCAGTAATTGGGATGGATAGTAGAATTTTCGGCCATAAGAATTCCGAAATAAACGTTTTAGTATTCGATTTAATAAGGAATGTCTCAATATTGTGCTTTTTTTTTATATCATATAGAAATTTTTCCTGCTTTGATAGATCTAAATTTAAAACTGAGTCGAAACGCACTATTTCTATATCTTCTAATCCTGTTTTAGAGATATGATCAATCCAAATGATTTTTTTATAAATAGCAATTTCTTTTAAGAAAGGAGTAATATCAAAATCATCACTGCCAGAATATCCTATAATAATTAAGACACGATCTTTTATTATTTTTGAAATTATTGGTTTTTTATAGGGTTCAATAGTAAAAGTATCTCCTTCCTCTCGATCCCTTCCTAATGAGGAAATGGTAGTTACAAGAGACTCGGAAGTATTTTTTTCTGTTATAAGATTTCTCTTTGAGCCGTGGAGTTTGAAAAAGGAAAATTGCTTGATATTAGCTACATCATTTATCTGATTAAGATCTAAATATTGTTTTTTTAATATTATAGGATTTATTTGTCTCCTTTCTTCATTTGATAGAATGTTAATCAGCGCACATTCAATTAAATAATCAAAATTCGTGGTTATTACTTGATTTTTAATAGTAATATTGTGACCTAAAAAGTAATGGATAAGATTTGGTTTCATTCTTTGCTCTAAAAAATCCAGAAATCTAAGGGATTTATCAATGTATCGTTGAAGTTGTTCAACAAAAATCTCATATCTTAAAGATTCTTTTTGTAAAATTATATTGATTTCTTCAGCAGGAACACATAATCTCGCTAAAGTTTCTAAAAACTTTTTGGCTGAAGGCAAATTACTCGGAGCATCCATAGAAATTCCTGCTCCAACTAAAAATGTGATTTTATCCGAAGGTTCAATAATTTTTGCAAAATTAGAATTCATTATTTAAATTTTTTTAGTTTTAAATTATTAAATATGTGAAAGTAAATTAAAAGTATTACTTTATCAAACATCCTCGATCGAGGATGTTCCAGAAAATTTAAATCTCTTACAAACTAATTGAGTAAACTGCAAGATATTAGAATAATAATAAAAAATATAACGCTTCTAATTATGACAAAAAATAAATTTGGAACCCGAACGTGATTCATTAGATAATTTTAAAAAAAATTATCTCTCGAAGGCCCCCTCTAATTAAATGATAAAATATCTAACCAAAAAATTGAAAAAAGAGTAAAACAAAAAAAAAGATTAGGAGCTTAAGTCCCTTCTTCGTAACCGTGAATGTAATTATATTGTTCTTCGGTTAGAGTGTCTATCTTTATACCCATAGCTTGAAGTTTCAAAATTCCTACTTTATCGTCAATATCAGTTGGTACATCAACCATTCCTGGTTTAAGATTTTTCTTGTTTTTAACAATATACTCAGACATTAAAGCTTGAAGTCCAAATGACATGTCCATGACTTCACTAGGGTGTCCCTCAGAGAGCACTAAATTAGCCAAACGCCCTTTAGCTAGAAGATAAACCTTTTTACCATCGGGAAAGACTAATTCTTCTACATCACGCCGAATTGGTTTGATTTCTTTAGCAAATTCGTATAGTTCCTTGGTTGGGATTTCTATGTCAAAATGCCCAAGATTACCTAAAATAACTCCGTCTTTAAGAGCATTAAAGTTTTCTATTGTAGGTAATATCACGTGTTTACATCCCGTTGCAGTTAATATAATATCTGCGTCAGGTAAGGCTTTTCCAATTGGCATTACTTGGTAACCTGTAAATTTAGCTTGGAGCGCTTTAATCGGATCAATCTCAGTGACAATGACGTTAGCACCTAGTCCCCTAGCTCTCAATGCCATGCCTGATGAACAGTGTCCGAATCCTGCAATCACACAAACCTTGCCCGCAAACAAAACGTGCATTCCATATATTGCTGCAACAATCCCTTGTCCAGTTCCTAATTCATTATCAAACTGATTTTTACAACGAGCATCATTAACTGGAAATAAAGGAACTTTTAAAGCACCTTGTTTATCCATTGCTTTAAATCTTTTCACGCCGGTTGTTGTTTCTTCTTGACAAGCGATAATAGTTCCATTCTGTATCAATTCAGGAAACTCTTTATGCGCAGTAACAATCATATCAGCACCATCGTCTATAAGAATATTAGGCCTAGCTTTTAAGCACTCTCTTATACACCAATAAAATTCTTCATCAGTATTGCCATGCCATGCAAATACATTTATTCCTTCTTTAACTAATGCAGCTGATACATCATCTTGAGTTGATAAAGGATTACTTCCACATAAATATACATTTGCACCACCAGCTTTTAATGTTCGAGCTAAATTTCCTGTTTCTTTTGTTATATGAAGGCATCCAGCGATGGTTATGCCCTTTAAAGGTTTTTCCCTTTCAAATCGTTCTCGAATAACTTTAGAAATGACGGGCATTTTATTTTCAGCTATATATAATGCTTCTCTACCTTGTTCTGCTAAAGTTTCATCAGCAACTTTATAATTTATCATATTTAACACTTTTGTTAGATGTACTTTTGTTAGATGTTACTTATTAAATTTTAATTGATTAATAAACGTATTTTTAATTAAAATGTTTACTTAATGAAGAATTTATTAACATTTAATTCATTATATATTGTGTTGTATAATGAATAAACAAAAGATAGAATTAAAAGATGAACAAGAGGTTCAGAATCTCCTTAAACCTTTAAATTCTCGTTCTAAATTAAGAGTTTCAAAGATTTCTGATACATTAGACATATCTCGACAATCTTTTCACACTAAATTCTCTGCTTTGATATCGGATCAAATAATTAAGAATTTTACAATTAATATAAATCCGAGATTAGGTCAAAATAGAATGAAAATTGTAATACTAGAGATTAAAACAAATCCAAAAGAGCCACATTTGGTGCAAGATTTAATTAAAATCCCACAATTGAAAAGTTTAGATGGTATTTTTGGAGAATTTTCCTTAATCGGTCTATTACAATTCAGATCAGCAGAGCAATATCATGAAATACTACATGTTATAGACCAAATCATGACAGCTTCTTATTTTAAAAAATATCAAATGACCGAGGTAATACGCATTTATAAAATGAATGGAATTCAACTCAATGAAATCGAATTTGATCCAAAGTATGAACTAGATGAAGTAGACTATAATATTTTAGATATATTGCAAGAAAATCCAGGATTAAAACCAATTTCTACTTATGAAGTGAAAAAGATTCTCAATCAAGATTTAAATCAAATTTCCCAACCTACAATCTATAATAGGATTAAACTCCTTGAGAATTCAGGAATTATTTTAAATTATACGGTTAACTTTAACCCTAGAGCTATTGGATACAATGGGAAATTTATAGTTAGAATTAAACCAAGGAATCCTTCTGAGTACGATGAACTTGCTTTAAATTTGGAAAAAATTAAGGAAATCACTGATTTATTCCGAATTGGTGAGCAATATGGTCTTTTTGCTGTTGTCCGTGTTAAAAGGATCGATGATTTCGCTAAATTTATCAAAGAATTATATAATGAAAAGATTGAAGATACACTCACAAATTTTGTGCTCGACGAGCTGATTTTGTATGATAATTTTGCAATCTTCTAATAAATCTTGGAATGAAAAAATTTAACTTTAATTGCTTTGGCATACTATATTGAAACGATGAGGATTTTTTTTGAATTAGTGAGCAAAAAGATAGGTCTTTCAAGAATCGGACGCATTATCCTTTCAAAAGAAGAAAAAAGATACGTGAGTTCTCCGAATCTTATTATTCCGATTAAGAGATCACTAGTAAACATGGTGGATTTCCTTGAAGAATTCGAAAAACATCCAATATTCTTGATTTCAAACGAGATTTTTCTGAAAATATCATTTTTACGAGCAAAATTCAAGGAAAATGCCTTTTTATATACCCATTATGGGACGATTGAAAAATTCGATAAAGTTTTAGAGGAAAATAAAGCAATTTTCCTTGGAGATAATATTATTGCATTAATCCCTTTTAATAATCCTACAACAGTTCTAAATAAAGATTTTGCGAAGAGAGAAGTTGAACATCACATCAAAATTATTCAAGATATACTTATAAAAAATCCATACTTAAATTTTGGTGTTACGATAAAACTTTTTGGTTATGCCGAATTATTTAATCTATATTTCCCCTTAATCCAAAATAACACTAACATTAAAATTCTTAACTTCAGGGATTTATTTGAATATAAAAAGAACTTTCGACAAATCCTACAAATAATTTTTGAAATTCGAAAAGAAGTTGATCAAAATTTATTATTTATGATATCAGGTAAAATCTTACCAAACTCTTATCCATTATTAGTATATCTAGGATTTGATCTCATAGATAGTTCATACATGTTATATCTTTCTTCTGAAAACCTTTATGATACGATAGAACACTTATTACCAGTATATAAGATGCAGTATTTTCCATGCTCTTGTTGCGCTTGCAAAGGAAAGTTAAAAAATTTAGCATCAGAGAAATTTACAAGAGAAAAATTTGGGCAATTAACTCTTCATAATTTGATCAATGCCAAAAACCAAATACATAAAATTAAGCAATATATAAAAACGGAAGATTACAGAAATTTTGTTGAAAAGTCTTCAATGAATGATACCACTTTATTGTCAATGTTAAAAATTGCAGATCATCAATATTTTGAGGAAATTAGATATGAAACTCCAATCATGCAAGAAGTCAAACCTATAGAAAGCATTGGTCCATCCTCATATTTTCGTCCAGATTTCCAAGAATATAGAGAAGAAATAATTAAAAATTTTGAACCTGAACCTTGGACAAGACTAATCATATTATTACCTTGTTCTGCCAAGAAACCTTATTCTGAATCAAAATCTCACAAGAAATTCCAAGAAGTAATGCATAAATTCAAAGAATTCCCGGATTTTCAAGAGTTTATAATAACATCTCCTCTTGGAGTAATACCTCGTCAATTAGAGGACATATATCCGGTAAATAGTTACGATATTTCAGTAACCGGGGAATGGGATTCTGAAGAAAAATTAATTGCACAGGAGATGCTAACAAAATTTATTTCGATGTACGATCCAAAAATCCCAATTATTTGTCATCTTTCTGGAGAAGCATATAAGGAAATTGTGGATAACACTATGAGCATCTTGCCTCATGAAGTTTTTTTTTCTGACATTGATAATAGATTAACTTCTAAAGAATCTCTAAAATCTTTAGAAAATTTATTAATTAAATGTAAAAATATATCCAATACATCTGATTCAAAACAAAGTCAATATCATAAATCTTGGATACGTAAATTTGTAAAAATCCTCGATTATCAATTTGGAAAAGGAATTGGAGTGGCTTTTTTTTCAAATACAGTAAGATTATATCCAAATAAGGACAAAACGATTATTAATATCAGAGATGTAAATTCAAAAAAAAAATTTGGTAATTTTATAAAAAAAACTGGGCAGTTAGAACTTTCCATATATGGTTCAAATACTATTAAAGATATTATTAAAATCACTCACTTCATAATCTTTGATGGAGAAAATATTGGTGGAAATACATTATTTAGACCGGGAGTTATTGATTTTAGTGATGATCTCAAACCAAATAATTTTGCCTTTATATGGAATAAGACAAAAGAGGAAATAATTGGAATTGCAAGGATGTTGGTTGGATCACCTTATATTAAAAATTCTAATACTGGTCCAATTGCTAAAATATATGAAAAAATGAAAAAGTGAGAGATACATGATTGATAAAGTAAAAAAGATTCGAACCAGATCCATTCATAGATTAAAAGGATTACCTTTAGAAAAATTAGATAAACCTGTAACTTATTGGATAAAGGAAGATCGTTTACTCGACCAAATTGGTAAAGAATTTACCATTATCTTAAGAACGAAAGGATGTAGTTGGGCTTTAGGAGATCAAGGTGGCTGTACCATGTGCGGGTACATTCAAGATTCATCTGTTGATATGATTAATTCAATTAACATAAAAAATCAATTTATGCATGCTTGGAATGATAAAATCGAGGAAATATTAAAAGAAGAGGAAAAATACATCATCAAAATTTTTAATTCTGGTAGTTTCTTTGATAATGATGAAATTCCTGAAGATTTACGAAATTTCATTTATGAAAAAATTGATGAAGTTAGCAATATAACTGAGGTTGTCGTGGAGTCTCGTACTGAGCATTTGAGTAGAGAGAAACTGATCCACATGAGGTCTAAATTAGGGAGTAGGCATATTGAAATAGGAATAGGGCTTGAGACAGTAAATGACTATATTCGATTAAATTATATTAATAAAGGCATGACTTTCAAGGAATTCGTGGATGCTGTTAATTTATGCAGACAAAATGATATTGGTATTAGAGCATACTTATTATTTAAACCTCCTTTTATGAGTGAAGAGTCAGCAATCGATGACTGCGTTAGCTCCATTAAAACTTTGATAGATATGCAAGTTAACACAATTTCCATTAATCCGGTTAATATTCAGCGAGGAACATTAGTAGAATATCTTTGGCAACAAAATCGATATCATGTCCCCTCATTTTATTCTCTTTTCAAAAGTCTGAAACGGGGGATAAAAACCCAAGATAAGCTAAAGAATACACGAGTAGTATGCGATCCATCAGGTGCGGGTTCAAGAAGAGGCATTCATAGTTGTTCTAAAAAGGAATGCAATATTCGTATGAAAGATTTTCTTAAAAATTTTGTTCTTTCCCAAGATATTATATATTTAAAGAAATTGGAAGAAGAAGAACATTGTCCTTGTAAATTGAATTATCAAATACAGAAGATGTTTAATTAAAGCAAAAATGTTACAAATTTTTAATTTCTATCAAACAAGAACATTTCTACCAAGAAATTATAATCGTGTACTTTTTTGTCTAAGAACGCTTTAAAACAGTATATTTAAATATTAGTCTTCAATTTTTAACTTTATATTTTAACAATACATAAGGGTAAGCCTTGAAAAATTGGGTTCAAGTAAATCTATTCTATCTCGGACAATCTAAAAAACATCATATTTTTAGAGCCAAGAGATGGGATAAATCGTTGGAAAAAATACTGTTTAAATCAATATATAGTGAATCTTATGAAGAGATTGGTTCTATCAAAGAAATTTTTGGACCTATTACTCTACCCCTCATCTCAATTAAAACATCTTCCATTCATAATTTCAATCCCGAGAGTAAGTTTTATATAAAAATGGGCTAATCTTTGAAGTAGTTGTGAAAATTAAGCCAATTAGGTGTAGTTTATTTCAAGTTGGAATATGGAAAATTTTGCTGCAATAGAAAATCTAAAAATAAAAGATGGATATTGTTTAGAGTGTGGAAAGAACGTACTGTTAGATGAAAATAGGGGATTAATGGTTTGTGAAGAATGTGGGCTAGTACATTCAGAAAATCATATTGATCATGGTCCAGAATGGAGAGCCTTTGATGCGGATCAGAAGAAAAAAAGAACACGTACAGGGGCTCCAATGACTTATATGATACACGACAAGGGATTAAGTACCATGATTGATTGGAAGAATCGAGATATCTTTGGTAAAGAAATTCCTGCTAAATTAAGAGGTCAAATTCATCGATTACGTAAATGGCAGAGCAGAATTAGGGTTTCCGATGCAACTGAACGTAATTTAACATTCGCATTAAGCGAATTGGATAGAATGGCATCTAATCTAGAACTTCAAAAAAATCTCAGGGAGTGTTCGGCAAAGATTTATAGAGATGCTGTTGAGGCTCATCTAATTCGGGGAAGAAGCATTGAAGGAGTGGCAGCAGCAAGTTTATATGCAGCATGCAGAATGTTTAAAGTCCCACGTACATTAAATGAAATTGCCGAAGTCGCACGAGTAGATAAAAAAGAAATTGGCAGATCCTATCGTTTCATTTCTAGGGAATTAATTTTAAATTTGAATCCTACAAAAGCAGCAGACTTTCTTACTAGGTTCATTTCTGAATTAGAATTATCAAATGAATGCCAAAAAATGGCGAAAAAGGTAATTGGAATGGCTGAAGTAAGGGGTTTAACCTCTGGTCGTGGTCCCACAGGACTCTGTGCAGCAGCTATATACGCAGCAAGTATTTTGACTAAGGAAAGAAGAACTCAAAGAAGAATTGCACAAATCAGCCAGGTCACAGAGGTGACAGTCAGGAATAGGTTCTCTGAACTAATTGAAAATTTAAATTTAGGTATAACCTTTAAGAAGAAATAATAATTGCTTTCTTTCTTATTCTATTTATTTTATACTTTTTAACCGTGTTATCTCAATATTACAACAATTAAAGATGGTTTCGTTTTAATTAGATCATATAATACATGCAATATTAAACAGGTCCGGTTAAATGAAGCCTGAATCAACAAGATTAGTCAAACAAGTAGAAGTGAATTATTTTTTGCATAAAATCAAGCAAAACTTCCCTAATTTTGTGGCCGGAGTGATTACTGATCGTAATGGATTTCCAATCGGTGCAAAAATATCAAAAAGACTATGGATCCGTGAAAACACATTAGCATTAACTGCTATATCAAAAAATAGGGAGTTATCTATTAGGGATCCCAATTTAGTTCCGCTTAAATTTGATATTGATAAAGGTAAACGCTATCGGTTACTTCTGTTACTAGAAAAATCTAAGAATTATAAAGAGAATATGAAGTCATTAAAAGAAATTATAAAATCGCAAAATTTATTTTAAACATATTTTCATTTCATAGAATTCCTAACTTAGAGATTTCATTATTAATAACTTTACAATCAAGACTTAAGTTTTTAAGTTTAAATGGTTATCTTTAAAAGTATAGGAATTAGATAATTGTAAGTTTTTATTATCTTCGCAAGGAGAAGATTTACGTTGAGTTACTCCAAAGATGAGGTTGCTTTAAGAAAGATTTTAAAAACAATTATCACAAGCACTCCTGGGTTAAAATATGCAATTATCATTGATGATACGGGAATCACAATAATGAGTGAATCGAAATTCACATTCTCCAATGAAGAAGAGATATCCGTGGAAAAAATTGGAGCAATTGGGGGCGCTGTATTTAACGCAGGAGAAGAACAAGGACATATATTAGGATATGGATATACAGAACTACAATTCACTGAATATGATAAGGGTTTTATTTTTTCAGGAAAAATAGGGAAAGGAGTTTTGTGCATAGTTACTGATAAAAACGTTCTAATAGGGTTTGTAAGGGCACTAATTAAACGATTTGCTCCTAAAATTTCTCAAATATTGACCCGTTATTTACAAACAGATCAAGGAGAGTTAAATAAGGAACTTAAAGATCTGTTTAGTTCTGAAACCATGGGGTTGCTTTAACTTCTCAATTTCATTAATTGAGCATATATTGTCGCCTAAAACACTAACTCACTTTTATCATATCAAGGTTATACCAGAGTAGTCAAAAAAGTTCTCTCGTGCCAGGCTATAATTTCTATGCCGTTTTGGGATATAATCATGTCTGCACGCTGGGTGACTGACTCAAGCCTCATTGCAAAGGTACTCACCATAGCTAGGTAAAGAGCCCATTTAATATGCAGTATTAATATTGATTATTAAAATTCAGGATGTAAGCATGACTTTGCGCGCGCATTCATCTTTTTTCATGCGTGTCCTCGAACATGCAATTATTCCATCATCATTTCCCAATTTTTGTTATTTTTCTTTTCTAAAAACTTTTTGTTATTTTTCTTTCTTAATTACCTTCAAAATTTCTTCATAGGAACCTAATAGCTCTGAAACTGAGGGATCTAGCAACCCTACATTAGGTTTTCCTTCAAAAAATAAACTTCCGTTATTTAATACCATCATTCTATCTGCCCAATTTTCAATGAAAAAGAGATTATGAGTAGTATATAATATTGTCATTTTTTCCTCTTTTCTAAGGGTTTCCAATATTTTTAAATGATTATAAATTGATTTAAAATCAAGATTTGCGAATGGTTCATCTAAAATTAATAATTTGGGCTTTAGCACTAGCAGTCCTGCTAAAGCAGCACGTTTCTTTTGACCCCAAGACAGATCAAAGGGAGAATATTGTTTATAATCGATCAACTCAACTGCTTTCAGTGCCCAATTAACTCTTTTCATGACTTCATTCTCTTCAAGTCCAAGATTTCGTGCTCCAAAACCTACATCTTCTTCTATAGTTGGAGCAAATAATTGATCATCTGGATTTTGAAATAAGAAACCAATCTTTTGTCTTAACTTCCACAATTGATTTTTATTCCTTGTCAGTATCTCATCAAAAATTTTAATAGATCCCGATTTAGGTTTCAGTAAACCAACTAATAGTCTTAGTAAAGTAGTTTTCCCAGAGCCATTATTACCGGTTAAAGCATAGATTGAATTCTCTTTTATTTTAAATGATATGTTATCAATAGAAAATTTTGAATTGTAGTCAAAATTCAAGTTATCTACTTCTATCAGAAAAATAGTTTAAAAACCTCTGTATAAATCTGTTCTATGTGAATCAAGTAACTTAATAAGAAAGAGATAGCTATAAAAGCGAGTACTATTGATAGATCTAAAATCTTCAATTTCTTTGGAGCAAAAGTAATCTTACCAGAAAAACCCCGCATTTTCAAACTCTCATAAAGTTTTTCACTTCTTTCCATATTGTGTACAAGATTTTTACCCATTATGAATGCATGAGCCTTTAGTTGCCGCCAATATGAAGTGATGTTTTTTCCTCTTAAATTTTGGGCTTCTAATACCTTTCTATTAGATATTGCAAGTATTGGTATGTAATGAAGCATTATAATCACACTGCCAGTAAAAAAGGAGGGAATTGCTCGAAATTTAGTTAAAGCTTCTATAAATTCTGAATAAGTTAATGAAGAAAAAAAGGTTAAAAACACAAAAATAGCTCCAATAATTCGAAGGAATAAAGTTATTGCAAATATTAACCCTTCCTCATAAATATTCAATACAATCCCTATATTTAATTGAAAAAGGATGGTGTTTCCAAGGTAAAAAGGTATAAAAATCGTGATAAGTAGTACAAATGGTAGTAACGCTCTAATTCTTGATAATACAGTAAATATTTGCAGCTGAAAGCCTAAATTAAAGAATATAACGAGTAATATTATTGTAATTATTAAATATATATCATTTATTAGTAGGAAAGGAATAACAAGAATAAATGGTAGAATAAAACGAGTTAAGGGATGAATTCTATTTAATATATTCTTTTCATCTTCATGTTTAAAAGGTAATGTTATTTCCAATTTCTTTAATCTCCTCCAAATTTTAATATTTAGATAAGTAAATTCCAACTTTCGTTCAATATAACGTTAGTGGCATTATCATATGAAATCATACTATTTTATAAATTATTCATATTCTTTAAAAATAATACTTCTTTATAAGAAAATATTATTCATAATAAAAATAAATTTCGATAACAAAATATAAGGTAAAAAAAAATGCACATACCTGACGGGTTACTCGATCCTATCACTATTGTAATTCTATGGATTGTTAGCATTACAATCATGATATTCGGATATTTTAGAATGGGGAATCTATTTGAAAAAGAAGATTCTGAAAAATTAATTCCATACATCGGTGTATTGGCGGCTGTTATTTTTGCATTCCAATTCGTGAATTACCCCATCCCAGGAGGTACTTCTGGTCATTTAGTAGGAGGCACATTAGTAGCTATAATATTAGGTCCTTGGGCTTCCGTTATAGTGTTATTTTTAATATTAGTTGTTCAAAGTCTCTTTGGGGATGGCGGAATCACGGCATTAGGAGCGAATACATTTAATATGGGAATTATTGGAGGAATGGTGGGATTCTATATAGTGGTTTTAATTGTTAAAATTTTAAATAACACTTCCTTAAAGAAGGAGATAAAAGTTACAATCGCTACTGGTATTGGATCTTACATCGCAATTGTATTGGCTTCATTTATTTGTGGTATTGAAATTGCTATTGGAGGAAAAATTCCAATTGAAATTGCGATCGTATCCATGGTTTTTTGGCATATGATAATAGGGATAGGGGAAGGGATAATTTCAGCTTTAATTATATTTTATATATATAAAACAAAACCAGATTTTATTACGACTGAATCAATAATGGGGTTGAATATGAAATGATTGAATGGAAAAGATATAAATGGCCAATTATCACCGTTCTGATAATAATTGTTGTATTAATGTTAGCATTAGCAACAGGTTTTACAATTGGGTTTCTTTCTGAAAACCCTGATGGATTAGAAAGGGCTTTAATCGATTTTTATGGTGAAGAGTGGCTTGAAAATTTAATTTCTCCCTGGACTCCAATCTTAAGCTGGATTACAAATGATTATGTTGCGGGAATTCTTGGCATGATCCTTTCAATAGCGTTAATGATCGGAGTATTCTATTTGATCTCAAATTCAAAGAAAAAAAAAAGGCTTAAAGGAAAAAAAATTTAAAAAAAAATATTAAAAAATTTATTTATTTCCATATTTTTTGAAGATTAGAATTCCCAAAATCACTACTACTATGCTAAATATTGCAATAAAAGCGAAATCTATTAAGATGTTAGCACTCAGTAGATTAGCACCATTAAAAATAGATGTTAATGCATCAGTGGCATAATAACTGGGAAGGAAAACCGCAATTACTCTAGTTGTACTTGTTATCGGTAAAAATGTTCCAAAAAACATTTGAGGGAGAATGAAAATAAATGAAATACCAGTTGCTGTTCCAGCATTTTTAGAAATTGATGCTGTAATGAGTCCCAATCCCACAGAACTTAATGAGAATAAAGCCATCAGTAAAAATGCAAACAAGATTCCTACAATGTCGCTATTAGAATTAAATCCTACTAACAGTGCTATAACATATACTATTGCAACTTGCATCATAGAGAGTATCATATTAGAGAGTAAATTAGCCAACATGAAATCACTAGACGACATTGGTGTAGTATTGAGTCTTCTCAATACTCCTTGTTCTCTTAATTCGGTAAACGATTGTGAAACAGTCATTATGATAAATATACATGCGTAAGCAAATAATCCCGGAACCATAACATTAAAAGTGTTACCAAGTTCAGGATCACTAAAAGCGAATCCAAAGGTGAGTGTAAGAACCGCGGGAAATAAAAGCATCAAAAATAAGTATGCTGGCTCCCTAACGAGTTTTAGAAGTTCCATTTTCAATAGAGCTAAAATTTTTTGGATATCCATTAGACTCCCTCCATAATTTTTCTTCCAGTTATTTTCATAAATACTTCTTCTAAATTTTTGACTTCATATTTCTTTATTAAATCTTGTGGAGTTCCTATTTCAATTAATTTACCGTAATCAATTACAGCTACTCTATCGCATAGCGCTTCTGCTTCTTCAATATAATGTGTCGTAAGGAAGATGGTTTTATTTTTAGTTTTAAGAGATCCAATGAACTCCCAAGTCGCTCTCCGTGCTCTTGGATCCATACCCACTGTGGGTTCATCTAAAAATGCTATTTTAGGCTCATGAATTAACGAAATTATCATATTAAGTTGCCTTAGCATCCCACCACTATATCCTTTCGTTTTTCTTCTACTTGCTTTTGATAAATCTAGAAATTCTAAAAGTTTATTGGTCTTATCAGTTATTTCAGCCTTTTTCATCGAATATAGCTTCCCAAAAAGTTCGATGTTCTCTATACCCGTAAGAAATTTAAAAACGGATGGCTCTTGAGGACATACTCCAATCAATTCTTTGATATGAGAGAGCCCATCATATACATCATAACCGTTAACAATTGCGGTTCCACTTGTTGGTTTTTCAAGCCCAATCAACATGTTAATTGTTGTAGTCTTTCCTGCTCCATTCGGTCCCAAAAAACCAAATAATTCTCCAGGCTTTACTTTAAAGGAGACGTCCTCGACTGCGATAATATCATCATATCCCTTTTTCCCTCTGAATACTTTCCTTAAATTTTGTACTTCAATCGAAAATTCACTATTGGGATTTATGATATTTTCGGGTTTTTCATATGGTTTTATTTTTATTGACACTTTTAAATCACTTCCATAATCATTGATCATTGTAAGGTTAATATTAATATAAATTAACTTTAGTCCAATCTTTAATATAGAAATGAGATAATTCGCTTTTATTATTAATGATAATCAGATATAGCAGAAATGAGATAAAAAAATAAGCAAAATGGGAGGTTTTTAACCCACTTGGGTGAAAAATTGTACATAAAAAAAATGACTATCTCTCTAAAATAAGGTTCTATTACCTCATTGAACGAAATTAAAATTTTCTTTATATATAAAATTTACAATTTTATTACCCATTTATCACGATTATAGTGAAAAAAGGGGTAATTTAGAATTATTAGAGATTTATCTCTTGAACCTTCTCTTTAAGATAAGTTTCTCTCCATGTGGGAAAAAATTTAGATTCAATAAGTATTGTAACTTCTACAGAATCATAATTTTCAGAAAGAAGTGATGATTCTATCTCTTGAAGTTCTTTCATTGATTCTGTCCAAACACATATAAGTTTTATATAAGGTAAATTACTAAAAACCCACGAATAAACAATTCTGGAGCCATAAACTTTTTTTAAGCCTTGAAGGAAATCTCGATCATCAATTAAAGAATCAGATTTTAACTTTAGGACGATCATGCTAAAAATTGAGGAGGGAAACCAATTTAAATAAAATTCTATTAAAGAGTTTTCAATCAAATTATCTAATCGTCTCTTAACTGTCTTGGTGGAAGCTCCTATTTCTTCTGCTACATCAGAAATGGTTTTTCTAGAATTATCTTTTAAAGAATTTACAATAAGATAATCCAAATGAGTAAGCCTTTTTTTATCATTTATTGATACTGAATATAAATTTCGATCAATTCCAATTGTAAGTTCACTTATTTTTCCCGTTGTTCTTATAAAAGTAATTAATGAATCCAGTTCATTCATATTTTGAATATAAGCATGGATATAGAATACATTTCCACTAGCACGTGAAATACTATATATAAACTCATTATCACCTAATTTTTTTAAAAGAAATTTCTTATCTTTTACATTTGGAGTTCCAAACATCACGATATGTGATAAATTTGGAAAATTAGCGAAACCTAATCTTGCTTTAAAATCTTTTATAATATCCAATTCTACTAACGATTTAACACGTTTATGGATTGAATTGATACTAATATGAAATTCATCAGCTAATTGTTTATAGGGTGTCCTTGAATCAGCCATTAATATTATTAAAATTTTAAGATCAATTTCATCCAAAAATTAACACTTTTTCAAATTTAATAATTTAAAATAATCAATTCATTTAATATAACAATCTACAATTTAAGAATTAGTCTATCAAAATTTAAAATTTATTCGGAAATTAATCGTATGACTTTAATTTTTATTATTCATTCAGAAACAATAAATCTTGAACGCTCTTCTATTAAAGATCTTCCTGGATCTTCTGGAAGGTTAGATGTTCTTTGTAGATGTATCTTAGCCGCGTTATATCAAAATTCTGAACTTGAGGAAGATGTCCAAATTTGGGTTTTCATTGATACTTATGGAACCTATATCTTTAATTCTGAAAAGTTTGATGTTAATTTTCCAAAAAACGAACTGATGCTAGCTAAGTATTTTATCGACTTTATTTTACATGAAAACAACAATATGTCCAATCCATTGTATCCAATTGAAAAATCAAGTATAAGCATTTTTAAAGCTATTGAAGAATTTAGTAAAAAAGGTTGTTTAGTTATCATTTTAAACGAAGATGGAGAAGATTTTGGTGATTTTATGGAAATAAAACATCGAAATCAAGACTATGTATTTATCATAGGAGACCAAACTGGTAATTTTATGAATAAAAGGGAGTTAATGGGATTAAATCTCACTAATTTAAGCTTGGGTAAGCAATCATACTTAGCATCTTCAGTAATTAGGTTGATCAAAATGACTCTACTCAAATTATAACAAAAAATTTTATAACTTACAGAATGTTTAAATTATCACATTTCATTAAGGAGAAACTGATTAGGAATTGAATGAAATAGGACAACCACGCAATAAACAAGAAGCTCAAAGAAGATTATTATTTAAATTCATTGATACTCCAGTTAAATTTCTAATCAAACATAATGTTTCCCCAAACATGCTTTCTTTTTATGGTTTTTTATGTTCTCTTATTTCAGCGATATTTATTGGGATGGGAGGATTGCACTTTTCATTTTGGTTAGGGTGGATTGGTCCTTTTCTTTTTTTTTGGACAGGTGCTTTCGATGTTTTTGATGGAGAAGTAGCAAGGAGAACTAATCAAAATTCCAAAGCAGGAGCCTTCTTAGATTCAAATTTAGATCGTCTTTCTGATGCCGTGATCATTTTGGGTATGGTATTCGGAAATCTGATTAATTATATAGTTGGATATATCTTAATATTCCTCGTCATCATGATCTCCTATATTCGAGCAAGAGCAGAAAGTGAAGGTCTTGAAATGAGGGGTATTGGAATCATGGAAAGAGCAGAACGCGTGATAATTCTGTTCTTTTTCTTTATAGGGGAAGTATGGGCATATTTTCTAACAGATCTTGTTTTTGGAGCCCCTAGTCCATTATTTAGTCAATTATTTATTTTAATATTTATGTTATTATGTCTTTATACAGTTATTCAACGTCTTACTTATTCCTATAAATCTTTAAGCAAGAACGATAATTGAAAGGAAATTTGTGAATGCAACTAACAAATGAAGTTAATATCTTTAAAATCTGAGATTTTTTAGCTAAAAGAATAAATTTTTTAAATTTTGCCTTATTTAATTATTTAGCATCAAATACTAATAATTCAAAAGAAGAAAAAATGCCAAAGAAGAGAAGGAGTTCCGGAAAGAGTGGTTCCAGCAAGGGACATTACAGTCAAGTTCAATGCGCCAAGTGTGGGAGATTTGTACCAAGGAGTAAAGCCAAAGCGGTGACTCGAAGAGTCTCGTTGGTTGATGGAAGAATGTTCACTGAACTAAAAAAAACAGGAACGATTATTCAAAGTCCTAGCAAAAAAAATTACTACTGCATCTCATGCGCGATACAT
>CAZBPC010000062.1:0-20081 GCA_964493715.1 uncultured archaeon
TGGTGTTGGTGCTTCTTTTATGGGTGTTGATGGTGTTTCTTTTATGAGTGTCGGTGGTGCTGGTGTTTCTTTTATGGGTGTCGGTGGTGCTGGTGTTTCTTTTATGGGTGTTGATGGTGTTTCTTCTATGGGTGTTGGTGGTGGTTGGCAGCTATTTTGAAGCAAGCTTTTTATTCTCTGTGCTTTTTCATAAAATTCCCTTCCTAATGAGTCATCTCCTAATTCTATGCATAAATAGCTTATTTTTTCAAATAAAGCAGCAGCATTTTGAAATTCTGCATTTTCTAATGATCTCATTGCCTCCTCTATGAACATATCTCTTTCTAAAAGTGGTTTTAATAATGGTGAGATCTCAGCACTCATTTCTAAAATATCTGCAATAATTTGTATCATTTTATCCCTGTTTTTTGCTTCTTTAGCAATCATTGAATAAGTTTTTAATCCCAAGATCGTCTCAATCTGTTCTGGTTTTAACGAATCCTTGAGATCTTGTTTATTCCCTATTACTGCCACATGGGCTTGTCCAGCTTGTTCTTTAATTAATTCTAAGAAAAACTTGCTTTTTTCAATATTTTCTAACGATGAATCTGTGATTAAGAGAACGGCATCACTTCCCTTTATAAAATTATTCCAAAGATAACTAAATTGTTCCTGTCCAGCAAAATCCCATAAATGGAAATAAAGCTTTCCTATTTTAATTGTTGCAATATCTCCGGTTATCGTGGGGACATGTTGCATTGGGATTTCTTCTGCTTTAATTAATCTAGTGATTGTCGTCTTACCTACTCCTGAAAATCCAACAAGTGAAATCTTAGGACGTAGATTTCTATGGATTGAATCAATGGTAGGATCAAAAACCTCAAAGGTCTTAGAATCATATTTATGGTGCAAAATATCTTCAAACAAATTCAAAAATTCTTTTTTACACTTGATTAATTCTTTTTTAATATTATCGAAACTATCAGTAAGTCCAGTAACAAAAAGAAACATGAGATTAAGATCCTTTTCTGTTATGTAGGACATTCGATACTTATAATAATCATGATAATCGACCTTATTTCCTCCTTTACTTAAAGCTTCGTTGCTTAAGTCCCCAATTATTGAATCAAAAATATCTTTCTTTAAAGCTTTACCAAAATGTCTGTAATAAATTATTTCTCCTTCTTTTAAAATATATACTTGTCTTAAAATTATAGTTCACCTCAACAAATTTAAGCTCGTATTATCATCTCTAATATTATTGACTCGATATATAATTAACAAGCTCTTTGATAACTGAATATTTTTTCTCATCAATTTTTCCCTTCGATAATGATTCTTCCATATTACTAATCTCTTTAGAGAAATCAAATATTGAAAATTCTTTAATTTCATGTTCCGTTGATTCTTCACTCAGTCTATCTAATAATATTTTGATACTTGGCATAAATTTTGCCAAATTCAGATCTAATCCTAACTTAGAAATTAATATTAATTCGTCGTTAAATGTAAATAAGTAATTAAATTTCTCTGCTTCAACAGCAAAAGAATTAATTTTATTCAGATTTAGTTCTTTCGCAATATCTTTAGAATTGGATATTAAAGAAAGAATTTTCTGTGGAATAATCTTACCTTGGAAAAACTCCTTTATTTTTGATGATAGTATTATTCCATAATTATTAGCAATAGCACATTCTGAATTTAATTCTTTCTGTAATTGAGAGATTATTTCATCGTAATTTGTCTTATTCATGATTATATAGCATAAATTATTGAATAAATAATAATATCAGATTTATTTATATTTATTTAAACTAAGAATTCATTGCAAAATTTATCCTCATTGCACTTTCAAATTGAAAATATATAAAAACCATTTTTCAGAAGAAGAATCAGACGTTACAATTATCTCAGAATCGAAGAATGCTATTTTAAAGGCTAAACATCAATTTTTCTATCATCGAAAATTATTAGAAAAGTATACTGCAAAAAATTCAATTTTCTTGCGTTCATTTGAACCAATAAAGGTTTCATCTCCTCATGAGATCATAAATTTAATGGTTAGATATTCATGGATATGTAATGTCGGACCAATGGCTACTGTAGCAGGCGCTTTAGCAGATTTAATGCTCAATTCCATGAAGAAGAATGAGGAAAATTTTATTCCAGCAAGAATAGCATTGGTAGAAAATGGGGGGGAAATCGCAATTGACTCGGAGAAACTAATGAAAATTGCCTTATATGCCGGAGAAAATAAGCTTAATTTAAATATAGGATTTTTAATTGAAAAGAACGATTGTCCGATTGGTATTGCTACGAGTTCCGCTACGGTTGGTCACGCTATTAGTTTAGGTCAAGCCGATGCTGTAACTATATTTGCAGAAAATGCCACTCTTGCTGATGGAGCTGCAACACGAATAGCTAATTTGGTAAAGGGAGATGATATAGAGAAGTCTATTAAGACTGCTCTGGATGCCACTGAAGATATACCCGGAATTAGGGCAGCTTTAATAAGTCGAGAAAATAAAGTAGGACAAATAGGAAAATTACCTAAAATCTTTAAAATTATTGGGGAGAAAAATAAAATTCTAAAAGCTAAACTTGATACAATTTTTCCCGGCGATTATGAAATTTTTAAATAACCCAATACAGTGGAGAATCCTCTCCAGTATTGCTTCTTGAAGAAAAAATTCTATTTAAATAATTTAGATGGTAATATTCTTCAATTTCCTCATCAGAAAGCTCACTAAAAATAGATGATGAAAAAGCATTATAGTAATGCTTTGATACGAGTAAATATACTGAAGTGTTAAACGTTTTTTTTAAATTCGTTAACACATTAATTCCATTTTGTATGTGCAATGAAGGTTTTAAATAAATATCATTCACCCTGAGATAAATATTAAGCTCAGGGATGGTCCCGTTAAGTTGTATATTTTCTTTCTGATATCCATAATAAATGAATACTGGCGCCCATCCAAATTCAGCAATGATAATATTATTGGTTGTACCATATTTAGAATAATTATCAACTAAACTAGTGTCAGTTTTATTTAAACTCCAAATACCTACAGCATAATTCTCATCGGTATAAGTGATGATTAATGAAAGGGTAATTATCAATGTAAGCATCAATTTATTCTTTAAAAGCTTAATCTTGCGTGTTTTCATTAACTTATAAACATACGCTGAAAACCCTATCGCAAAAATGGGAGAACTAAGATACAATATTCTTGAAGAGAATGAATAAGTGCTAAATAATATATCAAAAGCAACACCGGCTATCAAGAGTGAAACTAAGCCTATTCCCCAAAACCATAAAGGTTTGCCTCTAGTTTTGAATTGAAATGAAATCATTCCCCAAACACCAAATAATATAAAAATCACC
Source organism: uncultured archaeon (assembly GCA_964493715.1). Classification (GTDB taxonomy): domain Archaea; phylum Asgardarchaeota; class Lokiarchaeia; order Sigyniarchaeales; family SOKP01; genus SOKP01. Next base: position 3,368 of record CAZBPC010000062.1, read on the forward strand.
ATCTCAAATCCATAAATGAGATCTAGCACATTAAAATTGAATAAAAGTGCATTCAATATCCCAAATAATAAAATAGCAATTATGGATAATGTGAAAATTCCTGGAACAAGATACTTTTCTTCAATAATTTTTATAAGTTTGAATTTTTTTCCTTCTATAACTTGCTTATAGGTTCCTTTTGTGAACCCAATATTTTTTCGAAGAAAATATAAAATACACCCAATAATGATACCTAATCCTCCTAATGATATTAATAAGATTTGTATGGGAATCGTTGATAATGAATTGATTACAGCAAAGTGCCCCGTACTTATACCTTGAATATATAAGATAAAAAACATCAGCAAACACATGCATAATAATAAAAAATCAAAGCCTCGTCGATAATCGATAATGAAATACACTAAATAAACCCACAAAAATGAGACTAACAAAATCATAGCTAATAATGAGTGGGAAAATAGAGAACTTAGAAATATAAGAAGAATTATGGGATATATGACTCCTATATTACCCAGTACTTGTCTTAATGATGGCGTTGCTTCTTTTACAAAATTTTGAATCCTAGTATAGAGTAGGAAAAATATAAGTAAACCCTGAATTAACACGATACTTGAAGGCCAAAATTGGTACATCATATTTGAAAATCCTAGCGAAGAAAATATCAATATATACACTCCAAATAAAGCAATATTTTTACTCCGAAATATCCTTTTAAATAGAATATAAACAACTAAGGCGGAGACTGGAAACGTGTAGAAGACAAAATACCTCGGGATTAGTATAATATCAATACCCGAGAAATATTGTATTACTGCACCAAATACGTGTAACCCCATTGCTCCAAAATAATCAGTTATAGGTAAAGTATGAGTTAGAGTGATATATTTAATGATCGAGATATGCAACCATCCATCAGTGCCAACAAAAATTTCTACTCGAACTAAATCCAAAATACAAGTTAAAGCCAGGAATAGAATAAAGTAAAAGGAATTAGATTTAAGGATGTGCTTTAAGATCTTTAAGGGATTCAAATCATTATTAATATCTTTTGATGATGTCTTTTGGGATCTTTTGAAGATCATGGGGCTTGGACTCTTAAGATCAATGATAATTATTATACATAGTATAGTTAAAAATGAAACAGTCATTACTAAAAAGAAGTATTGTGAAGTAAGAAGACAATTAGCATAGTATCCAATTATCCCACTAACGATATATAATGCCATATTTGACACTATAGTAATTGCAACTTTTTCTAACAATTTAAAATCAGTATTTCTTAAACTCCTTAAAATAAGAGGATATAGTGGTAAAAATAAGATAGCATTTATCATGCTAATATAAACCATCAAGTTAAAAAAGAGAGATAAAATAATCAAATTTGGATCTTCCAACACCTGATTGAAACCTAAAATATGTAATAGAATAAAGAAAATCGTTATGAGAGACCAAAGAATTGAAATGAACTGAACTCTATGGCGAACATATTGAAAAACCTTTAAAATATTAAACGACATCTTTATACGTAGAAAATGCATTCTGATATATTCTAATATATTATTATTTTTGTGAATTATTAGTTTTTTTATACAAAATGAAAATTAAGAATTTAATGCCATAATTACAATATATTTTAATTCCCATAGATATATAGATATTTGATTATTCCAAGGACTCATGTTAAAAAATAAAAAAGTATTAATTACCGGAGCTGGCGGCTTTATTGGGTCTCATCTTACGGAAGAGTTGTTAAAATATGATAATTTCGTAGTGTTAATAGATAATTTCAATGATTATTATAGTGGAAAAGAAAAACAGCTAAATAGTATCATCAAAGATTACAAATTACACGAAAATTATGAATTATTTAAAGATGATCTTCTTGATTTATCCTTATATAACCATATTGAAACAGATATAGAATATGTATTTCATCTTGCAGCTCAAGCGGGAGTTAGATACTCTTTAGAGCATCCTTCTGAAGTTTCTTATAATAATATTGTAAGTACTGTAAATGTATTTGAATTCTCAAAAAAATTAGAGAATTTAAAAAAGGTAGTTTTTGCTTCTTCCTCCTCAATCTATGGAAATCCAATATATACACCTGTCGATGAACAACATCCAAAAAATCCGATTTCTCCATATGCAGTTTCAAAGTTAAGTGGAGAATTATATGCTAAGTTATATTATAATGAATTTAATTTACCGATTACCTCTTTAAGATTCTATACTGTTTATGGACCTCGCGGTAGACCTGATATGGCAATTAGGAAATTTTTTAATTTGATTCTTCAAGGAAATGAAATCCTAATTTACGGTGATGGAACTCAACAACGAGATTTTACATATATTTCTGATATACTCAATGGAATAATTCTTGCTGGTGAAAATCAAAAAATAAATGGAGAGATTTTCAATCTAGGAAATTCTAGTCCAATTACAATTAATGATTTAGTTGATTACATGTACGAAATTGCTAATAAACCTAAAAAAGTAAAATACATTGAGAAACAAAAAGGAGATGTTGAAATCACTCACTCAAATATAGAGAAAGCGAAAAAAATCCTTAATTATCACCCTAAAATTTCTATAAGGGAAGGATTATTAAAACAATATAATTGGCAAGTTAATTTCAATTCTAATTAACAAGATTTAATACATCATATCACTTTATCTTTTAATGTAATAATCATGTTTTAAATAAATTATAAATGGAGCTTAGTATTTGACTATTTTAAGTTCAAGCGAAGATGTAGATGTATATTCTTCTAATCAAAACATTCTAAAATCTTCTCAAGATACTCCCTTTCAATATTTATACGATTTCTTAGAGAAATTCAAACAAAGAGATGATCAAATCCTAATATCCATTATTTTACCGATGTATAATGAGGAAAAGACAATTAAAAGTGTTTTAGAAAATCTACCGAATCATAATTTTATTGAAATAATTGTAGTTAATGATAAGTCCACAGATGGTAGTTTAAAAGAAATTGAGAAGATAAAAGAGAATTTAAAATTAAAAATAGTAACCCATAAAGTCAATAAAGGTTATGGATCTGCTATACTAACAGGTATTAAACATGCTAAGGGCGACGTTATAGTAACAATGGATAGTGACGGTCAACATGATCCAAAAGATTTGCTTACAATGATTCGACCCATTTTTGATAAAGAAGCTGATTACACTATAGGTTCAAGATATTTAGGAACATACTTCTATCAACTACCTGTCTCGACAAGGCTAGGAGAATTATTTGTAGAAAAGTTACTCCAAATATTTTTTGGAAAGAGAATCATGAACAATCAAAATGGTTTTAGAGCTTTTAATAGAGAAATTCTAAAAATATTTAATAACGTGAGATATGATGGTTATGCTTTTTGTACGGAACAAATTCTAAGAGCATCTATCGAGGGGTACAAGATAAAGGAATGCCCTATTAAGCTTTATGATAGAAAGCATGGATCATCTCATGTAGTTCTCTCAAAATTAGCGATAAATATATTTTCACTATTTTTTAGGTATCTTGTAAAAAAAATCAGGCTCACTGTAATCAAGAAAGACCAATATGGTAAGTTGAAAATCTATGAAAAAGATTTGAAAAAGAGTCCTGAATTGAAAGATCTTCGAATTAATAGAGATTTAACATATATTAATTCAAAGTTTTTTGTTGAACATAGAATCATGATAAACCCATGACCAACATTTTTATCGTTTACAAGTCTTTTATGTAATGGATTAATTTTATTACGTTAGAGCTATTTATACTAATAAGTGACTTAAAATTCTTATTGCTTTAGAATGAGAACTAATGGGGTTTTAGTTTGAAGATATTGTCTCGGAATAATACGAATGATCTTAATTTAGGAAAAAATAAAATTAAAACCCACCATAAAAGTTTTGGTTTTAAAGAATTATATAATTACATAGACAAATTCGATATATCAAAAGATTCAGTTCTCATTTCAATCATATTACCTGTCTATAACGAAGAAAATACTATAGGGTCTATTTTACAAAATCTGCCATACCATCCTTCTATTGAGATAATTGCAATTGATGACCAATCAACAGATGCAAGTCTAAAAGAAATTGAGAAGGTTCGTTTAAATCGAGGTATTAAAGTATTACGTCATAAAGTTAATATGGGTTATGGAGCAACAATAATGACCGGTTTTAAAAATGCCACTGGTCAAATTATAGTGACAATGGATAGTGATGGACAACATAACCCAGATGATCTTTATCATTTGATAAGACCTATTCTCAATGGAACTTCTGATTTTACTATAGGATCCAGGTACTTAGGATCTTACCATTATAGACTTCCCTTAGCTACAAGATTTGGTGAAGTATTAACCGAAAAATTACTCCGCTTATTTTTTGGTATAAACATTTTAAATAATCAAAACGGATTTCGAGCTTTTAAAAGAGATCTTATTCCTATTTTTATTAATATGCGGTATCTTGGATATGCATTCTGTACCGAGCAAATTCTAATTGCTACTTTATTTGGTTATAAAATTAAAGAATGCCCAATAAAAGTCTATGATAGAGAATTTGGGTCATCAAAAATAGTTTTGTGGAAATTAGCATTGGATATTTTATCAAATTTATTCATTTATGGCTTGAAAAACATAAAATGGATATTCGCTCATAAAAATGAGATAAGGAAACTTTTTCTTTAATCAAATAATTGAAAATAATACATGCCTTTTTGTATGAAGTGATATGGCTAAAAAAGTATATAAAAGTACGATTGAATCTACTATGCTAGGTCCCTTATATGCAAGGGCTAAATATGGAGCAATTTATTCCGACATTTTGAAGGACCCTCAAGCGGAAATTCTTCTCAAGCAAGTTTATGAAATGTATCCGAATCAGCAAGAAGAATTTGCAATGCTGGAAAAATTTATGGATGAATTTGCAAGTTTAAATTTTTTGTATCGTGCGAGAAAATTCGATGATGAAATTGGGAATTTCAAGTTTGATCATCCTTCCGCCACAATTATTAATCTCGGTTGTGGTTTAGATACATCAGATTCGCGAATAGGAGATATAAATCTGAAATGGTTTCAAATAGATTTACCCGATGGTATCGCGTTTCGAGAAAAGTTGATATCTCCAATCCCAAACTCAAAGAATATTGCAAAATCAATTTTTGACTATAGCTGGTTCGAGGATATTGAATTTGATGAACAAACAGGGGTGTTAATACTTGCTGCAGGATTATTTAATTATTTTCAAGAAAATCTATTGAAGGATCTCTGCAGGAATTTAGCAACCCATTTTACAGGAGGGACTCTTTTATTCGATATCCCCTCAGTACTTTTAAAAAAAATACTTAATAGCAAATATAAAAGATTAGGATATCAAGGTGCAGACCACGAATTCGGATTAGGCAACCCCAAAGCAATTCTGAAATGGTCTAATAAAATAAAGGCAATATATTGTACTATCTTTTTTAAAAGATTAGATTTGAATCCAAAATGGAATAAAAGAACTCGCTTTCTCATGAAACTTTTTCGAACACTAAAATTTTATAAGCTCGTGAAGGTGGAATTTAAATAATAATCAACTATCATAATTATTTATCATCCTATGAAGCGCTAAAAAATAACAGAAGTTAATCGAAATACTGGTGAGAACTATTAGAAATACTTTATTAATTTAATTAAGCGTTGCATCATAAAGATGATGATTGGAATTAAGGGCATGTAAAAATCCTTTTAAATTTCTATTACATGGGTAGAGTAAAACAGAGATCTCTGCATAAAACAGAGATAAAATTCAAATAATTAAATTTAAAATGTAATAACCATTCAAAATATCTTAGAAGAGCCCAAATGAAAGATATGAGAATTATAACTATTATAGGCACGCGTCCCGAAATAATTCGTCTGTGCTTAATCATAAAAAAATTAGATCGAATGAATGATCATATTTTAATACACACGGGACAAAATTTTGATTTTAACTTAAATGAGGTATTTTTCAAAGAACTTGACCTTCGCCAACCTGATTATTATTTGGGTGCAGAAGCAGTATCTTTTGGACAACAAGTATCGATAATACTAAGAGAGATCGAAAAATTATTGCTTGAGTTAAAACCAGATAAGATATTAATATTAGGTGACACAAATAGTGGACTATCAGCGATAGTTGCAGAGAGATTAATGATTCCCGTTTATCACATGGAAGCGGGAAACCGTTGTTACGATTTAAAAGTACCTGAAGAGAAAAATAGGAAAATAATAGATTCAATATCATCTTTTGCCATCCCATATACTACGAATAGCAGAGAAAACCTTCTTAAAGAAGGAATTGAAAAAAGTCGCATCTATACATCGGGAAATCCCATTTATGAAGTGTTAATGGAATATAAAGACAAAATTGATGGAAGTAATATTTTGAATAAACTAAATCTGAAACCTCAAGAATATTTTTTGGTGACAGCTCATCGTGCTGAGAATGTAGACATCAAAGAACGATTACAATCCATTATTGATGGATTAGAATTAGTTACAAATGAATTTAATATACCAATAATTTGTAGCATTCATCCACGAACAAAACAAAAAATAAAGGATTTTAAAATTCAGATAAGGAGTAAAAATATATTCCTGATGGAACCATTTGGCTTTTTTGATTTTGTTAAATTAGAAAAAAATGCTAAACTTGTTCTTACAGATAGTGGTACTGTTCAAGAGGAATGTTGTATTTTTAGAATTCCTACAGTAACCATTCGGGATACTACTGAAAGACCGGAAACCGTCGAATGCGGCAGTAACATCATATCGGGTTTGAATAAGGATAATATCTTGAATTGTACAAAAATTATGTTGGCTGGTGATACTCAATGGCCTTTTCCCGATGGATATATTGATGATAGAGTTTCAGATAAAATCGTTAAGTATGTAAATGGGATACTATAAATAATTCTTAAACATGAAATGTTGACATAATTTAATCAAAAGATGATAATTAGAGGCTTTGATAATTAAAAAAATTCTGATATTTGGATCTACAGGAATGGCAGGTCACGTAATAACAAGGTATCTCAAATCTATTAATAAATATGAAATTTTCGATGCTTCATTAAGCAAACTGCATGACAAAACAATTGAAATAAATATCGAGAATAAAGAGTCAGTCATACTACTAATTAGGAAAATTAAACCCGATGTTGTAATCAATTGTATAGGTCTTCTGATAAAAGAATCATCTGAAAAATTGGCTTTAGCAATTTATATAAATAGTTATTTTCCCCATTTTCTAGCAGAATTGGGAATAGAGCTAAATTTTAAATTGATCCACCTAAGTACAGATTGCGTATTTTCTGGCAAAAAAGGAAATTATTCCGAATATGATTTGAAAGACGGAGAAGATCATTATGCTAAAACGAAGGCATTAGGAGAAGTAATAAAAAATAGAGATCTCACTTTCAGAACTTCAATTATTGGTCCTGAAATAAAGAAGAACGGGACTGGGCTTTTTCATTGGTTTATGATGCAGAAAGGACCGATAAATGGTTTCACAAATGTATATTGGACTGGTGTAACCACTTTAGAGTTGGCGAAAGTTATTGATAAGGCAATCGATCAAGACCTATCTTCGCTTTATCATTTGGTACCTGATAAGAAAATCTCTAAATATGATTTATTGAAATTGATAAATGAAATTTGGAACAGAAATGTTGAGATTTCAAAATACGGAGAATATTCTAATGATAAAAGCTTAATTAATAATAGAAATGATTTCGATTATAAAATCCCAAATTATCGGGAAATGTTGATTGAATTATATGAATGGATGAAGAACTGGGATTATGAATTATATTAATTCTCTTTTAACATAAAAAGATGTCAAATGGTTAATTGAAAAAGTTCTTTTTAATATTAATAATGAATATATTCATTCCCTTGAATTATTATTTGACGAGATAAATTATTATAATAACACCTTAAAAGGAACAATTTATGAATATTCTTGTATTACAAGAAACAGACTGGTTAACACGAGGCCCTCATACACAACATCATGTCTTTGAAAACATTTCTTACAATATAAAAATTAAAGTTATTGTCTTAGATTATGATATTGATAAAATCCAGAAGTCTGAATCCGTCTTTATAAAAAAGCATATATATGAGAACATATCTCGTTCCACTGAAGCTTCTAATGTAAAAATCATAAGAACTTCTCATTTACAAATTCCATATCTAAGGAGAATCTCCTCCTTAATTACTAATTTTAAAGAAATTTTAAAAATAATCAGAAAAAATAAACCAGATATAATCGTTGGATTTTCAATGACTAATGGATTAATTGGTTTGTTGTTAGCTAAACTTTTCAAAATACCATATATCTTTTATTATATTGATGTATTACATAAATTAGTTCCAATACCATATGTTCAGGAAATTGGAAGGATTGCAACTCGTTTTTGTTTAAAATTTGCTGACCGAGTCATAATTCAATCAAAATTTCATCAAGATTATGTAATAAATGAAGGTGCTAAACCAGAAAAGGTTAGAAATCTACCAGATGGTATAACATTAAAAAATATTTTAGTGGATAAAGCAAAATTAAACAATTTAAAATCAAAATTTTCTATTTCCGATGAGGATTTTGTGATATTTTTTATGGGTTTCTTATATGATTTTGCTGGTCTGAAAGATATTGTAGATTTCTATAATAAAGAAGTTTTAGAAAAAAAGCTTAACTTAAAGTTTATTATTATAGGTGATGGTGGAGTTTATAAAAATCTAGTAGACCACATCCAAAAAATTGGAGCGAATTGGGTATATTTAGAAGGTAGAATCCCTTTTTTAGATATCACTGAATATATTGAACTTGCGGATTTATGTCTGATGAGTTTTGAAGTTAATGAGATAACACGAGAAATCATTCCTATCAAGATATTTGAATATATGGCAATGAAAAAACCCGTTTTATCAAATAAATTGCCGGGTGTAGTTTACGAAATTGGAGAAAATAATGGTATTATATATGCAGATAATCAGAAAGCTTTAATAAGAAAAATAAGAGATCTTATCCTCATTAAGGGAGAATTGAGGAAAATTGGTCAAAAAGGTTTTGAAGTAGTCAAAAAAAAATATACCTGGAACAAGATAATTAGTGATTTTAAAGATGTAATAATAGAATTACTTAGAGAAAAAAATAAAAAATCGTAGAGATCAAAATGATTACAATTGGAAGATTAATTCCCACGTTTACTGGAAAGTCGGGTGGTCCCTATAATCATATTATGGAATTAACACCAGAACTAGAAAAACTAGGAGTTAATACCAAGGTTTTTACAACCTCTTATATATCACAAGTCGGCCGTAAGAGAACAGAATTTTTTGAGAAAAAAAGTGATTTCTTTTCTATTTACAGATTTAACTCGTTTCTAAAATTCAAAGAATATAGAATTTCACTTGGATTGATCCCTTATTTACTTAAAGAGGCAAAGAACATTGACATTTTCCATTCGCATGCTTTAAGAAGTTTTCAAGAAGATATCGGCTCATTTGCATGCTTAATAAAAAAAACACCTTTAATTATCACAACACATGGAATAATTGGTATAAACTGGGATTATGGTGATAAAATTCCAAAAGTTCTGCATGATATCTCATTAGGATATCTCAAGAAAAAGTTCTTAAATGCCCACTACATAGCTGTCGCGAGAAATGAAATCCCCATTATTCAGAAATATGGTATTGAAGATGATCATATTCACTATATACCGCATGGAATAAATACAGAACTATTTAAACCAACGAATTCAAATGATTTAGTAATGAAATATAATTTAGAAGGTAAAGATATAATATTATATGTGGGAAGAATAGCTAAGGGAAAAGGTGTTGATATTCTAATTAAACTTCTCAATCTTATAATTCACAAAAATAAAAATGTCAAACTTATTATCGTAGGTGAAGATTCTGGTTATTCCCAGATTGTTAATTCACTTATCCAGAAATATAACCTCTCTAAATACATTGTTTTTACGGGTTTTATACCAAAAATAAATTTACCACGCTATTACTCGATGGCAGATTTAGTGATATATCCTTCTAGGCAAGAGATTTTCGGGCATGTTATAACTGAAGCAGGAGCATGCGAAAAAATAGTAATAGGTTCAGATATTATGGGTCCAAGTGAAATCATTGACAATCAAATTACAGGATATACATCAAATTTTGAAAATCTTGATGAACTAAGCGAATTAGTTTTAGATTTACTAAAAGACAAGGAGAGATTAAAGGTTATGGGAAAAAGTGCTCGAAAAAGAGTGCAGTCCTTATACTCTTGGAAAAAGGCAGCCGAATCTCATTTAGATTTGTACAAATTGGTTTTAAATTCGAAATAGATTAAAAAGATATGCTAATTGTTAAACCTCAGGCTTTCTTAGAGTGTATACTATTCATAAAAAAACATTTATAATTTTGATTTTAAGAAACTATAGATCTTATTTACTTCTATCTCTATGTCAAAATTCGTTAAAACTTTATTTTTCGCTTTTTCTAATAATTGTGGCAAAATGTTCTGATGATCTCTGTAGTAATTGAGTTGCTCTATTAAATCATTTTCATCATAGGGATTGAATAATAGACCATTTTCTTTATGATCTATAATATCTTGAGAACCTGAAACATTTGAAGCTATAACAAAAGTATTTGTTAAATTTGCCTCTAACAAGGTCATTGGAAATCCTTCCCCAAATGAGGGATGAATCAATACATCAATTTTCTTGTAAATATCAAATTTACTTTCCAAGAAACCCCAAAAAATAATATTTTTCTCCAAATTATTATCTGATATATATTTCTTGATGTAAAGTTCTTCAGGACCTTTACCAAAAATAAACAATTTATCATTTGGATAATTAGATATATATTTAGAAAAACAATTTAATAGAAATCTTATATTTTTACTTTTTAATAACCTACCAAGAAAACCATAAACAATTTCTTTATGATCATCTTTCTTTACCTTTAAATATTCCTTGCTAGATATACAATTGGGCATTTTAATTAGATTTCCCTTTGAAAAATGAAAGTTAATTAAATCTCTATAAATCTTTTCATTTATTGCTTGTATGTAAACAGTTTTTCTTCTTCTTACAATTTTAGTAAAAAATTTCATCCAAGCATAATAAGCAATCCTATAAATCAAAGATTGGGGTCTTGAGATGAATTCCTCTTTTTGAGCAGTCATGAAGTCTGTCGGTGTAGTTAATAGTAGTGGTACATTAAAAAAATAGTTCATTAATAAAGGAGAAATTATATCATAATAATAGGAATGAATATTAATTACATCTATAGGTTCTTTTTTATTAATTTTGACTAGTTCTTTGAAGCTTTTTATAAAAAAATATATCGTATTAATTTTACTACTCTTAAATTTTTGAATAATCTTTATTTTAACTCTATTAGTGGATGATTGATACTTAGAATATTTTGTTAAAAGTGTAATTTTTAAATCCTCTATTTTCTCATAAAGGGGTAAGAGCTCGAGTAGATGATTAGAGATACCTCCTACAACTAGATTTAATTCTTTATTTTCATGCGTGGTGTCCATTATTATGCAAAGATGAATTTATACCACCAATTAGGTTAATACCTTATGTTTAAAATAAATAAGATAATTGTTTAGTTTACCTATGATATAACTATTCTTAATCGCCTTAAGATATTTATCATTAAAATAACCGAAAGCAATCCAGACTCTATCATAGAATTTTAAGAATTTATCATTTAATACATAAAAAATATTTATATTTCTTTGAAAAAGTGATTCTTTCGTCTTAAAAACTCTCAATTGATATAAGGTTTCTCTTATTTTTACATTCAATGCTTCTGGATCATACTTTTTATATTTACCCCGAATATATACTAATCTCTTATATAATTTTTTAAAAAAGTCCGCATTGGTAAACATATCAATAGTGATGCTTGAGGAATGAGCCCTATATTTTACTAAAATCTGTTTCAAAATCAATATTGAATTGTCACGATATTTCAATACACGTAACCAATAATCAAAATCTTCCGAAGCTCTTAAGAAAGGCTCCTCATCAATCAATCCTACAGCTTCAATCGCAGTTCTTTTTATCAATACAGTTGAATTTATTATGGGATTTTTCTTGTTGATAATTAAATCTCTAAAGGAAACTACTAAATCTTTCTTGATTGATAAATATTTACGATAAGGTTGCAGTGGAATTATAATTCCATTCGTTGCTAAAATTAGAATTTCCGCATTCTTTTGGAACTCATTTAGTTGTATTTCTAATTTTTGAGGAAACCAGACATCATCCGAATCAAGAAATGCTATATATTCGCCTTTTGCAATCCTTATCCCATTATTTCTTCCTGATGCTGGAGTTCCAACGTGTTGCTGGTTTATATATTTAATTCTTTTATCTTGAAAAGATTGAACAATCTCTTTGGTGTTATCTGTAGATCCATCATCAATAATTATGTATTCAAAATTGTGATATGTTTGGTTTAATACAGACTGAATGGTTTCTTTGAATAATTCGCCTCGATTATATGTAGGAGTAATCACACTAACTAAATTTTTTTCCATGATTATCGAATGATTTTCTTCGTTATGAGCAATATCCTCTATATTCACATCATTGAATGTCGTATTTTTTATAAATTTTAGCGAAATCAACGACCACGTGCAACTGTTTTACTCTGCAAGCACGCATTTTTTAATTCTACTAATTGATTCTTCCAATGAGATTGTCGGTTCCCAATTTAAAGCTTTAACTTTAGAGACATCCGCAACAATTTTAGGAATATCAAATTTCTTGACGAAATTATTAGATTTTTGTATTCTTGTATCTTTAATACCAAAAATAACAAGAAATCGCTGTAATAAATCTTGTATTTTTATTGACTTCCCTGACCCTATATTATAAACCTCTCCAGCCTGTCCCTTGGTCATTATCACTTCATAAGATCGGATTATATCTTCTATATCAATATAATCCCTTTCATTACCCAAATCTCCTAAAGTTATATTTGTTTGCATTTTTGAGCATTCTTTAATTTGGGAGATAAGTCTACCAATAAACAAGTGCTCAGAAATCCCATAACCTATTGGATTGAACGGTCTCGCAATATATACTTTAATATTATCTTTATTATGATAAGTTTTAGCTAAAAATGTTTGATACACTTTAGTTAATCCATAAATGCTAATTGGATTTAAAGATGTCTCCTCATTAACTAAACCATTTTCACTTTTAATAAAACCATATTCCGCAGCTGAGCCATTTATTAAAATTTGGCAATCTAATTCACATTTTTTTATTGAATCAAAAATATTTTTTGTGATGATAACATTATTAAGAAAATCTATTTCAAATTCATTAGAAAAGCTTCCTGAAAAATTGTAAATTTCATTTGGAGAAACAAGTTTTATTATTTTATTAATTTGGTTGAAATTCGTAGCATCACACTTAAAATAATTTTGTTTCGCAATCTCGTGAATATCAACCATATATAATTCTTTATCATTCTCTATTTTATGAGTATGATAATTAACATAGGACTTTCCAAAAAATCCCTCTGAACCTATAATTAATACTTTATTTTTTGTCATTGTTATAGATGATTTCAGATGCTATAACCTAATTTATATTTCTCTAAATTTTCTTTTTTCTTAAACCATTCAATGGTCAGCTTTAAACCCTCTGTAAGATTATATTTTGGCTCCCAATCAAGCGATTTTCGTGCTTTTGTGGTATCGGCTAATAAACGATTCACTTCACTCTTTTCTGGTCTTGCTCTAATGTCTTCAGATACGATTTCAATCTCGGAATTCATCAAGTTCTTGATCATATTAGCTAAATCACCAATCGAAATTTCACTGGAATTGCCAATGTTAATTATCTCTCCTTCTAAATTCTCTTTTTTACACAACTTTATGTATGCATCGCACGTATCTAACACGAAAGTTAAATCTCTCGTGGGATTAAGGTTTCCTAACTTCAACTCTTTTTGATTTTTTAGAATCTGGGTAATAATCGTTGGTATAATCGCTCTTGTAGATTGTCTCGGTCCATAAGTGTTAAAAGGTCTAATGATTGAAACCGGAAGATTGAAACTATAAAAAAAGCTAAGAGCAATATTATCTGCTGCAATTTTTGATGCTGAATAGGGTGATTGAGGCTGATATGGATGCTTTTCATCAATAGGGGTGTAAAGTGCAGTTCCATATGTTTCCGAGGTTGAGGTTATGATTATTTTCTCAGTATTAAAATCTTTTGCTGCTTGAAGTATGTTTGATGTACCTAATACATTTGTACTAATATAACTTTCAGGGGCAACGTAAGAATATGGAATCCCTATAAGTGCTGCTAAATGACAGATTATGTCCACATCTTTGATGGCTTCTCTGACTGCATATGGATCTCTTATATCTCCTACAAAGATTTCTAATTTCTCAATACTTTCTTCAGGAAGCGAATCTAGCCACCCCCTGCTATTAAACGCATTATAATAGACAAATGCTTTAATTTTACAATCTTCTTTTAAAAACCTTTCAACTAAATGACTTCCGATAAATCCGTCTGATCCAGTAATTAAAACTTTTTTACTTTTCAAGTTCATAGAAATCTGATCCTCGCTAAATCGTTGATCTTAATCATAAACTCATAATTTTTTTCTTATTATTTATATAATCATCATTTGCTTGCTGAAAATCATCATCTCGCCCTATATCTAACCAATATGAATCATGGGGATATGATTTAATTTTCAATTTTTTTTTAATTCCATCGATCATCAATTGATCAAAACCATAAGGTTCATTTTTAGGTAATGCATCTATTACTCGTTTATTTAAAATGTAGACTCCCATGCTCACGTTGAAATGATATTCGGGTTTTTCGACGAATTCAAAAATTTCTTGATTTTCATTACATTTAAGCACTCCAAATTCAATCTTCGAAGATCTTTTAAAAGTTGCAATCGAAATATCGTTTTTATTTTGCACGTGCCATTCAAAGAATTTTTTATAATTTAAATCCGTTAAAATATCGCCATTCATCACTAAAAAATTCTCAGGTAAATCCCCAATTAAGGTCAGCGGACCAATCGTGTTCAAAGGTTTATCTTCGAAAGAATAATCAATATTTAAGCCCCAATCACTCCCATCTCCAAAAAATGCCTTTATAATTTTTGCCATGTAATTAACTGCAATGGTTATATTGTTAAATTCATTCTTTTTCAATTGGGTTAAGATAATTTCCAATATTGGCATTTCTCCACCAATAGGCATTAAAGGTTTTGGTAATGAATAGGTAAATGGTCTTAATCTCGTGCCCTTGCCACCTGCTAATATAATCGCTCTCATTTTTCCTCAATTTTATAATAAGTTTAATTAACATTCAATAGATGTTCTCAATTATTTAAATTCATCATCATTGTTAATTTTTCTTTTTACTTTCATTTCATTAATTAGGCTCTCTTTATAAGCCGATACCTTCAAAAGGGTAAAAAAGAATTTGAAATCTTCCCTAGTTATTTCTTTAAACAAGATTAATAGAATTATGAAAATCCCCGTAAGCAAACCAGAAGTTATAAACACATATAATATGTCATTTACTATAATAAATCTCAAAAAGAAATTTGATATCAAGTAAGTTAGAAATAAAGCAAGAGCAGCAAATAGTACATGATATAATATCTTTTTCTCGTAATTTATTCCAATTCTTTTTACAAAAAGTCTTTGGAAAAACACGTCAATAATATTCCCACTAAGAATTATAAATGCAAGTCCAATACTCCCGAGTCCAAGCAACTTTATGGAAAATAATTCTTTTGGAACAAAGATAAAAATCAATGCTGTCCAAATCACAGATTTTACTAAAGTATAATTTGATGAGAGTTTTTGCTTTTTGAAAGGAATTAGTAAAGCAGAATAGGGTCTATTAATACTTGATAGATAAGGAATGAAGATTAAAATATATAAATAAATTATTGCCTGCGAATAATTCGGTAGAAAGATATTTAGGAGCATTTCACCGTTTAAGAACACTATAATTACGATGATTAAGAAGAAGATTGACGAAACTTTTTCTATCCTATGAACAATCATCTCAGTATTTCCAAAATTATCTCCTTTTAATTCTCTTGGAATATATGTTAAAAGGATTTGATGAATCTGTCCCGAAATTACTAGCAAAATGGAAATGACATAAGCATCCGCAAAATAGTAATATGCTAAAGCTTCAAGACCAAAGAAAACATTAATAAAAACTTGACCTACGTTTGCTAAAATCGCACTTATCACTGTCATCATTATGATAGGGCGGGTATCTTTTATAAAATGTTTGAGTTTTTCTTTATTTATATGTTTGAATTGAAATTCGCGTCGTGATATGAGTAAAACAAGAGCTAACTGGATAATCGAGATCCATATGTAAATTTGACCTAAAATAATTAACGGATTCTCCACATGTTCTAAATTAAAAATGAGGAAAAGCAATAAAATATATTGAATGACATTTACCACTAGTATTACCAATTCTAGCTTAATATATTTCAACCTACTTTCTAAATTAGTCCTCCAAGGTAATGAGAGGTTTAGAAACATTTCCGAAATTACTTTTAAAAATAAAAAGGTAAAGACTAATGGTTCTAGATTTAAAAAGAAAATCAGAAAGAATAGGGGAGTGAA
>CAZBPC010000063.1:0-19980 GCA_964493715.1 uncultured archaeon
ATGTCTTAAAAGAAATGAATAAAAAGGTGGATCTAGAGAAACTTGCAGATGATTTATTGTCAATTTCTGCGAGAGGGGGAACAAGAATACAAAGCGCTCTTGAATGGGCTAGAAAACAGTTTAACGAAAATTCGAGTTCGCGCGAAAAGTTAAACGTGTTATTTACTGACGCAGAAATTTATGACATTCAACAAGCATTGGAAGAATTGCGAAAATATCGCTCTCTTGGGATAGATTTCATATTGGTTTGCCCTGAAACTTCTTTTGACTTGAAAGAAGCGGAAAAGATAATAAAAGTAGCGGGAGGGCAATTAATTACAATTAAAGATTGGAATGAATTTCCTAAATTAATTTCTGATATAATTAAATCGAGATTTTGAGGAATTGACGAAAAATACACTATCTGAAATAATTGTAGAATTGTTTGATAAAGAAAAGGTCACAATAGCGTCAGAATTTCCAAATAATAAAATTAATATAATTTCTTGTAAAGAAGATCCCATTCAAATTAGGAGTCTTGTCTTGGATAATGATCGAGAGTTTCATATCATTATCAATGAAAAAAAAAAGGAAATTTTTCATGATTGCCCAACATTTTTATTTGAAGGTGAAAGAAATGAAAAAATTTGCATTCATATAATTAAATTATTTCTATTGCTTAAAGATAATATTTCTATAAAGATTCTTAGAGAATTGAGTGAGTATGAACTTAGCTATGAGGATTTTGGTTCCAAAAAAAAAAGTAAAAATTTTCTAGAATTAGCAAAACGATGTCTCGATTCCAACAATTGTATTGAGAGCTTAAGTTATCTTAATAAAGCTATTCTAAACCAGAGTGATTGTGAGCCTATTATTGAAAAATATTTGGAAACTTCAATTAGTAATAATCTCTTCATCGAGTTTTTTGAATTTCTTAAAAATGGATATGAGAATGAATTAGACGAGTTTTTCATAAAATACAGTAACTTAATTGAAAATGGTTTTTCCAAGTTTATGAAATCCGTTTCCTTGTATTCATTTTTCGATATACTACGCATAGTAGAGTCCATAGATAGCTTTTTAGGAAGATATAAATTCCAAAACTCAACTTATCTTTTTTCATTAACGAAAATTTTACTAGAACAGATAAAATCAGATAATTTTAACGAAGTTTATTTTTCTACTTTTTTTGTAAAGAAAAATCTAACGAAGTTGATGGAAATAAATCCCAAGATCAATGAATTTGTATTACATGAAAATTTTGAAAATTTTAAGGAAAAAATTTTAGCTTATTTTTTTGAACAAATTGATAATTTCTGTGTT
Organism: uncultured archaeon; assembly: GCA_964493715.1. Classification (GTDB taxonomy): domain Archaea; phylum Asgardarchaeota; class Lokiarchaeia; order Sigyniarchaeales; family SOKP01; genus SOKP01. The sequence continues at coordinate 1,303 of CAZBPC010000063.1, forward strand.
ATCGACAAATTAGAATTAATGAAAAGGCAATTTGATGTATTTGAAATTCCAAAGGAAGCATATCTGTTAAAATATGATAATTACAGAAAAGAAATAGATGCTTTAAAGAGAAAACTATATTTGAAAAAATTTGCTTTTATAAAACTACTAATTGATAAATATAGAATTAAAGTCACTAAAGTTGATTTAAGAAAACAAAGAAATACTTATATAATCAATCACGATAAAGAAAATTTAAAAAATTCTGCTTATAATTACATTATAAACCATATCGGGTTCACTGGAATAAATAATTCTAAAATCAAATCTTCAGAAATTGGTATTAATTATTTAATCATAAAAGAATTGTTTACTGATGATTTAAAGCCTTTTGCCGATATTTTTTACTATTATAAACAATTTTGGGGAGAAGATGAGGATTACAATATAAACTTGATAGATGGATATTCTCTCTTGAGTAAACCCATCGAATATAATTATGATATTGATATGTCTAAAAATACAGAAGATATAACGATAATAGAATGGGATTTAGCCAGTAAGCCGAAACAAGGAAGTATAGTTAATGCATACGGCTCTCAAATAATAATTCCTGATAAAAACAATTCCCTTTTTCATGACTTAAAACCTTTTGATTTGTGTTATTGTTTAAAAAACCCCGTTAAAATTGAAGGAAGCGTTATAAAAACAGTTAATGTTTTGATGAAATGTTCCTTTGAAGATGCTATTAATAGCATCGCAAAAGGGATGACGTATATAGAGGGGTATTACCCTCTTTCACTTGTAAAGAAAGTAATACAAAAACAACTTAACATTTTTGAAGCATATGAACTTGTAGCTAATGATCGAAATAAATCTTTTGTACCCAATTATCAAAATTTCTTAGAAGCATTTAAACAATTTCTTTTTTCCTATATTGATAAAAACAAGGATTCAGTATTTAGCCAATTAAGATTAAATGAGGAAGAAAACCACACAAAGTTCTTGCTTTTATTAGATTTAACTAACGAGTTAGCAGGAATGAATCTTCCTTATAAAGAAATAATTAGTAAATTACTTAAGACTGAAACCCATTTAAGTAGCTTTAGAGCAAGATTTCTTGAAGAAGTTCACTTATATATGAAAAATTTACTTGAAAATAATGGAATTGGGAGTACAAGGATCTTTAATTTAAAAAAGATGCACAACACGCCTTTTGTAAGATACATCGATGAAATTTCTAAGATTAGAAAAATAGAATTTGAAACTTCACTAATTAATATAAAAATTTTAGATGATAATATTGAATACAATCTTTCAGAAATCTGCAAAACCTATTATGGAGAAAAATTTTTGCATATCTTAAAATTAGAGAATCGTTCTTCATTAAATCGAAAAGATTTTAAGAAATTTGAAGCTCTTTCCAAAAAATTAAACCTTAAATTAAAAATTAATGATTAAAAATCTATTATAAATCTTCAAAACATAATTTTCCATAAAAATTATCATGTCCTGGGATGTAGTAATATTTACCGTCTCGTATTTTATTGATTGCATCAATTATATTTGAAGGAACACCATCAAAATTGCTAGATCCTTCCCAAACATTATATCCTCCATAAAAAAAATTAAAAATAGTTTATTTGATTAATAAGCTTTTATATTATGGTCCTCCACCACTTCCATTATAACCTAATACAACGCTAACCATAGGTAAAAAGGAAGTAATGCTAATTAATACAAATAAAAGAACGCTATATACTTTAAATAAATTCAAATTAATTACCTTTTTATTAAATGAAATGAATTGATGTCATTTTTTCTATATTATTCTATTTAAACAGAAAGAATTTTCTAAATTAACAAAATTATTAATTCAATTTTTCTTTAAAAAGAAACAATTTATTCTATTCAAAAGGAGTTCTGATGAAAAAGTTTAAAAAGTAAATTACAGCATATTAAATTCAGGACAAAAATTAAATAACAAATTGATAAATTTGGTTAACTCTCCTAATTTAGATAGTTTGAAAAAATCTGTTATTGATGACCCTATTAAGATAAAACAGATATTCCTTTCTCTAATAAATGAGTTAAAAGCTTATCTAAATTTAGAAGTAATCAATAAGAAAGTAAGAATAGATATTGTCGATGAAATTATAAAAATTATAGATTTTGATACAAGATTAACTAATTATGGAGTAAATAGATTTATTAAAGAGGGAGTATATCATATTAAACTCTTTAAGGATTATAAAGAGTTCTTCCCCTTTTTAATACTTCAAAGTGCTTATCTTATTTTTATTCCAAATAATTTAAAAGAAACCAATCTCATTGATTTTGTTATTAACCAATTTGTTGAAATAGATTTACAAGAATTCACATCAGCTAACGAATGGAAGTCGTTTATACGAGAAAAATATGTAAATTACAATTTTCTAGCTAATCAATCTGATAAATTTCGCTTTGATAAATTCCTTGAATTAGAAGACAGTCACTCTACCGAAAGACCAAAACGGTACTTTTTTGAATATGTTAGACGAAATCCCAACTTAAATTATGTTGATAATTTACATTTTACTCTTGGAAAAATATATGAAGATTTTATGTTCAAATCTTCAAAAAATTTACAGAGTAATGAGATTACAGAAACTCTTAGAATTTTAACTAAAATTTTCTACAAAATAAAAAACTGTGATACTTTGGAAGGATTTTATAACTATTTTAAGTCTTTTAAAAATCAAGGAATCATCCATACCGATTTAAGTTTGCGGAGATTCAGTAAAAACTTACGGTGGATAAATACATATAGTTACATAACCCCCACATATTATTTCGATTGGAAAGCACTTAATATAGCTCTTTTAGTATGCTATCTTAAATTTAATCCCCTTTTAGAAAAAGCTCAAATTGATAAGATAATTAACCAAATGCCATTTATAATTATGCCAAAGCTTTCGGTAACTAATTTTTCTGTAGAATTATCAGCATTTTTTGTCATTCCAGAGATATATGTAGAAGATTTGAAATTTATGTTAGAAAAAATGGAACAAAATGGATATATAATAAAAAAATTTTGTTCTTTAGCAAAAAAATATGTTTTTTCCTTGAATTTAAATTATTTTAGAGAATCTTATAAAAGTGGTCAAATAATTAACCATAATAATAAAAAACACTCAAAAGACTACGAACTCGAATTTATTCAGAATTATAGTAAAAAATTTAGTAAAGCAAATCTTACACTCTTAGATTTTTTAATTTTGGAGAGAATAAGATTCTTTTCCTATGTTGGAATAAACTTTTCAAGAAGAAAGGAAATTTCTAATATAATAAAATCCGATTATTATAATTTTTTCTTAAGTGAAAATGGTTTAACTAAAGAATTAGAAAAAAGTTTACAAGCATTAATTGATTCTCCTATACTCCGAAAAGATTTCCTTAATTTTTTAGTTAGAAATGAAAACTTTGGGTTTTTCTATATTAAGGATGAGTTAGAAAAATGGGTGAATTACTCTCAAATAATTGAAAAAGAATCGAAAGATACTATGAATGATTTTATTCAATTTAAAGAATTTTATGAGAAAGAGCACACCTTACAATTAATTGAAGAATATGGTATTTTTGACATTGTAGATCTAAATTCCTATACTTTTAAAAATCTCTTCTTAGATTATTTAAATTCTAGAGAAAAATATGTAAAAGAACTTGAAAAATTCCGATTTTTTTACCAATTTTTAAAATTATGCTCTAATTTAAAAATATTTAATATCAAATCAATTAAAAGTATAATTTCTAATCTAGAATTATTAAAGGAAATTACTCAAATAAAAAAAGAACGCCTTAGAGATTTAAAAAAAAATAATAAAATTTATGAAATATCGAATAAAACAATCAATCTTAGGATCAATGAATTTATTAATAATAATCCAAAGATAATCAAACCTTATTTAATTGATAGTATTTGGACAAACTCAATCTCAAGCTATTTTCCTCAATTAATTTTAAAGAATTCACCAGAAGTTAAAGTCATAATTGATAAAATTAAAAAGTGGCTTCCAAAAATTTATTTCTACGAAACAACAGATTTATTCGATAAGCAAGAATATATCTTCTTACAACTTTTTATCCCATATTTGAAGCATAACGAAAAAATTATGTTTGTATCAATTTTATCTAATATTTTTAAAAAAAACATTATTTCTTTTAAAAGATTTTCTTGGAACGGATTATTACAGACTTTTTCAAGAAAAGATTTTTATGATTTCAATAAGAGAGCATTTTTCTATACTAAAGATCTTTTTGACCAATATTTTCTTTATATTAAAGGAGTTTTGGGTGTAGAATTAAAACCATTAAAAAAAAAATCAGTTAGTACGATTAATCATTGGTCTAAAAAAGAAAATATGGCAAATCTTATTAAGAAAATCAACAGAAGAATTAGATCTGAATGTATCAGTTTTAATCCAAATGATATTCAAAAATTAATACATTTTCACTTAAATCTTGAAAAATATTTTATGAATAAAGAAGAATTTCAAATAATAAAAAAAGAAAATTTCTTTAGACAATATATAAAATCAATAAAACTACTTCCTGCTTTCCAAAATTTTGGATTAGGGCAATATTTTTTATATATTACTCCTTTTGATGTAGAAGATGTAGATTTCAAAATATTATTTACTAATACCTTTCAAAAAATTAAGCATATTGCATCAATTAGTAGTTCTAATTCCTTGTTTATTAAATATCTATTTCCTTATAATAAGCCCAATACTTCATACATTAACTGGTTGAGAAGCAAAAACAAAATTAGAGAATATTGCCTATTTACTATTAATTCTATGTCTCAGATTTTCCATTTCAGCTATAATTTAAGTTCAAATGGATGGTATTTAGATCCTAATAATTTTAAAACTTATATACAAAACATTCTTTTCAATCCAAATTATAAAACTCCAACCTCAGAAGTGAAAAATTTTGATATTGGTGATTTATTAATTCCAGATTATTATAAACCAGATTCTCCCTATTTTAAAGCTTTATTACAGATATATAATTGGCATTCTATTGATATTAAGGAAAAATATAATATTATTAACCAATCTATCTTCGATGACATTCAAGCTTTAATTAAAAAAAAAATCATCTTTCCCTTTATTACTCCAAAAAATTTAGGATTGAATGAAATTATCCAAATTATTTTGTTAAATCTAAAAAAAGATACAATTGATATACTTAAATGCATGTTTCAGTATTTCAATTTAGGTTTTGTTTACGAAATTGAAGGAGAGTATTATATACACGGATTTAATGAGAAGAAAAAGATTTATAGTGGACTAATGATCAAATTATATCTTCCAGATTGCGAACTTGGTGAATTTTTAAGAATTTTTGAATACATATTTCAATACTTAAAGGTTGAGAAATATTTGATATTAACTGATTTGGTTAAAGCTGACTCTATTATCAAATCGGTCTATGGAAATAACAATTTTCTTGAAAAATATAATCCCATACAGAATTTAATTTGGGATAAAAAAACTAAAAAGTGGGTGAACCATAAATTGTTTAGTAAGAATTTTGAATATTTGTATCCTGAATTAATTTTAAAAGGAGGATCTCATACGAGTTTAAACTGAAATATGAGATGAAATTTTTAGAAATTAAATTTGAAGAAAATTACTTCCTGATAGTTTAATTTGTTAGGATATAGTAAATTTTAATAACAAATAATTTATTCTCCATTTTCAAAACATAATCTTCCATAAAAATTATCATGTCCTGGGATATAGTAATATTTACCGTTTCGTATTTTATTGATTGCATCAATTATATTTGAAGGAATACTATTAAAGTTGCTTGATCCTTCCCATATGTTATACTCTCCTTGATTTTTTTCCACAATTTTATGATATATTTCTAAGTTTTTCCTGTTATATTCTGAATTCTTATTTATAATAGCAATCAATTGAAGGAGAGGAATGATATATTGAAATTTATCGCTATTTACACCCTCTTGGTCTTTTAATTCATAAATTCGAGATAACACCCCTTTGGTAAGTCTCTTTCCACAATAAGGGCAATCAATATTATTTCGCTTGGGGCTACAAAAATAGTCAATTCCATCATCATGCCTTTCTCCTCTATGTCCATCATAATAATATTTACCTCCAGAAGGTTTAAATTCATAGGTCTTAACTATCTTATTCATTCTTATAGATTTAATAATTTCCCGGTATTTTAATCTATTAGGCACATATAATTTTGTTGCTTCTCTGCCAAGTCTATGAAAATTCACTGAATGAGCATCAGAATTAGATAAAATAGTTAAATCATCTAATTCTGATAGATTTCTAATTAATATTGGATCAGCACTTAATCCAGATTCAATAGCATTAACGTGTTTCCTTCCCTCTCCTAATGCTTCTTTAAGAGATTTAAATTTACATTGAGCGCCTAAGATACCAAAATATGGCGTAAAAATATGAGCCGGTATTATTTCAATTAAAGAATCGATTTTTTTTAACCCTATTATAAAATTTTCAGCCGATAAGTAAACTTTAGGTCTCCCATCCTCTGCTAATGCTCCATGAGCTGAAAGAAATTGATAGACTTCATTCAAAACATTAAAATTAGGAATTAAGATTATGAAATGTACTTTTTTAAGTTCTCCCTCTATTTTCCAGATGAGTTCTATTTCGGTTTGTAAGATAAATTTAATTTCAGGAATTTTAGGATGATAATAAATACCATTATCAGATTCTTCAAGTTCAAACTGTAATTGCTTAAACCAAGATGGATGTAAACAATCTCCTGTACCAACAATTTCTAATCCTTTTACCTTACTATTTAAAGCGATGTTGAAAATCGTTATTCGTTCGCTAGTTCCCCCAGAAAATTTGCTATGGATGTGTAAATCAACAAGGATCTCCATGGTATATCTAAAAATCTAGTTTACATATATCTTTTATTTAGAATTTTTAAAATCCACTAAGATCTTCATAACGTAGGGAAAAATTGTTTATAAAAAGTTAGAAATTATAGGGATGTGTTTCCATTATTTTTATATTCCAAATGAAATTTAATTACATATAAATATATGATATAATGATAAATTATGGTTCGAGAGAACGCGCACCACCCATCAAAAGATATCGTTGAGAGCAAGGGTACAATTCTTAGAGGAAAAACAATATGCATGTGTTTAACTGGGTCGGTAGCTGTAATAAACGCTCCAATTATCGCGAGAGAATTGATGCGATTAGGTGCTGAAGTTTTCGCAGTAATGTCAAAGGCAGCTACAGAATTAATTAACCCTTCTTTAATGCATTGGGCTACAGGTAATCCCGCTATAACTAATTTAACGGGGGAAGTAGAACATGTTTTTTTTGCGGGAAATAGACCTAAAGTTTTTGGAAAAGCAGATCTAATCTTAGTATGTCCAGCTACGGCAAATACGATATCAAAAATTGCTAATGGAATAGACGATACTCCTGTTACTACATTTGTTTCTACAGCGTTTGGATCAAATATTCCGATTGTAATCGTCCCTGCGATGCATGAGAGCATGTATCATCCTATTCTTGAACATAACATTTCATTATTAAAAAAATATGGTATGGATATTTTAGGACCAAGAATTTCTGAAGGGAAAGCTAAGATTGCAAAAGTGGATGACATAATTGACCGAGTTATCGATTTAATAATTGCCAAGAGAGATTTAGAAGGACTTAAGATATTAATAACAGCAGGACCCACAAGAGAATACATTGACGAGATTAGGTTCGTTTCAAATAAATCATCGGGGCGGATGGGTGTTGAACTTGCTAAGGATGCATCAGCAAGGGGAGCGGATGTAGTATTGGTTGCAGGGAAATGTATGGTAAAAATTCCCGATTATGTAAATACGATCAATGTGGTCTCCTCAGATGATTTCATAAATGCGGTTAAAAATGAATTATCCTATAAAGATTTTGATATTTTCATATGTGCTGCGGCTATTTCTGATTATAAACCAATAGATTGTGTTGAAGGTAAGATCTCTTCTGATGATGTTAAGGAGCTCCAAATTAATATGAGATTAACTCCTAAAGTTATCAACGTAGCTCGTAAGAAAAACTATAAAGTATTTATCGTTGCTTTTAAAGCAGAAACTAATGTTTCAAGAACTGAACTTATCGATAGAGCTTATGAGAGGTTATTAAGTTCCCAAACAGATTTAATTGTGGCTAATGATGTAGGTAGGGAAGATGTGGGCTTTGGAAGCAAGGAAAATGAGGTATATATCATCAATAAAGCAAAACAAATCTCACATATTGAAAAAGCTTCTAAAAGATATATAGCTTCTAGGATATTAGATATAACATTGGAAAACTTCCGAATAAGAAACATCAAATAAAATTCATGCTATTTCACTTTTTAGTTTTGATTATAGGAAAAGATTTAAATAATAAATCGATTTCTTTTCAAAATGAATCAAAATTTGGAAGCACAGCCTTCAAGATTTTTACTAATTTTATTAGAATTATGTTATTAGTAATGATCTAGAAGTTAGTTATGTGTTTATAAATTAAATTTAAAACGCTATTAAAACTGATAACATAGGTTTGGAGTGAGATTAAAATTTCATCTGATGAGGAAGGTACAATCAAGCAAGGTACAATAGCACAATTTATGCGTAAAAGAACACAATTAGTGGGTTTTGAATTCGGATACTGGAAACATTCTCAATATATAACAGAGTTCTTAGATAATTGTTTAGATGCTATTGAAACGTTTCATTGGAATGAAATCGAAAAATCTGATTCAAGAAATAAATTTTCTTTGGATCAAGAAACAGCCTTAGAAAATTTATCACTAATTCAAGATTTCTTAGAAGAAGGAGAAGCAGATAATAATGGTAAAGAGGAATTATCAATAGATAAAGAAGAAGAGGCAGGAGAAATAATTGACAAAGCTGAAATTGAAGTAGAAGAAGAAGTCCAGCGAATTTTAGAGGACATTGATGAACTTTTAAAACCTGTTATTGCTTTAGTCGATATAGAGCCAATCGTAGTCGTTAGATTAAGAGAATCTGAGCCTCCGTCTTTTTTAACATCGGAATTGTCACAAAAAAATGTAATGAATTATACTTTAGAGATATTTGATAATGGAATCGGAATGAGTAAGGGAGATCTTCGTAAATTTGGAAAATACTTAGCAAGTTCAAAAAGTGTTGAATTAAAACAGACTCGAGGTAGTCAAGGTTTTGGAGCTCCAAGTGCTTTTTCAGATGCCCAAAATACAACTGGAAAACCTATCATTGTAGCCTCTAAGACTATCGATATGGTGTATGCCAATGCATCTGAGTTTTTCACTACTTCAAAGAATGAAAAACGTTATTTAATACATCCTGTTGATGTTGATAGCCCTTTTGGTCATGGGACATACATTAAATTAAATTATTTAAATGTGAAATATGTGAGGGGTTATGTAGATACTTATATAAATGAGACTGCGTTGATGAATCCTCATGTCACAATTCTTTTCATTGATCCTTATGGGGAACATATAACATATCCAAGATTAGTATCATCATTTCCAAAACAACCTAAATATGCTAAACCACACCCTTCATCAACCAATATAGGTGATCTGCAGGATCTTATAGCAAAATCAGAAAACTTAACTGTATCTGCATTTTTACAAGAAAATTTTGTGCGAATTAGCCCTAAAACCGCGAAAGAGATCATAAATATTGCTGAAAAAGAATTACAAGATAAAAATAATCTACTTATCCTTGAAGAGGGATTCATTACAAAATCAAAGAATAAAGAGGATCCAATTTACTTTATAAAGAATGAAAAAAGGGTGTATGGACGCTCAGAAAAACCAAGAGATAAGCTCATTTTTTATCTATTAGATTCTGAAGACTTAAAGAACGATTACTGGAATCTAATTAATGAGATTAATAAGTGCGATAAAAACCTTATAAATATAGATAAAACTATAAGAAAACATAATCGTCGAAAAGAAACAATTGATACAAAAAAAGAACAAAAAAAAATCGAGAAAGATGTGGATAATCTAGTAAAAGAAATTGAAAATATCGATAAACAAAAAGAAGAAATAAAAAATCAAATATATAATTTAATTAAACGGAATGAATCAGGATTAATTGAACAAAAAAAATTTATTTCTCGGGCTGAATATGAAGATGTAATTCGAGAAGTTCAAATTTCTAAAGCTAAACCTGTTGAATTGACTAATGAACAATTCAATTCTCTTTTTCATGCGTTTAAATCAATAAAATATATGGCCCCACCAACTGATACCGCTATACCCGTTGGGGATATAGTATTAGAAAATACTTTAGTAAAAGAAATCGGTCTAAAAATATCAGAAAATATCGAAGATTTTGATGATCCTGTTTCAAACCTTGTGTCTGTTAAGGAAAATTTATTGAAAGAGAAGAAAAAGCAAAATGCTTTATCAAGTGAAGATACTCCTTTAGATCACAGCGTAATTGATAGTGAAATAGAAATAACGGTCTCAAGAATTCTCGCAAGTTATGATATTTTAGATAATAATGGAGATCCAAATGAATTCAATATTTTTTTTAATAAGATACTTAAAAACTTAAATGATGACTTAAGAAGTAGTTATCGTGAACTATTAAATTATTTTACCGATGTCCATTCAAAAGATGATGATTTTGTTTCTGCAGAAACAAGACCTCCAACAAGTGGTAAAGGTTTAGCATATGTGGTTGAAGCAGCTTTGGCATATTGTAATGATCCTAAAAAATTAGATACTCCTAAACGTTCAAGGGATGTTTTATCTAGATTTGTAAATCGTACGCCCAAATTGAGAGATAGTGCGGAATGTGCTATAACTAAAGCAGTTCAATCTGTTAATTGGAAAAATTACAAACTAGACACCTTTGATAACAACTTACCGAAAGGTCCTATTAAACTTTTAGTTAACGTTTCAGGTCCTTATGTACATTTAATGTTTAAATCTCAATCTAAAAATGCGTTAGCAGATGATGAGGAATTAATTAAGGAGATTAAATATTGTTTAGAAGCAATTGCAAGACGTTTAAGAGCATATTTGAATAAAAAAGATACATTTAGAAAGACAGAAAAACGATCAAGTGTCATTGAAAAATATATTCCCAAATTTGTAGAGAGTCTATTTAATATTGTGAAAACTACAGAAAGTGAGTATAAAAATAAAACCTCTCCAGAAGAATTAGAACTGTTAATGAAAGAAGCAATTGGTAAAAAAGTTATGCCTAAATTAGCTACAGAACCAAAAATAGAGAAAAATGTTATACCAGAACAAGAAGAGAGAAAAGAAATCCCTAAAGAAATTGAAATTGAATGGGAAAAAGAACCTGTTGATAAAGAAAGTAGAGATGAAGATCAAAAACCTAAGAAAGAGATTTTTTCTGAAAAAACTCTATTAAAATGGACAATTAGAGAATTAATAGAGTACAGTAAAGAATTCGGGATTTCCATTTCACCAAATTCAAGAAAAATTGATATAATTAAAGAAATACAAGCTCGCTATAAAACTGAAGCTATCATTGAAAAACCAACGATAGAAGTAGAGGACGAGCTTGTCAAACTTGTTTCGAAAAGACCTGAATCTATTGAAAATCTAATTACTATTGAAGAAGGTAAACCTATAAAAAAACCTTCACAAAAACCAAAACTTAAGAAAACAATTCCCCAGACCGTTCAAACAACCTTACCCGTTATTACAACAGATAAAATTTTAGCAACACTTAACAATGAATGGCAAAACATAACACATCTTATCTTCAATTTAAAAATTAAAGATATGATGGATGCAAGGTATCTCCAGAATCGTTTAAAAGAATTGGTAAGGAGAGATAAAGTGGAAATGTTAATTATTAAAAATAAGAAACATTGGAAATTAAAATGAGGTAAACAATAATGGCAACTAAAAGTGAAAGTTGGGATTTAAAAGCGACAAAACAACTATATCAAGAATACCTAAGCAGAAATATGAAAGAACAGAAAAAAAAAAAGATTTTACCTGTAGAAACTGTTGAAATCGATGATTTAAATAAAGCTCAAGCTCTTAAAAGAATACGTGAATTTACAGATTCTATTATAGAAAAAATTTATAAAAATGGAAGACCGTCAATTTTTCTTCCTTCAAGAACCACTGGAAATATAATATGGGATGAAGAAAATGATTTACTTCTTTTAGGTAAACAAATGATGGAAAAACAATTCCATTCGCTAGCAAGTGTAGCTGATATGACCCGTTTGATGAAAGTATTAGAAAAAGTGAATGAATTGTTACTAAAAGATCTTCACGCGACTAAAAGAGAAATTTTCTATTCAGCAGTTACACTTTTTGGAGATCAAAAAAATAGTGATAAATGCATCGAAGATGTGGCTAGTATGCTTTACACTACAAGAAATTCAACACATATCGTCGCTTCTGCTAAAGGATCTTGTGTAGGAAGACTTCGAATAAGAGATAGGAATGATATTATTGATCTTGAAGGTTTAGGTGGTGGTGGATGGACAATATCTCCAATGCTTGATAATATTGAGATTATTGAGTCTGATGCTGAATTTATATTGGTAATAGAAAAAGATGCTGCGATGATGCGTTTAGCAGAGGCAAGATTTTGGAAGAAATATCCGTGTATTCTATTAACCGCACAAGGTGTAGGAAATGTAGCAGTACGAATGTTTTTAAAAAGGTTAAGTAAAGAGTTAAATCTCCCCGTCTTTAGTTTAGTGGATAGTGATCCTTATGGTCATTATATTCATTCGGTTTATCTCAGAGGTTCTAAGAGATTAAGCTATGAAAGTCCATTTCTAGCGACTCCCAAGATTAAACTTTTGGGTGTTTTGACTCGAGATTTGGATAAATATAAAATTCCAAACTCTGTTCGCATTCCTATGAATAAACAGGACATAAAAAGAACAACAGATCTCCTCAACGAAGATTTCGTTAAAAAAAATAAAAATTGGGAAGAAGACCTTAAATTAGCATTGAAATTGAAAGTTAAAGCTGAAATTCAAGCTTTTTCGTCTCATGGTTTTGAATTTCTAACAGATAGATATTTACCCGAAAAATTGACAACAGGAGACTGGATTTAATTTAGAGAGGAGAAGAAATGAGAATATTTCATAAAAAAGATGGAGGAATTGTCCAACTTGTAGACAAGGATGAAATTAAAGAATGGCCAGTTGAACTCCCTTTAATTTTTATTGAATATATAAGGAAAGATAAGTTAGCTAACTATAACGATAAACAAGTCGAGAAAGAAATAGAAATATATTTAGATGAGATTTTAACAGAAATCGCCATTCCAAGAATGATCTCGGTTTTAGATGGCGAGAATGAAACAGAAATTAAAACCGTCCTTGAAAGAATTGATGAATTAGCAAAAAAAAAAATTGATTTAGTAAAACCAATAAAACCTTACATTGAAAAATTAAATAAAAAATCAAATAAGAATGATATCAGTAAGGCTTGCGAGTCCATTTTATCTACATTTATAAAAGAAGAAAATAAAAAAGCACTCGCTGAGAAAAGGAAAATAATGAGGCAGATAGAACAAGAATTTCTTCAAGGTAAAATTAGTGGTGAAGAATACTCTAAAGCACGAAAAGAATACTTAATTATGAAAGAATAGGTTTTTTATATTGGATTGGGTAGATAAATCAAAATTTTTAGAATTTATTATTGAAAATGAAGTAGTTGGTTTTTTTAATGAACCAATCAAATTAAAATCGGGAAGATTATCGAATTGGTATGTAAATTGGAGGAATATCGCCCAGGATGTTTTTCTAATGGATCAACTTACTGATTTCATAATCTCTTTTGTTGAATTCTTGAACTTAAAACCTGATTGTTTTTATGGTGTACCAGAAGGTGCAACTAAATTAGGTATAATTACACAACTGAAATGGGCAAAAAAGCAATCAAATTACAGTAAAGGGACGTACCTATTACCGATGGGGAGAGGCAAGTTAAAAGAACACGGAGATCCTAAAGACCGATTTTTTCTTGGTGAACCTAAAGGAAAGGTAATAATACTTGAAGATACTACCACTACAGCTGGTTCTTTAATTGCAGCTATTAAATCTTTAGAAAAACTTGATGTAGAAATTATTGCTTCAATAGTTATGACAGAAAGGAATGAAATACGTGATGATGGGAAAAATGTCAAAGAAATCCTTTTAAAAGAGAATGTGAATTTTTTTACAATGAGTAATGCATTAGAAATTATCCCTTTATTAAAACCAAATAAACTCCAATCAAATATTATTAAGGATTATTTTAAAAAATATGGTACGAGGCAAATAGAACTTTAGATTCATTCAAATGTTAAAAAAAATGTTCTCCACTTTTTTATTATTTTATAAATCTTATTAAATAGTAAATGTTCTGATTTTGTCAATCTTTTTTCATCATCCAAAGAAAGTTCAGTTTTTGCTAATTTTAACAATTTTAATAACCTGCTATCAATGATATTAGTGGTATAAGAATTATATCTATCAAGATCCATTTTTGGTTTTTTCTTATCTTCTACAGCCTTTTCCATTAATGAACGAAACTCCTTAGATTTTATCAAAAAATTATCCTTATCTTGTTGGATGAGCTTCTGACTATCCCTTTCTCTAATGGCGAACCTTTGGATATCTACATTATCATATTTCTCATTTTGGCTCACAGCTAAAATTCCACCTTCAATAAATGGGATGGCTAAAAAATTTTTCATCCTATATTTTTTTCCTTTTTCAAAGGGTCCAAATGAATCTCCCAATAACGAGAAACCCTTATGATCATTTATACATTCAGTAGATAAACCTTCATTTTTAAATATAAAATCTAATCTTTTCAAAGCATCGTCTAAAGGAATTTCAATTTTTATCATATTTTTCACACCATATTTAATAATCTAAAATTCTTTTATCTATTAAATTATTTAGCAACCAGAATTAACACTTATTAACATCTTAATATATTTAGAGTGATCCACGTTTTGTTAGGAGAATTAGCGATAATAATCATATTCATAGTATTCTTTTTTATTGGTTTTTTTATTATTTACAAACAAGTAGCTTTAGTTAAAAAAGGAGAATTTAGTTTTATTGACCGGCTGCAATGTTTGTTTTATGGGCTTATATTCAGTATTGCAGTGATGGTTGTTGTAGGAATGGCTTTCATTTTTGCTGATAATGCACTCCATCCTCTCATATTAATAATTCCTTTTGCAATATGTCTTGTGTACATTTCAATCTATCCTCTCATTGATTTCTTATTTATTGCTCTTAGTGAAGAAGCAGATGAAGGTTTAACACCATTTCACAGATACATAAGTAAAAACATCATAAATAAATCAAGTAATAAAATAATCTCAGCTATAGTGGCACTATTATTATATTTCTTTTTAATTATTCCACCAATATTAATATCTTTAATGGGATTTCCTTTTCAAACCTTATGGATCTCTTGGATGCTATTTTACCCCCTCTTGATATTGACATATTATGGGTCTAAAGGATATATATCCGGAATTTCACATCAATATTATCATATACCCGATATTAAGAGATCTATTTTCTTGAATTTTGAAGATAATAAAAGAGGGTTGCGTCAATTTCTAACTGATCCCTCACCATTCATTATGCTAGGATTAATGATGTTTGTTTTTGTATGGGCATGGATCTCACTTTTCCAAACTATAGGATTCTTTTTTACTGGATCTTTAGCAATTTCTACGATGTCTTCGTATTTTGTATATGTTACTCTGTTTTTTGGAATTGTAGGATATTTTACTCGATTTTGGGGTCGAAAAATTAAGTATCGCGGAATTGATATCTATTTCGCAGCATATTTAATGGCCGCAATTGGTATAAATGTTTTAGTTAATTTTTTAATTGTAAATATTGATATTCTATCAAGTTCTTTTAATTATTGGTCTTTTACAGCAGGAATCGTACCCGTTTCTAATAGCTTTGCTTGGCCTGCTGTTATTGAGGAAACAATTTTGATAATTATAACATCCTATTACTTTCTTGTAAAAAAGAACGAGTTCAAATTTAATATTAAATATTCCAAAATAACAGAATGTGGTCAAACTTTTGATCCAATTCCACTATTTAATTTTATTAAAAATCCAGATAAAAAACTAAGAGAATATGCTGAAAATACCTTACTATTAATGTATGAACGAATACCTTTGAAGTCAAAAAAATATTTGAACGATTGGAAATTTAAAAACTCACTGATTGATGGGATATGTGATCCAAATCCTAATTCCAGAAAAATATCAATTAAAATTTTGATACAATTAGAGAGTGATGTTCCTGATATTGTGTTGCCCTGGATTGAGGAAGCTCTTGAGTCTCCAAATTATGATAAAAGCATTTCTGTCGCTCGCACTCTGTTAATAAATGATAACCAATTAGTTGAAAGATTGCCTGAAAATCTTCTTATCAATCTTATCAACGATCCCGAATGGAGGTTAAGATTAATAGGTATAAAATTACTGGGAAAAATAAATTTGCAGGAAGATGAATTAATTTCAAAATTTAAATTAATTGAAATTCTTAACGATCCAAGTGTAAATATCCAAGTAGAAGTACTAAAATTATTATCTGAGTCATCTTATCAGATCCCTCAGAAAATCATTTTTGAAAAACTCTCCTATTCACAACAAAAAATTAAAGCTGCTGCAATTCAATGCTTAAATAATATTGATATACAGAAAATTGATTTGAATTTAATATCAAAGATTATTCCTTTTATGAAAGATCCTAGGAAGTCAGTTAGAGCTTCAATGTTCGACATTATATCGAAAATCGGTAACTTTAAGAAATTATCGATTCCAATATCACCTATTTTAGATGGATTGACAGATTCAGCAGAGAACGTGAGAAATTCAGCTGTAAATGCTTTGGAAAAATACATTAATGAATCCCCAAAAGCCTTAGATTTAGATACGATTATAAATAAAATCGATATTTCAAATATGGGGGTTGTAACCAGTATCATAACACTTCTGGGAAAATTATGGCATTATAATCCTGAAAAAATATTATCCACATTATTAAAATATATAAAACTCGGAAATAATGAAGTAAAGCAAAAAATTTCATCAATTTTAACTCAAAAATCAGAGGATGAGACGCTTTTTATCTTAAAAAGACTGTTGCTCTTGGAAGATGATTCTGGATTCATATCAAAAGGCGTTGTATCTACAACAGTTTCTAAAATTGCATCTAAATATCCTGTCGAAGTAATACCCACTTTACACGAATGTTTGACATCAGAGGATCCAAATATTGTCTTAAATGCGATCCTCTCTTTAGAAAGTTTAATAGAAAATAATAGTGAAAGATTAAATTTAGCAGAAATCATTAAGATTTTAAAACCAAGATTAGAACCAAAAATTAAAAAGGAAATAGCTCAAATTATTTCTAAAATAGCGAAAAAAAACCCAACTATGTTAAAACCCGTGATGAACGATTTGTTAATGTCAATTGAAGATTTAGATCCTAATTCAAGGATAATGCTGATGAAATCGTTTCTTGAGATTGTAAAAAATTATCCTGAACTTATTCCAATAGGTTTTGTATTTTCATTTTTGCAGGATAATGATTCATTTGTCAGGGAAACAAGCACTAAAATTTTAGGATATATCGGTGATATAGATCTAGTAGAATCTACTGATGCTCTTATTAATTTTTCATTAAAAGATGATGAATGGATCGTTCGAGATGCTGCCGTGTTAAGTTTAGGAAGACTTATCAACAAATTTAAAGGTAATGAGGAAATTATTGGAAAATTGGTCATACTATTAGAAGATAAAAATAGTTGGGTTAAGAGATCAGTAATGAATTTATTATCCTCAATTTCAGGCTTAGATCCAGATAAAATTCCTTTTAATATCGTTGAGAAAAATCTAAAGAATGAAGATCCGAAGATTAGAGAAGGCTTGGCTAATCTTTTGAAAATTTATGGATTTACAAAAATTGATATGATTTTTGATTCTATCCTATTATTATTGGGTGATGAATCAAAAGATGTGCGTAATAATATGATTAACTCAATGGTTAGCATTATCCAAGAAAAAGGATTAGCTGAAATCCTATCAAAATTACTAAAAAATCTGAGTGATGAGGGATCAATTACATCACAACAATCTATTGCCATAATCTTAGGTCGAACAGCGAGATATGAAGAAGAAAAAATGAAAAAACGCATCATTGCCTTATTAAAAATTAGGTGTGAAGCATCTCAAGATCCAATTATATGTGAAACCTTGAACAAGTTAAAAGAAGACTAGATAAGGCAAATATTAAATCAATTAAATTTACTAAATTTCATCTCTCTTATTCCTTTTTTTTGTAAATGATTATTTTTACCTTAATAAGCTTAAATCATTAATATGTCTGATTAAAATATTATGAAAAATAATTTTGGTATATTAATTAATTCTCGAAGGTGAATTAAGATTACAACCCCCTCATCACAAACTGCTATACCTATACCTATTACTCAACGAATTGAAGATTTTTACAGATATTTTGAAGAAAAACCAGGAGTCTACAAGTATCAAGATAAAATCAATGACATCTTTTCTAAGGGCGGGACGACTCTCATCGTCGAATATGAGGATTTATTAGCATTTGATTCTGAAATAGCAGAAATGTTAAG
>CAZBPC010000064.1:0-19818 GCA_964493715.1 uncultured archaeon
CATCGCAAGTGGTTAACATGTGAACCGCATCCGAACCTCTTTCAGGTTCCGTGATACAGATGCATCCAATTTTTTCACCAGTAACTAGCTCTTTGAGGGCACGTAAGCGTATTTCTTCATTTTCATGATGGAGCATTAAAGGATTAACCGCTAAAACTGTAGCACCAGCTCCCATCGCAAATTGAGGGTCAAAGAAGTCCATAGCAAGCACCCTCATAAACTCAGCAGTCATCCCATAGGTCTCAAAATCTAAACCGAGATTGTCAAACTTATGTATGCGCGTGATAAAACCTGCTTTACCTACTTCTGGTATCCATTCATAGAAGTCTTCAGTGTGATTTATGTCATTCTTCTTCTCGAAATTTCTAAAAAACTTTTCAGCCTCCTTAAGTAGATCAAAATGCTTAGGTTTTAAATAACTCATTAAATTATAATTTAGGAATTTATAGCGGTTCTTTAATGAGAGTTTGTCTAATATCTCATCATTTATACATTGCACTTGTCCTTTTTTCATTTTTTCAACTCATTCTTTTATAATTTATTTTTTATATTTATGATCAAATATTCTATGAATTCATTAAAATAGGTTTATGTAATAATTAGAAAAAAAATAAATAGAGCTTAAAAAAATTTAATTTGATTCTTTTGATTCTTCTCGTAATGCCCTTTTTAGGACTTTTCCAACAGTTGTTAAAGGTAAAGTTTCTCGAAATTCCCATAATCTTGGATTTTCATATTTCGAGAGATGTTCAGCAGCATAATTTTTTAATTCTGCTTTAATCCGATCCGATGGTTCGATTCCTTCTTTTAGTTGGACCACTGCTTTTACGATCTCACTTCCAGGTCGATCAGGATCTTTTAAGCCAATAATAGCTACCATCTCAATATTGGGATGTTTTGTCAAGATATCTTCGACGTGAACGCTGTAGACCTTATATCCACTGACAATAAGCATGTCTTTTGTCCGATCTACGATTGTAATGTATCCATCTTTATCCATTACGCCAACATCGCCAGTATGAAACCAACCATCAATAATTGTTTTTGAATTCGCGTCTGGTTTGTTATAATATCCTCTAGTAACTTGGGGTCCTTTGCATATAATTTCTCCAGGCTTTCCAAGTTCGACTTGAACTCCTGTTTCTACATCAACAAGGCGAAGATCCATATCTGGTACGGGTAAACCAACGGATCCAATTTTTTTTTTACCATAATAAGGATTCATAGTGATTATAGGACTTGTCTCCGTCATTCCATAAACTTCTAGCACTTTATTTTTAGCTACTAAAGATGATTCAAAATCATTAATGGCTTCTGCGGGAAAAGGAGCAGCTCCCGAGATATAAACTTCAATATCATTTAAAACATCTCTTGGAATCTTTTCAATCGGCCATTTTTCATTAATTCGGTTCTTTATAGCCAAATACAATGTAGGTACGTTCACCATCATCATTGGTTTTTTATCCATCATTTCTTTAATGATATGATCACTATCTCTTGGGTTCGCGATAAGAATTTGCGAAGCGGATAAATAAAGCGTCACCATGCTCATTGCCAAACCCGCTAAATGAAAAAGTGGGAAGGCAGATAAATTAACCATGACTTCTTGTTCCTCTTCTGTACGGTCGATCCAAGTTGAGATTTGAACGATATTTGAGATGATATTTTTATGTGTAAGTTCGGTTCCTTTAGGTAAGCCCGTAGTACCCCCAGTATATTGCAATAAAGCAAGATCCTTTTCTGTATCGATTGTTACCTTATTTACATTATTTTCAGTTTTGATGACATCATTGAAATCAAGCACGTTCTTACCTGCAAATGGAATCACCTTTCCCTTAGGAATCTTTTTTAGAAGTTTTCCTAAAGTTACTTTTATCCCAGAAAGACCCATGTAATCGCTAATGTTCGTAGTAATAATCGTTTCTAAGTTTGGCACTTTATCTAAGACTTTGGTTAATACTTTTTCGTAGAAAGCATCAAGGGTTACAAAGAATTTAGCTTCGCTATCATTAATTTGATAAGCAATTTCAGTTGCACTCATTAATGGAGAACATCCTGAAGCGACCCCTCCTGCTAATAAAGTTCCAAAATGAGCTACTAAATACTGTGGACAATTTGCTAAATTTATAGCAACCCGATCTCCTTTTTTCACCCCATTTTTTTGTAAAAAGGTTGCAAATCTATGCACGTAATCATTAAGTTCATTAAATGTCATTTCCCTTTCCATAAAATAGCACGCAATTCGATCAGGATATTTCTTCATTGCTCTGTCGAATAATATTCCCAAACCTTCTTTAGGATAAGATAAAGTGGTCTTTACGTGTTTATCATAAGACTTAGTCCAGATTTTTGCATCATATGGACTCATTTTATTTTCCATTAGACTATCCTCTTTTCAACATTCACTAATATGGTGAATATCTTATTTATTGTCACATAGATTTATAAATTTTTTTTAAAATAATCTATAAATTACGAAGAGTCTACTGAAATAAGAAAAAAATAAGTAAATTTTTTAATCCAATTCGACAATTACTTTTAATTCATCATGGGGAGGATTCCCTAAAATTTTAAACATCTCTGGAACTTGATCCATTTTGATTCTCTTGGTAATAAATGAATCAATACGAATTTTTTTCTGTTCGAAGAGATTAATAGCAATTTTGAAGATATCGTGATTGTATCCATAAACTCCTCTAACCGAGATATTATTAGTAGTCATGAGGAGAATGTTACTGATTTCGAGTTTACTAGAATGCATACCAATAAGAGTAATGTGACCCCCTTTTTTCACTAATTGTAATGCAGTAGTAAATGTTTCGGATAGCCCAACACAATCATAGACGTGATCAGCTCCAAGTTTATCCATAATTCTAACAACCTTATTCCACGCTTTAGGGATAAAAACTTGATCAGCTCCCAATTGCAAAGCGATTTCTTGCTTTGAGCTTACTGGCTCTAAGACATAGATTTTACTGGCTCCAGCGGCTCGTAATACTTGAATCACCATGAGCCCTATTGGTCCAGCCCCAATAACAGCCGCATTTTGACCAATTTGAAATTTGGATTGCTCAACAGCATAAACAGCTACTGAAAGGGGTTCCACAGTCGCTCCTTCTTCATAAGAGACATTTTCAGGTAGAATATGAACTCTTTCTGCTTTTAAATTTATATATTCTCTCATTGCGCCATGTTCAGTCGTGCCAAAAGAGTAATTCTGTAATTTGCACATATTTTCGAGGTTGTGAATGCAATAATAGCACTCAAAGCAAGGTATTTGAGGATTTACCGTAACCCTCATTCCCGCTTTAATTTTCTTTACATTTTCCCCCACTTCAACGATATCTCCCGAAAATTCATGACCAATTATTTTACCGGGTAAGTAAGGTCCTCCTGATTGATAAGAACCCACGTCTGAACCACATATTCCAACTTTTTTAACCTTTATTAATACTTCATCCGGTTTTATAATGGGTCTTTCAAAACCATCTTCAATCACAACATTTTCTTTACCTTTAAAAACTACAGCTTTCATAATAATTTACCAAAACAATCTATAATTTTATTTTATATAAAAAAAAGTATAAATCAATAATTCAGATTATTCTCCTCTTAGAGGATCCCCATTGAGCCGAGAAGCTTAGTTGCATCTGGTGTAGAAAATTCAATTTTCACGTCTAATACTGCTGGTTTTCCAGAATTTTTAGCACGCTCTAATGCTGGCTTTATTTCATTAGGATCCGTAACAACTTCACCATAACACCCAAAACCCTCTGCCATTCTCGCATAATCAAAGTCATTAAAATCAACATCAATATAGCGTTTACCGCAGAATAATTTCTGCCCTGACTTTAACATTCCCCACGCATTATTATTAGCTATGACATAGATGAGATTTTTCAACCCTAATCGAACGGCGGTTTCTAAATCTTGGACATTCATCATAAAGCTCCCATCACCACACATTGCAATGACTTGTTTATCTGGTTTAGCCATCTTTGCACCAATTCCATATCCTACGGCAACACCTAAATGCCCCATCCCAACGGGTTGTAATAATGAAAGAGGTGGTCGAGATTTAAAGAAATCAATTTGTTCAAGCGCATAGCATGTGATATCTCCCCCATCTAAGATGACAATTGCATCCTCATCCATAAATTCCCAAAATTCTTTTATTAATCTTTGTGGAATGATAGGAGTTTTATCCTTTACCGCTTTTTTAAGTAAGCTTGCTTTTTGAGTTTCTCTTAATTTAACTAATTCATCCAACCACTCGCTTTTTTCAACAGGTTTTGTAGACTTTTTAGTTTCATCAACCATTTGCTTTAAAAATTGCTTGCAATCAGCAACGACTCCAAGAGATATTGGTTTTGCACGACCAATGATAGATGGATCAATATCGACTTGGATCATTTTTTGGTTATCATTCCAGAAGGGTTCATCTCCATGTGCCATAATATGGGTGAATTTACATCCTAATGCCAAAATGACATCTGCTTCGGGACCCGCTTTCAATCCAGGTCCATTAATCGTCGTACAGAGGAAACTTGGTGATCTATTTGAAATCGTGCCCACGCCCATTAGAGTAGTCATGACAGGTATCTTTAAATATTCTGCAAATTCTTTAAGTTCATCCCAACCTCCTGAACGAGAGACTCCACCTCCAGAAATTATCAGGGGCTTTTTCGCATTTAATAACATCTCCAATGCTTCCTTGATAGTTTCGCTAGCAACAGCTGGTTTCGCTAAAGCTCTATAACTGTGTGATGGGAGGATGGGAATCTCACTTTCTTCTTTCTCAGCTAAGAATGCATCTTCATAAATCTCTAGTAACACCGGTCTTGGACGTCCACCAGTAGCTTCACGAAATACTTTATGAACCGCATCATGAATTTCATCAATATTTCTTACTGATTTTTGATATTTTGTTATTGGTTTGAACATCGTGATTTGATCTAGATTTCCTTGTAAAGTAAACGAATCCGCAAATTTCGAGTTTACTTGAGGGACGACGACAACCATTGGAATATTATCAGACCAAGCAGCACCGACACCGGGCACAAGCTGGGTCGCTCCAGGACCTACGGTTCCAAAACACACGCCAGGTTTATTAGTAACTCTTGCCCACGCATCCGCAGCATGTGCTGCTACTTGTTCATGTCTAAACATAACCGTTTCTATTCCTTTTTCTTGACCCCATTCACGGATTGCTTCATACATTTTTAAAAATTGCCCACCAATAATTCCAAAAAGATATCGAATATCTTCTTCCAGTAAGCATTTAATTAGGACGTCTCCACCACTAACCATTTTCTTCTTTTCTTCCATATTCGCATCATCTATTAATTTTGAACGTTGAAATTAGTTATACTCCTAATATATTTATAGTTTTCTCACAACATCTCATTCTTTCCTAAAGGAAATCATAACTTGAATTTATTTAAAGAATTAGTGAATTCTTCCAAGGATGGAGGTGTTTCCTTTATATAATTGCCGTTTAACTTGAGTTCCCTTAAACTATTTAGTTTGCTCAAATTCAATGGAATTTTATCAAGATTATTATGACTTAGATTTAGATACTTTAGATTTTCTAGACTTAATATTCCATCGGGTATTATGGTCAATTTATTCCAACTTAAATCAAGATATTCTAACTTCTCTAAAGAGCTGATTTCAGCAGGCACATTTCGAATGCCGTTATCTATTAGAGTACAATATTTCAACGCTTTCAAAGAACCAATCGACTTGGGTATATACAAAGAATTTTGATTGCTTTCTCCTAAAAAGAAGCGCTTTAAAGTATTTAAATAGATGAATGGGTCTTGAAGTTTTGATAGAGAAGAATATATCTGAGGATGTTGTTTAAAGTATATCCAATTGAAATAATTAAAACACAATGAAACCACGTGTTTATGCTTAATTTTTAGCCAATAGTCACTATTATCAAAATCTTTAATTTTCTGAAATAATGAATACGCTGAAAGATCAAGCTTGTAATTATTTATCTCTTGAGCAAATAAAGCTTCAAGATCCAAGAAAAAAATTGCCTCTTCTCTTATAATACCGATATGGTTCCCCATATATTCTAAAAGTTTCTCGAATTCTTCATCTAAGACTTTTATTTCTTCTCTACTATTTATAACTATTTCCTTCATTGTTTTTAGCACTATTGGAGATTTATCATGTTGAATGGTCCATTTTAAGGATTCAAGACCCTCTTCTAAAAAAGAATGTTCAATTAATTTAGCAGCAGCACTTCTGACACGAGGATTTTCATCCGATAAGAGATAATTTTCTATAAATTCAAAAATCTTATCATCCTTTCGCTCTATTCTTTTGAAAGCATCAATTGACCTACTCCGAATATCGGGATCTTCGCTAGATTCAATCAACGAAAACAATAATTCTATCGCAAATGCCTTACTTAGCAAATTTAGTTCGAGATCTTCGCAAATTTTCTCGGGGGATAACGATCTTTGCATTGTTGAAGAAAATTTTCTTTTTAATCACTATTTCATTAATTAATTCATTAAATTAAATTTATATTCAAAAGTTACTATTTCATCTTAAACATCTATTTCTAATAACGAAATAATATTGATGTGGAATATATCATGAATGAAACAGAAAAAGTTAAAGATTCAAATGAATTACTCAATTGGCTATTGATTATTATTGGATTGTTATATGTGGTCCAAGCAATAATGCAGTTTTTAGCCTGGGCTGGGTTGCCTATTGCAACACCAGCGTGGTTAACTGAAGCCGCATCCATTAACTTATTTGGAAGTCAAGGATTAACAACTATAGTGCTAGGTGTGTTTGCAATAGTAGCGGGTATAGGCATGTTCAGGGAAGAGGAATATGCAATGGGCATGGCATTTGTAGTTCTTGCTCTCATGGCGGTTCAAGGTATAGCTTCTCTTTTAGGTGGATTTGATGTAGCATATTGGGGAAGCTGGTTAGTATTGGTATCTGCAATCGTAGGAGTATTCGGCTTTATTTGGCTTCTATTTACGTACAAAAGATACAATTAAAGTAACCAATTTTCTGAAATCTTATACATAATTCCTTTTTTTTTATTTTAAAAAGAATTCATTAATTCTTCATTAAAATCCCCTAATTTTATTCTCTATTTCTTTTTTTTCATCATAAAGATATTTGATAGCTCTAATATTTCATTAATGTTTTTTAATGATTTTTTAGACTAAATATTGTTATTTTTGGTGGATTCATTGTTAGGAGCATTTCTGCTATTTTTGGAAATTGAGCAATAAATAGAAATTCTTCTCGAACCAATGGTTTCTGCTTGTGAACATTAGCATATCGTACTAGTTCAAGGATTTGTCTTGCTTCTTCTTCATTTTTAAAAGTAAGATTAAAATTATTATAAACATGTTTAAAGGAAGAAATTCCTGAATATTCACCTGTCGATATTTTTCTTCCTGTTTCAACTAACACTTTTTTCCCCCTTCCTACTTCAAGATAATCATATAATTCATAATTCTTACGATCTTTTAATGCTCCATTAGCATGAATACCTGATTCGTGAGCAAATGCATTATCTCCCACACCGGGCTGATTAACTGGAATTGGAACCCCAAATGCCTGTGAGGCATAATTTGCCACTAACCAGGCTTTACTCAAATCGACATGTGGATCTAATAAATCTAAATCATTCCAATCTGCTGCATGTTTTAATGCTAATATCGTGCTGACTAAATCACAATTACCCGCTCTCTCACCTAACCCATTAACAGTAGTATTGATATAGGCATCCTGTCCCTCCTCAATCACCCCTTTTGCGCCCATAATAGAGTTTGCAACAGCCATTCCTAAATCATTATGACAATGCATCTCAATCGGCATATCTATCGCACGTGTTATATCTTTTACTCTGAAATGGATGTTAGAAGGACTTTCAAAACCTAAAGTATCACAATACCTAAATCTATCGGCATCAGCCTTTTTAGCGGCTGATGCAAATTTTATCAAGAAATCTAAACTAGTTCTGCTAGCATCTTCAGCATTTACACCGATTGTTTTTATTCCTAAATCACGCGCTCGATGTATAGCAGCAACCATCATTTTAATAATATCAGTCTCATCATACTTTCCTTGAAATTTACCTTGAATCATTTGATGAGAAGTTGAAATTGAAATATTTAAATGTTTGATATTAGTCAATTCTATTGCTTTTTCTACATCAGATTCCAATGCTCTTAGCCAACCACCTAGTATCATTGGTTTGAGAATATCTAAATTAACTAATTCTATATTCGCGTTGATATAATTCGTTTCATGATAAGTTGTAGGAAAACCTATTTCAGATTGATATATTCCCATGCGATTTAGAAGGATGTTTAAAACTGTCTTTTCTAACTTTGCTAGTCCTAATCGACTTGTTTGAACCCCATCTCTATTCGTTACATCTAATAGAAATATTCTTTTATCCATAATTTAGGCATTTTCTCCTAACAAATCTAAATTTATCACTTTAAATTGAAGACACTTAAAATAATTTTTGGAATTTAATGATTTTTAATGATATGTTATAAAAAAGTGTAAAACAATTGAACAGATTATTAATATATTTTCTTTAATTTGTTTATTGTTCAATATACATTCTATATTTTCTTCAAAGTAGATATATTTTATATGCTTTATTTTTTATGATATCAGAATTTTTTTCATATCTTAATCCATGCAGATTTGATTATTCAAATGCTAATATTTTTCGTCTATTCCATTTAGCGATATAACCATTTCATTAATAAATTTGAATTTATTCTCATAATTAATTTAATACAATAAATAAAGTAGAGTGATATATATGAGGACATTCGAACAATATGTTGAAGATCTAAAAAAGATGAAACCAAATATTTACATCGGTGATGAAAAAGTTGATCGTCATGATCCTCGGTTGAAGGGAGGCATGTTTATCATGAAAGAGACTTTTGATAGAGCACATGATCCTGAATGGGAAGATTTATGCACTGCTAAAAGTCATATCACAGGAAATAAAATAAATCGGTTTACTAACATTCATCAGAGTGAAGAGGATCTGCTCAAGAAGCAGCTCATGACTCGCAGATTATGTCATCGTGTAGGAGGTTGTATACAGAGATGCATGGGAATTGATGCGCTAAATGCACTTTCTGTTATTACTTATGAAATGGACCAAGCATTACAAACAAACTACAATCAAAGATTTCTTAATTACATGAAGATGTTTCAAGAAAAAGACTTAGTCGCTAGTTGTGCACAGACTGATGCTAAAGGAGACCGACTTAAAAGACCTTTTCAACAGGAGGATCCTGACCAATATCTTCACGTTGTAGAGACCAGAGAAGATGGAATAATTGTGAGAGGATGCAAGATCAATATTACGAATACTGCTTATGCAGACGAGATGATTGTGGTTCCTTGTCGATACATGAGTCCAGAGGATAAAGATTATGCCGTTGCATTTGCTTTACCAGCTGATTGGGAAGGAGTTAAACTTCTAACTAGACCAGCGTGGGTAAAAGAAAGTAAGGTAATCGATTCCCCTTCATCAAAATTAGGCGATTGTGAGACATTCATAATTTTTGATGATGTATTTGTGCCAAATGAGAGAATATTCATGAATGGTCACGGTGATCCTCGAGAAACTCCTTATGCGGGATTTCTTGCATTGATGTTTGCTCATTATCACAGACATAGTTACACCGGTTGTAAACCCGCAACATCGGAAGTGATCGCAAGTGCAGCTGCTTTAGTTGCAGAATATAATGGCATTGAAAAAGCGAGTCATGTTCAAGATAAAATTTCTCATTTAATAGGCTTAGCAGAGTTAGTATTTGCTGCAGGAGAATCAAGTGCAAAGCATTCTGAAAAAGCTCCTTCAGGAACACAAGTACCGGATGAAATATTAACTAATGCAGGGAGAAGATTAGCAGGAGAAAACATTTACGAAGAATATAAAATATTAGCTGATCTATCTGGAGGTATTATAGCAACTTTACCTTATGAAGGATCTTTTTTCAACGAGGAAGTCGGAGAGCTTGCGATGAAATATTTAAAAAGGAACCCGAGAGTAAAAACCGAAAACATGTATAAATGTTTTAAGGGGATAGAAAGTCTTGCGGTCAGTGAATTAGGGGGTCTAATGCAGGTAGCTGGTATTCATGGAGGAGGTTCTCCCCAAATGGAAACAATTACTATGATGATGCGATATGACACGGAGCGGTTAAAAGATATCGCTAAGTATTTATTCGGAATTAAACCGAAGTTAAAACCATATGAACGCCCGACAGTTACTCCTCGACAACAATTGGAGAAATTTAGAAAGGCGTTATTAAGACAACAAGAAAAACCCGAAAATTGCTAAATTTTCATAATTTTCTTTTTTTTATAATATACATAAAACATAAAGTTGAGCTTGATTCAGATCTTTAATTTTTAAATCATCTTGTTGTTGTAAGAATTGCACTATGGGAATTCCATTTTCAAATAATTCATTGAATTTTTCAGCAAATATCTTATAAATTGTACTATTTCTTGAAAGATAAGATCCGATCAATTTATTTGAAGGGTCAAAACTAGGTTGAATTAATTCTCTATCAGTTAGCATAAAATTACTGAAATCATCAGGAGTAACATGAATATCTATATTCTTGAAAATTAAATCAAATTTTTCAACGTGTCTTGATAAGATTTCAAATTCTTTACTCAATAATAAGTCATTAACTATTTCCGCATTGAATATAACGCGAATGTCTAAATTTTTTAAATTTTCTTTGATTTTTAGTATTCCATCACTAAATGATGAATCAATATTTATTGGAATATTTTCAATACCCTTCTGTTTAACTAAAGATATCAAGTCATTATCATACCTAATCCCTATTGCTATTTGACATGTTTTTTCAGCTAAAAATGCAGAATAAGTTTCAGCAAAATTATTGAGGTCATAATTAACAAATTCAACGAATTCTTGGGTTGAATCTACTCTTATATTATAGGATTTAAGAAATTCTTCCAAAGCAATTTCTGCTCTTTCCTTTTTTTCTTGAAATTGATGAGATAATTCCTCGATTCTGTTATTAATTATTTTCTGCCAAAGAGGAAGCACGGGAGTAGCAAGGTGAATTTTCATTGGGCGATCGTAAATTTGAACCAATTCTAATTCATTTAACATTGAACAGACTTTATAACCTCTTTTTAATGTTAATCCAAATTTAGAGGATACTTCTTTTAGGTTATCTATACGTTTATTTTTAAGAAGATAATGATAGATTCTTTCAATCCCTTTTTCGATCACTCCAATTGTGTCAAACAAGGAGCTGATAGCTAAAAATTCATGTTCTTCCATTTAATCACCTATTTACCCATCATTTCTAATGTAAGATCTGTCAGAACTTCAAAAGTTTTGGTTACATTTTGTCCTGTTTTACTCGAAATTTCCCCAAAGGAGGTCATTTTGTTTTTTTCAGCGATTTGGATTCCATATTCGCGAGGTATGTTTCTTTGAGATTTTTCCAGATCTATTTTCGAACCAATTAACATGATTGGGACAGGTCCTCCCTTTTGACGTACAATATTGGTCCATTCGCTTATATTATCTAGAGTTTGTGGGCGAGTAATATCATATAACAAAAAGGCTGCATTTGCTCCGAGACAATATGTTGGGAGTAGAAATCTAAACCGTTCTTCACCACCAATGTCCCAAATTTGGAGCTTTATTTTCTTTCCGTGCAAATCAATCGTTTTTACATGAAAGTCTACGCCGATTGTCAACCTTTCAGAAGGATTGAAGATATTATAACAGTATCGCTTCGTAAAGCTGGTTTTCCCCACGCTAGCATCACCTAGCAAAAGAACCTTAAAAGTATAATCATAATTCGACATAATTGAACACGTTTTAAGAGTTTATGAATACCTCGACTGAAATATCATTACTAAATATGACTTGAAAGTCACTTAAACATAATATACTATAGTAATCTAAGATCTCTTTTTTAATTGTTTTCTTTTTGATAATTGTTGATGTTTGATTTTGAACTAATATTTTTAAAAGAAGTTTTGAAAAAAATTATTATTCTCCAATAAGTTTAATTAAATTTTCAAGAATTATTGGATTTAATTCATTATTAATTTGGTTTTTAAGATTATTATAAATCATTTGGTCTTCTTTATGCATGCTTAAGTAATCAATAACGCTCCATCGTACTGAATCATCTGGATCATTAAGTAAGGGGATTAGAAATTTAATATATTTCTTATCATCATTCGCTTTAATTTTCATTATAATTTTCGCACGCAATATGAAATCAGGACTATATAAATGTGGTAATAAATGATACTCTACTACTTCTTCCTTAATGTAACTCAAGATAAATTTGAATATTTCCTGTTTAAACAGGTCAGATTCATCTAATTCGTTAATAATGCTATTTAATTCGAATTCTGGGATTTTTCGTGCTATTTTTAATAGGCTTTCAAAAGAAATGAAAAAATTTTCTGAGATCTTATCTTTTAAATGATTTAATAGGTTCTTAATAATTTTGTCGTTGACCTTTGATACCTCAATGATGTCCCAATATCCATCGTCATCGTAATTGTTATTATCCCCTAAATAATTCACGTTATCATCTTAAAATTTTTATAAATTAATAATTAATTATAATTGCACGTTCTCTTTTATTTAAGTTATTATTAAATCAAAAATAATTGTCGGATTTTAGTGACATTATTATAATAATTCAATCATGCAATTTTAAGATTAATGAATAGTATATTAAAGAAGATAAAATAAAATTTAAAGAGAGATAAGCTAATTGGATAAAGAAAGACAATTTCATAATAGTTGTGATTTAATCTCAACAATTAAATCGACTAAACAACTTTTCTGCATTATTAAAAAGAATGTTTTGCTTGATATCATTTGATATGGGTAAGCAAGTAATCTTATCAATTTCTAATGATATCGGATTAGTCACTGGGGCGTCAGAGCCAAAAATTATTCTTTCAGGTCCTATAGTTTTTATCAGACTTAAAATACCATATGGAAGAGAACAAGATGTTTCAAAATATATGTTGGGATATTGTTTTAACATGAGACCTAAATCAATGGCATATTCCATCGCTAAAGCGGCATGACCTACAATAATGGTTAGTTCTGGATTATTACTTGCTAAATTTGCGATGTCCTTGCAGCTTACTCCGCCGAAATAGGATGTTTTTGGGGTTGAATGAATGTATAGGGGAAATCGCTTATCAAAATCTTGCATGAAAGAAACTAACCTAATAATATCTCTCGGTATTTTAATTAGATTAATCCCAGAATGAATTTTAACGCCACAAAATCCTTTTTTAAAATGATCTCCTAAGATTGTATAGCTTAGATCTTCATTTTCTTTATCCACATTGGGATTAAACCAAAAAAAATTAAGAAATCTGTCTGGAGCTCGGTTTTTTAATTCAATTACATCTTGATGATCGAGTTGAGTTTTTGGAAGCATTTTTTTTAAATTTTCCATGGCTTTATTGATACTTGTTTTTTCTTGTCCATCTTTCTCATCATCCTCTGGATTTTTATTGAAAATTTTTGATTTAGCTGCTCGATTAATAGTTGTAAGAACTGCTTTTTCAACATTATTTTCATCTAAGTAGGTAATGAGATCTTTGTCTGGTCCTAAAAAAGTTCCATATGTGTGAAGATGACAATCGAATATTTTGAATTCCATAATGCAATCAACTTGAAAATATTAAAAACAAGAAGAAAAATGATGTATTAATTTAAAAAGATCTCTTTAATATGATCTAAATTCGTTAGCAGCATCAAACATTGCTATTATATTTTCAGGAGAAACCTCTGCTGTGATATTATGGATGTTAGAAGCAATGTACCCCCCACCTGGTTTTAAACATTTAAAATTATACCTCACCTCTTCTCTTATTTGCTCGGGAGTACCAAAAGGAAGGGTTTTCTGTGTATTGCATAATCCCCCCCAAAACGTGATTAGTTTCCCAAAACGCTTTTTTAAAGAACAAGGTTCCATATCATAAGAAGAAATTTGAACTGGATTGACGGCATCATACCCTATATCTGAAAAATGTGGAATAAATAATGGAATGGAACCGCAACAGTGATAATTTATTTTTGCACTAGTCAATTCATGTATTTTTTGCGAAAGTTTGAATTCGATTGGTTTAATCATATTTTCATATATTTTTAAATTCATTATAGGCCCTGCTTGTTCAGCTAAGTCCCCGTTAATGCTGATCACATCTAAATAATCTCCAACTTCATTCAAAAATGTAGTATTGTAATCAATCCAATATCTCAATAAATTCTCCATTGCTGCAATTATTAATTCTGGTTTTGTTCTAAGGTACCTTAAAACTTTAGTAAACCCAAAAAGAAAGGTTGTATATTCATAAACACATCCAGAAGGATGCGCCGATAAAGCAAAATTAGTGGTCTCAAAAAGATGCTTTGCTTTCTCACGTAAACCATTGAAAGGGGACTTATCTGTACCATCCGGCCAATCAAAATTGTTTATTTCTTGAACTGAATTAAATTCAGCAAAAGGATGAATAACTGGATCATAATATAAAATATTATTTATATCTTTTTCGGCATCATTCCCCCAGAAAACTCCAAATTGATCATAAACACCCACGAATTTTCCCTCATACAGAGGTTCTATTTCGTCAATCTTTATCATTCCCCCCGTGGGACGAATATAACGAATGTCAATTTTAAATCGTTCTAAAATAGATTCACACGGATCAGCGATTTGTTGCACAAAATCAGCAAATTTTACGTTTTTATCTTCGATTCCTAAATATTCTAATACCTTTTTATAAGCTTTAACATGAATACTTGATTGATTTCCTCCTAAATCAAGAGGGATCTTATCTGGTTCAACGTGATTGAGAGCTGTGTTCACTCTTTCTCGAGAATTCATTTTTTTTTCTTTAAGATGTAAATATTGATAGTAATTAAGCGTCTTTAGATATTTTAACTTTATTTTTTAGATATTTTAATGGTTTTTAACTGAGAATTATTGAAAAGGTAATTGATAATCTTAAATTATTTTCTAATTTTATACATAAATTACATAATAAAAAGAAGTGAATATACAATGGTTGAATTACCAGATTATATTAAAAATAAATATTGGAAAGATTACTTACCACCGGGTATCACCTTAGAACTTAATATTCCGCAGGATCAATCCCTGATCGATGTATTTGAAAACGGTACAAAATTATACGGAGATAAAGTATGCATGGACTTTTATGGAAGAGAATTTACATTTAATGAATTGGATAATTTAACTAGACGATTTGCTGCTGCATTGATTGATATGGGTGTAAAAAAGGGTGATGTTGTCGCTCTTTGGTTACCTAATTGTCCTCAATTTTCGATTTCTTATTTTGGTGTAATAAGTGTAGGGGCTACACTTACTGCCATCTCTCCTCTATTTGTAGCAAGAGAAATGTCTTACCAAATTAAGGACTCTGGAGCAAAATACCTAATAATTATTGATAAATTTATCAAGCAATATAACCGAGCTTTAAAAGCTGGACTACCGTTGGAAAAGGTAATCGTGGTTAACGTTGAAGGAGGTAGACCTGACGTTCCTGAAGATGATATGATAATACACTATAACACTTTAATGGAGAAATTTCCAGAACCAAGTCCCGATTTTGATACAAATATCAATCCAAAAGAAGATATTGCAGTAATACAATATACTGGTGGAACCACTGGACTCCCTAAAGGTGCTTGCCTTTCGCATTACAATATTCTTGCAAACATTTATCAAATAAAGCAAGTCTCTGATTACATGAAAAATGAATATATCAAGGAAGATTTAATAGGGATCTCCGTACTTCCATGGTATCATATCTACGGACAAACCTGTGAGTTGGCTCAAGGCCCCATGGCTGGATCAAAAGCATATGTTTTACCAACCTTTGATATGAATCAATTGATTGAGATCCTCCAGAAACATAAACCAAATACGTTTTTAGGAGTCACAACGATGTTCATAAATTTACTAAACTTCCCCCCATTTAAAGATGTGGATCTCTCCAGCTTGAAATATTCTAACGTTGGTGCTGGAGCGTTACCTGTAGAACTCGCTAAGGCATGGGAGGAAAGAACGGGGTTTGCAATGGGCGAAGGATATGGACTTAGCGAAGCTAGTCCCGTAGTTACTAATGCTCCTCCATGGGCAAAGAAGAAATTTGGGAGCTGCGGGCATCCTGTTGCTGAAACATTAGTAGGAATCTGGGATGACGATAAACAAGAGTTTTTACCAATCGGTGAATCTGGTGAACTGGTGGTAGCAGGTCCTCAAGTCATGTTGGGTTATTATAACAGACCCGAAGAAAACAAAAAGACATTTTTCGAAGCCGGAGGATATCGATGGCTTAGAACCGGCGATTTCGCTAAACTAGATGAAGAAGGATACATATTTCTACTAGATAGAATTAAAGACCTCATAAAGTATAAGGGTCATAGTGTTTATCCTCGAGAAATAGAAGAAATACTATATGAACATCCTGCGGTTTTGGAATGTGCCGTGTTTGGTGTATTCGATCCTGTTAAAGGAGAAGATATAGTAGCACATCTTATTCTTCGTCCAGAATATAGAGATAATGTCACAGAACAAGAAATTCTAGAATTTGCTAAAGAAAACATGGCAGCATACAAATATCCAAGACAGATTAAATTCGTTCGCTCCTTACCAAAAAGTGCTGTCGGAAAGATTTTAAGACGCGTCATCAGAGATAAGGAAACTGAAAAATTGTCTTAGAAATAAAAATAAAAAAACTTTTTTTCCTTTTTTTATAAAAATATTTCAAATCTTTCAAATCTCATAATCAATGTGTAAAAAGTTGAACCACCTGAGAGCTTCTGCCTCTGGATTTTTAAATGCTCCAAAATTGGATGGGACTTCTAGAGAGGAAATAATATTTTTAGCTTCTTCAATGTATCTTTCAAATATTAAATCACGATTAATTAATTGTTCCTCAAAACAATAATGAAGTTCCATTTCAAGAATATTCTTTATGTTTGGTAGGGGTTCCTCTTGTTTATTGTTGATTTTAATATGATTCCATTCACCAGTTTGATAGTTAAATCTGTATTCAGAAAGAAACTTTTTTCCATGTTCGGCGATAAACTCAATTGCATTGCAGATAAATTGGAATTCTGATTCAGAGTGTAAGTAATGAAAGTTTACTCGACACCAACCGGGTTTTATTCCAATTAAATTTTGCGCAACTAATTTTCGGAACTTTAAAGATGTCTCTTCATCAATATTTAGGAGCAAATGACCATATGACCCAGCACACATGCATCCTGCTCGACTTTGGATTCCAAATAAGTCATTGAGAAGATTAGTGGTTAGTTTGGGATGAAGATATTTATCATCATGTTTGATCATGAAAGATACGATTGAAATGCGATTCTGAGGGTTAATTGGTCCTAGTATTTCGATATTTTTATTTTTATGGAATCTTTCTAAGACTCGCGAATTATAATCTAATTCTTTTTCTTCGATATTGGAGATCCCGATAGCGTCTTTTAAATCAATAGCTAAACTAGCTTTAATTGTTTGTAATATACCTGGTGTGCCTGCTTTTTCACGAGTCTCAATATCATCTATATAATCTACTAATTTTGGACTGACATAGTCTACAGTTCCACCACCAGCACATGTTGGCGATAAATTTGAATCGTATAAGTTATTATTAAAGACTAATATCCCACTTGATCCCGGCCCACCAATGTATTTATGTGGTGATAGATAGATCGCATCAAAGTAGGATTCACTATCCTTATTCATATCAATTTTAACATAGGGAGCACTTGCAGCGTAATCAAAACATGCAATACCATTGTACTTGTGCATGATCCGTGCAATTTCATAAATTGGAGATTTGACACCAGTCACATTCGATGCTGCTGAAAATGTTCCGATTTTTATTCGATCTTTATATTTAGGATTGCTAACTTTCATTTCTAAATCTTCAACATCAAAATATCCTTCTGGTGTTATCTCTACTGTCACCAATTCGACTAAAGCTTCTCTCCACATAATGTCATTAGAATGATGTTCATATGGTCCAATAAATACCACCGGTTTTCGTTCATTAAACTGAGGTATTAGATTTTCAATCTCAGGTACTAATGTCAAAGCTAATTTCTTTGTGGCGGGATGGATCTTGACTCCTAATATTTCTTGTAATTTTGAAATAGCCCCTGTTGCACCTGTCCCAACAGCGATTAAACTGTAATTATTTTCGGCATTTAAAGCCTTTTTTATGAGAGCTTCAGCATTGTGCAAGAGATTGGTCATATGACGCCCCGTGATATCATCTTCTGTATGCGTGTTAGCATACTCTCTTTGAATCTTAATTAGAAACTGTTCAATAAATTCTAAAGATCGTCCAGAAGCAGTATAATCCGCATAAGTAAGTAACCTATCTCCATAGGGGGTTTGAAATGTAAAGTTACGACCAATTATTGCATTTCTCACGTATTTGAAAGAAAGAAATGAAGGACTACTCAATATTTTTTTCTCCTTGTTTTTCAGTAATAAGTTTATAATCTAACTAAAGACCTAGATTAATTAAAATTAATTAAATCTGTTATTATTCCGTTTTATGGCAATTCCCGCGATATTTATGATAATAGGAGGTTTTATCTTTTGGAAGTGGTACAAGTTGACTCCAGAGAAAGTACAAGAAAATCAAGAAAAAATTAAAGAAATGGGGATATAATAGCACTCACCCATCTATTATTTTTTTTATCAATTTTACAAGCGTAAACAATTGCATAGATTAAGATAAAAAAAAAAAATAGAATTTTAATTATTTTAGATTGGATTTTTATGCACTCAATTCTTGAACCAACAACGTTCTTGTAAAATTAAACGGAGTATAACCACTACTATGAGCCACGCTCAATGAATTATCGCCAGGAGCATCAAATACTGAATTCCAAAATAGTTCGACTTTATAGGTTCCAGCAGGTAACCTTGGTGTCATGTAATTAATATAAAGATTTATAGATATTTGCCTAAATTGTCCCGTAGCAGGAGTATCATCATAAAAGTTTGCTTGTATCGTTCTATTACCTATATTTTCAACTCCTAGAGAAATATTATACCCTTGTCTTGTTGTAAAGGTAAGATCTAATGAAAGAATGGCCATCGCTGAAAAGGTCATATATAACCTTGAATCGGCATTAATAGTAATGGTTAATTCCGTATCAGGCATTTTAACAGGCGTGAGTTGATAATCAAACACATAAGCAGGGGAATTCCATTCTCCATATTGTGTTTGGATTAAAGTATTTTTTGTATCAACACCTGGTAGAAAACCAACAAATGCCAAACCCCATATAATTCCCATGGTAATAAGAACACTACCAATAATACTTCCAATAACTGATTTTGAAGACATATTTACACCTTTTAATTTTATAGTTTTATGTTATAGATGATTCTGTAAAATATACATAATTTACATTTAACTTTTGATATTCAGAATTTTACAAAGATCTGAAAAAAAACTTTTAAAATATAAAAAAGGAGTAATTTACTCATAGATTTCTTTCGGTTCCTCTCGAGGTAATCTCTCTTCTACGGGTAATAAATCTTTTAATTTTATATGAGGCTCTGTTTGATACCAGTAAGCCGTTGAAGAAAAATCATCAGATCTTTGGTTTGCGTGACCATGCTCTATCTTTACTAGAATGTTTTTGTGAAAATATATTGGATCTTCCACATGATATCGATAATAGGAGAT
>CAZBPC010000065.1:0-19689 GCA_964493715.1 uncultured archaeon
GCTGTTGTTGGTACTCCTTGTCAGATTCAAGCTTTAAGAAAACTCCAAAATCATCCTATCTTTGATTTTGAAGCTTTTGATTTAGTTTCATTCACAATAGGTACGTTTTGCACTGGGACTTTTTATAACAAAGCTTTAACTGAGATATTTAAGGAAAATGGTCTTCAAAAAGAAGAAATTCAAAAAATTGAAACCGACCATAATAATTTCAAATTGAAAGTTATAACCAATTCAAAAACTCTAGAAATTCCATTAAATCATCTTTATGATAGGGCTATAAGAAAAGCTTGTTTTACATGTTCTGACTATACTGCTTCTTTTGCTGATATATCTGTTGGAAATTTTGGAAGCGAAGAAGGTTGGGATACGTTCATAATAAGAACAGAGAAGGGTAAGCAAATATATGATTTAGCGGTTGATAAAGGAATTTTAGAATCAAAATCTCTTGATAAAGATAATGAGGAACTAATTTTAGACATCACCAGAGCTAAAACTGACTTAGTAAGGATTGAGTCCATTACAGAACATTCACCGAAGATTAAGAGCTTTTGGGTAAGGAATCAAAGAATTGCTAAAGCATACAAACCCGGAATGTTTGTGGTTCTCTGGGTTCCTGATATTGATTTCATGCCGATGTCCATTTCAAGAGTCGAAGGAAACCAAATAGAAATTACCGTCGAAAAGGTAGGAGAAGGTACGTCCGCAATGTTCAATTTATCTAAAGGGGATTGTATTGGTATCAGGGGTCCATATGGAAATTCCTGGAATTATGAGGATGCAACAAACATACTTATTGTGGGGGGAGGTATGGGGATTGCAGCAGTAACTAGCTTAATAGAACCATTAAAAACAAATAAGAAAAACGTGTTTGCAGCAATCGGGGCAAAGGATAATATATCACTAATTTTTGCAGATAGACTTATAGAACTAATCCCAAATACACTTTGTACAACAGATGATGGTTCTATTGGGAAAAAATGTTATGTAACTGATACAATTGAAGATATTATTAAGGAAAAGGAAATTGATCTTATCATAACATGTGGTCCCGAAGTGATGATGAAAAAAGTGTTGGATATTGCAGAATCACGTAAAATTCCTATTCAAGCAAGTTTAGAAAGAAAAATGAAGTGTGGAGTTGGATTATGTGGATCTTGTTGTGTAGGAAAGGATAACAATATCACAGTTTGTAAAGAAGGACCAATTTTTACCTCTAAACAAATAAAGCAATTTCCCCAATTTGGAAATTATATTAAATAGTTTTTCTCCTTTATTATTACATGCTTTAAATTAAATTGTTATAGCAAGCAAGCATTTTAATTCTTTTAACTATTCTCTATCTAAATTTTTCTTTTGTATTTTTTATGGATAATTACAACTTTAAGAAAGGGTTATTATATAGCGTTATAGGGGCTTTTCTTATTGGATTACAGCCCGTTATTGCAAATTCTAGGCCTGCGAGTATTGATGCTTATATTTTTGGAGCAGTAACAGCTCTTTTTGAAGCTATTATATTTCTTCCCATTTATTTATTTGAGAGAAAAAAGTATAAATCTTTATTTAAAAATTCACAAGACAATGAAAAATATTATCTTTTACTTCATGGATGGAAAAAGAAAAGAAATCTGATTTTATTCATCATAATTGGAATCGGTTTTACATTTATTCCAGTATTTTTATATATTGGGTATGCATTAGCAGGTGCCATTAATAGCTCTCTTGCATCAAAATCTGAGATAATCTTTGCCTTAGTCTTTGGATATTTTGCTTTTAAAGAAAGAATTAATAAACTTCAAATACTTTTTTTCTTTTTACTATTTTTTGGCTTGATATTAGCAGTAACTCAGGGCTCTTTTGATATACTTCACTTAAATTTGGGGATTATTATGATAATCTTCACAGTAGTGTTATTTACATTTATTCATATTTTAACAAAAATTAGTTTAGATAAAAATGAGATTTTCTCTTCTCAAGTGGTATTTATTCGTAATATTTTCAGTGGAATTCTATTAATCTCAACATATTTCATCTTTTATCCCTTAGATAATTTAAATATCTTGTTAACCCCTATAAATTATGTTTATTTTACATTTATGAGTTTAGATTATGGATTTTCATTGTATACATGGTATAAAGCACTTACTTATTTCCAGATTGGTAAGACAACAATTGTGGGTTCATTGACACCAATAGTCACCGCTTTCTTCTCTTTTTTATTTTTAAACGGAATTTTTACAATTTATCATTTAATTGGTACAATTATCATTATTTTTGCAATTTTCTTAATTATACGAGAAAAGCCAGAATAAGAGTCAAAATGATTATGACATGCATAAAAATAACGTTTTTATGCCTTATGGGTTTTTCTTTAATATATTGGATAACACAAAAAAAGGTATCATCTTTGGTATATTTGGGACTTTTTTGGTTGGGTTTCAGCCTATTATAGCAATATCACGCCCATCTGTTTTAGATGCACATCTTTTTGCTGCAATGACTTGTATAATCGAAGCTTTTATATTTCTTCCTTTGGTTCTTGGAGAAATCTATTTCCCAAAAGGGAAAAAGGATAACAATTTTAGGAGAAAAGAAAAAGTAAAGATAATTTTAAATAATTGGAAATCAAATTTTAAAACACTGATATTCATAGGGTTTATTTTTGGGCTTAATCAATTGCTATATTTCATTGGGTATGACTTTTCCGGAGCAATAAATGGCTCATTAACCCAGAAAACCACTGTTTTTTTTGGTTTAATCTTTGGTTATGCAATCTTAAAAGAGAAAGTGAATAGCCGCCAAATTCTATTTTCAATAATTCTTTTTATAGGATTAATAATAGCAATTACTCAGGGGAAATTTTTTTCATTTGACTTGGATACTTTAGTTGGAGTGCTAATTTTATTATTTATAACATGCTTATGGATGTATGGTCATACGATTACAAAACCCATTTTTAATAGAAGAGAAGCTACACCTACTCAGATGGTATTTTTACGTAATTTATTAAGCGGGATTATTTTGATAGCAACATATTTCTTATTCTTCCCTTTCAGTAATTTATCTTTATTTTCAGCACCTTTAAATCAAATATATTTTGTAAGCATGGGTGTAGTTTATGGATTTGGACTCTTTTGTTGGTATAAAACACTTTCCTATTTAGATGTCTCAAAGGCAACAATTATATTTTCCCCTACACCTATTGTCACAGCAATTTTTGCATATTTTCTACTTGGTAGAATATTTACGATTTTTCATTTAATCGGAACAATTATTGTTATTACTTCAATAATCATCATTTTATTTAATAAGGATAAAGTTAAATCCACCTAAGTTTTAAATGACTCATTATTATTGAAAATATAGCAATTATTCACTAAATTATTAATCTAATTGAGCAAAAAGAGGTCTTAAAAAAGAATGTTAAAAACGAATATTACTGAAATGTTTAATATAAAACACCCTATCTTTGCAGCACCAATGGGTCCTTTTTATACGAAGGAGTTAACTGTTGCGGTCTCTGAAGCAGGTGGTATGGGAGTTATAAGTCATACCAACCTTTTGGGGAAGGAGAGTTTTAAGGTTATGAAAGAGGATATGGAATATGTAGTTGAACATACTGACAAACCATTTGGTTTTAATATTAGGACGGGTCGAATGCAATTTGATGCAAAAAAACTTTGTAGACAAATTCCAAAATTCATTTTGGAGAATCAGAAAGTAAAGGAACAATGTGTTTATGCTTTAACAAGCGCGGGTTCTTCGAAAATGTTACCATTAAGCAAAAGTTTTCAAGCATTGAAGGAGAAGAGTGATATAAAACACTTTCATGTTGCTCCAGCAGCTTGGTTAGCTGATAAGTGTGTTGCATCGGGAGTTGATGGCATGGTGGTCACTGGAAGTGAAGGTGGTGGACATCAATCTTATGAAAAAACAGGCACGTTAGTGTTACTACAACAAGTATTAGAAAAACATCCTGATTTTCCTATCATTGCCTGTGGAGCTTTTGGAAATGGATATGGCCTAGCAGCAGCATTAGCAATGGGAGCAGGTGCTATTGCAATGGGTTCAAGGTTCATTGCTTCTCAAGAAAGTGAATTTCATCAAAAATACAAGGATATTGTTCCCCCTGCAAACCCTCAAGATACTGTTTTGGTTACTGGCTTTTTGGGTCCTATTAGGTTATGGAAAAATGATTATGCTTTACACCACGGACTCATAGATAGTAAGGAGGAAAAAATGGCTGATGAAGATGGATTTACAATGGAAATGTTACTTGAAGATGGTAAGCATTATGAATCAGTATATTTAGAGGGGGACCTAAAAACTGGAGCGATACCTTTAGGTCAAAGTTGTGGATTAGTATATAGTTTAGAAAGAGTTCCAGATATAATAGATTCAATTGTAAAAATTGCTAAAGAAAGACTTAAAAAAGCTTCTATAATCCTTCAATAATATTCAAACAAACAAAAAAATTTTTCTGAAAAGAAAGCCCGAGACACAGGACCCGTGTTCTTTAGGTTCATTAATAACCTTTAAATATACTATCAGATAATTAAATATATAAATATATAATATGATATATACAATAAAT
This sequence comes from uncultured archaeon, assembly GCA_964493715.1. Taxonomy (GTDB): domain Archaea; phylum Asgardarchaeota; class Lokiarchaeia; order Sigyniarchaeales; family SOKP01; genus SOKP01. The sequence continues at coordinate 4,592 of CAZBPC010000065.1, forward strand.
CAATTCTCTTTAAAATAAAGATGTAGGATAATTATGACGAATAATGAAATGATTTCAGTTAAAAATTTGAAGAAATTCTTCGGTGAAGTTAAAGCTGTAAATGGTATTTCTTTTAACGTAAATAAAGGCGAAATTTTTGGATTGTTAGGACCTAATGGTGCAGGTAAAACTACAACCATTAAATTACTTTTAGGTCTTCTTGAATCGGATGAAGGTGAATTAGAAGTGCTTGGGATGGATCCTGAAAGGGATGAGATTCAAATTAAAACCCATATTGGTTATGTATCTGAAGAACCACTTATATTTAAGTCTTTAACTCCTAAGGATTTATTCAATTTTGTAGCATCCATAAGAGGGATGGATCCTGAAGAAGCAACTGAGAGAGCTCAGCAATTTATGGAGATTTTAGGAGCTTCAGAATATTACAATCAACTTATCGCAACATTATCTCATGGAAACAAACAAAAAATACAGATCATTGCTGCAATATTACACGAACCGGATTTACTCATTTTAGATGAACCATTGTCAGGTCTAGATGCTAAATCCGTAAAAGTCATGAAAGAAATATTAGATTTACATTTAGAAAAAGGAGGAGCAGTTTTATTTTCCACGCATATAATGGAAATAGCTGAGGAGTTATGTGATAGAATCGGGATCATTAATAAAGGTAAAATTGTAGGGATCGGAACCATAGAACAATTAAACGAACAATCCCACAAAATTGGAGCTCGATTGGAAGATGTATTCTTAAGACTAACAGAAGAAGATGCATCAGTAGAAGAAATCGTGAAAAAACTACGAAAATCCTTCATTAATAAAAATGGATGAGATTAAATGACCGATCAAAAAATTAGTTTATATAAATTAGCGAAGTATACGAATCTTGAGATTGTAATGGAAGCTCAAGTACAATCTACTGGAGCAAATCAATCCAAATTGATGGAAAGATATAAGAAAAATAAAAAATCAATAAAAAATCAAGCTATTGCATTAAAAGTATCATATGGATTTCTATTAGCATTAATTACAATTGTACCAATATTTAACTATTTAAACCTTATCGAATTTTTTGGAGGATCTAGTCCTAATCCAAATGCAGGTCTCTTAGCTGGTAGCTTAATATTATCTGTTTTTTTTGCTATGCAAATAGCATATTTGTTAATTTTAGGAATGATGAATATTTCAGCTTTAATGAATGGTGAAGCATTCCGTTGGTTCGAAACTTTACCACTTTCAAAAGACCGTTTAAATAAATTAGGATTTGTGACGGCTTTTCGGAATGTCGATATTGGTTTGATTCTTATATCACTTGCATTTCCTATTATAATGGTAATAATTACTCAAAATTTTCTATTATTCTTTGTGAGTCTCTTAGTATCATTAATTAATGCGGTATTAGCATTTAGCATTTTAGTGATTATATCTCAAAAACTTAGTCGAATATTTCGAATCCAAGAAATAAATACTAAAAGAGCAACAACGATACGACTCATTACAATGCTAGGATATTTTATTCTTATCTTTAGCATGTCAATTATTCTAAACGTAGCAATATCGTCAATAGGTACTTTTTACATTATGGCAAATTCAATTGATAATGCAGAAACACTAAATATCATTTTATCTTTGATTCCTTTCCCATTATCTCCTAGTTATTTACTAACGATGTGTATAGAGCCTACTAGATTTTCGAACCTTCAATGGATAATCACTTTAATGGGAATATTCCTCTATGCAACCTTAACTTGGTTCTTATATCGTCGAGCAGTTAAAGCAATGAGATCTGTCACCTCCTCATCTTCGATAGAAAAAAAAAGTGGTAGGAAAGTAGAGGAAAAAATTGAAGTGAAAATAGAAAAGAGATCACCTATAATGGCTTACATACGCAAAGACCTATCAATGGCAACAAAGGATATTCAAATGCTAATGTTTATTTTTATGCCCATAGTATTACCCTTTATTATGGTTCTAACCATTACGGGAGTAACCTCATCTGAAGGGTTAGTAGCGATGGCTCAAGATTTCTTGATACTTTGGAGTATAATTGTAATTTATTTCCCAATTATTGCAATCATGCTAGTATCCGGTTTATTGAATGTAGAAGATTCTGGAGCATCAATCCTTGCTTCTTTACCGTTAAATCCTCGAGATCAAATGAAAGCTAAGTTAATTTTAATGATTGGTATTCAATTGATCTCGTACTTCTTGCCGATCTTTTTATTATTAATGAATCCTGCTTTCCTGCCGTTTATTGGATTGTTTATTGCGTGGTATCCTATAGTACTTGTATTTTTAATGGTCATGTTCCAAATGAAAGTAAGGTTATTCGGAAAGTGTAAGTACAAATATGTTCTCGAAGAAGTAAACATAAATCATAAAGTTTGGAAGTGGGTATTTTTAATATCAACCCAGTTCCTAATTTGCATTAGTTTTATTGTTATAGGTTCTATGTTACTTGTCTTATACAACATGGTTGTCATGACTATAACATTATTGATAATGAGCCTAGCTTCTCTCTCCATTTTATTTGTGACGCTCAAATTAATGTTTCCAAAAGAATTTGGAAAAAGAAAAATGATTGGAATCAGAGCAACTTTTAGAAAACATCCACTGTTAGGAACTATTATACTACTGATCACCTATTTTTGCTTTCTCAATATTCCAGATTTAATGTTATCACCATTTATTCTGTTACTTAACATGTTGCCAATAATAGTTAGTAAATTAATTGGGATGCTTGTAGCACTCGGAATTTTGGGTTTATTGTGGTTTTATATTGTTCCTAAAGGTTTTAGACTTCCAAATGATGATGAGAAATTTACAGATTTTGCTAAATCTATACGCCTTACTACTGGAGGACATTTAATTCGAAATATCCTAATTGGGATAGGAGCTTCAATTATATTTTTCCTGAGTGTGTATATCTTTGGGAATATCTATGGAACTCATAATTGGGATTTAGATGTTCTTTTTGGAGTTCCTTTTGCCCCACCATTATATGGAATTGGATGGCTCTTATTCATTTACATGCTAATTCCAGGAATATATGAAGAAGTATCATTCAGGGGGGTTATTACATCTCTCAATGAAAAAAAGTATTCTCAAAAAATAACATTAGTGATCGTTTCAGTTTTATTTGGCCTGTTTCACTTAACCAACATATTATCGGGGATGCCACCAATAGTTGTAATCCCTCAAGCATTTTATACAGCTCTTTTAGGATTAGTTTTAGGATACATGGTAATCCGAACCAACAGTATAATCCCAGCAATTTTAACTCATTATTTAATAAACTCAGTAGGAAAGTTCTTTTACTTTATCAATTATACTGATGATCTATCACGTGTGTGGTTTTTCATTATAGGGATGGGAATTGTACCAGCAATTCTTAGTTTGCTATTTATACGGTTTGTAACTCCTTTGAAAAAGCGAGAAATAAATATTATTTAATTAAATTTTCAACATCTTTTTTTTTATCCTTTAATAAAATATATTGATTATTTGAAAATGTGATTAATATTGTTAGATAATTCCACGATTGAAGTAAACAGCCTTAAAAAGTACTTTGGAGATGTTAAAGCTGTAGATGGGATTAGTTTTGCTGTGAAAAAAGGGGAGGTCTTCGGACTTTTAGGCCCAAATGGTGCTGGTAAAACTACAACGATAAAACTATTGCTGGGTTTATTAGATCCAAATGAAGGAGAAATGAAAGTATTAGGATTAAATCCTAATAAGGATGCTATTGAAATTAAAAGAAGAATTGGTTATGTGTCAGAAGATCCTTTAATTTTTAAATCTCTTACTCCAAAAGACTTGTTTAACCTAATTGCCTCAATTAGAGGGCTTGATCCAGAGTACGTGTTAGATCGTGCTCAAGTATACTTAGAAAGTGTAGGAGCACTAGAATATTTTGAACAACTCATAGCCACATTATCTCATGGGAATAAACAAAAAATACAAGTGATTGCAGCTATTCTCCATGATCCTGAAATTCTCATTCTTGATGAGCCTCTTTCTGGTCTTGACGCAAAATCGGTAAAGGTTATTAAAGAAATTCTTGATCTACATACAGAAAGAGGTGGTTCGGTTTTATTTTCTACGCATATAATGGAAATAGCTGAGGAAATATGTGATAGAATCGGGATCATTAATAAAGGTAAAATGGTAGGAATTGGAACAATTGAGGAGCTCAACACCCAATCAAACAAAATTGGTGCTCGATTGGAAGATATCTTCTTAAAATTAACAGAGCAAGATAGTTCAATAGAAGAAATCGTGAAAAAATTACGAAAATCTTTTAAAGAAGGAATTTAGGAGTATAGATAATGGCACCAATTAAACATTTAAGTCTATATAAACTTGCGAAGTACACTAATTTAGAAATTGTTATGGAAGCTCAAGTTCAATCATCGGGCGCAAATCAAGCGAAACTCATGGAAAAATATAAGAAGAATAGGAACAGTATCAAAAGTCAAGCTTTTGCAATGAGACTCGTTTATGGGGTAATGTTGGCATTTTTAACAGTAATTCCTCTCTTTACAACTATTCGTTTAATAGAGTTTTTTAATAAACTTTTTGTTTCAACTGGTTCTATATTACTAACGGGTAGCCTTCTTTTCTCCACTTTCTTTGGAATACAGTTAATTTATCTGATGTTATTAGGAATGTTTAGTATTGGGGCGATGATGACTGGTGAAGCTTTTAAGTTCTTTGAAACTCTCCCGATTTCAAGAGAACAAAGAAGAAAACTCGGTTTTTTTACTGTATTACGAAACTTGGATGTTGGGTTAATAATAATGATGGTCGGCTTACCAACAATGATGATTATAATGACTCAAAACATTATTTTATCGATTATTAGCATTATAGTTTCAATAGGTGCAACTTTTCTAAGTTTTAGTGTACTAGTTCTTTTTGCATCTAAATTAAGTCAAATATTCAAGGTTGAAGAAGCAGGATCTAAAAAATCCACCATAATACGAATTATTACCATGCTGAGTTATCTACTAATGGCTTTTTCATTGAGTTTTTTTCTGCAATGGGCTATAAATGCAGCTGATGATTTATTTATATTAGTTTCATCATTTGAAAATATAGATTTTTTGAATTATATCATCTCAATTATACCATTCCCTTTTGCACCTAGTTATTTAATTACCATGCTTGTTGATCCTGCGCGATTTTTAATACTGCAGTGGATATTCACTATTATTGGCAATATATTATTTGGTATTACAACATATTTACTATACAAGAAGGCAATTTCTTCAATGCGAATTGTAACCTCATCAGCAGCTATGGATAGCAAACAAATACTGAAAAAAAGAGCCTTCAAAAAAGTTACACAAACCGAAATAATCATTCATAAACCTATTATTGCATACTTCCGAAAAGATTTATCGACAGCTTCAAGAGATTTTCAAACACTCATGTTTGTGATAATGCCATTAATCCTCCCATTTGTATACGTATTTTCATTGTTAGTTAGCACCGGAGGAGATCTTTTTGTAGTGGGAATTGATATTCTCTGGATGATTTTAATATTTTATCAACCGATCATATCTCTGATGATTACTACTGGTTTTTTAAACTTGGAAGACTCCGGAGCGTCAATCTTGGCATCATTACCACTTCATCCTCGCGATCAAGCTAAAGCAAAACTCTTGTTACTGATCATCATTCAAACTTTATCATTTTTCTTACCTCTTTTAATGTATATTGGTTCCTCAAATTTCGTTCATTATTTATTCACATTCCTTGCTTGGTATCCAATCGATTTAATCTTCTTACTTAATGTGTTTTATTTTAAAATAAGGTTATTTGGACGGATGAAATATAAATTTGTTTTGGAAGAAATCAGAATAGAAAAAAAAATACTTAAGTGGATTGGAATAGGGATCCTCGAATTTATAATTTGTTTTGGCTTTATTTTTATAGGGGTTATTCTACAATTAAATTTTGGTACCTCGTTGATGTTATTAATTTTATTATTGGTCGGTGTTCCGATCTTAGGATTGTATGTTATTTCATTACAAAGAATATTTCCAAAAGAATTGGGAAAGAGAAAATTTATCAGTATAAGGGAAAATCTCAGAAAAAGACCAATTTTAGGGACGATAATAATTTTATTATTATATTTCGGATTTCTGTTCTTACCCGATTTTATAGATATACTTTTCCTCCCTATTTATTTAATTCTTTCAGACTTAGGTATTTTATTTATCAAATTTTTTATCGCTTTTGGATGTTTAACATTTTTATGGTTCTTGATAATACCGCGTAGTTTACATTTACCAAACGGAGATCAGAAATTCAAAGAGTATCTCAATCACATTAAATTAACAAGAGTAAAACCTATACTCAGAAACATTGTTGTAGGGATTGGATGCTCAGTGATATTTTTTGTTAGTACATTTTTAATAGCAAATTTGCTCGGAACTTTTACGTTTGATCTTAATCTTTTATTTGGAGTTCCAAGTCTTTTAGAAATTGGATGGTTTATTTTTATTTTAATGCTTATTCCGGGTATTTGGGAAGAAGTAGCCTTTCGAGGAGTATTATTCCAACTAAATCTGAGAAAATACTCACGCAATGTTACACTGGTTCTCACTTCATTATTATTTGGTGCAGCTCATTTTCTCAATTTGATCACAGGTCAGCCTCTTAGTTCAACTATTTTGCAAGTGATATTTGCAGCATCATTAGGATTTCTTTTTGGATACATGTACATTAAAACTAATAGTTTACTTCCTAGTATCATAACTCATTATTTAATTGACACAGTGGGAGCCTTATTTATGAATGTTGATTTTCCAGATTTCATAAGTTCAAGTATATTTTTTATCTTTGGAGTTGGATTAATACCAATGGTGTTTGGTCTACTATTTGTCAAATTGGTTATACCAAAATCGAAAAATGGAGAATTAAAAAGGAATTAATTATTTTATGATCTAATTTTTCTTTATTAAGGTTTAATTTCAATAATAGATCAAACTTGAAAAATTGAAATTGAAATGACTGAAAAACACTCTATTTGTAAGAATTGTATAATGGTAGAAGGTTTCTTGGGGATCGAGATTGATGATAATCAACTCTGCAATTTCTGTGCAGATCCTAATCATGTTAATCCTAATTGGTCCAAGAAAATAATTAGTGAGAAACAAAAAAAAGAGGATTTAGAAAATTGGAATAATACTGTACGAGAAATGCAAAGATTTCACAATGGAAAGCATTACGATTGCATCATCGGATATTCGGGCGGAAAAGATTCCACCGCACTAGTTGATACATTTATAAACGAGTATCATTTAAATCCATTACTGATAACCATTGATACGGGATTTATGACTGAAGTTGCTAAAGAAAATATGAATGAGACTCTCACTAAAATGGAACTATTTGATAATCACGTCATAATTGAGGACTCAATTCCTATCTTTACCAAGTTGTATCATTATTTCTTCTTTTCTCATAATTCTCTTGAAAAGAGCTTAACTGTTGATGTTTGCCATAAGTGTACTGATTTGATTCACACAATCTCTTACAAGGTAGCATTAAGCAGGAATATTCCTTACTTGATAATCGGATTTTCCCCGGACCAGATCGCTCGCTATTTTTATGAAACGACCACTGAAGATATCATCAAAGATGGAACTCCAATTCCTGCATTACAAACCTTCTTGGGAGAAGACGATCGACAATGGTTTCTCACCCCGGAAGAGATTGAAAAAATGAATGATTTTTCCCCTAGGGTGCTCTATCCCTATCACGTGATAGATTATGATGAACATGAAATTATAAGCCGTTTGGAAACGAAAGGACTCATCCAAAGGGGAAAGGGAGATCCCGTTCTTACTAACTGCCACGTGGTAAAGGCAGCGCTCCTTCACGACTTATATCGTTATGGTGGAATAACCTATGCCTTGCAATACTCAGAATTGGTTCGTCAGGAAGAAGATCCCGAAAAACATCACCAAAGTCGGAAGAGTTGGCTACGCATGTACAAGCAAATCGGAAAGAGCATTCTCAACGGCACCTTCAACATGGAAGGAATGGAAGCATTTTTTGCGAATTTAGGAATTACAAAAGAAGAATTGATCCAAAGAATTGAAGAAAAAAGGCATACTGATCCGAATGAAGATAAAATCCTCCAAAACATCGAACGAATCAAAACTAATAAACTTCGATGAATGAAAATCTAAGAAAAGAGAGAATAATTTTAATAATTATTTTTAATATAGTTAATTGAATTTATGCATAACTTCAATACTCGTTCTAATACGCCTTTTTCTATTTTATCGAGAGTATCCGTAGATTGATGATAAAATTTAAGCATTTGCTTTAAATCCATTGCCACAATTGTAGCTGCTTTTAACCCGGCTTTTGAAAATGTAGTTGCATCCGTTCCACCTGTAACTTGACCGATTAATTTTTCAACAAAACTACTCCCCCCAAGAGAAAAATTTGATGCAGGCATGCCCAAATCTTTAGCGGATTGGGTTAAAATTTTTACTACTTCGTCTGAATGCTTTGTTCTCGTTGTTGGCTCAAAATCAATTATGGCTATGTTTGGAAGACTTTGAATACCATCCATGTTAATACAGATTGCATTTTTTGTTTTCAATTCTTCTAAATGTTCTTCTACATATCTATAAGAACCTCTTAAACCAGCTTCCTCGCATCCAAAAGAAATCAAGCGTATTTCTGTGTTTTCAGGAATAATATTTGTATTAAATTTTAAATATTTACCTACTCCGAGCACTATTGCAACAGCACTAAGATTATCAACAGCACCAGGCACTTTATTTGCTTTTTCACCAAATGAAACGAAAAACCATAAGCCAATTAGTACGGGTATCCCTATAATAAATAAGATTAGAGCGAAAATCTGAAAAACAAGAAAGTCAGCAATTTTAAAACCAATGATAGATATAATGAATAAAATTGTGGAAATTACCATCCAAATTATTAAAATTAAGAGTCCAAGAAACACAATTATTGCATATCCTATTTTTAAATGAGTCAATAAATTAAATTGCAAAGCACTATCATGATGTCCCGAAAAAATGAGTATATTTTTCACTTCTTTTTTGCTCTCAAAAACTCCAATAACATTCTGAGAACTTTTTTTTTTAAAAAATGGATCGATAAATTCCCTATAATTAAAAAATTCATTCCAAATTATTAAAAAAGCTCCTAGATTTAATGCAAATGAGATTCCCATAATTATTTGCTCTACTTGGAGAAATAAGTGTAATGTAGTAAGAAAATAACTTAAAAATGAAATGAGAATCATCAAAACCATCACTTTTATATATCCAATAAAAGCTCTGGGGTGACATGTAAAGGGTTCTATATGGGAAGAATCACATACCTTTTCAAATTCAACTTTAATCAAATCAGCACTTTTTGCTTCTTGAGGACTACATGGCATTCTTGGGCCACATTCTTTAATTATTCTTTCAATGAAATTGTACATATAATCCGAATTTTCTTGAGAGAGTTCTATTTCCATCTTAGATCCGAAAATATTATAATTATTATATATTTAGTTTGGCATTTTATAAATGTAGTTTTAATCAGATTCCTGAAATTATATACTAAAAATAAAATAGGAATAATTTAAAATAGAAGTTCTTTTATGTGAAGAAACTAGAGAAAAAATTCTTAAAAATTAATGTTTTAATTATGGATTCAAATAGAAATATCGAAGTCACGTGTCCAGTTTGTAAGATTATTAAAAAAATTAGCATTCCTCAGAAAATATTTGACCAAAAAAGATTTGGTACAATAAAAGTTCAAGTTCCTCAAGGAGGTGTTTGCCTAGATCATCAATTCATCGTATTTATAGATATAAAGGGCATCATCAGAGGTTATGAAAAAATAGATCTAGTAATGAAAACTCCAACTGAAACAAAAAAGTTTTCTCTCTATGGATTCATTAAAATGTTTGGATTATACGGGTTATTTTCCTTAATTCATGCTAAGATTTTTAATTATCTATCATACGTTATCAAAGATGAGGGTACAGAAGATCAATCAGAAATTATCAATATGCTTGGAGATAGTTTGCTTCCCGAAAAATATCGAGGGATGAACTTTATTACATTTATTGAAGATAGAGATTATAATAAAATAAAGAAAGACAAAAATATTCTCATAATAGATAGTCAAAAGAATATATTACAAACGCCTTGGAAAACAAAATTGAAATTCGAAGAAGAAATCATTAAAAATGCACTTAAAATCTCAAATGAAGATGAACAACGTATTTCTATTCAAAATGAAATCGCTAAATTTATAAAAGAGGCTGAAATCTCGAAAATTATTGCCGAGAAAGAAGTGATCTATGAAACAGAGCTTATAGAAAAACTCTCAAGAGAATTAATGATCCCAAAAGTAAATTATTATCGAATTTCACTAATTAAAGAGTTTATAGAAAGAAGAATTTCTGCAAAATTAGCCCAAAGGATTAAAAACAAAGTACATGAATTCCTCAAATCAATATAGATTAATCAAATACTATTTTTTTCAAAAAAAGTAAAATAAGACCAATTCTTTTTTAACTAAAATCAAATAAATTTGAATTACTAATCTAAAAGTGAAATTTTTATGCCCGATTGGGGAATGCAAAATCGTTTATCAAGAATTATTAAACCAAAATCTGGACATTGTGTAATGCTAGCGGTGGATCATGGTTATTTTGGGAATGTCCCGGGACAACTTAAATGTTTTGGAGATCTTAATCCTCTTTTTGAACATGCCGATGCATTGATGCTCACTCGAGGAATGTTAAGGAGTTGCGTTTCTCCCGATAGTGATATTCCCATAGTTTTAAGAGTATCAGCAGGAGCAAGCATGCTTAAAGAACTTTCGAACGAAGAAATAAATGTAACCATCGAAGATTGTATAAGATTAAATGTTTCTGCAATTACTTGCTCAATTTTCGTAGGGAGTGAGTTTGAAAAGCAGAGTTTATTGAATTTATCCAAACTTGTGAATTGGGGTCAAGAATATGGAATTCCATCTTTAGCAGTGACCGCCGTTGGTAGAGAAATGGTTCGAGATTATCGATATTTAGGAATGGCGAGTCGAATGGCAGCAGAAATGGGTGCTTCTTTTGTTAAGACTTACTATTGTGAAGATTTTGAAAATGTTACGAGTATTTGCCCCGTTCCAATTGTCATAGCAGGCGGAAATATAGATTTGAAAGCCAAATTTATTCCGAAAAAGATTCCCGAAAGGGATGCCCTGCAGATGGCAAGGAATGCAATTGATAAGGGAGCTGTCGGTGTAGATTACGATTATTTTTCATAATCGCAAGCAAAAACATGGGAAGAAATATCTTCCAATCAGACAGCCCAATTGGAATGATCAAAGCTGTTAGGGCAATCGTTCATGAGAATGCAACGGTTAATGACGCATTTGAGATATACCAGAATGGTCCAAAAGGTTTATAACAAATTTTTTTTTTTATTCTTATTCTATTGATTCGTTTTACGTTTTCTTACTAGACCCTTTAAAAAACTACTCTTCATAAAAATAAAGGTTTTTTCATCTAAAAGTAATGAATATTGGGGAGAAGAAATTATAATTTCAAGCAAGAATTACTAAAATATGTATATTCGTACTAGTGCTTTATTCACTGAAGCAACACCAGTCTTATTTCCAATACAAATAATAACAAAATTATAAAGATAGCGATGGTTTTTCCAATATGATCACTTCTTCGTTTCTACTTATTTTTTCAATGGTTTGGACATCCAAATTCTTTTTTATTTTACTTCTCAAATTGTAAGATCCTCCCGCTTCCCCAGCTTCGAATTGGAAAACCTCATTATCTCTGGTAAAAATAATAAATATAACTTTAACTATTGTTTTCAACCTATAGATTACCTTAATTTTCGTGATATTCTCTATTTTATTTTGCTCGATAACATAGTTTGGTTCATTGTTTTTATCTTGAATGATTTTGATTATACCGATTCTCTTATTTGAAACGAACTTGAGTAAATCATTTCGCCTTACTCTTGAATATTCTCTTAGATCAACGATAAGCAAAGCTAACATTATAATTTGAGTAATAAAACCAACGATTGACATAAAGTAAAGATGGGGATCCACCATAACAAAAAAGACCACAAATAAAATAAAAATAAATATCACAATCCCTTCTATTATATGATGAGATCTATACTTTGCCTCCTGTAGTTTCCAAAATATTGTTTCATCGTTTTCGATGATTTGATTCAATATTTTTTTATAATTCTTGCTTTTCAATTTTTACTCCTCACATTATGATTTTTAGATAAAAATTTTCTATACGTTATCTCAATATGATTTTGCCTAAGCATCTTAAAGAGATCCTCATGATCAGAAATATGGCATAATTGAAAACTGTTGATCGCTAGGTCGAGACGCCGAAGAACTTTAATATCTGATTTCTTGAAATAATGACCTGTCCAATCCAAGTGTCCCACACGTTTAAAATCTGGAATAATTTCAACATTTACATTTTTTTTAAAAGACAACAATACTGGTCGAACGTCAACATATTTAATATCAGTATAATTCAATGAATAATATTCATTATATTCGTTCCCATCTATTTTTTTAATTATTTTTTCATTGGTCACAAGATAGGAGGTGTGAGATTGCTCGAATAAGTTAGATAACGCTAAGAATATTCCAGACCCGGATACGCCCGGAAAAATGATAAAAATTAAGTCCAAGGTAATCGCAAGAAGAAATCCGATGTATGTATTAGGAATTGGTAAATATTGAAAGATTAATACATCTATAATAACACCAAAAATTAAGATGATTAATGATATAAAGAAGAGGAATTTTTGTGGCTGTAAACTTATGCTGGATTGCCAAAGAATTTCTTCATCCTTTTCTAATATTTCTGCAAACATAATTTTCGTTAAGTCAAAAGGATTGTCAATTTTGTACCTCGCTAATAGAATATATTAAATTAATACTTAAAAGAATGTCGCTCCAATTGCAAAAATTAATGAGATTAAACTAATTGATTCTATTCATAATTTTGCCCATTATTTAATAGGGATAAACATTATAATTAAAATTAAAAATATTTTGGATATTTCATTACTGAAAGATAGACAAATTAATATGAATTCTTAAAAATCATTACTAATATAGGAGTTTTAATAATAATTAATCCAAGATCTACCCTAATTTTTATAGTAGATTATGGATTACCCTTCTATGAGTAATTAGTTTTACTTAAATTCCTCTTCTACTTTTCTCGTCCAGTCTTTGTTGGTCATTTTCATCTTAATATACCGATAAGCATAATTTAATATTATCATTGTAACTATGCAAAATATTACTATTCCATAAATCAGATCTAATTGACTCGTTGAAAAATTACCTCATTTTTGTTTGTTATTAAGTTGAAACCCAGTAATCCTTTCAAGACTTTGATCAGCGATAGATATTCTTTAACACCTTCAAATTTAATGATTTCGCTTGTTTTATCATGAAATCGAAATTCGAATCCATAAATCGTTCTCCTTATAACGACTTTTTGAATGGCTTTTACTTCGATTTTTTTAATTATTGAATCTTCAGTGTTATTTGGAACACTGCTTTTTATAAGTGTATTAGAATTATTATGGATGCTTATCATTACATTATTTAAAGATACAAAATACCTCCATTTAAACTTGTCTTTCAACAAAATCCTATAGAGAAAATAATGCACAATCAATAGAAATAATATATTGAAAACATAAATCACGACAATAAATAGAGAAGCTCCAGGAACAAGTATCGATTTCCCAAAAACACTATTAAATCCAATTATAAGCAATGTAGCAATTAAGAATAAGGAAATACTGTCTATAATTGGTGCATGGTTCTTACCTTTCCATAATACATTATCAAATTTCATAATTCGATTCTTCCCACTTTTTATAATTAATTGTTAAAAAAAAATAAATATTTAGGTATTTAAAATATTTTTATTTGTCCAGTAACCAAATATTGTATATATGTTATCAATGTGAAAATACCAAATGCAAAGCACATCCCACTATAAGCATATAATATATATTTTATTATAGAAGGAGTTTTAGTTTTTCCACCTGTATTTTCAACTTGGGGTTTTCCATAAAGGAAATATGTCATTAGTACTACTATAGGCATCATCGCTCCAATAAGAATATCTATTGTAGTAGCAATTTTTTTAATAACTTCATCAGATACCCATACAGAAATTATGGCAAGTATGATACAAAGAATTACTTCAAATATCACCAATAATGGTATTTTACTCAAACCTATTTTGATTTGAGTGAATTTAAATGCCCCCTTTGTTGCAGCGAGTGAAAATAATAATCCAGATAGGCATAATATGATACCAAGCGCCAAATAAGCTGAAGAAGGATCTGAGAATTTCGCAAATAAATAATTGAAGTCTTTTGCTCCACCGTTGATTAAAGGAATTAAGGTACTAATAGCATTAATACTAAATGCAGCACCTGATGCAATACCAGCAATCACTAAAAGGAAAGCAATCCAAGCTTTTGAACTATCTGTTCTAAATATATATCCCGAGGCACTGAGTAAAACTGCTGGTATACCAGTGATGAAAAGATACGACATATAACCCATTGTTTCAAAACTTTCTGTATCAAAAGTATGCTGAGTTGAATTAGAACCAAACCCATTGATTAAATCTTGTTCTATCTCTGCATCATCCTCTTCAGATCCTAGAAGAATTGGGGATTCCTTTCTCTGAATCAATGTGTTATTTAATAATATTGTATCTTCTACATATGGTAAGGTTAAATCAAAATAACTTTCGTATTTCCAGATAATCTTATTTTCCATTTTAAGTGAATGAGTAAAAAAGTTAGCATCGATGAAGAATAATCCAGAATTCAGAGTGCCTCCAAGGCATAAGGTTAATATCAAAAAGAAAGGGATCATCGTTAAGAAAGAAACCGTAATTGATACAATAGCTAATGCGAGTAATACATATGTTAAAACTAGAATCGCAGCGCGAACTAAAAGCCATGCTAAGTGTGCTAGCCACGAGAGTATTGTCATTCCTATTGATTGAGCAT
>CAZBPC010000066.1:0-19245 GCA_964493715.1 uncultured archaeon
AATTCAAATTTACAATTCAAAAATTAATTAAAGAGTGAATATAAACATGAGTATGGATCCGATTTTATTGCAAGTCGTAATATACATAATTATCCTCGTTGTAATGGCTATTTTTCTTAAGGTTGCATTGAACTTTGTTAAAAATTCAAATAACACTCAATTTGGTCGAGTATTTTTAACTGCTTTCTTGATTACTTTAGTGTTTTTCCTTTTAGATTACTTTGTAGGTGGATGGATAGGAATAATAATTGCTCTAGTCATAATATGGGTACTTATAAGCGTAATACATCATACTGGTTTTGGTACAGCAATAATAGTCACAGTTGTAGCCGTGATATTGTATGTTATTGTCTTTTGGCTTCTTGGTTATTTCTTTGGAATACCATTTTTCTTATTCTAGAGATCGTAACCTTAATTTTAAATTTTAAATTTTTTTCTTTAATTATATCGAGCTTTCATTAATAAATATTTTAAAATTTTTTTAATTTCTAAATTAGGGAGAATCTAAGATACTCTAATATGTTCTATTATAATAATAGAAATTCCTATAACGTTTTCTAGTCCAGGTAAGCCAGTTGGGCAAAGAATGAAGGAATAAGTTAAATATTGTTCTATATGTATTGAAGAAATTAAAAAAAAAAAGAAATTTTTATAGCTGAAATATTATTTAAGATAACCTAAAATTCCTGCAATTAAGACTAAAACTCCACCGAGCCAACTTCCAAAAATTAGTATTAGAATACCCATTATCAATAAAACTATTAGTGTAAAAGGAAGAGGTTTACCTGGTTGTACAACCATTAGAATTACAAGGATCCCAAGAATTATTGCTATAATAGGCCATACATAAGAATAACCCCAATAACCCGATGAAAAGCTAAAACCGAAAAAACTACCTATTTTTAGGCCTCTTCTTTCGTAAATAATTAAGATGAATATTATACTTAACTTTTTTTTCCTTACATTCCTCTTTAGAATAATAATTCTTTAAATACAGATGCATGTCAACATACCATAGAGTTTTTTATAAAAAAGCACAAGAAATGGAAGAGGTTCAGGACAATTCCATTGCATTAGTTGTTACTTCACCCCCATATCCAATGATAGAAATGTGGGATGAAATTTTTTCCTTACAAAATAAAGAAATTAAAATAGCATTGGAAGCTGGAGATGGCTTACTAGCTTTTGAAAAAATGCATGAGGAACTTGATAAAGTATGGAAAGAACTATATAGAATTTTAATACTTGGTGGAATTGTATGTATCAATATCGGAGATGCTACTCGGACAATTAATAATAACTTCCAACTTTTTCCTTCTCATTCAAGAATCATCAATGCATTTCAAAAACTTGGATTTCAAATGCTACCTGAAGTATTATGGAGAAAACAAACTAATGCACCAAATAAATTCATGGGATCAGGGATGTTTCCGCCTGGAGCATATATAACTTTAGAACATGAGCATATCTTGATATTTCGGAAAGGAGAAAAAAGAGAATTTAATACAAAAGCTCTCTTGAAAAACAGAAGAGAAAGCGCATATTTTTGGGAAGAAAGAAATTCATGGTTTTCAGATGTATGGGATTTTAAAGGAATTTCACAAGATCTAAATAATAAAGAAACACGAAAAAGAAGTGCTGCTTACCCATTCGATCTAGCGGTTAGATTAATAAACATGTTTTCAGTTAAAAATGACACAATTTTAGACCCTTTTCTTGGAACTGGAACGAGTTCAATAGCAGCGATGGTTTCTGAGAGAAATAGTATTGGATATGAAATTGATGAGAATCTCAAAGAGATCATTAGAGAACGGTTTCTTGGTGTTGTATCTCTCGGAAATAAATATATTGATAATAGACTCAATGATCATATCTCATTTATTACTGAGAGAATAAATGAAAAAGGACCAACAAAATATGAGAATGAAATTATAGGCTCAGTTGTTACAAATCAAGAGAGATATTTGAAAATTAATAAATTAAGTTCAATTAAGGAAATTAACCAGGAATTTGTATTGAATTATAAGGAGATCGGAAAATAATTCGATGATTACTTATTTGGATAATTTTCTTTTTCTAATATTTCTCTCCAAATCTTCAGGTTCAATTGTTATTTTTTCGCCACTCAATAATGCAGAAACACCAATTTGTTTTTCGCAATTTTCGCAATGACAAATTGGTACATAATCTTTAGGTTCTTCATAGGTAGTAATAACACCTTCAAAGTTCCTTAGGACAACCCTACTATTTCCTTGAGAGATTGTATAATCAGGCATGACAGGTATTTTACCTCCTCCTCCTGGAGCATCCACAACGAATGTGGGAACGCAAAGCCCAGAAGTATGTCCTCGAAGACCCTCAATGATTTCAATGCCTTGAGCAACACTCGTACGAAAATGTCCGAGTCCAACAGATAAATCACACTGATATATATAATAAGGTCTTACTCTTATTTTGACTAAATCTTGAACCAATTTCTTCATTACGTGGATACAATCATTAACACCTCGCAAGAGTACTGATTGATTTCCAAGAGGGATACCCACATCAGCTAACATTTCACAAGCTCTTTTGGAATCTTCTGTAATTTCATTTGGATGGTTAAAATGAGTATTGAACCAAATAGGGTGATATTGTTTTAACATTTCACATAAGTCAGGAGTAATCCTTTGGGGCATGACTACAGGACATCTTGAACCTATTCTTATAATCTCAACATGAGGAATTTCCTTCAAGCTAATTATAATTTCTTCTAATAATTTGTCTGAAATTAGCATTGCATCACCTCCAGATAAAAGAATATCCCTTATAGAAGGTGTTTCTTTAATGTAATCAATGCATTTTTCAATTTGGTCCTTTGGAGGGGCTTTATCGTGATGTCCCGCAAATCTTCGTCTAGTACAATGTCGACAATACATGCTACAGTTCTCTGTAACGAGGAACAGAACTCTATCAGGATAGCGATGGGTTAACCCAGGCACTGGGGAGTCAACTTCTTCGTGAAGGGGATCTTCTAAATCACCAAGTGATCTATGGAGTTCATGAATAGTTGGAATTGCTTGTTTGCGTATTGGGTCATAAGGATCGTGAGGATCTATTAATGATAAATAATAAGGGGTGATTGCCATTCTCATTTTTTCCAAGATTTTTGGATCATCCTCTTCTTTCATCAATGGGACAAGCTCTTTTACTTCTTCAAGAGTGGTTATCCTATTACTAAATTGCCATCTCCAATTGTTCCAATCCTCATCCGAGATATGCCCAAATAATTCTTTTCGTCTATTTACTCTCATGATGATTACTAATTATTGTATCTATTTTAATTTAAGTATCCTTATTTGTTAAGCTTTAGGAGTCTGTGGGAGAAAAACCCCATTAAAAGTGCAAAATCCTATTATTATATAAATTTCTCTTGGGATGTATAATACCAAGGTTTGTATATCAAGCCTTTAAAAAGAGCGAAAACTTAATTTGATCACTACGCGTATTTTTCATTAAAGATTTCTCTTAACTTTTTTGATTCTCTTAAAAGATCAAGAGTAATTTGAGCATGGTTCTTAGTATATCCATTACCAATAATCATCGTTACATCTTTACCTACACCTTCAGCTCCTAAAGCTGCTTTTGTAAAACTCGTGGCCATCGAGAAGAAATACACAGTTCCACCGTCTTTAACAGGCAAAATACATGACATTTCAACATTAGGAATGGATAAACAATTAATAGAAATGTCAACTTCTTTTCCACCATTTGCTTTCAAAGCTTCCTCTAAGATATTGACTGGATTTTGTACATCTGCGATAATAACCTTATCGCAAAAACCTGTATTTTTGAGAAATTGTCCTCTATTTTCATTTCTAGCTTGACCGATTACTATTCCTTTAGAGCCAACCATTTGTTTTGCCATGCAAGAGCACATTAATCCAGATTTTCCAGTTGCACCTAAAATCAAAACACTATTCCCAAGATTTACTAATTTCTTTACTTGAGCCGGTGCTCCTGCTACATCAAGAGCTGCCAAAGCGAGAGTATCTTCCATATCTTCAGGAAGTTTGGCATAGATTCCACTTTCAAAAAGAATTGCTTTTCCATCTATTTCAACACGATCAATATCAGAGTCAATTTTTATTATTTTTTTGATATTTAAGGGAGTTAATGAAAGAGAAACCAAGGTAGCAATCCTATCACCAACCTTTAAATCTATATTGCTGGATATTTTCGATCCAATTTCTTCAACACGCCCAATAAGCATGCCTCCTGAACCAGTGACAGGATTTTGCATTTTTCCTCGTTGATTCACTATTTCAATGATCTTATTTTTTACTTTCTCAAGATCTCCTTGAGCTTCTTGCTTTAATTGTGTAAAACTTGCTGAATCAATATTTAAATAATCTACATCAATTAAAATCTCATTATCATAAAGTTCCATATCATTAGAAATTTTTAAAGCTGGTTGAGGTAAAGAACCTTTAGGATCAATTACTCTATGAGTTCCGTATAATGTACCCTTTTTCATGATTATATCTCCAAAATAGTTTGATGTGATATTTACAATATTAACTTTAATAAGAATTTTTTCTACCATTCAAAAATAGGAATAAGAAAACAATACATATGGATAATTCATAAATTCAAATGATGATTATGAGCGTTATGGAATCCCTGGTACTGGAACAGAAGAAGTATCAATCGCTATCATGGTTTAATGTCCATTTTAGGGCATTAATTAAACCAGTTATACCTCCACCGATTACTATTAAACTATAATTATTCAAATCAGTCATGATTTAAACATTTAATGTCCCAATATTTATAGGTTTAATTTTTCTTCATGTTTTTTCCTATAATCAGTAAGCTTAGAAAATAGTTAACTTTTTTAGTTGACGGTGCATAGAATAGTTATTAGAAAATGTCTTAGCAATATTAGCTAACTCTAGAATTAAAACTCAATAGGGAATCGATATGGTGTTTATAAAAATGAAAGGTATTTATCTATTGAGTTTAGTCTTTGTTGATGGATCAAATGACACTTTTGTTATTAGATCGGATGATGTACAGAATTTTCCTTTATTTTTTTCGCATCTACATCATCATCAACATCATAAATAATTCCGATGAATTAAGGTAGTAAATTTACTCGATTATTCATTGGAATTGAATCGAACTGAAATCTAATTCAGTTTTGGGGGTATATTATGTTAATATTAAAAGTGGAAATAAAGGATATAGAATTGCTGGGAGGAATTACCCAGTTTATTAAAGAAGTATTTTTAAAAAGGAATTGGGATGTTTTTTTAACTTTAGTCCTAAAAGTCAATAAGCAAGATTTCGATAGACTGAACATGAATGATAATAATTTGAAGGAAATTTCTCAGAATCTAGATTTAATATTTGAAATAGTTGATGGTCAGAATGAGATGAAAAAACTGCTATATAAAAGAGGTTATAAAACCATTATTCAATCATCACCTAACCGCTATGAAATCATCTATTTTAATTCAAAAATGAATTATTCATTAATAGACGATAGTTTGCTAAATATTCTCGATTTTGATAAAGAGCATGGGTTAATTCCAACAATAGTACAAGATCAGAGCAATACCGTGTTAATGCTTGCATACTCTTCTAAAGAATCATTAAAAGAAACAATAAAAACTCGGAAGGCAACCTATTTCAGTAGATCAAGAAACAAACTATGGATAAAGGGAGAGGAATCTGGAAATTTTCAAGAAGTAAAAAGAATTCTTTTTGACTGTGATAAGGATGCTCTCTTGTTTAAAGTTGAACAAACGGGATACGCTTGCCATACAGGAACATATTCTTGTTTTGCTGATAGAGAATTTTCATTAAATGTTCTCTATGATATAATCAACAATAGAATAGAGAATTCTACAGTATCAGATTCTTATACTAAGAAGCTAGCTGAAGACAATAAATTACTACTTTCAAAAATCAAGGAAGAAAGTTTAGAAGTGATAAATTTTACTGATAGAGACAATCTTATCTGGGAGATTTCTGACATAACATATTTTATCCTAGTTTTAATGGCAACAAAAAAAATTATACCTCGTGAAATTTTAAATGAATTAAGGAGGCGGAATAAATGAAAAAAACAGAGTTTTATTATAAATCACGGCAAGTGAGATTAGCTATACCTTCAAAAGGAAGAATGGAAAAAGAGACTCAAGATTTCTTGAAGGAATGTGGTTTTAACATACAAAGGAATAACAGACAATATATTGGCTCTATAAATGGACCCATTGATCTCCAATTAGTGTATCAACGACAAGTAGATATTGTCAGAGGCGTGCTTAACGGTTCTTTAGAGCTTGGAATAGTTGGTTATGATTTAGTCCTTGAATATTTACCTGACGAGAATAAGGAATTAGTAGTTATACATGAAGCGTTAAATTTTGGAAAATGTAGTATTGAAATTGCAGTTCCTGAAGATTGGGACGAGAAATCAATTGAAGAAATTAAACAAAACAAGGAAAATTTAAAAGTAGCAACAAAATTTCCAAAACTTACTGAACAATACCTTAACTTGAAAGGGATTTCTTGTGAATTAGTTAAAGGAAATGGTTCTCTTGAAGTTTATCCTGAGTTAGATTATAGCGATATAATAGTTGATTTAGTTTCTACAGGTCAAACATTAAAGGATAATCGTCTAAAGACAATAGATGGCGGTCAAATATTAAAATCCGAGGCTGTACTCATTGGGAACCGATCAGCATTAAAAAATGATCCCACCTTAAAGATCGCTAGAGGATTAATAGAGTATTTTGAAGCAACTCTCAGAGCACAGAATTTTGTTTCTGTATTTGTGAACATGAGAGGGGAAAGTCAAGAAGAAATAGCTAATGCGATCTTCTTGAAAGATGGACTTGAGGGTCTTCAAGGACCTACAATTTCTCCTGTTTTCACAAAATCTGGAGAAAAGATGCATGCTGTTCACGTTATTGTTGAGAAAGAAAGATTACAAATAGCTATTAGAAATTTACGTGAGATTGGTGGAAGTGGAGTGGTTGTCGCACCAACACTCTATATTTTTGAGGAAGAACCAATCAGATATATAAAATTATTAAAAAATTTGGGGAAGAATTATGATTAAGATTTATTCAATAGAAGAAGCAAGAACCAGTATACTTAAAAGAGGAATTAAACAAGAATTGCCAGAAGAAAATGTAAGAAGAATAGTAAACGATGTGAAGGAACGAGGAGATATAGCTCTTAGAGAGTGGACTGAAAAATTTGACAAAGTAAAAATTGATCAATTTGAGGTTCTGAATTTAAACTATACAGAATATCTAAACAACATCACTCAAGAGTTAAGACAATCTCTCGAACTCGCTTGCGATAGAATCTATAAATATCACAAATCTCAGCCAAATTCTCCTTGGGAAAATAATGATCTTGGAGGACAGCTAGGTCAAATAATAAGACCTATTGGAACAGTTGGTATTTATATTCCGGGAGGCACAAGTCCTTTATTCTCATCTATATTAATGACTGCAATTCCTGCTATAGTGGCGGGGACTAAAAACCTAATTTTTGCCACTCCTCCTAATCAAGATGGAACTTTATCAAAAATTATTCTTGCAACCTTCGGAATAATAGATTCCTTGGGTGTAAATTTTCGTGTGTTTAAAATGGGGGGTGCTCAAGCAATTGCTGCCATGGCATTTGGTACTGATCAAATCCCAAAAGTAGATAAAATTGTAGGACCTGGGAATATTTATGTGAATTTAGCTAAAAAAGAAGTTTATGGATATGTTGGAATTGATGGTATATATGGTCCAACTGAGGCGTTAATTATTGCCGATGATACTGCAAATCCATCATTAATTGCGTCAGATCTTTTAGCACAAGCTGAACATGACGTTTTAGCGATACCAATTTTAGTAACACATGCAAAAAGTATAATTTTTGCTGTCAAAAAGGAGTTAAAAACTCAAATTGAAAACCTTGAGAGAAAATCTATCATAAGAGAATCAATAAATAATAAAGGTGGTATTATTCTAACAAATTCAATTGAAGAATCATTTAATATTTCAAATGAGTTTGGTCCTGAACATCTATCCTTAATGCTCAAAGAACCTTTAGAATATATTGATTTAATTGAAAATGCTGGAGGGGTATTCATTGGTGAAAATTCTTTTGAAGTATTAGGAGATTATATTGCAGGTCCTAGTCATGTGATGCCTACAAATGGAACAGCTCGATTTTCTTCAGCCTTATCAGTGTATGATTTTGTTAAAAGGATTAGTTTTGTAAACTTGAATAGAAAAACTGTTCTAGACTTATCCAAATTTGCTGAGATTATGGCAAGTAATGAGGATTTGACAGGACATGCAAACTCTGCAACTATAAGAAGGAGAGTGATTTAAAATGAAGAGAAAAAATTTTATTATCAAACCATCAAAAGCAATTCAAAAATATTTGGGCTCAATGGATGCTTCATTATATCTAGAAGAACAGAACCAAGGAGGAAGTAAATTCATATACCTAGATAAAAATGAAAATCCTTTTTCACCTCCTTTAGAAGATTTATCCTCTTTAATCTCTTTAGATGTCCTAAAAAACTATCCAGATCCTAATTCTAATGAAATATTAAACAGATTGTCGCTGATTCTTGAGGTTCCGACATCATTTTTAATTGCTGGATCGGGTTCTGATGAGTTGCTAGATCTTGTAATTCGAACATTTGCAACATCTAAAACAATGATATTGAGTATATGTCCTACATTTTCAATGTATAAATTTTATGCAAGCATAAATAATGCGAAATACGTAAGTGTACCTTTAAAACTCTCGGTAAATGAAGCATCTGGACTGGCAAAATTTAACTTAGATCCAGAAATTTTTATTAAGAAAGCTAAAATGTCAGACATAATCATTCTGGCAAGACCAAATAATCCTGACGGAATGGTTATCGATATTGAATTCATTGAGAAGCTTCTGGAACTGGAAAAGTTAATCATTATTGATGAAGCTTACATTGACTTCAGTTATAAACCCAGTTTAATAGGTTTGGTAAAAAATTATCAAAATTTAATTATATCACGATCATTTAGCAAATCCTTTTCGCTCGCTGGGTTAAGATTAGGATACATTATTGCAAATCCTTCAATAATAAAGATACTAATGAAGGTGAAAAGCCCATTTAATGTTAACAATATGGCTTTACAAATAGGTTTGGTATTATTGAATAACTACGATAAGGTTAGTGCCAATGTTAATAAAATTAAACAAATTCGAGAAGAATTTTACAGTGATCTCACCAAATTAAGAGAGAAATGTAAAGGATTTTATTACCATCCAAGTGAAGCAAACTTTACTTTATTGAGATTTCAATCAAAAGAGAGATCACAATCAGTGTATCAATTTTTCCTAAAAAACCAAATAAAAGTGAGGAAATTCGATTCAGAACTCTCAAACTGTCTAAGAATTTCAATAGGTAAAAGGTTACAAATGAAAAATGTAATAAAAATTTTAAATTTATACTTTGAGGTGAATTAAATTGGAAAGAAAAACACATTTAGAAAGGAAGACTAAGGAAACCAATATTAAAGTGGATTTAAATCTCGATGGTGTAGGAGAATCTAAAATTAGTACTTCGATAGCTTTATTTGATCATCTTCTCACTCAGATTGCTGTCCATGGATGTTTTAATCTAAATATTAATGCAGAAGGTGATCTCCCAATAGATAATCATCATATAATTGAAGATACTGCAATTGTTTTGGGAAAAGCTTTTAAAAAAACCTTAGATTATAAAAAAGGGATTACTCGGGTAGCACATTCTTTTTTTCCGATGGATGAGTGCCTTGCTTTTGTTGCAGTGGATATTTCTTCAAGACCATTTTTTCGAAAAGAAATCAACTGGAAAAATCAATTTTTAGGCTCTAAAGAGGAAAATTTAATTCCAGTAGACTTAATAGAGCATTTTCTATATTCATTTTCGATAAATGCTAAAATAACGCTTCATGTAAGGTCGCTATATGGTGATAACAATCACCACATAACAGAAGCGATATTTAAAGCTCTTGGGAAGGCTCTAGATTATGCCTCGAGATTCGATCCAAAACGTGAACAAACTCTTCCTTCAAGTAAAGGATATCTATAGAGGGATTCATATGATTATTATAATAGATTATGGAAGTGGGAATCTTAGGTCGATTCAAAAAAGCTTTGAGAGATTTTACTCTGATGTGAGGATTTCGAATGACATAAATTTAATAGAGCAAGCACATGGATTAATTCTTCCAGGTGTAGGATCTTTTGGAGATGCGATAAAGGAACTCGCACGATACAATCTAATCGATGCTTTAAGAAAAATTTTCAAACATGTTCCAACTATGGGAATCTGTTTGGGTATGCAGTTATTTTTCTCAAGATCAGAAGAATCTTTTGGTATACGTGGATTAGATGTAATTCCTGGGGTCGTAATTAAACTTAATAGTAATGAAACGATAAAAATTCCTCATACTGGTTGGAATAGATTAATTCCAACTTCAGAGCCCTATTTTTTAGGTTATGCATACTTCAATCACTCTTACTATTGCTTACCAAACGAGAAAAAAGTATGTATCACATACTTTAACCATGGAAAATCTATTCCTGCAATTATAGTTAAAGATCAAATAATTGGTGTACAATTCCATCCAGAAAAAAGCAAAAATGTTGGTGATAATATAATTAAATATTTTATTTCAATGCTTAGAGGGAGTTAGAAAGTGAAAAAGATAATTCCTGCTATTGATCTGTATAATGGAAATGCTGTTCGGTTATACCAAGGTGATTTTAACAAAATTAAAATATATCATAGAAACCCGGTTGAGCTTCTAAAGAGTTTTCTTTCTCTAGGAGTTGATCTAGTTCATGTTGTAAATTTAAATGGAGTTAGACCTAGAAATTTCAAAGGAAATGACAATTTTAAAGTCATTAAATCTCTTATTGATGAAGCTAATAATTGGGGATCAAAAATAGAATTAGGAGGGGGAATTAGAACCATAGATACTATTGACAAACTTCTTGATTGGGGGCTTTATAAATTTATTATTGGAACCCTTGCTGTGGAGAATCCAACTCTTTTAAATAAATTTATTCTAAATTACAGAGACCAAATGATTGTGGCTTTAGATTTTCTTAAAGGGCACTTAAAGATTAAAGGGTGGACTGAAGAAAGCAATAGAAGTTTAGATTCCTACTTTTTAAAGCTAGAGGATCAAGGAGTTTCGCATTTCATAATAACCGACATCTCTCGAGATGGTACCTTGAGTGGTGTCAATATTGCTTCATACAAGAAGATATCAAGTATTAAGCAAGATAATACAAAAATCATAGCATCAGGAGGGATTATAAATGAAAGTGATGTTCATAAGGTTTTGCAATACACAGATGGAGTAATAATTGGGAAAGCATTATACAGCAACAATATAAGTTCTAAAAGTCTGCAAAATCTCATAGTTAATTATAATCCAACTAATTTAACAAAACGAGTGATCCCCTGTCTCGATGTTAAAGATGGGCGAGTCGTAAAAGGAGTACAATTCAATAATCTGCAAGATAGTGGAGATCCTGTAGAATTGGCTAAATTTTACAATGATGAAGGAGCAGACGAATTAGTTTTTCTAGATATTTCAGCTACACTAGAAGGACGAAAAAGTATGCTCAGTACAATCCATTCTGTTGCTGAAGAAGTATATATTCCATTAACAGTTGGTGGTGGAATAAAAACTATTGAGGATATGACTGCAATTATCAAAGCTGGAGCCGAAAAAGTGAGCATAAATTCCGCGGCTATAAAAAACCCAGATTTAATTACGAAAGGAGCAAAAAAATTTGGGTCTCAATGCATTGTTGTTGCTATCGATGCAAAAAAAAAAGGTGAATCATGGGAAGTTTATTCACATAGCGGTTCAAAACCTACTGGCATCGACGTTTTAGAATGGGTAAAAATTGTAGTGGAAAAAGGGGCGGGAGAACTTTTAGTTACAAGCATTGATAGAGATGGGACTAACATAGGATATGATATTGAGTTAATCCGAGCAATTACGAATATTGTGTCTGTACCTGTGATCGCTTCAGGGGGAGCTGGAACTAAAGAGCATTTTATAGATGCAATTAATAATGGAGCAGAAGCTGTGTTAGCGGCTTCATTATTTCATTACAATCGCATGAAAATTCAGGATTTAAAAGATTTTTTAGGTAATCATAATATTATGATAAGAAAATAATTAGTTTTAGTATAAGTTTAAATTCAATTTTTTTTATATCTTGCGTTCCCATCCATAATTTTTCTGTCAAGAATCATATCATTTGCTTGCATTCCGGCAAGCAACGTGGCAAAAACGCTATGGATGAATTTTGGTTGATAAAGTCCCTTTACGGGAGTTTTCATCTTGAGTCTTGTTCTACCAAAATTATCGGGATAAGGTGCCATATCATAAATCGCACCTGAAGGAGATCCGGAATATCGTGCATAAGTCGCTGGAGTCGAAATATCAACAACCTTTATATGTTTCCTTAGTTCAGGAATTAGATATTTTTCAGTTTTGTCTATAAAGAAATCTGCCCATTTTTGTTTCTTTTCATTATATTTTTGAGGATCTTTTTCTCGTAATTCTACCCAATCATCAATACCCATAGGAACAATCCTCAAGACAATATTAGGCTTTCCACCAGTTGTTAGCGAAGGACATATGACACCAAGTCGAAATTCTTCATCTGTATATCCTATTTTTCCATTTTCCATATCATCAAATAGTCTATCGTAAATATCTCCTCCAGAAGAAATGACACAATAGCCACAATCTAAACCTAACCCACCCAAATCGATTTCATCGTCAAGTCCGATGCTTACATTCATTGATGATGTTGACATTCTCACACTTTCGATTTTATCAGCATACTTTTTATCCAAATCACGTATGATATCTAAACCCACCATTTTTTTCATTGCTACTAATGGATCTACAGTAGTAACAACATAATCCGAATATATTTTTCTTCCGTCCTCAAGTTCAATCCCCCTCACTTCTCCGTTTTCTACTAATATCTTGCTTACTTTTGTGTTGAGCAGTAGCTCTCCTCCTAAACTAAGATATTTTTCTTCAAATTTCTTGGGGAACTCGATGAATCCTCCCTTAGGTCGAAATGCACCATCAAGTAGTGAGTTCATTGCTGAAATTGGTACCGGTGCTGAGACCCTATTAGCAGGTAATCCACTAAATTCAGCAAAAACTGTAAATATCTCAATAACATCTGGTTCTGTGATATTAAACTGTTCAAAGTATTCTTTAAATGTTTTTCTGGAGTTTTTTACGATCTTTGGGCATGTTACTAACATTTTTAAGATTTCAATAATCGTTGGTTCTAGTTTAAGTTTAAATAACTCCAAATATAAGGCTCTTGAATAATCTAATAAATTTTCGATTTCAGTAGCATTATTAGGATATTTTTCCATTAATTCTTTTTTAAATTCTTGAAATCCAGAAGGTAAATCAATAGTCCTCACATTATTTGTTTTAATATCAACTAAGAAAATCCTCGTATAGTACCCTTTATACTCCTTAAGCTCAATATCAATGTCAAAAAAATGTAATAAATCCGTAATATTGGGAATCATTTGACATGTATCGAAGGTATATCCTTGTCGTTCATAGGATGTGACATACCCACCAGTCTTTGGTTCTTTTTCTATTATTAATACTGGTTCCTTTTTAACATCATGGTATTTGGCCCAAGTTAGACCACTACTTAAGCCGGTTATGCCACCTCCGACTACTATTAAACTATATTTATTTGTATCTGTCATGAATTAAAGAATTGATGTTCAAATATTTAAAGATTTAATTTTTCTTGTCATAAAAAATAAAAAAAATTATTCTTTAATACCAATAAATAACCCACGCTGCACTTCTAATCCTTCTTCTAAATATATAGTCTCTAATCCCGCTTCTTTCATAAAATTCTTAGTCTGCTCGGTTTCAAATAGACCTAATTCATGAGTTTCTTTAAAGTAGGTTACATCCTGGTTTCTTTTGGCTATTAAGAAATGCATAACAAAGGAGGATATAATTCCTTCCACTTTGGAAACGTTTAATCGAGCAATTTTGATATTATCATCTTCATATGTTTCCATACTTGGCAATCCGGGAGTAAAAATTGATGGTGTTAACCAGGGTTCAATGATTACAATTCCACCTTGCTTTAAATGATTAGCAAATGTTATTATTGTTTTTCTAAGATTTTCAAGAGTTTTCACATATCCGATAGAACTGAAAAGACAAGTGATAATATCAAATTTTTCTTTTAAATCCATATTTATCATATCAGCTTGAATAAATCGAACGTCACTAATTTTTTCTTTAGCATGATCAAGCATTTTTTTACTAATATCGACGCCTGTGCAAGAAAAGTCGTTTTTAAAAAAGTTTATATGCTTGCCAGTACCACATCCTATATCTAATAGCTTATTTCCACTAGATAATTTATGATTTTCAATTAAATTTTTAAGCATACCAACAGATTTATCATAATCTAAAAAAGAATATATCAAATCATAAATTTCAGCAAATTTATCATACATTTTAATTTTCTCATAATTATAATTTCAAAATTTTTCTTGCTTCAATTGGAGATGCTATTTCTCGACCTAATTCAGAAGCAATCCTTACTACTTTTTCAACTAGTTGACCGTTAGATTCTGCTAATTTTCCTTTAGAGAGGAATAAGTTGTCTTCTAAACCAACTCTAACGTGTCCTCCATATATTATTCCCATTGTAGCAACAGAAAACTCATATCTTCCTACGCCAGTTACGGTATAAGTAGAATCTTTAGGTAAACTTTCAATTAAAAAAACTATATCTCTTGGTGTAGCCGTAATTCCACCATTCACTCCAAAAACTAAATTAAAATGCATTGGACTTTTTATGATACCTTTTTCGTAATGTCGGAGAGCCATATCGATATGACTTTTATCAAAACACTCCAATTCAGGTTTTATACCAAGATTATTCATTTCTTTAGCAAAGTAATTAATGGAAGTTTCAGTATTGACGAATATTTCATCATTTCCGAAATTCATTGTACCACAATCTAAGCTAGCAAGAAGAGGTGCCGGTTTTAGATATATTGGTTGTAATCTTTCTTCATTAGTCATGCCAACAGCACCTCCAGTTGAAGGCATTATTATTACATCTGGACATCGCTTCTTAATCTCTTCAATGCATTCTTTAAATCTTTTTATGGATTGTGTAGGTTTTCCATCATCTTTCCTAACGTGTAAATGAATGATACTAGCACCAGCTATATATGCTAATTCTGCTTCATTTCCTATCTCTTTAATAGTATAAGGAATATTAGGATTTTGTTCTTTTGAAACTTCTGCTCCACATATTGCCGCAGTTATTATTAATTTTTGCATTCGTACTTTAGTCCTCTTCAATATATATGATACAAATTTTAAATTACATAAAAAGATTAGAATAAAATCATGCTATTATATAAATTGATAAGTATTCTTTTTTAGTAATTATTTTTCAGGTGAAATGATAATAAATTGGATAATTTGTATATCTTGTGGAGCTATATGGTGGTATTCTGAAAAAAGATTTAAAATATTCGTTCTAAATAGAAAGAAATAACTTTTATTTTTTTTAAAGTATATCAAATGATATATAAAAATTATATTTTACATAAACTTTCTACACTCTTTTAGAGACTCACCAATCATGTTTGCTGCGTTATTCAAATCTTCCACTGTATGCCTATAACAGATATATCCATGATGATAAGGTTGTAGAAAAATGTTTCTTCTAATCAGTTGTCTATAAAATTCCTCTCTTAGTTTCCGATATAAGTAATTAGGATCAGAATCAAATGTGATATATGGCATCCAAGGTCCTCCTGAAAATGTACATGGGACTTTACTATCTTCTATTACTTGCTTAATATTTTTAGCAAATATTTCACCATTTTTACGAATACTCCCTAAAACGTCGTCTCTCTCCATTATTTCTATTGTTTTCAATGCTGCAACTTGTGGCAAACTATTTGGAAAGAAAGTCGAACTTAAAAATACTTCTTCGATTAAAACATCCATGATTTCTTCCTTGCCTGCAAGAAAGCTAATTGAATAGCCATTTGCCAGCGCTTTGCCGAATGCCGCAAGATCGGGGATAACTCCAAATTTTTTTTGTGCGCCTCCAAGATTGACTCTAAAACCAGTACGTATCTCATCATACATCAATAGCGCTCCATGCTTATCTGCTAATTCACGTAATCCTTCTAGAAAGCCAGGTTTGGGCATTTCTACTTCATGCCCTCCAGGATGATTTATAGGCGTAACAATTATTGCAGCTACATCATTACCATAAGTATTCATCAGCTTGGTGACGTGATCTAAATTATTATATTCAAATTCATAAACATCCTCATATAATTTTTTAGGAATTCCCCCCTTATTTTCAACACACCAATCGTGCCAACCATGATATCCACAACGGAGAATTTTTACACGTTTTGTATAACCTCGAGCAACTCGGATACCAATAGTAGTAGCATCAGAACCCGTTTTGACAAAAACCATCTTTTCACAGCATGGTATTAATTCTTTTAATTTTTTGGCTAATTTATTTTGTACTTGTTGAGTTAATGACATGCAAAAGCCCTTGTTTTTAATTTGGTCGATAACCGCATTATCGATTTCTTCCTCTCTATGTCCAATAATAATTGGTCCATACGCGCATAACATGTCCAAATATTCATTTCCGTCCACATCAATAACTTTACCTCCTTTTGCAGTTTCAAAAAAGATGGGGTATTCTCCTTCAACAAAATTGTAGGGCCTTCTTATGCCTAAAATTGCACCGGGGATTAAATTCAATGCATCATCATACAATTTAAAAGATTTTTCTAAGTTCAATTTTTCAGACAATTTGAATCTCCTAATAATATTATTTGAATTGATCAGTATGAATTATAATTATTGAATATTTTTAAATAATTGATTTCAATAATTTTTAGATTTATAAATTAAAATTTGGGTGCTTCATTGTTTTATATTCTATAAAGCGAGCTTTTTTTATTTCTGATTTTTATGCGACTAATAGTTATAAGAAAATTTATTGGCATAAATATAATGGCAAGATTGATTTGTGAAATATGTGGGAGTGAAAAAGATGTTCCAACTTGTTGCGATCATTCCATGATATTAAAAGAAAGTCATTTATTATGTTGTTGTAAGTCAACAACTTGTGATTATCAACAAATTCCTAAATGTTGTGGACAACATATGACATATGTTGAATAAAAGTAACTAGAATAATCAATTCTATAGAATAATTAATTAAAAAAAGAAAAATGACAAAAAAAAATTGATAATTCTACCATATTAAATTATAAATAACCGTTTTTGCTCTCTCTGCTTCCTTCTTGCCAAGAACCTTATTTATCCTTAAATCATTAATTGCTTCTTCAAGCTTAGTATCGAGGTTTTTCATTTCCATTAAATTTCCTTTTTCTCCGCCTTTTTCAACAAGATTTATCATTGCATTATCTTTATTCATAAGGTCTCGTAATTTTGTCCTAAACGCATCTGTGACTTTTGTTTTTTGAACCTTACCATTTTGAACTAGTAATGGCAGAACAGGAGCCCTTTCAGTAGTTCTTCTGGTATTTGGGTCAACAAAATAGAATATGAACATTGGTATTCCTACAATCACATTTTGCGTGTTAATTTCAATCGAATATTGTTTAAAAAAGTTCTGCACGTTTCCCATTTCGATATCTTTGATATATTCTATATTATCCAAACAAGATTGTTTTTCTTGCTTAACTTTAGCAACAATTGTCTCGGTATTAGTAAGATCGTTACTTAATTCACTATGTTTAGCTTGAATCTTACTTTCAACTTCAGACTTTTTTTGTTCCAATTCTCGAATCTTCTGCTGTTTGGATTTTTCTAAATCTGAAATTTCCTTCTGAACGTTTTTCTTCAATTGACCGATTTCAGTATTATACCTATTAATAGAATTTCCTAGATCTTGGTACTTTATTCCTAAATCGTTCAAAGCACTTTCAACTTCAAAAAGATCATTCTTATTAATCGCGGCTTTAAGGCGATCAACACCATTTTTTATAGCATTATTATTGTTATATAATTCACTCGTTTTATCATTAATCTTGTATTTACCGCTTTTTACCAATTCTTCAGGAGTACTCTCGATTTTCTTAGCTTTTTCAGCTTCGATTTCCTTGGTAAGTTGAGCAAGTTGTTTCTCTTCTTCGCTAGTATCAATTTTTTTACTTCGAATTTTATCGGCGTCTTGAGCACCTCTTTGCAACCATTGATCACAGAGCTGTATTATGACTTGTCCATAATTATCGAGCATTCGCACATCTTGTTGTGAAATATAATCGAACACCTCTTGAACGATTTTTGCTTGGTTAATGCTCTTAGGTATTGGATCACCTTCCAATAAGAAATGAGGTTCACCAAATGAATTCAGGTTATATTGATTCAAGAAAAAATTCTTAAAATATTCTACCTCATCAGCACTGAATAAGGCTTCCTGAATTACAGTCCCTCTCTTAAAATTTTTGGATTTTTTGAGATATGTTGTGTTATATGATTGTAAGGAACTCAAAAATGTATCAATATCTGATCCTTTGATTAAATTTTCAGGGTTCGGTGGCACTTCTGCGAATTTGCCTACGCTTAATTTTTCTTGTTTATTAAGTAGATAACTACACACGCACGCCCTCGTTTCATTTAAAGGAATCAAGCGAACAGGCCAGAAGCAAATGCTTATTCTGTTGATTTTTCCTAGCTTCTTCAGAGATTTCGCATAAATATTTATGCATTCATTTAAGGCCATTGCCATTTCATCTAATAAAGTCGCTTTACTTCGCGTGGGGATGATTTCACCAATATTTATTAGAAACGGAATTATTCTATCAACATTTGCCATTGATATCACTTTAGGATAGGATTCTATATTAAAGTTTTAATGGATTCATATAATTAAATTTATGTTTTCAAGACTTTGAAAAAAACTAATATATATGCATGTTCAATTTAATTTTATTAGAAAATATATATAAATGAAATATCATGTTGAATGAGAAATTTTTATCAGGCAAAGGAGCACTAATTACGGGAGGGGCTTCTGGATTTGGTCGCGGAGTTGCTCACGCATATGCAAAAAGAGGTGCAAATTTGGTTTTAGTCGATGTAA
>CAZBPC010000067.1:0-19059 GCA_964493715.1 uncultured archaeon
TTGTTCAAAACGGACATTTGGGTTCCAAGCGGGGCGATCCCACCATGCAATATCTGCATGACAATGGATTTGATATCCAAATTCTGGTAATTTGTGTTCTTTCCAAAATTCGGCATATTTGCACTTTGTGATTTTCATTACAAAACGATTTGGGTTGCTTTCGACAAATTCGATTTCCTGTAATCCAAAAGATTCACTTGTTTCCCAATTCTCTTCTCTTGTCAAATATTCCCATTTAGCAATATCTTTCAAATTCTCTGGATTGAGTTCATATTTCTCAAATGATGTTAGATCTTCTTTTCTCCTTTCTTCTCTAGATTGTTCAGCCATTTTGAGAACCGCTGTGAAATATACATCCCACATCTCATTACCATATTTTTGATATAATTTTGGAAGAACACGTGCTAAACCTTCAACTTTTCCTTTTAAATGATATTCATTTTGTTTGATTTTGAGTTTTCGTTCATATGTTTTGATATATTCACCAACATGATTCCAATTACCTTCAAATTCTTTTAGAATTATGCTTAGACATCCCAATATTAGATGAAGCTCATTATCATCATACCTGTCTCCGATACCTGCTATGAAATCATACTTATTTTTCAGATCATTAATTATTCGAATTCGCTCATCTTGAGTTTCTGCTACATATACGTCACCTTTAGGAAAGCCTTCTTTATTCAACCATTCTTTAGTCGCTTGAATAGTGAAATTGGGTCTTGCTCCTAGATAAATGATGTTATATCGTTTTGCTAATTCATTAATAGTTTTTACACTATTAGGAACAGCTTTATCCTTGAGAATTTCCTCTTTTTTATTGAATTCATTAGGGGAATTAATAAGAGAGTGCCTATGCCGCGTATCACAAATCGTACCATCAATAAAAATTAGAATTGATTTCATATTGTCCCACAATTTTCAAATATTGAATTTAAAAGAAAGTGTTTTTTAAATGATAATTCTTGAGTTATTAATTTTTAAATTGATTCGCAAACCTTAAAAATGTAAGGTGTAAATATTATAAAATAAGGTACTAACTAGTAATAATAGTGATTTATATGGAAGATTGGAGAGAGAAGTGGAAGGAAAAAGAGATAACAGCAAAGGAAGCCATAAGCAAAATCATACCAGGAAACCGCGTGTTCATCCATTCGGCTTGTTCTGAACCCCAGGCATTAACTACAGAATTAATTCATGCTTCTGAGCAATTATATGACACTGAGATCATCCATTTTCTTACAATCTTCCCAGAAAAGTATTTTACAGATAAAGCAGAAGATTTATTTCGACACAATGCTTTCTTTATCGGTAAAAC
This sequence comes from uncultured archaeon, assembly GCA_964493715.1. Classification (GTDB taxonomy): domain Archaea; phylum Asgardarchaeota; class Lokiarchaeia; order Sigyniarchaeales; family SOKP01; genus SOKP01. Next base: position 1,319 of record CAZBPC010000067.1, read on the forward strand.
ATTACGAGAAGAGATAAATAAGGGTCAAGCAGACTACACGCCGATCTTGGCAAGCGAAATCCCTTCTCTTTTTTTATCTGGAAGAAAAAATTGCGATGTAGCTCTTATCCAAGTTACTCCTCCTGATAAATACGGTTTCTGTTCTTTTGGAATAAACGTGGATATGGCAAAACCGATTGCTCAATCTGCTTATTTGACCATCGCAGAAATTAACCCGCAAATGCCTCGCACTTTAGGAAATAGTTTTATCCACATGAAAGAGATAAAATATTTTGTGTATAATGATGTTCCGTTACTGGAATTCAATTTTAAGGATAAAGTTGATAATGTGGAACAAATAGGAAAGAAAGTAGCGAATCTAATTGAGAACAAATCCACTATCCACATCGGAAACGGATATTTACCAAATGCCTGTCTGAAATATTTAATGAATAAAAAGGATCTGGGAATACATAGCCATTATATTACAGATAATATCATTCCTCTTATAGAAGGAGGGGTTCTAACCTGTAGGAAGAAAAATTTTCATCCGGAAAAGATATTAACAAGCATGGCATTAGGTACAAAGAAACTTTATGAGTTTGTAAATAATAATCCTTTCATTGAATTTTATCCAACTGATTACGTATGTAATCCTAAATATATTGGCATGAATAAAAAAATGGTTTCTATCAATCAAGCTTTGCAAATTGATCTCACGGGACAAGTAAATACATCCTCAAAAGGGTATAATTTTTATTCTGGTATAGGAGATACCGTGGATTTCATGCGAGGAGCAGCTTTTTCGAAAGGAGGGAAGCCAATTATTGTTTTACCTTCGACGAGAAAAAGCGATACAATATCTACCATTGTCCCTCATTTGGATGAAGGTGCAGGAGTTATTTTATCAAGAGCAGACATTCATTATGTAGTGACAGAATGGGGCGTTGCTTATTTACACGGAAAAACAATTAGAGAACGAGTTTTAGAGCTCATTTGCATTGCTCATCCTAAATTTAGACAATCATTATTAGATGAAGCCAAAAAACTTAACTATATTTTTTCTGATCAAATGCTTGCTTGTGATGAAGATGGACGTATTTGTTTGTATCCCTCTAAATATGAAACGTATTATTCTGTTTTAGGAGGAGAAAAACTAAATATACGTCCCGTAAAAACTACCGATGAACCACTTCTAAAAGAGCTCTATTATTCTTTAAATGAAAAGGATAGATATTTGCGATTTTTCGAAGTGAGAAAAGAATTTACCCATTCTAAGACCCAAAATGAGGTTAATATAGATTACTTTAACATTTTTTCTATTGGAGCTTTTAAGGGTGAAATTGGACGGGAAGAGATGGTTGGGAATGCCACGTATTACTTGAATCCAGCTAATAATATGGCGGAATATAGTTTCTTAGTAAGAGAGGATTATCGAGGAAAAGGGTTAGGATCCTTTCTATACCATCATCTAATAATCATCGCCAAAGAAAATGGAATAAAAGGATTTTATGGAAATATCCACATCCAAAACAAGAATACTGTTCAGATTATCCGTAAAGGAGGATATACTAAAATAACTCCTCCAGAAGCAGGAGAAAAAGAGCTTTTTTATGAAGTATTTTTTGATAAAGATAATTCAATTGATTGACCATTCGAAATTTTTATCTTAATTCATTAATTATAAATCAAGTTCACAAATGAAATTTAAGTATACGGATTATCACGTTCATACAAATTGGAGCTTGGATATTGTAGAGAACGGCCCTAAGTTTGAGGATTATATCGCAGTTGCAGAAGAAAATCGAATTAATGTTTGCTTTTTAGATCATTATGAGTTATATTATTTAGAGAAAGACAAAAAGACTCCCTTTTATGATGAAAACATATATAATTATCTAGAAGAGATTGATACCTTAAAAGAAACATATAATTGTATATTATCGGGTTTAGAAGTTGATTATTATCCCGAAAAGGAAACTCAATTACGTGAATTCATGGATGATAATGCACGAGAGATTGATTTCATAGCAGGAACAATACATGAATGGATCCCTAATTATCCAATCACTTTGAGGGACAAGATAATTGAATTATTAGAAAAACTTCCCATGAAACAAATTATAGATGAGTATTTTGATGTAAGTGAGAGTTTAATTAAATCAAAAATATTCAAAAATATTTGCCACATCGATACAGTATTCCGGTACATCAATGAAAATGATATCGTTCCAGAGGATGATTGTGATGTATCAGATGATCGAGTTTTAGAACTAGGGCGATTATGTATAGAAAATGACATTAAAATAGAATACAATTTATCAGGTCGTACATATCCAATTAAACGGCCTTTTCCATCGAGAGAGGTTATTTCTACATTAAGAGAAGAAGGTGGAAAAGTGTTTGTTGGCTCGGATTCCCATTCTATAAATTCGTTTGAAAAATCTATTCCTGAACTAAAGAAAGCTTATGAATTCCTTTCTATCATTAAATAATTTAAAAAGAATGTACCTGATATGAAATTTAAAGAACTCTTGATGCGTATCAACGAATGGGATCAAAGAATTATTTTGAAATACAACGGTGTTGGTGGTAAATTTTTTACATACTTCTTACGATTCCTTTCCTTTCTTGGAAGGGAGACTATATGGATGTGCCTTATCACTTTTTATTTTTTCATCTGGTATGATCCACGCATTTTTTCTTATATATCAACGACTTTTCTTATTGGAGTTTTATCAATCGCTCCTATCAAAAAAAGAATGGCAAGAGCAAGACCTTTTGAAGTTATGAGTGATGTAAAAATTCTGGAACCCAAACCCACTTCAAGGAGTTTCCCTTCTTGGCACGCTTATAATGTGATCTCTCAAGGTTTGCTATTCTCATATTTATTTCACTCGCTCTATCTCACCATTATTTTTATAGCGATATCCTTGCTTGTCTCATTTTCTAGGGTACAATTAGGTGCTCATTATCCAAGTGATGTTATTGTTGGTTTTTGTATGGGTATAATTGGTTTTTATATAGCAGCATTAGTATTTACTCCAATTATGGTAAACTTCATTTTATTTTTTGAACAGTTTGCCATTCTCGAGATACATTATCAAACAATTAGTCCTCATTTATTAGATAACCTTTTGTACAGTCTTTCAGTTTTTGCGATATTCTTAATAATATTCCTAATTGCATTCCATAAAAGAATTAAAGATATGTTTACCATTAAAGGAAAATCAAAAAAAAATTAAAGGTTCAGAAATTGAACTTCTTCTTCTTTTGAAAAAGTTCTTTTAGTTCATCTAATACTTGTAACCTTGAATTCCCAGGACTAGGATTTTGAATTGATATCGGAGTCCCACTTTGGGCGATTTGAAAGGCACCACTCTCAATTGCTCTTAATCGACTATCAAGGTTATTTAATTGTTTTGAAATGCTTTCAGATAAGCGGATTACGGCATTCATCGTTTCTTCGAGTGTTTTTCCAAGACCTTCAACTTTCTTGAGGGTGGGATTTGTGAGAGATTCAGTTGATCTCATGACATCTTTTATATATCTTGAAAATTGAGGTTCATTTGTGATTAGAGAGAATACAGATGTTAAATAAGCCTCATAATCAAATCCATACTGAGTTAGTAAGAGGTTTAAATTATCTTTTAATAATTCTATATTAAGTAAAATTTCTTGGTCTCCTTTAATGTCTGGATCATACTTATGGATATAGACCATCACAAAGGGATTCTCTTCTAAAATATTGAATATTTCTAAAACTTCCTCAAAATATTCAAAGGATTCAGTATATCGTTCAGTATCTTGAACGTCTATAACATAAATGAGTAAATCAGTTTCTAGGAAATAACTTTCAGGATTTTTTAAATACTTGCTTCGATACTGATATTGACCTCCTAAATCCCAAATGAAAAGATCAACGTCAGAATCTTCCAGTTCAATGTGTTTTCTGTCTACTCCTTTAGTAGGAGGTAAAGCGGTTAATTCTCCAATTCCTAAGCGTCCCCCAAATTGAGATAGGATTGCTGTTTTTCCAGCATTATCCAATCCGATCACTACTACCTTTTGGGACTCACCTTTAAGATTATCTTGACTCTCTCTGAATGAACTAATTATTGAACTAACTGTAATAGCTTTTTTAAGATCTTTTTCGATATCAGGATATTTTTCTATAAGTTCTTCAAGTTTTTCATCTAATTGTTCCTGTAATTCTGCAGCTTTTATCGGATCAGTTGTACTTTCAGCCTTTTTTAACATATCAAATGGATAATCCCTATCTAATTTGGAAGCACTTTCAATATCATTGATATCCAATAATTCCTTTAAGACCTTCGCTGTATTTTTATCCAAAAACTTGTAGGAGTATATAGGTAACTTTAAAACATCCTCAATTGTCTTTAATTTTGAAATTTTGATAGTATTTTGATCCAAGAATTTACTAATAGTACTAATTATCCGTGTTATATCGACTTCCATGATAATAATGTTAATGATTCAATTTTTATTATATTTTTTAGATACTAGTTAAATAGATTAAGATATAAATTTTCACTACCTTTGGAAATTTTGATTAAGATTTAAATAGTATATTTATTTTAAATACAATAATAAAGGTGAAAAACCCCAATAAGATTTTCTTTTCAGTTTTTAGCGTATGCCATCAAATTTAGACGACCATGACTTCTTTGAGGATGATGAGGAAGCGTCTTGTTGTGATAATCCAAAAATGAGTGAGGAGGATGGATTTTACGTATGCTTGAATTGTGGTTTTGTCTATAGTAGGATATTAGATGATTCCCCTCGAAGAGCTTTTACGCAAGAGGAAATTCAGAAGCGTAAAAGTAATGAGAGGGTTTATAGTCCAATAGGTCCTCGTACGATTATCCGAGGAAGTCGAGATGCACGTGGGACATTACTCAGTCCAAAATATAAATCAAAATTTAATAGACTCGCTAAAATTCACAGATCATTAACAACCAGCTATGAGCGGAACTTGTGGATTGCATTACCTAATTTACAAAGATTACAGAAAAGACTCGGTATTCCTGATACAGTAGCCGAAGACGCACTTCGAATATATACTCAAACAGTAAAGAAAAAGTTAACGATGGGTAGGAGTATTGATACTCTATTAGCAGCTTCCATATTTTGTGCTTTAAGAGTTCATGGTATACCCAGAACCGTTGAAGAGATTACTAAGGTCGCTCAAATTCCAAAAAAGAAAGTCACTAAAAGTTATCGTTTGATCTTGATGGAGGTTCTTCCCAACCTTAATTTAAAGGTACAACATTTCACAGCGGATAGATACGTAGATAAATTCTATGATGAGTTGAAGTTATCAATGAAATGCAGAAATATCTCAGTGAAATTAATAGAAATAGCGAATCAACAAGGATTTAACTCAGCAGGAAAAGACCCAAAGGGAATTGCTGCTGCTTCTATATACATTGGTTCAAAATTATGTAATGAAAATCGTACTCAAAAAGAGATAAGTTATCTCGCACGAGTTACAGAGGTAACTTTGAGAATGCGTGTAAAAGATCTCATGAAATATGTTGATATGATTGAACAATAAATTAATTATCAAATTCAATCAGAATTTTCTCTTCTTCAAGAAGGGGAAGATATTCTAACATTTCTTTGATTTTAGGGAAATATTTCTTTTCCATATTGTTTGATTTCACTTTAATGATAAATTGTAAACATCTTATATGAAAGGTGTCCTCTACTAATTTTCTATTCAATCCTAATAATTTTAAAAAATCATCCAAATTTTTTTGAATGTTAATTAACGATTCTTTAGCTTTCATTAGCGCTAAACCGTGCAATAAAATCATAAGAGATGCGGTACCAAAATCACTTTTATTAGTAAATGCGTCAGAAAGTTCAAAATATTTTTGTCCAGCAGCTTTTAAGTACCCTTCCTTCAAATAGGATAGAATTGGATTATAATATATTCTTTTCATAGCTTTGCGCTTATTTAATTGGCTAGGTTTATCATTTCGAATATCACTAACCTTCTGTTGAAGAATTGCATAATCTTGATTAAATGTGATAACTAAAATATTTTGATCTCCAATTTCGCTTCTAGATCTTGATAATGATTCGTTTTTAGTTTGATCGATAATTTCTTCTGGTAAGATGGATTCAAGAAGATTTCTCTCAGGTTCAAATAAGATTAATTTATCAATTAGGAGATTTAATGTAAATTGGGTTAATTCTGAAGATTTCTTATCAAATACTTGAAAAATGAAAGGGATTAATTTAATTTCTGGAAGTTCCTGAACATTCTTATCATATTTCATCAATTTTTTAAGATTGTCTTGAAATTTGCTTTTTGCTAGTAGAGGATCTTTAATTTTTAAATTGATAAAAGTACCAATGATTAGGCTTAGAGCCGCCTCTTTGATATATTTCTTCTCAGCAAGTTTCGGTATTGCATCAAAATATATTATGGAAGCATTATTATATTTCTTGTTAGTAAGGTCTTCTAAAGCTAATCTCCAATATTGATTTTTTATTAACCTTCTATTGGCTTCATCTTTTGATTCTTTTTTAATCGTAGTAGTATATAACCTAATGATTTCTTTGATTTCTTCCACATTTTCAGTCATCTTTTCAAAATCAAGATTTGAATATAAGAACTTTAAAGCTTGTATTTCTTCATCAAATAATGGTAAATTATTTATGATTTGGATTGATTTTTCAAAGCTTTCTTGGTCCTGGTATATTTTAACATCAACAAGATATTCTGCTAATGCGATAGAAAATGGTTCTATGTTATCAAATCCAGCCAATTTTTTTTTTGTATTTTCTAATAATTTTTGACTTTCCTGAATTTTATCTTGATATAATAAAAGAATTATAGCTAGCACCAAAGAAATTCCAGCAAAATTATATTCCTTGTAATTTATTAATCTATCAATTGTAAGCATGTAACTTTGGATTGAGCTATTCCATTCTTTTTTTGATAAATTGTCAAGGGTATTAGTATATATACGTTTACGCCCTATTCTTTGTGTTAATTCACTTTTTTTGCCATGTGATGCATCCCGAGCCATTTTTTGGATGATGAAGGCTTGTTCCTTTAATTCTTTAATTTTATCTTCTTCAACTATTTTTTTCAGATCAACTGCTCTCACAGAGGATTCTGCTATTTCAATCTCCTTGTTTAATTCTGATTTTAGCATCTTGTTAAAAATAAGATCATTTAAAGCATGTGCTGAAGAGAAATCTTTAGATTGTATGTAAAAGTGCACATTTTTCTCATAGATTTCATCAAAATTAATTTTTTCTTCTTCGAGATAAGCTGAGGAAATAATTTTTGCTTTTTTCACTAAAAGTAACGCTTTTTGGATTCCTTTATGGTCTTCTTGGGTAGTTACAATCCGAAGAGCTTCTTTTTTAATAATTTTTATGAAAAGTCTACTGATTTCTTTAGCTTGTTCATAGAGCATTTGATCCCTGTAAAGCGCTAAAAAATTTTCAAAATTAGTCTCATCTTGATTATAATTTGCCTCACTACTTTTTTCATCTAATTTGTTTTTGATGGATGGTTCATTTTTAATGAGATATTCATTCTTTGCACTCTTAGATATCATTTCGAAAAAGTCAAAAAATTGTTGAAATTCCTTGCCTTCAAGCAATATATCAAGAGCTCTCATCAAAATATCATCTCTTGCTTCATCCTTCCCTATTTGTCTATAAAACATCGCTTGTTCATATAATTTATTTGCCGAATTAGAAAATTGACCCATCTGAACATATTTCTCGGCATTTATTAGTATTTTCTCATTTAACTTAATTATTATCTTTTTTTCTTCGATAACAAATTCATAGACCATATCAAGTCCTTTTTGTATTAATTCTACAGATTCTTTCTTTTTTAGCTCCTTATTCTGATCTTCCACCTTAGAACTTAACTCAGTCATTTTTTTTTTCAATGAACGCGAGTTTAGTTTGTTCGTTAGTAACATTGATGTTCCAAAATCTCCATCATCTAAAAATAGTGAAATTAAATCCACCATTTCATTATCAATATCTGTCTTCTCCACATCATAAGATTCCCAGAGATTTTCAATTTCATCATAGCTTTGTTTCCCAGCATACTTATCTTTTTCTTTATTCTGAATTTTTAACATGGATATTATTACAAACTCAAGTTTTTTAGTAATTTTTTTAAGAATTTCAAATAAATCTTCTCTTTGGTAAATAGCAATGGTTTTATACAATTGATCTCGTGCTGCGTAATAATTTTTATTTCTCACTAAGAAATCTACCATGGATTCAATTTTACCATCAATCTCATTTAAGATTTGTATTGCTACTTTATGATCTAGGTTATAAAGAATCTTAAAAGCATTTTCTACTTTACAAGCAGATATCCAGGAATATATAGCTAATTTGAATGCTTCATTTTTAAGTTCTTCATCTTTTAATTCATTTGCAACCCATTGCGCTGTTGCTTCATACTTTTTTGCTGCCTGATCGTATTCGCGCTGGTTAAATGAGCGTTTTGCTGAAGTTATTTCATTTTGAGCATGTAATCTCTTGAAATTGATTGCTTTCTCTTTATCTATGTCCTTTAATATTTCTGCGGCATCTAAATATTGATTTGCTTTGGCAAAAAAAAATGCCGCTTGTTCACTGATAATAAATTTTTCTGAATTATTGACAATGTCCGCTATCATTGCTGCTTTTCTTATTGCATGTGCAGCAAGGATAAATTGGTCATTCTTGAAAAAAATATTTGCTAGTTGGATGAATATGGGATATCTCATCCACGCATTCTCGATATTTAGAGGAGTGTCTCCTGAGATCATGGCTAAACATAGACACTCAAGAGGTTGATGAAAATCTCTTGCAGAAAGGTTAGCAAATGCTTCTAATTCATAATGATCAATCCATAATCTTTCTAACAAATCATTAACAGCGAGTGGAATTATTCCTTCAGGGTCTTCATAAATGATAACAGTGGGAATATTGCGATTTACAGAGTATATTATTGGTATCACGGTTTCAAAAAAATCCGTTTCTTCCTCATTCATCGGATTAATGAAATATATAATACCATCAACCTTGGGTATTAATTCATCGTAATCCACTCCAATGAGATCATTTATCACATCTACTTCTAAATCACAAATATTTTCAAACACGGTGATTTCTTTATACCACTCCAAAAATGACTCTTTTTCTTCACCATCTTCCCCAAAAGCGTTTGTGATATATATGGGAATCATGTCGGGATTTCCCAACACCAAGACTTTAAAAATAAAATGCATGTATGGCTCTTTCCATTAATTTAATTAATTTGAAATATTTCACAAGTTTTATTCTAATTACCTTATCAAATTTTGAACACTATGATTATTATTAAACATTTTAAATTTTAAGTTTAAGCATATCTAATATTAAACTAATTGTAAAATCTTGTCTTTCAAGAATAATTTATCATTAAATAATAAAAAACGAGAGAAAAAATTGGATCATATCGAGAGAAATTATAAAATCATACGAGAAAAGATGATCGAGCAAATGGAAGATTCGATAAGACTCGGTCGGACATTAATTGACACTGAATTAGATGCAGGGATTCTTAATTTCGTGGTGAGACCTCTTATTAAAAACTTTTATGATTATTGGGCAAAACATGATGCTCGTTCTGGAACGCTTAAGCAGATCCAAATTACATTAGAATCAGCTAAAAAAATCATTAGAGCTGGTGTAACTGAAGATTCCATTAATTTAATCTTGGAAGAGACATTTCCTATATATTTACAAGGTGATCAGACATTTCGTCAAAGTAATAAGCGCCATAAAAATTACAAAAGATTAAAAGAAATTGCAAAGAAAACATATTTGAGCTATTTAAAACAAGTCATCTTGTTATTAAATGTAAAAGATAACGTGCAAGATTATGCAGATTTATGCTTGCACGCATTCAACTCTAAAGAAGAAACCGTAAAAATTTTATCCACACAATTAGAATATACCGATGAGAGTATAAGAATTGTTGAAGAAGATTTGACAATATTGAATGTTACTATAGGTCGAAAGATTATCATCAAAGCGTTGAGGAAAGGTTTTGAATTAAAGAAAAAAGAGTTTTTTTATGGAATCGATACCGTTTATTGATATTAACACGAATTAATAAACGATAACCAAACTATTAATTTTATTGATAATTCTAATTATAATTATAGATAATTCTATTTTTAATAATCATTTAATTGGTATTTAGTAATGGAACACGTAGAAAGAAATTATATTCTTGTTCGAGAAAGAATGATCCACCAAATGAATGTATCACTTGGTTATGGAAAAGATATTCTGGATTCTGAATTAGATGCAGGAGTATTTAATTTTGTTGTGAAACCCCTAGTGACATCTTTTTATAAATATTGGACTGATAAAGATGCTAAAGTGGGCACAGCTGAACAGATTCGATTAAGTCTAGATTCTGCAAAAAGTTTGATTCTAGATGGAGGATACTCCGAAGAAAAATTTAAAGAAATCATAAATAAAAATTTCAAAGCTTATCTCGAGAATGATCAAACTACAAGACAATGTAAAAAAAACCACAAGAATTATCAAAGACTGGAAGATGTTTCAAAAAAATTATTTACTTCACAAGTAGAAGAATCTTTAATTATGTTAGATGTAAAAGAAGAAGTTAAGACTTATAATGAATTATCACGAGTTGCTTATAAAACTAAAGAGAAAGCTTATCAAGCTTTAAAAAGACAGTTAGATTATAACGAAAATGGAATACATATTGTTGAGGAAGATGATAGCATTCTAAAAGTTGCTATGGGTAAAAATATTATAATAAGTACACTACGCAAAGGATTTGAACTCACGAAACAAAAGTTAATAGATGAGCTTGATGAAATTTTCGATTAGCTTTATTTGATTTGTATTATACAGCATTTTTGTTTAGTGATATTATATGACAGATAAAAAGATTTTGAGGCCTATTTTTTTGAATCTTTTTACTGTTGTTTTTATAATCATGAGCTATTTCTATGTCTCTGAGGGTTTTGGATCAATTTCCTCCAATTATATTAATAATAGCGGATATGCGATACAATTTAGCATTTCTTTATTATTATTTACTTTTTTAGCAGTTTTAGCTGGACCTATTATTGGATTTGTTTCGGGATTCATGGGAGAGATGCTTTATCAATTGGCATTCTATAAGGTCATCTATTTTGATTGGTGCTTTTTGATAGCGTTACTTGGACTATTTTGCGGAATTTACAAGTATAAACCTCTAAAATATCATGAAGGGATGAAAGTTTATTATACTTTTTTGATTTTAGTAATAACCTCTCTTATTGTGATGATTTTAACTGTTCTCATTCAATTCTTATTCTATCCATCATCGGATATTGAAGAGATATTCATTAATTACGGATTCATGTTCTTTACTCAAGCCTTAATATCCATGATTCTACCAATTCCGCTTTTGCTAATCGCGTACGATAAGTTATTTTCAAGTCGGGAACGCTATGTATATAATCTATTTCTTACTCATCACCCGATTTCTGCGAGTGATCATACCTTTTTTTTCCAATTTGGACGTACGAAATTCTACTTTTGTTCAAGATGTTCTGGAGTCATAATTGGCGCATTAATCTCAATATTTAGCATTCATGTAATTGAATTAATATCAGGAGCAAGTCTCAGCCCTGAAATTGCTGTTTTATTGTGTATATTACTTCCAATCATTGGAATGATTGATTGGGGAACTCAAAAATTAAAATATAGAAAAAGCACAACTGAATCACGGTTGATAACTGGTTTTTTAATTGGAGTAGCTTTAAATCTACTAAATTTCACTCGAGAATATTATTTCTTCATGCTTATAATAATTACGATCTATTTTGGAATCTTATTTCTGTTAATGTACTTTGGATATAAAAGAGAGATGAAAAAATTAACTGGGGAAATGGATCGGTTATCTGATAATGAAGACATTATTTAATAAAATCGATATGAGATAATACTATGAGGAATATTATCTTTATTCATGGATTAGAATCGACTGGAAAGGGATTTAAAGGACAATTTCTTAAAAATCTTTTTCCAGAAATTCTTACTCCAGATTTTGAACCTTATCTTTCCAATTCTATTTCAATCAAAGTATTATTGGAAAAAAGAATGCTCCAATTAAATACAGTTTTAAAAGATAAAAAAAATTGGATCATTATCGGATCTAGTTTTGGAGGTTTAATGGGCGCATTATATACTCTCAAACACCCTGAAAAAGTTAAAATGTTAATTCTTTTAGCCCCTTTTTTCGGGGCTAATTTGATAAACCCTTCAAAATTCGAACCAATTAACGTGCCAGTAGTTGTATTTCATGGAAAGAATGATTTAACAGCATCAATAAAGAAATCAAAATCGATATCAAATATGCTATTTTCAAACTTAGAATATCATATAGTCGATGATGATCATTTTCTCCATGTAACTGTTGAAAAAATCAACTGGATTCAGCGAATTGGAAAATTTGAGTAAGTTGTTCAAGGAAATAAAAATTGGACTCCATTTATGTTTAATAAAATATGATACATCTATACTCTAGAATAAATATTTAAATAGAATTTTAAGAATTTCATCATAACCAATTTGTTATTTATTTGTAAATCTCATTGAACTAGCAAAAATAAAAAAAATAAAATAAAATCATAAATATTACAATGTGAGATATATGGTAAAAACGCTGTATGTTTGCCGTGAGTGTGGGTTCGTTTTTCCCTCTGAATTAAAACAACTTATAGAAGATAGGGTCCAAGTTTTCTGTGAAATGTGTGGCATGCCATTTACTTTAGAAGGTGTAGAATTCAAGCAACCACCAGTGAGACGGCAGATACCAACTGTTAAATCTTACTCTAGAGAGGCAATAAGAGAGAGATCTAGACAGAAACTTAGTAAAACAATTAAAAAGATTGATTCTTTTTCTTACATTCCAATTCTAATCTTATCATGCGTCTTATTAACAACTAGTTGGATTTTTGCAGATCCCGCTAATTGGATTAATGGGATAATTTATACAACGCTAACTTCAGTTGCTGGTTTATTTATAGCTTATTATGATATAAAACAAATTACTCCCAAAATCAAAGAAGAAAAATATGATGATTTATTACTGGATTCATTTTGTTATGGTATTTTAGGGTGTATTATTTATGGATCTGGTGTTATAATTTTAGTTAAAGGTATATTGATATTCATTTATGTTATAAGATATAATAACGATAAGGAACACAACCTATACAAATTTGGTTTAAAACTTAAGAATTCACTCAATTCTTTTTCTGCTAGTGCTGGATTCATTATTTTATTACTGGTAATAGCTAATTTATTTATTTTAAGAATAAATGGGAACGTAGTATCAATTTTAGATGGTATAAAATTTCTTATTGCTCTGATTGGGCCAATGAATGATATATTAAATATTATCATTATTTTCGCAATCATTGTTGGGTTCTTATTAATTCCTATAATAATTTTATTCATTGATCATAGAAAAAGAGAAGAAATCCAGCAAAAAAGTGAATTCACTACATCAGATGCGTTTAAAGTATTTATTTTAGGATTATTTGGTATTGTAATTTATTCAATAGGAATATTCATACTCCTTAAAGGAATTTTATTATTTTTATTGGTTGCAGGAAAACCTTTCAATTGGGGAAAGGAGCTTCCTGTAGTTGTAATTGAAGAAAAAAAAGATACAGTCATCAAAAGAGATCTTTTAGAAAATGAAGAACTACCAGAAGAAAAGGAGAAATCACAACTAACTCTAACTAAAACAGAAATACCACAAGAAGAATTCAGCAGAATTGAAAGAAAACAAGAAGTAATTGAAATTAAAGAGGAAACTACTACCGATCCATCAAAAGTTACACCTCCAACACCAGCAACAATTATTTTAAAAGATGAGAAGAAGAAAAGAGAATTAAAACAAGAAGATGATCAATTAAGGCTTCATGAATCGCTACTGCCAGTAAAGGATGATAAGGATAAATTAATGGTAAGACAATATTTCACAAAAATTTTTACGGTATTGTCCGAAGATACCAGGAGAAAATTATTGGAGTTAGATATCCCTCAGGAAGATAAAATGGCTTTATTAAAGGAGTTGGCATATTTAGCAAAGGAAGAACAATTAAAATATATTGAATCCATTAAACAGTTGTATAAAGAGATACCTTTAAAACTAATTAAAAGGATAAAGAACTTGCCTAATGTAAAACCAGAACATTATGATAAAATCATAGAACAACTGAGTTTTATGGATGTCGATGAAAGATCTGAATTTATAACCTTTTTGGAACAAAATGCGTAATAAGAAGTGAACTTTCTAATGTCGCTTGAAAAGAAAAGAGAACCCAGAGGAAATAAAAAAGAAGCAGATTTAGAAGATAGTTCATTTCGACAGTTAGATTTTACTCCATTAATTATTAAAAAAGCAGAAGAATCTTCAAAACCAACAGAACAATTAGAAATTATCGAAGATTTAACTGAAATAGAAAAGGATGTATTGACAATTGCAGAGGATATCTTAAAATTAAAACGTTATGATGCTGATTTTGATCTTGAAGTAGATTCTGAGACAGAACTACAGAAATTCCCCATCATTGAAAAATTATATGCAAAATGCATCGCAAAGCTAGCTTATAAAAAAGGATATAGTAAAGAAGATATCTTTCTTGCCATTCGTAGTTTAGAAGAAAAAAGTTGGATAGTGAGTGATGAACGTAGAACAAAACTGGAAATATTAACAAACGATAAACTTGTATCAATACTAAATTTTATAAAAGATAACCCCGGAATACACGCAAGAGATGAAAAAATAGAAAAAGAATTGAATATTACACGCACGCCATTTTTAAAGCACGTAATGACCTTAGAGCGATTTAAATTAATACGATCAAAGAAATTGGGCAAATCTCTGCATTATTTTCTGGCAGAGGTTCCTGAAAATTTCGACAAATATCGAGTTATCTTCACGAATCCTTTAATACCTAAAATTGTGGAATCAATTTTTAAAGAGGAAACAATTAGCATTTCTAAAATTGGAGAATCTCTTGATATTTATGCGGGCACCATACAGTACCATATCAAAAAACTCAAAGAATTAGATTTAGTTAAAACTGTGACAAACCAAAAAGATGATAAAATCCACTTAGTCAATATTGAACTGCTAAAGAAATACAATGAATTTTTCAAAGAACCAGATTTTTCACAGCTTTTAGAGGGGTTATAAAGATAAAAAAATATAATAAGATTGTATTTTAGTTAAGCAACTAAAGATTTGATATTAGGTAATGACTCAATAACTATTTTAATAGCTTCATCAATCCCTTTTTCCATGTTAGGATGGAGTTCATTTGAATTCAGGAGATCATACTTGGGATGACCAGGAAGATCCGTTACCGCAAGCATTGACGCCGTTTTTATATTAAAAAGCGTGCCTAATAAAAATAAAGCTGATGATTCCATATCAATTCCTTTTACATTAATGGATTGTAAGGATCTTACAAATTCCGCGGTCTCGCAGAATAAAGCGTCTGTTGTCCAAAAATCTACTTCTTTTATCCTTGGATTAATAGCCCTACCTGTCTTCATAAGAACATCCGTTAAGATTTCATTAGGTTTTGAAAAATAAACAATTTGATTACCTGTATCCATATTTAGAATCATTTTTAAAGGATTATTTATAGATCCTAAAAGAGATTGCAGTGATGCATTTGAACGAATATATTGGGGGCTCGTACCATCATCACAATAAGCTAATTTTGGAACTAAAACATCACCAACGGTAATTTCATCATCACTTTCTTGTATTCCCCCGCACAAATCTACTCGCAAGACAACTTTTGTTTTGCAGCGTTTTAAACATTCCATTATCATTGCGATATTTGGACAACCAATCTGAGACAAAATGATGCTCACTCGAATTCCATTTAATAATCCGTTATACACGCGACCATGGACAACCTTATTCTGTAATTTTTTAACTAGTTTTTTCATAACTGTTTTAACGGCAGGGAGAATAACAATTTCATTTACATTTGAGGAAGAGGTTTCCAATAACATCCTCACAATTTTATCGTCTACAGAGATGAATTTTAATCCGAAATTCATAATTTGACTTTTAATATTATTTAGCATAAATATCTAATCCAAGTTTTATTGGTTATTTAATTATAATTTATAAGTATCTTCCTAATTACTTCAAGACTTATAATTTTAAATAATAATTTTTAATTATTATTACATCTGATTTTATTCTGATAAAATACTTTTATCTATAATTATTTAATAGTTTGCTGATTCACTCTGGAGAAAATACATAGAAATGAATAATCAATACATAATAAACAACAAGATTACAAACAAGTTTGTCGAAAAGTACACTAAAACATTGTACCGCATAGTAGGAGTAAATAAACACTCTGCTATTAAACCTTGTCATTGGTTAGAACAAAGATTAATGACAGGTAGAGACAATCGTAATTGTTATAAAGGTGTTTTTGGAATTCAAAGCCATAGATGCCTTCAGAATACCCCTTCAATGCCATTTTGTAATCACCAATGTGTTTTTTGTTGGAGAGATATAGAATTAGGAACACTTGGAAGCGAATTCATTGTAGATCCTGATGAACCAAAAGAACTTATTGAAGAGATGATTCGACAGCATCAGGACATCATTAAAAATCACTTACCATTAAGAAGGTATCTGGATAATTATGAAATAATGATCGATATCATGCATTTCATGTTATTTAACCCCGGCAAACACACGGTTACATCACTATCACAAGAACTTCATATTAGTTCAAATAAAATCGAAAGAGCTGTTAATTTATTAAAAAATCAGAAATTCATTCATTCTCAGCCTTCTCTATTAAATCATTACGTATTAGATGCAGATATTTCTTGCTGCATTGATTCTAGAGAAGAGGTTGAAAAGTTAATTAATCTTGCACTTACAGATCCTGATAATATCATGACCGCTCATAGTGAAGCAATGAATCCTAATCATGCTGCTATTTCACTTGATGGCGAACCTTTATTATATCCAGAAATTAATGACTTGGTTGGTGAATTCAGAAAAAGAAAAATGACTACTTTTATTGTGACTAATAGTACGATGCCTAAAGTTATTGAGAAAATGGATACTTTACCTTCACAATATTATTTCACTCTTGCTGCTCCTGATAAAAAAACGTATCAGAAAACATGTCGACCAATGATCAAAGATGGATGGAATCGTGTTTTAGACACAATGAATCTTATCGAATCTTTAGATTGCCGAACATTGATAAGGCTTACTGCTGTTAAGGAATTGAATATAAATGAAACTCTAATTAGAGAGTATGCAAAAATAGTTGAAAAAGCAAACCCTAACTTTTTTGAGATTAAAGGTTTCACCTTGCAAGCTAAAGCATTATTAATTAAAGAACGCTTAAAAAGCGAGAACCCACCTCAAGATTATTTTCCAGATTTTAATTATTTATACGAAATAGCCCTAAAATTCGAAGAATATAGCAATTTTCCCATAATTTATGCTAGCGAAACTAGCAGAGATATCTTATTTGCTGTAAATTGGGATAAAGATGAGAGTCCGATAATAAAAGAACCATAAAACAGATATGTATTTAAGATTTTCAAGTATTTTTTGAATAATTAAAAATAAAAAGTATTTCGAATTTTCTTTTTTAATCATGCATATTGTCTGTTTA
>CAZBPC010000068.1:0-18709 GCA_964493715.1 uncultured archaeon
ATTTTTTTGAATTCTTCTTTGCAAAGGTTATAAAGAGTTCTGTTAATTGGAACTTCAACACCATGATTTTCTGCTAATTCGATGAAATAGCCGGTTAATGAATCAATTTCTGATTTGCCTCTTTTACGAATTACCATATCCTGTGACATGCTATTAAACCAAGCGTATTTCATGCTCTTACTAAAAACCCGAAGTAATATTCCCTTTCCTATTTTTTTAGCTAATTTAATTAATTTCCAAGAAGGAAATCCTTTTAATGGATATTCCTTATATTCTGCTTTCTTTAAAACTTCAATTCCCTCTAAAAAAGTGTAAATAAATAATCGTACAATCTTGTATCTCTTCTTATCGGTTAAATTATTATTATCGATCAATGTAAAAATCGAATTTGCATTGTTTAAAATTAATTTAGAATGAACGGTATCATTAAATCGTTTAGAAGTTTTTGTAGGAAAGCCTAAAATAAAGATATCCTTAACTTTTTCTATTATCTCCTGTCTTTCATTGGTGGGGGTTCCCAATATTATTTCTCCCTTTCCTCGGTTTCCGAAAATTCCTGGTTCATCATACCAAGCTGAAAACATGATAACGCCATAAACAACCTTTGAGAAATATTTAGGCAATATTTTTTGATTTTCTATACCATTTTGCAAACCAATAACAATTGGCATATCTCCTAATTTTTCATAAATATCTTTTGCAACTTCCTCAAGGTCATAATTTTTAACTGTAATAACAATAACTTCTGGTGGTTTAATTTCATTTAAATCTGTTATTATTTTAATCGGTATTGTTTTAGAATTTTTCCTATTCATTTCATACAGAATTAAACCCCTTGATTTTATTGCATTAGCATTCTCCCCCCTAACTAGCAAATAAACAGGTTCATAATGGTCATTCAACCAGCCAGCTAAAGTAGATCCAATAGCTCCTGCTCCATAAAATACTATACTCATACTTACTTTTTAATACTATTATCTTAATATTTTTAATGTCTTATTTTCATAATGCTCTGTTTTTTATTAAGTATATGTTGGTGGGCTTGTAGTAACTGGTGGAGAAGGTGGAGGACATCAATCTTATGAGAAATTTATAACTACTGCTGAAAAACGTATTAAATTAACCGCCAGTTTGTTAAAATAAAGTTTCTTAATACTATTTTTTCTTTTTATTATAAAAATTTTGTTAGTTTGATAATTCTGGAGTTAATAAATAAGCTTAAAAACTGGATTTTGTTATCACTATGATAAGAGCATTTAATAGAAATTATATTTTCGTCGATGTTATATAAAAAAGAACGACCAGCCATTTTGATGTTTAGCGATGGTCGCTATTTCGAGGGGATCGGATTTGGAGCAACGAAAAAAGTATATGGAGAAATTGTATTTACAACAATCACTGGAGCGGGATATAATGAAACTTTAACAGATCCCTCATATAAAGGCCAGATTGTGGTTATGACACACCCTTTAGTAGGAAATTATGGAGTTCCTGCTTGGGAAAAGGATGAATCGGGCATTCTCAAGTATTTTGAATCTGATTCAATAAAAGTGAGTGGTTTTGTAATTAATGAATGTTGCAAGAATCCGAGTCACTATGAAAGTGTGAAAACTCTAAATGAATTTCTTTTAGAAGAAAATGTCCCTGGAATTGAATGGGTTGATACTCGTGCCATAACCAAAATTTTAAGGGAAGAAGGAGTAAAATTAGGATTATTAGCTGTTCTAAATCCTGGCGAAATTCCAAATATTGAAGAATTACAAGAGGAAGTTAAAAAAGTAGAAGATCCAAACGTAAGAGATTTATCTGGTGAAGTTTCAACTCAAGAAATTGTTCATTATGAACCTGCCCATGCAAAGGGAAAAGTTGTCGTTTTAGATATGGGAGTAAAATTAAACATTTTAAGGAATTTCATAAGTCGTGATTTGGAAGTAGTTGTCGTCCCTCATAATTATACTTACGAACAAATCATGTTATTGAACCCAAATGGAGTATTTATCTCTAATGGTCCAGGAGATCCTGCCGTATATTTAAGCGCTATAGAAGTTGCTCGCAATTTGATAGATAATAATATCCCAACAATGGGGATTTGTTTAGGAAATCAAATCATTGGTTTAGCTGCAGGTGGATCTTCTTATAAACTAAAATATGGTCATAGAGGAGGAAATAAAACCGTTATCAATCCATATACTCAACGATGTTTTATTACTTCTCAAAATCACGGGTTTTGCATTAAAGATTTTGAGCAAGGTGGCTTTAAAGAATTTTTAAGAAATTTGGATGACGATTCAAATGAAGGTTTAATGCATAATCAAAAACAAATATTTGCGGTGCAATTCCATCCTGAAGCATCACCGGGACCACTCGATTCTCTCTATCTATTTGATAAATTTATTGAAATGATGAATTTGTGATAACATGCCGTTAGACACAACAATCAAAAAAGCATTAGTGTTAGGTTCAGGGGGAATTCGGATTGGTCAAGCTGGAGAATTTGATTATTCTGGAAGTCAAGTTTTAAAAGCGTTAAAGGAGGAAGGAATAGAAACGATTTTAATAAATCCCAACATAGCAACAATTCAAACAGACCCCGAATTATCAGACAAGGTTTATTTATTACCAGTAAATGTAAAATATGTTGAGGAAGTAATAAAAAAAGAGAAACCAGATGGTATCTTACTAGCATTTGGAGGTCAGACAGCTTTAAACGTCGGTGTAGAATTGAAAGAACTTGGGATGTTGGATAAATATAACATAAGAGTCCTTGGAACCCCTATAGAGGCAATTGAGGTCACTGAAGATCGAGAATTATTTGTAAAGGCCATGAATAAAGCAAACGCTAAAGTTTGCCGGAGTAAAGCCGTAACATCATATAAAGAGGCGCTAAAGGTTGCTAATAATTTTGGTTTTCCTTTAATGCTTCGAGTAGCTTATACATTAGGAGGTAGGGGCTCTGGAATCATAGATAATATGAAAGATTTTGAACGGATGGCAAAAAAAGGACTAGCCCAATCCAGAATTAATCAAATCCTAATTGAAGAATCGGTTTGGGGATGGAAAGAAGTCGAGTATGAAGTAGTAAGAGATTCTGCCGATAATTGCTTCATAAATTGTAATATGGAAAATTTTGATCCCGTTGGAATTCATACAGGGGAAAGTATTGTAGTTGCACCATCTCAAACACTCACTAACGAAGAATATCACATGTTGCGATCCGCTTCAATCCGCGTCATAAGGGGTCTTGGGATTATCGGTGAATGCAACATTCAGTATGCTTTAAATCCTTTTTCGAAAGAATTTCGAGTGATTGAAGTAAATGCACGTCTTTCAAGGTCCTCTGCTCTTGCTTCAAAAGCTACTGGGTACCCTTTAGCTTATATAGCTGCCAAACTAGCAATAGGATATACTCTACCAGAGCTTAAAAATAAAATCACGGGGATCACAACTGCATGTTTTGAACCCGCTTTAGATTATCTAGTTCTTAAAATTCCTCGTTGGGATCTTACGAAATTTGATAAAGTTGATAGGCGCATTGGATCTCAGATGAAATCAGTTGGAGAAGTAATGGCTATTGGAAGAACATTTGAAGAAACTCTTCAAAAGGCTATAAGAATGCTGGATATTGGAATGAAAGGATTAATTGCTAATAATTTAGAACCAATCAATGATATTAATGAATTGAAGTATGCCCTAAGAAATCCAACTGATTTAAGGCTTTTTAGGTTAGCTGAAGCACTCAAGAGAGGTATATCAATAGATGAAATATACAGATTATCTCGCATAGATAAATGGTTCTTATATAAACTCAAAAATATTGTAGATCTCCAAAGACAATTACAAGATATACAATTACTTGAAACTGATGATAACGAGAAAAAATATTGGTTAAAAAGAGCAAAAAGGTTTGGTTTCTCGGACGGACAAATCGCTAAAATCATGTCAGTAAATACAATTTTTATTAGGCAAATGCGTAGAAGATTAAATATACATCCTTTTGTAAAAAGAATTGATACATTAGCTGCGGAATGGCCAGCTATCACGAATTATTTATATTTAACCTATAGTGCTTCTGAACATGATATCGATTTTGAAGAAGAAAAAAAAGCAAATCTTAAAAAAGTCATAGTTCTAGGTTCGGGTACCTACCGAATTGGAGCATCCGTAGAATTTGATTGGGGTTCTGTGAATTGCATGTTAGGGTTGAAAAAATTAGGTATCGATCAGGCAATTATGATTAATTATAATCCAGAAACGGTTAGTACAGACTATGATATTTCAGATAAGCTATATTTTGAAGAGTTATCCGGTGAAAGGGTTTTAGATATATGTGAACTCGAACAAGCATACGGTGTAGTAGTATCGGCTGGTGGTCAAATCGCACAAAATTTAGCATCAAAATTTTCAAAATACTCAGAAATATTTCGTAAAACGGGAATTAATATCTTAGGAACTCACGGAACTAGAATAGATATGGCAGAAGATCGAGCAAAGTTTAGTTCCCTTCTTGATCAACTAAATATAGTACAACCTCAATGGAAAATGCTTACTACAGCTGAGAGGGCTTTATCATTCGCCCAAGAAGTGGGTTACCCCGTGCTTGTAAGACCTTCATACGTGTTAAGTGGTGCTGCAATGCGCGTATCATACGACGAAAAAACCCTAAGAGATACTTTAGATTTAGCAGCTGCTGTTTCCAAGGATTATCCTGTCGTAATCACTAAGTTCTTTACGAATGCTCGCGAAGTTGAATGCGATGGAGTGTGTGACGGTGAAAATGTTTTAATTGGTGCTATTGTAGAACACATCGAAAATGCAGGAGTTCATTCTGGTGATGCCAATATGGCTATACCACCCCAAACGGTTTCAGATGATAATTTACACAAAATTGAAGAATATACACGAAAAATTGCTCTCGCTTTAAAAATAAGAGGGCCGTTTAATGTTCAATATTTAGTAAAAAATAATGAAGTATCGGTAATTGAATGCAATTTAAGATCTAGCCGAAGCATGCCTTATGTTTCAAAAACGAGAGGAATTAATCTTATGAGATTAGCTGCTGAAGTAATAATGGGCAATAAAATCCCTGTGAGATTAATGGATCTTCCTTATGGCAATTATGTTGCAATTAAGACCCCAATGTTCTCGTTTGTTAGATTAGATAAAGCAGATCCTATCTTAGGCGTTGAAATGGCGAGTACAGGAGAAGTGGCTTGTATCGATGCAGATTTCCCCGGAGCTTTAATAAAATCATTAGAAGCTTCTGAGGTAAATATCCCTATGAATGGAGGAAATGTCTTAATTTCGGTAGGTGGTTATGAATTAAAGAATCAAGTAATACCTCTTGCTCAAAAATTGAAAGAATTAGAATTCACAATATTTGCAACTGAAGATACGAAAAAAGCGCTTAATGAAAATGGAATAGAGGCTGTTCGACTCTATAAAGTGCACGAATATGGAATGGAACCAAATATTATGCAATGTTTACAAGAGGGACACATTGATATGGTAATTAACATCCCACTGCCAACTAGTGTAAAAGAGAAGTTTAAACAGATAATGGAAGATGAATATCAAATAAGAAGAATGGCAGTAGACTATAATATTCCTGTAATCATTAATTTACAGTTAGCAGAAGCAGTTATCGACGCTATAAAAAATATGCGTGAAAAGAAAATTGAAATTAAGTCCCTTAACGAGTATCATGAAACATTAAAAGAAGTATACTGGTGATTTTTCAGATCTTAGTTATAAATGTTTTTTCTTTTGGTATTCAAGAGTTGTTTTAAAATCCTTTATTTAATGTGTAATAATTTATAAATAACTTTCCTACCTTGAAATGGAAAGATTCTTGTAGTTTAAAACGAGGTTTATGCACTCCCTATAATTAGAAACCCATCGAGAATTTATAACATAAGGGTTTCTATCTCTAAAAAAAATTCGAAGTTGTAAAGTCTTCCGCCTTCTTGGTTCTTTAGAAGTATAAAAAAGAACCCAAGATGACCGTAATCGATGGTAATCTTCTTTAATTTTAACATAATCTATATCAGCAATATCTTCAAAAGGGATAAATGTGGTTTTCAAGAATAATAAAATAGTTGGCTTACGAAGTGATATGCCGTTCTCATAAACGATAATATAGTTCAAAAAATATCTTACGACAGATAAGATTGTGAGTATACCCATAATGCAACCACCAAGAAGCACCCCAATTGCTACAAGTATGCCTCCTTCACGCATTAGAGATTCGTTAAAAAAATAAAAAAGTCCGGGTATTATGAATATTAATGTAGAACTGAGCCCATAGCTGAGATCCCCCTTCCAACCATTTTTGTTCCATTGAGCAAATTCGTTCCTCCAAACTTCATTTAATAGTGGTTTTTTCATCTCAAATCGTTTATGTCCTTTTAGATGCAAATTATAATTATATTATTTTCGTTTAAAAGATTATTGGAAGTAATAAATTGTGAAGATGAAAAAAAATTATTGCCAGTCTAACATTAAACTTCTTATTTAAAAAGCAATAATTATCAATAACTTTTGTAATAAAAACAGATCTTCATTCGGTGTTAAAAGAATTTATTACCGTGGATACGTCCTCATACGACTTAAAATCATAGGAACTCAATGGAATATAATTAGTAAACTCAAAGAATTCAATAAGAATGAATCGAATGAAGATTGGAAAATAACATATTCAACTCCCGTATATGGTGGTTGGGATCTCATGCTCGAATGCATTTTTACAAATTTGAGTGATTTAGAAAAAATTATTACTTACTGTAGAACTGATGAAGATCTCCAAAAATGGCTGGATGCTACCACCACTCTTATTAGCGTGAAGAATAATTATGATCTATGATTTAATAAAATTTAATTTTAAATCAAATTATTTATGATGATTTCTGATATGTCTGCAGAATATTCTCCTGTTCTCCTGATACTTTCGATAATGTGACCAATTTCAGCAGCATATTTATCCACATTTTCAGAATTGATTATTATTTTTTCACATGCTACAGTTAATTTTTTTATAGATTCGATATTTTCATTGGCTAGCATGATGTCTTTTTGAAGCCAAGCATCAAGACTAATATTGAGTAGTTCTAGGGAAATCTTGCTTGCTTCCATTATACTCTCAAATAAGTTCTTATCAATCTTTTCATAATCTAACTTCAACACATTTTGGGCAATTTTTACAGCATGATCTCCTATACGCTCTAAAAATTTACTAATTAGCTGGTAGTTAGACGCATCCTCTAATGTTATGTTCATTTTCTGACATAAGATAACATCTCTAAGTACAATATGTGATTGGCGCTCGACTAACCAATTCAATCTATCTAAATCATCATCTCTATCAATAACTTTTTGAGCTAAATCTTTATCCGCAGATTCCAAAGATCTTACAGCATCTTCGTGCATATCATTAGCTTTTATATACATTTGCTTAATTGCCTTATCAAAAGGCATTTCTTTTGGATTAAGTAAATCTTTAATAATTTTTTTGTTTGATGTTTCCTCAATAATTTCAGTACCGATCGTGATCTTTACAAATGATTCAATGACCTCTATTATCAATCGTTCAAATCGATCCCTTGTTGTCTGTATAATAATCCTGGAATATCCCATAATATATACTCCAATTAAAAGCCGAAATAAGTAATCTGGAGTTGTATCTTTATCGATATCAATTATTTTTTCTTTAATATATTCTTGAGAGTTTTCATGGGGAGTTATCATTAAATTACCGTTTGGTTGCGAAAGGATACTTAAATTATCACCTTTTTTGATGTTATGCTCTTTAATCCATTCTTTTGGTAATGAAATGATATAGCTACTGCCACCCGTTTGCTGAACCTTTCTGTTTTCAATATGGATTGACATGATGAAATTGATTATTTTTAATTAAATATTAATTTATATATATGATATATAGTAAAAACTGATAAAAACTTTATATATATAGATTATATATAACTATGTAATTTTAGTTTATAAATTTCTAAATACTATAAAGCTAAGACTTCTAATCAATAAATCTTCTGCTTTTCGTTGTAGATAGATAATCCTATTACAATACTCTAATTATTGACTATTAATCTTCTAAATATTTTATTAAAATTTAGCTAAATTCTTCAAAAAGAATAGATATATAGAATATATATTGAATAGACACGATTATATTTTATGTCGATTGAGCTTATGATTTAGGTAGGATTTTATAAGATAAGCATGATTTAACTCAAAAACTAAGAGAACTTAACTAAAAATAAAATTATAACAGTGAAAATTTAATATGCGAGAACGATCTATAATATATGTTTTAACAGTTGCCTTAATTGGAATGATTATTGGATTTAGTGCTGGACTTTTTATCATAGGTCAGCCTGAAACACCTATTAGACTTAGTGGGGCGGGAGCTACGTTTCCAGCACCCTTATATCAAAAATGGTCTTTAGAATTCGATAGTCTTACTGGTATTCAAGTAGATTATGAAGGGATTGGAAGTGGTGGAGGTATTACTCAGCACACAGCAAAAACAGTTGATTTTGCAGCTACAGATCCACCGATGAAAGAATCTGAATGGCTAGCGGCACCGAATACTTTACATCTACCTATGACAATTGGTTCAGTTGTAGTTGCTTATAACCTTCCAGGAATTGCAATTCCTCTTAATTTAACAGGGCAAATAATTGCTCAAATATTTGCTAGGTGGATAACTCAATGGAATAACGCTACAATTCAAGCTTTAAATCCGGGAATTTCATTACCAAATCAACCAATAACAGTGGTTCATAGATCGGATTCAAGTGGAACGACTGCGGTGTTTACTAGTTATCTATCCGATGAAAGTACAATGTGGAATTCTATGTATGGTGCATCTAAAACCATAAATTGGAATCCTGCTACATTAGGTCAAAAAGGAAATTCTGGCATCGCAGCATATCTTCAAACTAATTCATATTCTTTGGGTTATATTGAATTAGCATACGCCCTTGAAAGCGATATCAATTATGCTTTAATAGAAAATGCAGATGGAATTTACAGTTTAGCTAATTTAACTACAATAGCTGCTGCAGCTGATTATGCCTCATCATCTTTACCAAATGGGGATCAAAACTGGGAGCCAGTAGGAAGTTATTTTGATCTTGGAACTGGATGTGGAGATGCTTATCCAATTTCTTCATTCTCCTACATGTTAGTTTATAAAGAATTAAATGTAATTCCTGGTATGACGTTAACAAAAGCGAAAGCTTTAACAAATTGGTTCTGGTGGTGTACTCATCAAGCTCAATCCTACTCTGCAGGGTTACACTATGTTGATATACCTGCTACAGTGACAATGATTAATGAGGTAAGTTTACGTTCTATAACATTTGATGGGCAAATTGTTAATACATGGCAATAAAAATGTGTATGTTTAAAATTAAAAATTATAATTTATTTTTTTTTAGAATCATGTAAAATTAAATTTAATATTTTTCAAGAAAAAAACTTTGACGGAAGAACAATTATCAATCTCAACAGCAAATAATCTTAAAAATATCAGAAAAAAAATCTTTTCGAAGGAAAAAATTTCTGGAGATTCATTTTTCAAGACATTTTTAGGAATCATTACCTTTCTTATATTTGTTATAATAGGATTATTAATTTTAGTCCTAATTATAAATTCTTTACTTTCAATTGAGACTTTTGGTTTTGGATTTCTATGGGGTACCGAATGGAATCCGACTCCATCAGATCCTAATGCACTTCCAGTTCTTGGGATTTTACCTCCTTTATTAGGAACATTAATTACTTCATTAATTGCTATTTTGATTAGTTTACCTATAAGTTTAGGAATTGCCTTAATGTTATCTGAATTCACATCAAAGAAATTCAACTTTTGGGTTTCATTTCTTGTTGAATTGTTAGCAGCAATACCAAGTGTAATTTATGGACTTTGGGGCATTTTTGTATTAATACCATTTTTAAATCAATATATCTATCCCTTTATTCAAGATATATTTGGCTTTATTCCTATTTTTCAAGGAGCTACTCATGGATATAATATATTTACAGGAGGAATTCTCTTATCAATCATGATAATCCCAACAATTACTGCTATTTCTCGAGATATATTTTCAGCGGTTCCAAATAGTCAAAGAGAAGCAATTATAGCATTAGGTGCAACAAAATGGGAATCAAGTAAAATCGTTATGAAATATGGACACTCAGGAGTAATAGGAGCTGTAATTTTAGGCCTTGGTCGTGCAATTGGAGAAACAATGGCAGTGACAATGGTAATAGGAAATTCTTTTAATCTATTTAGCTCGTTATTTGATCCTAGCTACACTTTAGCATCACTAATAGCTAATGAATTCACAGAAGCAAGCTCACCAGAAGTTTATCTTTCTGCTTTAATTGAAACGGGATTAGTTTTATTAGTTCTTGCTCTAGTTATTAATATTACAGCTAGATTAATAATTAGATTTACTACAAGAAAATTCAAAGGAGTTGAAACATTTTAATGAACATTTCAGAAGAAAGGAGGTTTAAAATTAGAAATTTCAAGAATCATTTAATGATTTCTTTATGCCTTATAGCCCTATTAATTGGGTTAATTCCATTGATTAGTATATTGTTTGAGGTTATTACCAAAGGAATTAGCCAAATAAATTTTGACTTTTTAACTCAAGAGATCTACCCATTAGGGCAACCAGGAGGCGGTATAGGACCTGCAATTCAAGGGACGTTTATAGTTATTTTGATTGCTTGTTTAATAGGGATACCCATAGGGGTTTTTTCTGGAATTTATTTAGCAGAATATCCTTATAGTAAGATGACATTCATCGCTGGGTTTTTAAACGATATCCTATCTAATATGCCTTCAATTGTTATTGGCATTTTCGCATGGATCTTAATTGTATCAGTTACAGGATGGTCAATTTTAGCTGGTGGTTTTGCTTTAGGAATAATGATGCTACCTTTAATCACAAAAGCAACAGAAGAATCTATTAAAATTGTTCCTACTAATCTTCGAGAGGCTGCATTAGCTTTAGGCATACCGAACTGGAAAACCACATTAACAATAACCGTTCCCACGGCGAAAAAAGGGATAATAACTGGAATTTTGTTAGCGATTTCTAGGGTCGCAGGTGAAACAGCTCCTTTATTATTAACTATACTCGGGAGTAGATTCTTTTTAACAAGCTTTTTTGAACCGACAGCAGCACTTCCACTAACCATTTTTAACTCATCTCAATCTCCATTTAAATATATTGACTGGCCAAAAGCATGGGGTGCGTCATTCGTTTTAATATTTTTAGTGCTGATAATAAATGTTGCTGTTAGACTTTTAACAAGGGAAAAATTTAAGAAGTAATTTGATATGAATAAAATACAAGTTGAAAATTTAAACGTTTGGTTTAGTAATAAGCATGTTTTAAACGATATCAATTTGAATATTGAAAAAAACAAGGTAACAGCTATTATTGGTCCATCGGGATGTGGCAAAACTACATTGATCAGAAGTATGAATAGAATGCATGACCTTCTACCAGATGCGAAAGTGATTGGTTCCATTACAATGGATAACTATAATATTTATGGCAATAACAATAAGAATAAATCTATAGATTCGGTGTTAGTTAGAAGGAAAATTGGAATGGTTTTTCAAAAACCTAATCCATTTCCAACTATGTCAATATTTGATAATGTAATTGCTGGTCTTAAATTAAAAGGAATAAGTAATAAAAAGGATTTAAAAAATTTAGTTCAAAAATATTTAAAATTAACCAACTTATGGGACGAAGTAAAAGAAGATCTAGATAAATCGGGTATAAGTCTCTCGGGAGGACAACAACAAAGATTATGTATCGCCAGAGCATTAGCAGTAGAGCCTGAAGTAATATTAATGGATGAACCTTGTTCCGCTTTGGATCCAATTGCTACTGGAAAAATTGAAAATTTAATTAATGAACTTAAAAAAGAATATACTGTAGTAATTGTAACTCACAACATGCAGCAAGCTGCGCGAATTGCAGATTTCACTTGTTTCATATATTTAGGGGAATTGATAGAGTTTGGTAAAACTACTCAAATTTTTGAGAATCCTCAAAATCAGTTAACTGAGAATTATATAACAGGAAGATTTGGATAGATGAAATAAAAATGGCAAAAGAATTTCATTTAAATTTAGATTTATTAAAGAAAAAGCTGAATGAAATGTCAGAATTTGCATTTATCATGCTAGCAGATTCAATTAAGGCTCTTTCAAGCAATGATAAGGAACTAGCTATTAGTGTTGATGAAAAAAAAGATAAGCTTCGAGGATTTGATATCGAAATCGAAACAAAATCGCTCCAATTAATAGCACTCTATCAACCTATGGCCGTCGATCTAAGGACCATTGCCGCTATTTTGAAGATTATTACTTACCTATATCGTGTGGGTCGTTATGGAAAGGATATTGCTGCAGTAGTTTTAGTTTTGAATGACAAATATCCTCTATCAGAGATTATAGGAATCCAACATATGTGGGAGCATGTTCAATCAATGTTAGATGATGCCATAGGATCATTTAATACCGCTGATATTTCAAAATTAAAGGGATTTTCTGAGAGAGATACTGAGATAGATCAATTAAGGTGGAGTATTTTCCGTGAATCCGTTTCTTATATGATGGAAGATCCAAGAAACATAACTATTTCTGCGCATCTTATGATGATTGCTCGTTATTTAGAAAGATGTGGAGATCATGCTTGCAAAATCGCTGAAAAAGTTTACTATATGGTTACTGGAGATCATATTGAAATAGCTTAAAGCATACCATAATAGACTAGCAATAATATTTTATGAGTTAGAATTCAAATCAAAAACAATTTTTTAAAACTCTTACTCTTACGGTTAATATTTCATTTTATTGTCACCTTCGGAGGTATCTCCGAATGGCATCAAAAATTAAGAACAATCCCGCAAGGAAAAAAATAGGAGCGATCAAGCTAATTAAATTATATAAATTTTTAAGAGATTCGTTCAATATGGTGAAATCAGATGCATATTCAGCAGTTAAAATGCACCCAAATGCTAGAAAAACAGCTCCAATGCATATTTTTATTGAATTCTTTATTGATATCTCTTTATTTCTCAAAAAAGAAAAAAAGAATAAAAATGGAATCATAGACGTAACGAGAAAGATTAAAATTAAAGGCAAGCTTGGAATTTCCAATATGACTAAAATCAAAATAATAGGAAAAAGAACAATTCCCGCGTAATAATGCCTTTCATAGGTGATTCTCCTCATTATTTTCTCTACGTGGACAATTTTCATAAAAAATGCTGAGAACATGATGAGAATGGTAATTTTGAATAAAAAATAGGAGAGCATATCATTAAACATTATAAAAGGGAAAAATATTTCTATTGCATTAACGATTCCAATTGAAATGAAAAAGATTATCCAAGAAAAAAGATCGTTATATAAATCAAAATTTTGACTTTTACTGAATTTCTTTGAAATATATAGTCTTTCAATTATGATTACAGCAAAGATAAACACACAAACGATATTAAATAGATATATTATAATACTAATAATTGAAATGAAAGAAGCTATAATTGGCATAATAATCAAATATTTATTTGGTATAAAATAGAACTGTAGGAATGAGGTTTCCTATTAGCGATAAGTGATTATTATTTTTTGGGAGATCTACTAATGCTCGCGCCATTTTATTAGTTGAGGTTTCTGCAAAGTCTAATTGAAACAATTCTCGATAATTAGAATCATCTGGGGATGAAATAATTTTTTTTTTCCAATCTAAACCTAAAGCATTAGCTTGTAATTGTAATCCCGCTAAAGCCATTCCTGCTTCTACTTCAGCCCAGTTTGTAGTATCCATGATTTTACGATGCATAAAACCGGAACATGGTTTCTTTCTATCAATACATAAAAGGATCATAAAATGGGAACAATCAATATCAAATTTTTCTTTCACATCATCAAAAAGATTTTCTGAACTATATTTTTGTAAATAGTGATCATAATATATACTAGAATCTACTTTAATCCATCTCTTTAACGCAGAAAAACCGACTGGATTATAAACATAAGCACCTTTAGGTAAATTAGAGAGATTTTTTACAAGAATAATGGGATAAACGGCATATCCTGCACACCCAGAAGCATGTACACGACCGAACCCATTCTTTTCTAAATTATCCCGGTTTCCATGAGTGCTATGATCATTCTCTCCTTCACATGCCCAGAGTAATTGTGAGATTTCATGCAACATTTTATTATTTTGGTCTCTCTTTTCGATTTGTTTATAAATGGCACTATCTAAAGAAACACCCTTGTAAACACCCTGATAAAATGCACGATTTTCATAACATTCTGGAGTGTTGAGAAGGTATGATCCATCTTCTAATTGCTTTTGGAGAGGTTCTGATGTACCTTGCAAGACAGTATCATCGTTATCTTCCCTAACTGCGACTGAATATAAGCAGACTTGATCTTGATCTGTTAGTGAATTTATAAGTTTTTCTATCTTTTTAGGTCCTCTGGCCCGCTGTGAAACTCCTAATCCTATGCTTTCTGCCTTCAATGATAGGTATTGCCAAATAAGTCCCACATCAATTAATTCTTCCAAATCCATTATATCTTTGCGATTTAACTTGGGATATAATTCCATCGTATACCTTGTTTCTTCATCATCAGATAGTAATACAAGTTCCTTCCCATCAAATGAATAAAGACCCCCTTCATAATCTTTTCCTTTTGGAAGAATAACATATAATAATTTTGAAGGAGCTGCTTCATGTGCAGCTTTACAAAGCTCTAAAATGTCAGAAAAAGGTAAAATCTGACCAATACCTGAACAATCTTTACGAGTTGCTAAGCATTCTTGTAAAGTAAGTCTCATAAATATAATGATGATTCTGATCATAATAAATTCTCCTCTTAAAAATCAAAAATGATGAATAAAGCACAAATTAGGTGTAATAGAAAACGAGTGTATTATAAAATATTTGTAATATCTTATCGTTCTTTTTTAAAATCACACTAATTTACCTAAACAAAACAGGTTAGAAAACCTGTTTCTAACAGGTTTTATGAAATATTGGATACAAATTGAAGAAAAAGTTAAATTTCCTTAACATATAAATTATAGATAAAATGTTTTTAAGGGAAAATGCCCACTTTTTCAAATAAAACCAATTTACTTCACATAGTTTTGAGAAATCAATCATGAAAATATTAGAAGAAAATTTCACAATAAAGTGTTCCGATGGGATCGATTTGACGGCATATATTGCTCGACCACAAGCAAATGGTCAATATCCGGGAATCATTGTGATTCACGAAATATGGGGTTTAAACGATCAAATTAGGGGAGTAGTTAGGCGTTACGCAGAGCAAGGTTATGTGGTCTTAGCACCTCATCTCTTTAGCAGTCAAGGGAAACTTTTGAACGAAGAAAATATCAGAAAAGCAATGATACCCGTTTTTTCTCTCCCGCGAGAAAAGAGAAGTGATCCTTCTACTTTAAAAACCCTGATGAAAAATATGTCAAATGCCGATCGGGAAGTCGTTCAAATTCTATTCCTCGAAAGGCAATCACTAGAACAAAGTATTATTAGTGAAGCAAAAGATTGTTATCGTTACATTAGTAATCTGCCAATAGTTAATAATGGAAAAATTGGCGTAACTGGTTTTTGTTTTGGAGGCGGTTTAGCGTTTCATCTCTCAACCTTACTGCCTTTTAACGCATCTGTAATCTTCTATGGCGCAAATCCAAAGTCAATTGACTCTGTATCAAAAATAAAGGGACCTGTTCTTGCGATATATGCGGGGGAAGATGAGATGGTTGATGCGGGAATTCCTATACTCGTTCAAGCCATGATTAAATATAAAAAAACTTTTGCTATGAAACTTTATGAAGGAGTTCAACACGCATTCTTTAATGAAACTAGTTCAGTATATAATAAAGCTGCAGCGGAAGATGCTTGGCAAATGGTTTTAAATTTTTTCAATAGATATCTAAATATTAAGATGCATTATAAACCATGAATGAAGATAATGGATATTTCCCGGATTTAATTTGGTCATGTTTTGTTAATTGGCTCAACACACTTGAGAAAGTAGGAGAACTTAAATCATTAGAAGATCAAAGTTTAGATGAAAATTTGGAAAATACTGAACATTAATAATTATCCTTTTATTGTAGCAGCATTTTTAATGATCTAACTGATAGTTTAAGTTTAGTTTGTCTCTTTTAGACTGATTTTGTTTGCTGATTTGATGATTTCCAAAGCCGGTTAAATACCAATCTCCCAACTAAATACGCTAATAAAATACCTGCAATCTCGTCTAAAATATAATGTTGTTTTACGAATAATGTCGATAAAATTACTCCCGCTGCAATGATAAATGTAATGATTGATATGGTGAGTTTCTTCCAATTAGGCTTTAATTTGTAATAACGATACCATGCATAAAAGGTAATAGTTGAAACAGCGGCATGAAGGCTTGGAAAGCAATTAAAGGAAGTATCAATGTTATATATACTAAAAACTACTTGAGCAAAGAAGCTTCCTTGATATTGGCTTTCATTAGCTAAAATCTGTTCTCTCCAAACGTATGTAGACACGGGAAAGAAAAGGTAAATGACACCTGCAATTAAGTTAATAATAACTAAAGACCATGCAAACGCATAACCTTTTTCCGACTCAATAAACGCAAAATAAGTCATTGAGATAATAGCCATTGGATAAAATAAGTAAACATAGAAAATCACCATTTGAGGAATAAAGGGAATGTAGTCATCTCCTAAAAAGTTCAATCGGAATCCTGATCCCAGAGGATAAAGGCTTCCCGTCAAGTCATAGATTATGGTATTTAAAAAGATATAAAATATTACCACTATTAAAATAACATCTACGATCATAAAACTAAACCTTTTGCTCCATTTCGTCTCCTTTCCCTTGAAAAAAAGCTTTTCAATACTTTTCTCAAACTTTTTCATTTTAGTTAATCCTCTTTTTGAATTTAATTATCCAACTTGATTTTTAATATAAATATCTTTTCCTTAAAATTTTTAAATTAAAAAATCAATATATCCTGTTTTGTCGAAATTCAAAAAGTATCTGTTGAAAATATTAGTGAAAGTAGATGATGTATCTATAGATTAATTAACATAAACTAAAGAAATCGCAGAGACCATAATTTAAAGAAAAAATTATTTTCTTTTTTGTATCACAAAGATATTATCGGAATATAATAATTTAATAAAGAACAGTTTTATTAGATGAGTATAAATTATTCTGTCTTTGAAATTTAAAAGTGGTGTATTTTAATTGAATGATTCAAATCGATATAAATTATGTATTTTTGGAGATGGTGGGGTGGGTAAAACTACATTCACTCACCGATTTCTTAATAGAGTCTTTGATGAAGATTTAAAAATGACTGTTGGTGCGGATTTTAGCGTAAAAGATGTAAAAGTTGATGATCTCGTAGTAAATCTTCAAATTTGGGATTTTGCTGGTGAGGAGCGATTTAAAGTGCTCTTTCCAAGCTTTGTTAAGAGTGCTCAAGGTGGTATATTTATGTGTGACCTAACCAGACGCTTTAGCGTTAAAGGGATAGATGATTGGCTTTCATTTTTTCAAAAGGAAATGAAATCTTCAAATACTCAAATCCCGATTATAATGGTAGGAAGTAAGTTAGATTTGGAAGAAAAACGCTCCATAACTACTGAAGATGGTATTGAACTCGCTAAATCTCGCAACTTACAAGGTTATTTTGAATGTTCATCTAAAACAGGAGAGAATGTTGATAATATTTTTGAGACAATTGCTAGGTTAATGCTAGGTACAGGTAACGAGAGTTAAATCATATCATCAAACCTTAAGCGTTTTAAAACTGGATATCTCCTTCCTATTCCAAATGCGCTTTTACTGATTTTTATTGTCTGTACTAATTGTCTTCGCTTGTATTCTGAATTCAAATAAAGTTTTCTAACTCTTTCAATCGTTTTTAAATCAATTCCTTTATTTAGTAAATGGTCTACCTCTGAACCTATTCCATTTTGGATGATTTCTTCTAAAATTATATCTAATATCTCATAAGAAGGTAAAGAATCGCTATCTCTTTGATTTTCGCGCAATTCTGCAGTTGGAATTCTTTTAATAATTCTATAAGGAATGGTTTCTTCTTTATTATTAATCCAATTACAAATTTCATAGATTTGAGTCTTTAATAGATCTCCAGGAACATTTTTCCCCCCGTTTGTATCCCCATATAATGTACAATATCCAACTCCAATTTCTGATTTATTACCCGTTGAGACTAACAGCCAATTGTACTTATTGGAATAATACATCAAGATTGTCGCTCTAATT
Source organism: uncultured archaeon (assembly GCA_964493715.1). Classification (GTDB taxonomy): domain Archaea; phylum Asgardarchaeota; class Lokiarchaeia; order Sigyniarchaeales; family SOKP01; genus SOKP01. Next base: position 18,388 of record CAZBPC010000068.1, read on the forward strand.
CTTGCTTGAAGATTTTCATCTGCAATATCAAATTTCATCTTTCCAAGATTAAGTTCTATATCCTTTTCATAAAAGTTGAATAACTTATCAATGGGATGAATTTTATATTTTATTTTCAGGTTATCACATAAATTTTTAGCTAAATCAAGGCTTTCTTGGGATGTGAAGCGAGTAGGCATCATTATAGCAGTTATATGTTCTGAACCTATTGCTTTAGCACAAATATATGCAGTGAAAGCAGAATCTATGCCTCCACTCAAACCTAATACTATTCCTTTGAAAATTCCACTTTTATAATAATATTCATGAAGATTTAAACATA
>CAZBPC010000069.1:0-17539 GCA_964493715.1 uncultured archaeon
TCATCAATCGCGGGAAAAATTCATTGTCCAAAATGTCGCAAATCTATCGATGAAGGTTTGACCTTTTGCCCCGAATGTGGTGAGAGAATACCTGAATTTTTGCGCTATAATGCTCCATCAGGAATATAAGATATATAAGAAAAAAATTATTTTTTAATTTGCCGTCATTTCAGTGATCTCTGAACTTTATTCTAATAATTGCTGTTTAGACCGTGTCTCATATATAAATTCAACAAAATAATTTTATTTAATAATAAAATTTATGAAAAAACAGTATTATATGAGAAAGAAATATAAGATATCTCCTAGTAAATAATCAAAGCTAAAATCGAATTGAGACCATTCAGAAATGATAAGGAAGAAACACAACATTAACATAGGATTAATAGGTAAAGGAAAAGTTGGGACTTCTTTCCTCCAAATTCTAAATAAAAAAAATCCAATTATTATAAACTCAATTGAGTTTAATATTAAAGTTGTAGGAATTTTTGAACATGATGGTGCGATTTTAAATGAAAAAGGAATAAATATAGAAAATTTGTTAAGTTTAGGAAAAAATTATCAAGCTCATGATAAGTGGAAATCGGGATATAGAGCATTAGATTACATTGATAAAATTGGCCTTAATATAATGATCGAGACTACTCCAACAACTCCAGAAAACGGAGAACCAGCAATATCTCACATTATGAACGCTCTAAATAATAATATAGATGTAATATCCTCTAATAAAGCCCCATTCTATCTTGAATATGAAAAAATTAAAAAAATAGCAGAGGATAGAATGCGATTAATTAGATATGAAGCTACAGTAGCAAGTTGTGTTCCAATATTATCTATAAAAAGATATTTGCAAGGAAATGAAATAATTGGAATACGTGCTATCTTGAACGGAACTTCAAATTATATCCTTAGTAAAATGTATGATGATGGTACTAGTTTTGGACAAGCTTTAAAAGAAGCTCAAGATTTGGGTTATGCTGAATCTGATCCTAATCTTGATATTAGGGGTTATGATGCCGCAGGGAAATTAGTCATTCTTGCAAATGAATTACTAGGCTATAATAGGACAATAAAAGATGTTGAAATTAAAGGAATTGAAAATATCAATGAAAAAGATATTGAAACAGCGAAATTAAATAATCAGGTTATCAAACATGTGTCATTTGCTAAGAATGAACATTTATATGTAAAACCACAACATGTTGATAAATGTTCATATTTTAATATTAATGGCTCTTTAAATGTCATCGAACTAGAAACTAAAAATGCGGGTAAAATTGTATTATTAGGGCGAGGTGCAGGAGGTATCGAGGCAGCATTAGCAATACTGAATGATTTGATATCTATATTACAAGAAAGAGCAAAATAAGTATGGCATAATGATAAGAAGTAAGCTAATAAAAACGCAATGTCTCCCCCATTAGGCAATAATTCTCATTATTAACTTTTATTTAAGATCTGAAAGTCCATAAACATGTTCCGGAATAAAAGTATTACATCTAGAACACTGATAAAATTGGTTTTTCACTTTTGGGATATGAAGCACTTTTTCCATGATATGCCCACAATCTGGACAGTAAATGGGAATATTGTCTTGTGGAGGGGATATAAAAATACTTGGTTTCAATCGATGTTTTGTTTCCATATATCACATTAATAATAACTAGCATATAACTTTTTGCTTTCGATCATTCGGTGACCATTTTGCAACATTCCATAATCAATAAGATTCATCATAAAATAAGTTATTGGATTCTAAACAAATAAAAAGATTCGAGGAATATTAGGAATTATAAAGAAAGATGATATTGAACTATAATGAGTTTTAATTTCAAAAATAAATTTAAGGGAACAGTATCTATCATTGGAGCAAGTGAAATTGACGAAAAAACAAGGCAAATTTCGATCGAATTAGGACGTTTACTTGCTCGAAATAATTATGCGGTGTCATGCGGAGGTCTTTCAGGTGTAATGGAAGCCGTTTGTCAAGGAGTAAAAGAAGAGGGAGGTCTTACAATTGGAATCATCCCATTTAAAGAAAAAGCCAAAGCAAATGAATATGTAGATATTGCTATTCCAGTTCCATTTTCTCAAGCACGTAATGTTGTGGTCGTTTTGAGCGGAGATGTGTGCGTGGCAGTGGCTGGAAAGGCAGGAACATTATCAGAGATTTGTTTTGCTTGGATCTACGAAAAACCGATAATAGGGCTTACTTGCGTGGAAGGATGGTCATCAAAAATAGCGGGACAACAACTAGATGACAGAAGAACTGATAAGATTCACGGTGCTGATACTCCTCAAGCGGTTATTGATAAATTAAATGAAATATTTACCCAAAATAAATTCAATCCTATAAAAAATATTTAATTTCCTAATCATGTTATACTCAACAAATAAACGTTCTTCTAACGTGAACTTTAGAGAAGCTGTATTGAAAGGACAAGCTTCAGATATGGGGCTTTACATGTTTGAAAAGATCCCTTTCATTTCTCAAGATGATATTTTTGAATTTAAGTCGTTAAATCTTAAAGAAATTGCATTTAAAATTCTCAACCCGTTTTTAAAGAATGATATTAAAGAAAAAACCTTAAAAGCCATTATTAATAATGCACTTGACTTTCCAATTCCCACACACCCTATAACGGATAAAAATTTCTTATGTTATTTAGATAAGGGTCCAACTTGTAGTTTTAAAGATGTTGGAGCAAGAATGTTAGCAAGCTTCATGGAACATTTTCTTATTGAAGAAGAAATAAATATTATTATTTTAACAGCAACTTCAGGAGATACAGGGGGTGCTGTAGCTCAAGCATTCCATAATAAGAAAAATGTTGAGGTAGTAGTCCTCTACCCAAAAAATGAAATTAGCCCTTTACAACGCAAGCAAATGACCACATTAGGAAACAATATCACTGCTATTGGTATCAATGGAAAATTTGATGATTGTCAACAATTTGCAAAAAGTGCATTTGCTGATTCAGATTTATCACATTTAAATCTAACTTCTGCTAATTCAATAAATATTGGTCGCTTATTACCGCAAGCAATATATTATTTTAAAAGTTATTCTGATATCGTCGAACAAAAAAATGAGGATGTAATTTTTTCAGTACCTTCAGGAAATTTTGGAAACCTTACAGGAGGGCTAATCGCGAAGAAGATGGGATTGCCCGTAAAGAGATTTATTTCTGCAGTGAATGAAAATGATGAATTTCCTACATTTTTAGAGACAGGGTTTTATAAAAAAGTAAACCCTTCGAGAGTATGTATTTCAAATGCCATGAATGTTGGTCATCCTTCAAACCTAGCTCGTTTAATTGATCTATACAATGGACAACTTGATGAGGAAGGGAATATGAGCATAAATCCAGACATTGATAAAATTAGAGATGAAATTTTATCGTATTCAATTACTGACAAAATTACTAAAGAGACCATTATTGAATTCAATAACAATTTTAATATTTTGATTGATCCCCATGGAGCTGTTGGATGGGCTGCTTTATTGAGATATCAGAAAGAATTTCCATCAGAAAAAGCGATTAAATCAATTAGTTTTGAAACAGCAGATCCAGCAAAATTCCCCGAGGAAATCATAAAATTAACACATAAACATCCAAAAATTCCCAATTCATTGGAAATTATTCACCAAAAAAAAGAAGTCATCAATTCATTTGAAATAGGGGATTATCGTGATTTTAAGACCTACTTACAAAAGAATTTTTAAACAATCGAATAATCTTTAAATTTACTAAAGAATATATTGGATAATTTTTTTGATTTAACCTAGGTGAAATTATTTTTGGAAATTCAATATTTATCAAAAGGAAAACAGCCAGAAAGACAAGATAAAGAAGAACCACATAAAATTCTCTTTACTGGTTTAGATACAGCAGGTAAAAGTACAATCATACTTGCAATTCAAAGAGAATTCTCAAAAATCGCGCTACTTAAACCCACTCGAGGTGCTCAACGCAGAATTTTTGAGTTTTTAGGAAAAGATATAGCAGAATGGGATCTAGGGGGTCAAATTTCATATAGAATTTCTTATCTTAAAAATCCAGGTAAATATTTTGATGGTACGGAAATTTTAATTTACGTTGTTGACATACAAAACCAAGCAAGGATTCCTGAGGCAATAAGCTATTTAGAAGATGTTATAACGCAATTTAATAACCTTGAAATTAAACCACCTATCTATGTCTTTTTCCATAAATGTGATCCCGCTCTCTTAAGGAATGCCATCAATGAAATGCAAACGATGAGAGTAGAATTAAAAGAGAAAATCAAGAATGCAGCTAACTATAAACAGCTCTATTTCTATGATACGTCAATATATAATCTTCCTAGTATAATTAAAGCAATGTCCGAAATTTTACTAAATTTATATCCTAAATCTGAATTAATTGAGAAAACAATTAATGAGTTTGCTAGAAAAGTAGATTCTGAAGGAGTTGTCATGATTGATGATAATTCTTTAATCGTGGGAAGTTTCTATAAGAATGAAGAAGTCAAAAATCTATTATCTGCATCTACTCCCTATTTTCTCACATTAAATGATAGCTTCCAATTCACTCAAATCCCCTTACCAGGGAAGGAACAAGAAGAAAATAACATGGTAGTTCAAAGATTTGGCCGAAACTTTGTATTTAAGCAAATTAAGCTAAAAGAAGGCAGTCCACCTTATTATTTAATAATGTTAAAACAAGATCCTACCTTAAACGAGGAAGATTTTGATTCATTCGCTAATCTTCTCAAAGAAATTTTAAAGAATTAATAGGATTTTAGGATTAAAGATTTTTTATATTTCTGATTTTTCTTATTAATTAAAATTAATAAATCAAGAGTTTTATTAATATTATACATAAAAACATGTATTTTAATACCAATTCGAATCAGAGAAGAAAAAATTAAAGAGAGATCTCATTGATTATATGTAGTAATTGTGGCGCAACAAACAATGAAGCTAAAGGTCATATCTGTCGTAAATGTGGTGCCTTGTTACCAGTTACGACTAAACCTCCTCGTGTTAGAATTGAAACGAAAAAGCAACCAGTAAAAAAAGTTAGACAAACTCCATCGAAACCTCAAATTAAACCTCAAGAGAAATCCATAAAACAACCAAAATCATTTGAGCTTCAAGAAATACCCAAAGTGAAGGTATTGCCAAGTAATGAACCCAAAGTCGAAGATAATTCAAGTGAAACTGAATCAGAAGAGTATTTCGATGATTTTAGTAAAGAAGAGGAAGAAGAGGAAATTGAAAGAGTAACATTAAAAGAAATCACTCCTGGCCCTTTCAAAGGCTCAATTATAGCACAAAAAAATGTGTATGGGGGAAATATAAAATCAAAAATAGAAAAACCAGACCATTCAATGAAATCAGCTAAATTGGATGAAAATACTCTAAGTAAAGATTCTTTCATCCGTCAAAAACAGTTAGAACAAGATATGTCGAAAGTTTTGAAATTCCTCTCTGAAAAAATTAGCGTTAAAGGATTACCAAGGGATAAACCAGAAGAAAAAAGAGAAGTCAAGAAAGAAAAAGAATCGATACCACCAGCGAGCATGAACGAGATTCTAAGAAATCTCTTAAAAATTGATTTAAATATTGAAGCATCAGCAATTATTAAATCAGAAGGAACAATTCTTGCATCTGCGATCTCATCGCGCATATCTGATACACTTTTTGGTGTAATCGGTCAAAATTTATATATGATTGGAAAAGATATTATAGAAGGATTAAATGCAGGTAAATTACAGAATATATCTGTTAGAGGGAGTGGAGGAGTATTAGATTTAGCCCCTATTTCTCAAGATATGCTTTTAATTTTATTTTCTAACCCTCGAATAAAAAGTGGCATTATTTATTTTGCCGCTAGTATCGTAAAGAAACAAGTAAAACAATATTTGGGATTAAACGATTAATGAATAAAAGTCTGACAATTGTTTTTGTATGAATAATTTATTAATTTTAATTGTTTTAAAATATGACAAGTTTGTTGTTAATTCTTGTAAAAACGAATTAAGTTGATAAATAGAAACCAGAGGTATGTTATTTTCATTAAATTTAATATGATTTTGTTCAAGACTTACCATTACAGGGACTAAAACAAATGGAAACCTTTTTTCAATACTTTCTGAAGTTCCTAAAATATTTTGAACCATATCAGAAAAAATTTCTGGATTTAACTGTAATGCAAGTGCCCGTTGATATTGATGATTTGCAGCTTTATTCATCGCGGAAAAAGAATCTTTATTCACCCACTGTTTGGCATCAAGTATTAAAATATAATGTTTAGATATTCCAACTACATCAATTTCGTATCTTTTTTGAGATGTTTTTATTTTATAATTCGAGCGATCAGAGAATCTAAAGTTTTTAGTTGTTTTGTAATTATTCCTATTAAGAATTTCCTCAACTAATGCTTCAAATCCATTAAAATCAACCAATATTGACAATTTTACAATATCTTCTTCTAAATATCGAATACTTTCAACAATAAATTTGATTTTGTCTATTACTATGTAATTTTTATAATTCCCTTTTTGAATACAAATGGATTTAAAATTGAGTAAATATCCTCTAATCTCGGATTCATCATTACCTTTAAAAAAATGTACCTCTGAAATTCCAACCCATACTTCCGTCACTTTAGTATCCGTTCCTTTCAAGATTTTATATATTTCTGAAAAAAATTGTTTTATGGTCTTTATAGATAACGATAGTTTCATAGTATTTATTCTATCATTACCATAAAATAAGAAAGGGAGGGTAAAAATTAAATGAAAAATCGAGGAAATTTACTATTATTCTCAATAAATTAGATGAAAATCTACATATCATCATATTCTAAACACTAACTAGTTCATTAATAATTTTCTTTTTTAATGTAGATAAATATAATACTTCAGAAATAAATGAATTAAAGAGAATTATTATAAAATGAATCTTCTACCAAGAGTATTCAAGAAGGGGGATGTTGAAGAATTTGAACCCTCTAAAATAATGGACAGCATTATTCAAGAAACAGGTGTGGATGAAGAAAATGCTAGAAAAATCACGGAACTTGTTGTTAGAAGAATCATTAGCTCTAACATGAAATTTTTATCCGGACCTCATATTAGAGAAATTGTCTGTTCAATACTTTCAGAAAATCAATACGAGCAAGAACGAAAACTTTACACTCGTATTGGAATGCCTTTAATGGACTATGAAAAAATCCTTGAAGTCAGTCAAAATAATTCATCAGAGAGAATTATTAATCCAGAAAAGATCCATCATTGGGCTGCCAATCAACTAGCGGAAGAGTATACCCTTCTCCGAATACTTAATGATGAAGAATCAAAAGCACACTTGTTTGGTGATTTATATATTCATCAGCTTAAATATTTCGACTTACGACCTTATAATCAGTATTGGGATCCTCGATTAATTCTAGTACATGGATTACCACCAATTAAAAACTATAATTTGACTTGTAAGTCAAAACCAGCAAAAAATTTAAGAGAAGCCGTTGATCAGCTTGCTAATTGGTTAGGAATGGTACAGACAGAATTCAGTGGTAATCAAGGACTTGAATTTATCACAGTATTTCTTGCCCCCTATATTCAAGGATTAAGTGACTACGAAATAAAAGAAATAATGAAACGATTTATTTTCAGCATAAATTATTTATCGACTTCTTCAGGGAAAAATTATTTAAAGTCTTCTCTTTCATGTTCGACTGGAATTATACCTGCATTGTTAGATGAACCCGCAATTGGTCCGGGTGGGAGTAAACTAGGTAATTATGATTCTTATAAAAAAGAAAACACAAAATTATTTGATATAATAACGCAAATTTACACTGAGGGTGATGATAATAATTGTTATTTCCCTTATCCTGAGCATCTAATTTATTTTAACGAGAAATGGTTAGCTGAGTTTAAAGAACAATATGAATCAATCTGTAAAGAAGTGTTAAAATATCAAACTCCTAGTTTTATTAATATCAATCGGCATAAAATACTTAATAAAATGATGCAGACGTTGCCAAATTCCTATCTCAATCATGGGGTTCTTCAAAAGATATCGTTAAATTTACCTCGATATGCCTTTTCCAATCAAGACGAAACTAAATTTCTTGAATTTCTAAAAACCAAATTAGAGACTTGTTTTGAAATTTTAGATAAGAAGTATACTATTATAGGACAACGATTAAAAACGGGTCATTTACCATTATGTAGTGGTTGGTTAGAGAATCATCAATTATTTAATCTTGAAAACCAAGAATTATGTATTGGATTTGTCGGATTAAATGAAGCTGTTAAAATCTTGACAAATTCTGAATTACAAGAAACAGACACGGCATTAAAATTAGGAGAAAAAATAGTGAAACAAATGTATGATTATTGTGAAGAGCGATCCAAGAATAATGGAAAACATTATTCTTTAATTAACTCTTCATCTAAAGGAGCAATTATGCGATTTTTACGTCTGGATTCAAAACACTTTCCCAAATTAGCTCAAGAAAATTATCAAAAATCTTCCCATTTTAGAGATATAGATACTCTTGAATTAATCGACAGGATTAAAAAACAAGGTAGATTTCATCCATGGATTTTAAATGATGCAATAGTGGAAATTTCGTTGAGGCATCATAAAGAAAATCTACAAAATCCAGAAGATTTAATGAAAATTTTATCCTATAGTTGTACAAGCACTGAAATCTTTAGCCTAAAATTTCTCTCTTGAATTTGAATGAATAATTAACCATTTCAAAATATATTCAATAAATTAAGCTTAACAAATATTTAATAATAGGTTCTGCTATTATAAATAAAAAGTTAACACATACTTTTATAGGATTACTGAGAGAATCATTAGATAATTTGGCACGAGATTTAAGGAGTCTTTCTAATCACTATATCTTAATTGCACTCATCTCTTACATTTATGCTAAGGTTTAGATAATATGATCGACCAAAAACCGGAAATTATAAAGGCAGTTGTATTCAGTATTTTTGATGAAGATGGTCCAACACCAAAAATCTATTGGCCTAGAGACATGGAAGAATCAGCCAGATTGCTTATTGCCATGAAGACTATATCAATTTTAATGGGAGATGCAATTTACCAAGATGGCTCATCTACCAGTGAAATTAACTATTTTGGAATTTTACCTTTCCCAGATCTGAAATTAAATGGTCTAACATACTTTTTTTTAATACCTGATTCTCAAGCACGTGGTAATGCCAAAGCTTCTACAATAACAATATTGATTGATGAATCTAATCGAGTATTTTTCTATGAAAATATGAAATATCTCCGAATAATTGTAGATAAGGCTGCATCTAAAATCCAGGTAACAAAGGATTTTAATGAAATAGAGAAAATTGTTGAAAGTTTGAAGGAAGAACTTATAGAATTTACAAAAGATTTAGGAGATATTTTATCAACTAAACGCCAACTAAAGATTCTATTCACGGGGATTGATGGAGCAGGAAAAACTAGCTTTCTTTTGGGAGTTAAAAAAAGATATTCGGAAATTATTAAGGTTTTACCAACAAAGGGTGTTTCTAGATCACAAGAACACATATTTGAGCAGCAGAACTCACAGATTTCAATATGGGATTTGGCAGGTCAGAAATCATATCGTGATAAATTTATCGAAGAAAGCAAATTTTATTTATATAATATTGATTTAATGTTTTATTTTATTGATATTCAAGATGAAGAAAGGATTGAGGAATCTCTTAAATTATATAAAGAAATAATTTATAACTTAAAGGAGTTAAATGAGTTTCCCTCAATAATTATTTGCTTAAATAAACATGATCCTGACTTAAAAGACACCAAACCAATGAGAAAAAGAATAAAAAACGTTACTATTGATATAGAAAAACAATCTGAGGGATTTTTCTTCAAGATTTTTTACACATCTATATTTGATCACTGGTCCTTGATTTCAGCATATAGTTTTGGTCTTAGTCAACTGAGTCCAAATCGTGAATTATTTGTAAACCAATTAAAGCAGTTTGCAATGAATACAAATTCGGAAGCAATTTTGCTACTCAATGATAATGGCATTATATTATCCAGTTATTCAAAATCTGAGATTTCCGATACAGTGTTTGAAATATCCGCTCCACATTATCAAACATTATTTAAGACGTTTAAAGAGTTTAAGTTATTGAAAAAAGATTATCTCATATCATCTGGAATTACTGAGGATTCAAAAAGCATGATTTTTAAGCGGATAATTGTCGATCAATATAATCTTTATCTCCTATTATACGTAGAAGAAGAACAAGGGATAAAAAAAGTAGAAAAAAATTTATCTGATTTTGTTAAAAATATAAAAGATTTGATTAAAAACTATATTTGATTCATTTTTTATTAAGATTTAGAAATAAAAAACAAAAAAAAGGACTTAATAAATCCATTTAATTCGTTTCTTTCTTCTCCTTGAAATCACGATATAAGTTACAACGAAGATGACACCCACTATGGAACTTAAAGCAATAATCCAGATTAATTGATAATCAGGAAGTAGATTAGTTCCAAGTACAGTAACTTTGAGAGAATATTGATAACTTTTATCTGAAGTACTTTGATATACAATGCAAGGATGGGGGAACTCACTTTCGTCAGGTAACATAGGAATGTGAAACCAAGCACCAACATTTAAATTTAATCGTAGATAATCAACTTTATTGGCGTAATTTCCTCCTGAATTCCAAGTAGGGTCACAAGCTATCCAACCCATATTTGGCACATAATATTCGACCCACGCATGACCTAAAAACGTGCTTTCTGATTGATCAGTTAGATGATAATTCCATTGCTGTCCAATATATGGCCTCAATGATGGATTTGCTGATATTACATATCCCGTAACTTTTCTTGCGGGAATACCTTGACATCTAAGAAGCGTTATCATTAAAGTAGAATATTCACTGCAATCTCCTCGGGAATGATTAAGTGCCCAAGAAGCTCCCATTTCTTGAGGTGGAAGTGTATCATCATATGTCAAATAGTCTGAAACCCAATTACAAATTTTTGTGGCTTTTGTGATAGGGTTATCTTCTAGATTAACTATACTATTTGAAGCGGCTATTATACTTGGATCGGTTGTATTATAATATGTTTCTGAATGATTACAGTATAAATCAAACATCTCATCTGAAGTATCATATAGACCAATTTGACTCATATTTGCATTAACAAATGAAATTTCATTTAATTTTACATGATATTTTTGGCTTACGATGATTGACTCAGTTGGTGCTAACGTATTATTAAAAACGTCGTAAGTATTATTAAATCGATCCTGTAAAGTAAAAGGAGCTTCGCTTGTCCCGATTATTTTACTAAAAAGTAAGGTACTCTCTTGATATGGTGGAACAAAGTGAGTCAACCTATCATTTGGTTGGCGATCATCTAATCGAGAGAATTGGAACCAATATTGACCACTTGCTGGTGAATTATGTGTCAAAGTGAAGTTAATCTCTATTTCATAAGTTACACTTTGAACAATTTCATAATTAGATACTCCATTTTCAGAAGATAAGTCAATTCTGCCATTATTTGGCAAATTTCCATTATAATCTTGATAAAAAAACGGAACTAAGATTGACATTAATAGCAACGTTAATAATAGGAAAGATTTTTGCGAACTTTTCATCGTTAAGAAAGCTAATTTATTTTATTAATGTTATAAAAATTAATATTTTTATCTTTATTCATTATTGAAATAAACTTGACTTGATTTATTGAGATTCCGGATTTTTCTTTTTTGTCATTTTAACAATAGAAAACATTCTTAAGGGCATGGTCTTATTATCTTGATAAGATTTGAAATTTTTCTGATTAGGACTTTGATTTATAAAATTTATTTAATTGATGGAGATAACGGCATTTCTATACTTGATACAAGTTTTAAAGAGTTTCAGAAAGATAAAATAGATGATAATTTAATTCCTGGTTTCTTTAATGAAATTAATAAAATTATTGATAACATTCAAGATGCAATGGCCAAAGGAAAAAAAGAAACTGAATTTGTAAGGATGTTAGAATCAGAATATTCTGTTATATTGATTTATTATCACGCTGCTTCTAGAATTCTATTTTGCAGTATATCAGATGCAGATGATGATACTGAAAAATTAGTTGAAGTAATTCACAAAATTGCGAATAGGTTTTGGAAAAAACACAAATCAGATATCACGAATTTTCGAACCACTACTGAAAAAAGTGCGTTTAAAACTATCGTCGCAGATATTGAAAATTTATGCCACGGGGGGCATATTGCCGAGGTTTTCCCAAAATTGATGATTGGAAAAGGCGTGTTAGAGAAAATCTTGTCAATGGGCATGATAAATGATTTTGAATATTATGTTGCGTTGAAATGTACGGGTGATAATTCGCCTTTAAATATCTCTAGGATAATGCAAAGACCTAAAACTAAAATCATGGATTCATTAAAAAATCTACATCAATTAGATATTATCACCATGTGAGATATAGTACCTCTTTTAATAAAAGAATTCTCCCGATTTTTTCAGATTTAAATCGAAAAAAATAAAAGCTTTAAAGGCTTATTTTAAATACTTTAAAATAAAATCGAAGAGTGCTTGAATATGGAAAGTAAAGATGCCTTAAAATCTGTTGTAAAGTCACCCGCAAGAGATGCTCACTTAAAGGCAGGGAAAGGTTTTTCATTATCAGAAATAGAAGCATCAGGACATTCTCTAGAAGTGATCAAAAAACTAAATGTTAAAATAGATTACTTTCGAAAATCCTCTCATGATAATAATGTTAATGTGCTTAAATCTATTAAGATAACTACTTCTAAAGATAAAAAGCGGGAACCATTTGTAAAGAAAGAAAAGAAAAGGACCCCATTTAAACCAAAAACTAAGAAAACTAAGAAAAAACCTACTCCGGCAACTGTGGTAACAGAACAAAAGGCAGAAGTGATATCAAAGGAAAAAGATAAAAAGGAAACCAAGAAGGAAATTAAAAAGCAACCATCTGAAATAAAACCCGTTGAAACTGGTAATACGCCACTTGTCAAGTTATCTAAACTTGGTCCAACCACTTCATCAAAATTTAATGAGATTGGAGTTACTTGTGTGGAAGATCTTCTTAAAGAAAACCCCGAAGAATTAGCTTCATTAATCAAGGGATGTTCTGCAGAAAAAATATCAAAATGGATTGAAGAAGGAAAGGAACTTATTTCGAAATAGTTTTATTTTTCTTACTCGATATCCTTAAGAACCTATTATCATTAAGAAGATCTATTTATTCTTTTACTCTAATAGAAATTTAGCTTACAATTTGAGGGAAAATTTTGGAATATAATTATTATGTGTATGAAAAATCTGAAGCTAATATAAAAATTAACAGCATGCCTAAATGGTTTCAGGAGATTACGTTCGAAGGAAATGAGAATGAAGGAAGTTTGATCCTGCATTCTAATAATGCTTATGATGAATATTGGGGAGCAAATGCAAAAATGGATATTTCCTGGGAAAAAAAAATACGGGGATCATTTTTCTTCTCAAAAGAAGTACAGCGTTCAATCGATACATATAATGCTATCGGTTTGGTGGTATTGAATAAAGAGAATACATGGCATTTATCTCATGAATTCACATATTGGTATGGGAGACGCGTGAAAATGTTGCATAAACGACACTACCCTGCCAAAAGTGTTCACGGAATTTTTTATTGTGATATGACTGAGCGATTATTCAATATTCATACGGAGATCATTGACAAATTTTATGAGAATTTCAAATCTTTCATAGAAAAAAGCTATGTTTCTTTCATATGTCATGGGGAATAAAATTCATTATTTTTTTCTGCTAAAATGAAATAATTGTCTTTTCCATTGGGTCCTCCTAATTTGCTCAATCGTAAAATTTTAAATCCAACTAATAATCTTTTAAGTTCATTTTTTGAGAATAGATGATAATAGCGATTAAATGTAATTTGTTTACTTGAAACAGTCCACGGAATTAAAATATCTCCAAATTCATGCAGACCAAATGATTCTTGCCTCTTCTTATATTTGAATGATAACTTTTGTTTCATGAATTCAAAAAAAAAATAATTTCTATACTTCTTTTGGAATTTTCTCCATACTGAAATGATAATATATCCATTTTTTCTAAGCATTAAGTTAGAAAACTCCATTATAAGACTCCGTTCTGTAATATTCATAACATGATGAATAGAAGCGATTGAAAATATAGAATTGATAGAGCTAGGTCTTATAGGAAGTGCTAACATGTCACTCAATAAAAAATGGATATTACGTTCTCGTAAATCTTTCCTCTCCCTAGCTAAATGTAAGAAATTTAGTGATTTATCTATTCCAATTACGGAATTGTTAGTTTTTTTTAATAATGGCAAATTTCTTCCATTTCCACATCCTAAATCAATAATTATTCCGTTAAATTTATAATCTTGATTGTCCAAATCTTCCAAAAAGATCTTTAATGGAATCCAAGGATTCTTTCTTTTATTATCATAGTCCTTGGCAAAACCGTCATAACAAGATTGCTTCATATCTTATTAATAGGGACATATTTTAAAATGGATTTGATATATGATTGAAATCTTTTTTAAACATTTTTTTTTAATTGTTACTAACATAAAAAAGTAAATATTATACTTCTAATTTATTGATATAACCTACTAAGTTTAATTAACAAAGATTTATAATGGAACTATTCAATGAGTTATTGACAGCACTATCTCAATCATTACGAATAGAGATTTTAGATTATTATCAGCGATTTTACTCCTATACTTTAAATTTGCTTGAGCACAAAAATATTGATATTGGTAATTCAATCGTTCGAAATGACGAAAAAAAAAATATAGGAATAATTAATAGTATTGTTGAAACTATTGCTTCTGCTTTAAATTCAATTGGTATCACATCTAAATCAATTGATTTTAAAGAAAACCTAACTAAGGAATTTTTATTAAGAAGTAATAATGAAATAAAGGATTATAAAGAACTTTTTGATATTATTGGAAAAAAATTTATTAATATACACCTTTTCAATATTATCTTCGAGTATATCATTGATATTGATACAGAAAAATTGGATAATTTAGATCTCTTTGATTTGCTTCCTGATAATTTTAAAACAAAGTTAAATGAATTTAAAAAAAACTTACATTTTCAAGATAGAGATAAATTTAAAGTTAAATCTTTATACCCGAGTATAGGGAAATTATTTGACTCAACTAGCTTGAAAATTATGGATGAAATAAATTCTAATAATGATTTAGATATAGATATACTTAAAAAACTGCACGATGCCAAGGAAAAGAATATTGAAGCATTAAAGAATCCAATTTTACAAGATACTCGACAATATTCTTTGGAAGAAGGGCAAAAAAATTCTGTCATAACACCCGATCTAAGTTGCAGATCGTTAAATGGAGATTATTATTATGATCTTTTTGGTAATCTTCCATTACTTAAAAGTGAAATTATAAAATTAGTGAAAATCGACTTTGATAATTTAATATCCATAGCAAAAAACCCTGAATTCCTGGATTTGGAAAGTCTATTTTATTATGTAAGCATACATCAGATATTTGGTTTACAAATACCCTTTAGTACAGGAGAAATTATTAATATTTTAACTCGTTATATAAGTGGAAAGATCTTTAGCACTGGTATGTATCATATCTCAAATCCTTTAAGCAACTTTTTCGGTCTTTCAATTATATCTGAATTAAAATTAATAAACGATATTGAGATTGTCGATTTACTGGATATTGAGATGTTCCTCGAAAACGAACTTAAATTATATTTACCTCAGAAATTATTTCTAAATTATTTCACCTTAATGAGCCTTAGAATTCTTGAGAAGTGGGGAGTAATTCTAATGGAAAAAAAGCACTTAGTATCAGAGCAGATCAATTATAAACAAATAAATAAGGATGAAAACAACCTTCCACTAGATTTGTTATGTCAATTGAGTTTAATTAAATTGCTAGATGATAAAACCGATTTAACATTGCTTAAAGAGTTATATAAAGATGACTTAAAACTATTAATTTCTAAAAAAGGGTTAGTTAATGATAACTTAACTGATTCAGCTAGAGTTTTATTAATATTTAAAATACTAGGCATAAATTCTAAAGATGATTTATCAATTTCTATTCTCTTAAATTCAATATTAACTAATTCTGAAGTTTTTCATAACTCAAATAAGATGAATAAATTCCATTGGAGTAATGATATTTGTGCATTAAAAGTAGAATTGAGAATGACTTTTTGGATGCTCATCGCCCTTTTAGAGTATGAAGACATGCTTGAAACTACAAATTAAGGATTTCTTTTAAATATCCTTTTGCTTTAGGCTTAGTTTTAGTTTTTTTTAATTTTTGACTCCAAGATTGTACAAACTTCTCATTTTCTACTAAATTCTCGAGCACACTTTTTCCCAAATGAATCCATTTCTCGATATCAATGTAAGGATATTTTTGATCTAATCCCTGACAATATTCATTTCCTTTAATAGTAATATTAATTTTAACACGTTTCTGGTTGTCATCAACATATTCAAATGTAAAAGGGAATGTCCTGCAAAAATTAGGCCTTATCTTATAAATCCTACATTTACTTTCATTAGTATTATAGAAATAGCAAATTCCTTCTGGATTCTTCTTAAGTCCTGGAAATGATAATCCTCTTTCAGTCATAATTGGGGTTATTACCATCTTGGATATATCTGACTCGGTGATTTTATTCTCAAATATATAAAAACTGATAACTTCAAGTAATTCATCTAAAGTTAATTTTAATCCTTTAGATAAGCGAAATATGTCAGTATGAGTTACATTTACAAATGTATTTTTATCTGTACAACAAGATCCACATCTAATGCAAGAAAATCTAAATTTTGGTAAATTGCTCATATAAGCAATAAATGGAATTAAAACAAATAAATCTTGAACTTAATTTATATTAGGAATTATTATTTTTTTATCAAGTAATGTTTCAATAGAATCAATGATCAAATCTTTATTATCTTCATGAACCGTTAATATTATATCTTCCAGGAAGAACTCCGATTTATTTTTTGCTATTGAATAAATGGTATTTAAAATCCTTGTCTCCATTTTACTAAATTCAGTTTCCTTCCTTATAGTAGCAATGTATTTTGGATTATTAAGAATAAACCCTTCCTTATAGAAGAAATCGAAATATTGATCAATAATAGAGGGGATTACTTTTTCAAACGATTCAATTGATCCATCCCAATCTTCAAGTATATCAGAATGGTTTAAGATAATACTGGTTGCAAGATTCGTTATAATCCCTTTTAAACGATCTGATGCCCTTTCTTGTAGAACTAGCACAATTCGTATTTGTTCACGATCACAAATGAGACAATAGAAATATTTGAAATCTAATTCTATTAACCTTTCTATTCCCCCTGCGGTTTTTTTCACATTATTATCATCAATAATTCTTTTACCTGCAATTTCTTCCCCTATAGTTGTAATAGCTTGAAT
>CAZBPC010000070.1:0-17496 GCA_964493715.1 uncultured archaeon
AGTTATTAATCAAAATTTTTAAAACTCATAAAAGATAGAAAAATCTAAAGGTGAATCAAAAAATGGTTGTATCAGACATATATGAAAGATTGCGCGTATTATTGAGTAAAGGTGAAAATGTTATTGGATTGCCAAAACATGAAGTAACAATGAAATTATTGAAAAACATGTTTACTCAACAAGAAGTTGAAATTTTAACTTCAAGTTTTAGCAAAGTCAGTACTCCGATGAATGTGAAAAAGATTTCAAGGCTATCAAATATAGCTATTGATGATTTGACAGATATACTTGAAGACATGTATCATAAAGGAAAATTAATAAAGTTAGGCACTCTGTATGTCTTATTACCTTATCTACCCGGTGGTTTTGAAGTATATTTCACCACTAATCGGGATGACCCAGAGAGAATGAAGAAGGCCGCAGAAGCACACTTGGAATTATTTAAATTAGGATTTCCTTATGAATTAAGTGCTAGCGATTATACGATTTATCGCGTAATTCCTACAATAAAACCCACTGAAAGATTGATTGAAATAGAAAATTCAATGGAATTGACACATCAAATCTTACCTTTTGAAATTTTAAAAGAATATTTAGAAAAGGCAAATCCGAAAGTATATGCCGTCGTTCCATGTAGTTGTAGAAATGCCGCAAAGTTAGCTGGAGAGCCATGTAAACAAACAAATGAAAATTTTTGTGTTACTACGGGAACCTTGGCAAAAATGGTTATTGAACAAGGAGTTGGACGTGAAGTTTCTTTAGATGAATTAATGGATGTAATGGAAAGGGCAGAAAAGGAAGGTTTAGTTCATGAAACATTTAACATGCAAGATACGGCTACGTTTGTGTGCAATTGTTGTTCATGCTGTTGTGGGTTTTTAAAATCTGTAAAGGAACTTAACAATTACAATTCTATTACAAAATCCAATTTTGAACCCCATGTTCAACAAGAAGAGTGTACGTTGTGTGAAAAATGTTTGGAAATTTGCCCAATGGGAGCAATATATCATCATTGGCCTCACAAAGAAGATTCATCTGACAATGAAATCAAAATTCGACTAGATCGTTGCATAGGATGTGGGTTATGTGCTTCTAATTGTCCCGAAGAAGCTATTGTTTTAGAAAAGGTTCGAGAAGTTGTACCTGTTAAAAGTCAGATTGACTTGCTTACTCAAAGAGCTGCAGGGAAAACTCATTAAAGTTTTTAATATCATTTTCCTCTACTAAAAAGATTTATATAGATAATCTATTTCAGTTCAATACTTAATTAATAAATAAAGATTTCTTGAAAATACTTACATAATCATAATCATAAGAGATTTATTCTTGATATCACTTTTTAAAAGGAATTTTAATAGAAATTAATAGAGAGGTAGATGGAATTTTGAGTAATCGTAATAAAAAACCAAAGGAGGAGCCTAAGGGAAGACTTGATGAAACAATTATTGATAGATTATCTGAATTCTGGCCTGAACCTCGAGAACAACTTCATTTTGGTGGTTGGAAAACTACTTATGAACTTGTTGAGAAATTAGACTTAAAAAATGTAAAAAATGTGCTGGATCTCTGTTGTGGTGAAGGTAGTACAGCCTGTTGGCTAGCAAAAGAATATAGATGCAATGTAAGTGGGATTGATATATTAAGTAAAGCAATAAGTGTTGCTAAAAGTCGAGCAAAAGAACTTGGTGTATCTGATTTAGTAGATTTTAAAGAAGGAGATATTTTTAAACTACCTTATGAAGATAATTCATTTGATGCTGTATACGGTCAAGATCCAGATGGTATTGCTCACAAGGATAGAAAATTAATATTCAATGAAATACGGAGAACCCTCAAACCTCAGGGGAGGTTTGGTTTCCAATTGTGGATCCCTTTTTCAACGGTTTCAAATGAAAGAGTAAAGTATTTTGAAGAAGTTACTTCTGAAGTCGGATTTTCGGAAATGATAAGACTTTCTGTTCATGATTTTATTCAAGATTTGAAAGAAGCAGGGTTTACAAATATAATCGTTGAGGATCTTAGTGAAATTTATAGTAATCATATGCGAGGAATGGAGAAGAAATATGGGGAAAAACTGGCAAGTCCGGATAAATGGCATAAAATGCTCCTGGAAATGGTAGATGATGGATTGAAATTTGGAGTAAGAATAATTGCTAAAGTTGTCAAAGATCAAAAACAAGCAAGCTTTTCAAAAGATTTACCTAAAGCAGAAGAGCTATATTTCTATGGAACTGGAGTATTCAGCCTAGATCATATATTTGATTTTGATACAATCGCAGAAGAAAGAAAATATAGGAAAATTATATTAGATTATTTGGTTAAAAATCATTCTAAATTTGATTGGTCTGAAGAAGGTTCGGGAGTGTTGGCTTCTGGTGCAGTTGATAATTATTCACCTCCTAAGGTAGGCAATTTTTTAAGTGTAGATATTACAGATGTTGTTGAATCAAAAGAATTTAATATTAGAATTAATGATGAAAAATTCCTTGATGTGAGGATTGATGAAATTTATATAGATATATATCACTTTAATTGTGCTATCCTTCATTTCATGGCATATATCCCTCAAGAATCTTGGCAAGACAAGGAAGTTTTAAAACGGGTAAGATTCTTTATTCAAAGACATTTGCATCCGTTAACAGAATTTGGTATAGATATGGAATCCATTTTTGCTCCTACAATTATTGAATTAAATTTGATTTTTAATAAGGTTGTAGAAGAGATTAACCCTCCAATTTTAAAGACTCCAATTATGGATTTTACTCAATTGAGCGATGAAATGACTACTCAATTATTTTGGACACATGCTACAATAGTTGCTGCCATGCCAGAAGATTTTGATGTTAATTCCGAACATTTTCAGGAGGTTCTTCTTAACGTCAACCCAGAGGGGGTTTTTAACTATTCAATTGTGCCTAATATCTTTGCTTATGTAGAATCTGGAGATTCACTGATCTGTTTGCCAAACGTTCCCGATATTCGTAATAGATCCCCAAAAACTATAGCAAACGAGGATTGGATCCAATGGATAGCAATACAACATTACACTTGGAAGACAGCTTGGGAATTGGACAGAGGATTTTATGTTCTCTTGAATGTTGTCACATCTCACTTAAAATACAAGAGAACTGAAGAATACAGTGATGTCTATGCTGTAAATGCCTTGCTAAATCATATAATTTTAGTATTAGACACACACAAGCCTCGAAATGTCACCTCTACATATTATAGCATTACATTTATCGAGAGAATACGTAAATCTTGGAGAACTGATGATATCCTTGAAGCTGCTACCTCAAAGATGGGAATGCTACGTGATTTAATAAGTCAATTAGATGAAATTGAATCTTCAAGAAGGAGTAAAAGAGTCGAGTTATTTCTTACATTACTTGGTATATTTGCTTTAGGAAGTTTGGTTCTTGATTTCTTAGGTGCAATTTCAATAACAATTCCAGACTGGATAACAATTACCTTAGGATTAAGCA
The DNA here is from genome assembly GCA_964493715.1 of uncultured archaeon. Classification (GTDB taxonomy): domain Archaea; phylum Asgardarchaeota; class Lokiarchaeia; order Sigyniarchaeales; family SOKP01; genus SOKP01. The sequence goes on from CAZBPC010000070.1 coordinate 3,486, forward strand.
TACCATCCATTTTTTCAATTATAGCTTATCGATTACTGAAAAAATAAATCAAATTAGGATAAGAATAATTGTATTACATTGATTAATTATAAAAGAAAAAGAAAAAAAATTATTAGCCAGTTGGAGAGAATACTCCCCCGAAAACTAACCATGCTAAAAACGTTTTAGAGACAAGACTAAGTATAATGTACATTTTTTCACCATATAAATAATCTTTCCATTTACCTACGCCTTTATATTGGAGAATCATATTAATCGCAAATGTATTAAAAAAGAATAATTCAATTGCATAAATCCAATATACAAACCCGGGAATCTCTCCACCATTTACTCCTGTGTTAATGAAATATGCTGAGATAACGATCCAAGGAACTGCACCAGCGACTACTCCAAGATAGTAAGCAGTCCATCTAACTTTTTCCTTTAATTTTCTCGTATATACATTATGGAGTTCCATCATTAGACCAAACATGTTCATCAAGGCATTAGATATAAAGATCATAAATAAAGCCCAGAAATCTAAGACTCCAAAGAATAAAGCGATTAAGACTATCATAATTGAGCTTGAAAAAGCATATTCAAACCATCGAACTTTATTAATTCCTTTCTTTAGATCTCTATTATATACTTTATTCAATGGGTAAGCAATTAGAAAGTGTGCGATTGCAGATAAGAGAAGGAACGTTCCAACAAACGCACCAAGAGCCGTGAAAGCAAATATTACTTCTGGATTTGGAGAAAGTGTAGGTGGGGGACCAAGATCAAATTCTAAATAGAAAGTATAGATATTTACCGAAAAACTCAAGAAGGGTAAAAATCCAAAGAGTACCATCAATAAACCTTGTACTAGATGCAAGATCATGGCATTACGATTAAATTTTTTCAGGTATTCAAAAGTTATCTCTGATTTTGGGATTAACCATTCATCTTCATTTTTTATAGAATTCATAATCATAATATTTCGCTTTAGCATTTAAAAAAACCGTTTTAAAATTATTAATTTTCATCTCAAATTGATGCCTACAGAGCTGGTTGGATTCCTCTGTTTGTATTAGTAATTTTAGTTAATTCTTGAATAATGAGATTTAATATTTAATATTTTAAAAAAAAGAGATTTAATACGATTTATTCATTCATCTCATACTCATCCTTTAAGGAATGGACAGTTTTCCATACTCTTTTAAACCTATCTGGATCTACGTTTGGTTTTTTTATCATTTTTAAGCACCATTCCATTTGTTCAGGGGTGGTACTTGACTTATTATACAAGCTCAATGCGTACTTGGAAAAATCTCTCACTAGGAAATCAAAAATTTGGTCTATAGTATCTCCATCTAAGATATAAATAGCTGCATTTTCAATAATTAAATGAGCATATACTATTAAAGAAAAAATCTCACCAATGCCAGATAGCATGAAATCCATATCTTTTTGTTGGTCAACACTTGGAGTAGCTTTATTTCCAAGTAAATTAAACAATTTTATTTGTTCTAAGAAAATTTTGACGTTTGGTAAATCATATTTTTCAAAAGCGGGTTTCCAATCATGAAGTCTAACGCGTCCTAAACCTCTTGTAGGACCTTGGTTGAATAAAAAGTCATCATTTCCCACTTGATCTTGTTTAGGAACAGGTTCAAATTTCTTATGATTCATAAAAAAGTTGAGCATGAATTTTAAAATTAACGCAATGTTTACATGAACTGTTCCTTCGAGTTTGGGTAATGCTCGTATATCTTTCGCCGCCATTTCAAAGTACATGTCTTTCTCAAATCCTTTAGCAGCAATAACGTCCCACAAAAGGTTGATTACTTCTTCTCCTTGGGTTGTAGTTTTCATTTTCATAACGGGGGAATAAAGTAGGTAGCGTCTATCCTTATTAGAAGCAATCCTCATGTAATCTGCTGTCCTCAAACCGAATAATTTCATTGCAACAAGACGGGTATAAGCATCAACAAAATTCTGTTTAACATGTTGAAAATCAGTAACATGCATTTTATACAACTGACGATGGGAAGCATGATGTATTGCTTCATAAAACGCGTGCGTACAAATACCTATTGATGCCCAACCTAAATTATATTTCCCAACATTAACAGTATTTAATGAGGAATTCCAAGCATCCTCCCCTTTCGAAAGAATGTCTTCTTCATTAATAGGATAGTCATGAAGTGCAAAATTTGAAACGTAATTTTGGCTATCACACACGTTTTTAATTAATTCATAATTTTTGTGCTTATAATTTGCCACAAAGAATACATACTGTTCTTTATTTTTCATATCATATTCTGGAATTTTTCCATTCTTATCCGCAAATTTCCCAAAGTTTGATACCATCTCTGCTTCATTACCGTTTCCAATATAATATTTTTCTCCATTTGCTTTATAAGTCCCATCATCTTGAGGCGTGAGAGCCATTTCAGAAGCATAAATGTCCGCGCCATGATCCTTTTCTGATAGACCAAACGCAAAAATAGCCCCTTCTTCAAGTAATTTAGCAGCTTTTTTTTTCGCTATTTCATTATTACTCATCCATATTGGACCTAATCCCAATATTGAAACCTGCCAGGTATACCAGTAACTGAGGCCATAAAATCCCAAAATTTCATTAAATTCACATATTCTCCAAGTATCCCAACGATAATTATTATCTTTTCCATATTGGGAGGGTGTAAGAAGTTGAGCAAAAAGTTTATTTTTTTTCTGGAATTCAAGAAAATCAGAATACCAAACTTTATTATGATCATCTTCTTTAATTTTAGCCAGACCTTTATTCTCAAAAAATTCAACAGTTTTAGCCATTATTTCGTCAGAATTTTTATCTGGATAGTAACGATCACGTTTTTTAGGATTCAATAAAAGTGTCATAATTTCAATCTCATTATTTTATTTACCAATATCTAGCTAAAAGATACGAAATTTTTTAAAAATTATGAATACAATTTAAAATAATTAAAAACAAGAAGAAGTATTTATTAAAATGATTATATATGAATGAGATGACAAAAAATTGAAAAGAAAACCAAAACGTGGATTTTTAACGGCACTTCTCATAGGTTTTGACGAGAAAGAGATCCATGCGTGGAAAGTGTATAGTCATTCTTTAAGATTTTATAAAACTATCAGATTAACTCGAAAATGGAAATACTTGGATGAGAAACAAATATATCATTCACTCGAAGAATTAGTAAATCTCATTCGAATTGTTATTAAAGAAGGAGTAAAGAGCATTTTATTAGCAGGTCCACTGAAAACAGATTATTCAACCATCTTTTTAGATCATATTAATAAACATCACCAGTGGTTGGTTCGTACAAAAGGATATGATCGAGTAAGTTTTGGTGAGATTGTTGGAACTGCTAATACATTAGACAGTGCTAACTATTTAATTTCTCAGGAGAAATCATTAAATATTATTTCTGAAACTACATCTGACGAAATAAATCTACTAGTTAAACAGTTAAATAAAATAATCAACATCGGTGATCCTAGCAGAATACTGTTGTATAATTTGGAAGAGATTGAATCTCTCATTTATGGAAGGGGTAAAAAAGACAAATCCGCAGCAGAAAAGCTAGATTTCTTAATCGTAACGGAAAATTTCATTAACAACCATAGGAGTAAGCATCGAATACATCGTCTCATACAAATTGCGAATAATAAGGGAATTATAACAAAGACAATATCAATTGAAAATCCAGCAGTGGATCGTTTTGATCAATTTGGAGGGATTTTGGCTTTCAAAAAGACAAATTAAAATAGTATAGAGCAAAAAAATGCATTTTAAGAAAAATTTATTGATTTTAATTCGATACTAAATATTATTTATTTTAGTAAAGATAGCTAATGTGATAATGAATATTCATAAATTAATGAATGATACTTCAGGAAAGGTAAATTTTTTATTAGGAAATGAAGCAATTGTCCGTGGAGCTTTAGAAAGTGGGGTGGATGTCTACACATTTTACCCAGGTACTCCAAGTTCAGAAATTGGTGAGATTTTCATGCGAATTCACAATGATATTGGAATGAAGTGGGTGGAATCGAGTGTAAATGAAAAGGTTGCTATAGAAATCGCTGGAGCAGCATATGCGAGAGGAGCTACTGCCATGGTTGGGATGAAAAATGTTGGCTTAAATGTTGCCTCTGATCCGCTATTTGCGATTGCAACTACTCGTCCTAAAAACTTTAACTCCGCTTTGGTTGTTATAGTAGCAGATGATCCCCAAGCGCATTCCAGCGCCGTAGAGATGGACTCAAGATATTATTTAAAACTGTTAAAAATTCCAGCATTAGAACCAAGTGATCCTCAAGAATGTTTAGATTTTACAAAAAAAGCCTTTGAGATTTCTCGAGAATTAAAGCTTCCTGTAATTGTAAGGACTGTCACGATGGTTTCTCATGCGAGAAGTAATGTTGTATTTGGAGATTTAAAAAGTTCAGATATTTCTAATGAATTTGATTTATCAAAAGAAGTAAATGTGGCTTCAAGGCTATACTTTCTTGAGTTAAAGGATGATCAAATTTACTCTCGAATGAATAGGGCTTTACACATGTCAGAAGAGAGCTCTTTAAACAAAATTGTTAATCTAGAAGACGAAAATAAATACAGATTAGGAATCGTTACAAGCGGAGTGTCATATCACTATGCTTTAGAGGCTCTTGATCATTTAGGTATCTCAATTCCCATTCTTAAACTCGGTTTTATCAATCCTTTTCCAGTTAAAGTTGTTACAGAATTTCTTAAGAAGTTTGATAAAGTACTTGTTATAGAAGAAATGGATGCGTTTCTAGAAGACCAGATCCTTGCTGTTGCAAAAATTGCTGACATTAATACGCAAATTTATGGTAAATTTCCTTTTTCTTATTCGAAAGAACAATCTCTATTACCACTTGTAGGAGAGTTAAATCCTACAATAATAAATTTAGCCTTGAAAAAAGTATTGGGGAAAGATTTTACTCCAAATCAAAATGAAGTGAATTCGATCGAACTCGAAACAATGAAGAGACTTCCACTCTTGTGTTCAGGATGTCCGCATCGCACTACGGGTTATGCTTTGAAGGAAGTTATCAATAAAATAAAATCATTAAAAGGAGTGGATACATATTTTTATCAAGATATTGGATGCTATACGATGTTGTCTTATCCTCCTCTTGGATTTGCTAATGTTAAGTATTGCATGGGGTCCAGCATTGCAACAGCTCAAGGTGTTGCTCACACAAGCAATGATTTGAACATTGCTATCATAGGAGACGGAACCTTTTTTCACGCGGGCATTCCTGCACTTATAAATGCAGTTCACCATAAAGCACCGATATTAGTTTTAATATTAGATAATGGTTGGATTGGAATGACAGGACAACAGCCTCATCCTGGAAGCAATATCATGCACTATCAAGAAGGTATTTATAAAAAAAATATTGATTTAGAATCCTTATTAATCGGAATGGGAGCGAACGTAACTTTAATCGACCATAGACCTGAAAGTGATTCTTATTTTAAACATTTAAAAAAACTTATCCAAAGTAAATGTTTTGAAGTAATCGATAATCAGTCTTTACGGGTAATTTTGATCCGAGATGAATGCATTCAAAAAATTGTCAAACGAAGGACTCCAATATTAAGGCAAGTGAATTTTGAATTATGTAATAAATGTGGTTTATGTTACACTCAATTTGCTTGTCCATCAATAAATTTAATCGATGATTCTGTTATTATTGATTCAAATTCATGTTTAGGATGTGGGATTTGCGAAGAAATCTGCCCTAACAATGCAATTAACAAGGAGGGGAAATGATGGAATCATCAAATTATACAATAGTAATTACGGGATTAGGAGGTCAAGGCATAATACATTTCATTCAGGTTTTAGGTGAAGCAGTAATGGATAAAGGATATTCGGTGATTACTTCTGAAACTCACGGTCTAAGTCAACGAGAGGGGAAAGTGAAATGTTTTCTCCGCTATGGAAATAAAATATTAGCCCCGATACCGATGAATGGTTCAGCAGATATCATAATTGCACTTGAAAAAAGTTGCATTCTAGATGTATTAAACTTTGCAAAACTAGATAAGAGCACTGAATTGATAATTTCTGAATTTAAAAAACCCATAAAAAATCAAAAATACATTAGTGATGATTATTTCAACCGTACTCTCCCAAATTTTTCAAAAAATATCCATTATATTACGATTACTGAAATAAAGAATGATATTAGATTACTAAATACATTGATACTGGGCTATATCATATCTTTTTTACCACTAAGTTATCAAGATCTCCAAAAATCTCTAAATAGCTATTTCTCAGGGGTTAATTTGGAAGCAAATCTTAAAGTACTCCAAATTGGACGAATAATAAGGCGAAAAAAAGATTAAAGGCAACTTCGCATTAGAGGTGTTTTTGTAAGGATATAATTCGTTTTTCTAATTTCTTAATTTGAGATTCATTCTCAATTGCTCCTCCACTATTACCCAAAATTGCAATTGCTGACTGGAAGTTTTGAATTGCATTAAAATAATCTTTCTTCTTTTCAGCTTTTTCACCGTATTCTAAACAGAAGTCAATTTCTAACGATTTTATTTTTTTATCAAGTTCAAGGATAATAAATGAAATTTTTCCAATTAACAGTTCAAAATTAAAACCCGTAGCTAAATAGAGTGCTTTTTCATATTCTTTTTGAGCTTCTTTATATGCTAAAGCTTTTTCAGCGGTTTCTCCTTTCTTGATAAAATTTTCCATTAACTTTTTCGCTTCTTCAGCATCCAATGTGCGAGCTTTTTCTTTTAAATTGTTCATAGCGTCATCATTTGCCAGTATTGACGAAATTAAGTCATTATCGGCAATTCTTTTTGCACGAGTCTCTTGAAATTTTTTAACTTCAACCGCTAAATTTTCTATTTTCGAAGGAATAATGATGTTCCTTTCTAATAGTTGGTAAATTTCATACAATATTATTGATGGATGAGAGTTGACTACTGGTTGTACTTTATCGATGAGATTATTTATGAAGAAGAAATTTTTGGCGTTTATTAGTTCATTGGCAAAATCAATCACAGCCTTTTGAATGATATTCTTATTAATTATTTCCAAATCCCCAGGTGAAATCATATGGCTTAAAACCATTGGAAAAACCAACTTGATGTTGAAAGCCTCGATTATAAAATCAATTGTATCATCAAAGTACAACATCCCTGATTTTAGGAGACGTTCAATCTTTTGATTGTATATTCTTTCATATTCAAATAAAAATTCAACTACTTTTTGTTTCAAACTTTCTGAAGGTTTTCCATCTAATACTAAACAGATTCTAATGAAGTTACCGTTTTTAATAAGTAAATTAAATGTGTCATATTGAAGTTCATAGAAGTTATGGTTATCATTTCTCGTTTCTATAGATCTTGAACTTGAAAAGGTAATATTAGCTTGCATGAAACCTATTAATAGATCAATATTAAGGTTAGTTCCTGAGACGGGATAGTTCAATATGAGCAGTCCTGAATCCTTAGTTTGTAATATCACCGATTTTATGTTTAAAACATCCATGAACTTGTACCAAATCAATGATTGCTGCATCTGAATCCGTTTTTCTTCAGAATCCATCATTGATATTTTAGGATTTTGAGAAGTATCAAACCCTGCTTTAGCGATATACGTTTTTACGCATTCTTTACAGCGATCAGGATAAAAACTACAATCTTCTTTCTCTTTTCCGCAATTAAACCCTATTCGACTAACTTGGAAATATACCATTACAATCTTTAATTTTTATATTTATATCTTATACCTTTCAACCTATTATGAATTCCATATTATTAAGATTTTGGAGATCACGAAAGGATTTGTATCGTCAGTACGAAATTTAAAGTATCATTTTAAATCAAAATGTAATTCAAAATTTCATATGTTTAATATTGGTACTTTAAGATTAACCTTTAAATATGAGGGAATCTCCTAAATAAAATAATCCAATTTTTTAAAAATGTGATTTATATTGGAAAAAATTACTTCCAAAAAAGAAATTTCAATTCTATACATATACATTACCCTTATGATTTTTGCGTCAGTATCAGTGATTTCTCCCAAGAATATAGTAGCACCGAGTAGTGAGATTATCGTTCCTGGTTCGGAATTACATTCTTCTTTTGCAAGCTCGGGCACAAATGACATGAGTCCTTCAAACCTTTTGCCAGGAGATATAATTCTATTAGGAACGGATGATACCTTTTTTGATTATCTCATTCCTGGTAAATGGTCTCACACGGTCATAGTAGGGGGAATTGCAGGATTTCATCAAATTTGGGCAACTGAAGAAAATACTTGGGTCCCAACAGGAGAAACATGGGTCGTTCATTCGACAATGGATGATATGGGTTCTGGTTTAAGAACTTCCAGATTCAATAATGTGGTCAATGATCATGCTGGAAATGTAGTTGCAATGAGAATATTAAAACCTGGCGGTGCCTTGCTATCCTCATCTGAAAGAGCTGCAATCGTAAATTTCGCAGTTTCAAAAATAGGTCATGATGAAGGATACGATTGGAATTGGCTTGGGAAACAAATTGGAATTGATACTGCAGATCCAGAGATCGCCCCAGATGGATATTATTGCTCAGAATTGGCTTGGGCAGCGTATAAGTCAGTAATAGGAATAGACCTCGATGGAGATTTTTCACCTTTTAACATTGGAGTTTCACCAGAAGACCTATACTGGTCACAATATGCTCAAGTAATAGCTTTAGAAATGAATTCGGATCCAAATGGTAATAGCGTTCCTGGAGGGGCTTATGCTGTTGACGCGTCTAATGATCTCTATAAAATGACTGTTTTTGTTGATGAAGTTTATTACGACGATGAGCATGAAGGTTGGCTCATGGGAGATGGTGAGATGTATCTTAAGTTTTGGATAGGAGAAGCTTATTTCCCAAGCTGTGCTGCTGGTGGCGATTTAAATGATAATCAATTAGACAAGATAGATGACGCTAATGATGATTGGGAATCAGCAGGTAAAAAAGAAGCACTGGATTGGAATAATTATCACTATGCTCTATTTTCATATAATTCATATTGTAAGGTTAGAGTACAAGCCTCGGAATATGATTCTACTTCAGGTGATGATGATTATCCCGCCTTCCAATGGTGGTGGAGTCCGTCTACATGGCATGGTTATACTAATAACGGCTGGTATTGGTCAGGGTATCGATATGATGTGGGAGATTGCCGCTACACAATCTACTTCAGAATAGATTCAGTTTATTAAATTTTAAAAATTCCTTTTTTTTTTAATTTTTTTTTTAAAATATGATATAAAGATCGAATTAAATTTTTAGAATACAATTTTGCTAAGGATTTCCTCTTTATTGTGGTATTGAGGTTGAAAATATTAGCTATGATATTATTAATTCGGAACTCAAAATCAGATATTCTTATGATTTCAGATACAACTAAGTATTTTGTCTCGAAATCTATTCGGCATCCCACTATTTTCCCAGAATCTAGTTCGTTAGATTTATAATAGATAAAAGAGATTATTTATTTGTAATTTACCAAAAAAATTAATTTCATATAAAAAAATAGAAATGAATTTTATTCGTTAAATAATAAAAAAAGTGGGGAAAATAATTTATAAAGAAGCCATTGTAATTAGGAATGAAATTGAGGATTCATCTAAGTTAAAGAAACCAGAGAGGGTAAGTAGAAATCCCTATGAAATGGCAAAAAAACAGATTGATATAGTAGCGAAAGAAATGGATTTAGATGTGAACATTATAAAATATTTGAAAAAAGTCGAACGGTCACTAATAGTATCCATTCCGGTTGTAATGGATAATGGAGATCTAGAGGTTTTTGAAGGGTTCCGAGTACATCATTCTACGGTACGTGGTCCAGGAAAAGGAGGAATTCGATTTTCACCAGATGTTTGTTTGGATGAAGTAAAAGCGCTAGCAACGTGGATGACATGGAAAAATAGTTTACTTAATCTTCCTCTGGGGGGTGCAAAAGGGGGTGTTTGTGTAGATCCTAGAAAATTATCGATTAAGGAGCTTGAGAGGTTAACTAGAAGATATACGGCCGAAATTATTAATGTAATTGGCCCAGATATTGACATACCTGCTCCAGATGTAGGGACAGATAAAAGGATTATGGCATGGATTATGGATGTATATTCGATGCAAAAAGGGCGTTCAATTCCTGGGGTAGTGACTGGTAAACCAATAGAAATAGGTGGATCTGTAGGGCGAGAAAGTGCTACAGGAATGGGCTTGTATTTTGTAATTGATGCTTTATACAAAAAATTGAATTTAAAACTATCAAATGCTACTGTAGTTGTTCAAGGATTTGGAAATGTCGGAGGAACTATTGCTAAGATTTTATTTGAAAAAGGAACGAGTATTTTGGCAGTTTCTGATGTTAGTGGGGGTTTATATAATAAAGAGGGTCTGGATATTAATAAATTACTCAAGTGGAGAGATCAAAACCGTTTATTGAAAGACTTTATCGAGGAAGATTATATATATGTTCAAAATAATGAACTTTTAACAATAGATTGCGATATCTTGGTACCAGCAGCAATTGAGAACCAAATAACCCTCTCAAATGTCGATAATATCAACTGTGCAGTTATTTTAGAAGGGGCAAATGGACCAACTACACCTGAAGCGGATGAAGTATTGAAAGAAAGAGGAATAATTGTCGTTCCAGATATATTAGCCAATGCTGGAGGCGTTTGCGTCAGTTATTTCGAATATATTCAGGATATACATAGTTACTTTTGGAAGCTGGATCGGATAAATACTGAGTTGGAGAGTATTATGGTTAGTACCTTTGAAGAAGTGTATCAACTTTCTGTAAAAAGAAATGTGACCTTGAGAACGGCAGCCTACATTATTGCTATATCAAGACTAGCGAGAGCTATTGAATTAAGGGGAATATTTCCTTAAGTAAGTTAATCTTCAATTTTTAATTTTATTTTTGAGGTTCTTTTAAAAATTTCAATAATACTAAATACATTCATTTGTGACCTTATCCCTAAAATCGGTTTTATTTCTTTATTAATCAATTCCCATAATTCTTTCTCATTTATCGTAATGATTTGTAAAAGGAGATTAAACTCTCCTGCGATTCCTGCGATAAGTTGAATTTCTTCAAAATATTTCAATTTATTAGATATTTCACTTATATTTGAAGGATCGACTGATAGACTAATAATAGCTATAGTTTCATAACCAACTTTATACGGATTGATAAGTGTATCAAATTTTTCGATAATTCCATCACTTATCATATTTTGTACACGATTGTGAATTGTACTTGCTGCAAGATGGATTCTTTTACTTATTTCTTTAAAGGATATTTTATAATTCTCTTGTAAAATATTGAGGATCATCTTATCTTTACTATCCAATGAAGGTATACTAACTTTCTTCAAATTTTTTTGAACTTTTATTTTATGCCTTTCAATTCCATATAAAATAGAGCGAGCTAATATAGTTTCATTTAATTCTCCCTTTAATAAATAATCTTGAATTCCTCGATTCAAGGAATTTAGAGCGATTTCTTTATCATCATATCCAGTTAAGATAATAATTGGATATTTTAATGTATAGCCTAAAATGCCAGATAGAGTAGAATCTTTATCACTATCTGGTAAGGTTAGATCTAACAATATAACGTCAACATTTTTCTTTTTAATATAATCTAAACCTTCAGAAAGTCGCGTAAAAGTTTCAATTTCAAAAGGACTTAAGGAAGATTTTTTTAATAGTTCCTTAATAAGACGTATATCAGCGGGATTATCTTCAATCAATAATATTTTCAAATATTTTCTCATCTCTTATAAAGCAAGTTTAAATAAATTAGGTTTTAATTATTTTAAATAATTTTGAATAATTTTCATTTAATATGTAATTATTTCAGTAATAGATTATTTTAAATTGATGGTTAATGCAGAAATTGAATAATCATAAATTTTAATTCGGAATATTATCTTAAAAAACGAATAAAATTTTAATTTATTCAATTTTTTACTATGAAATTTAAATATATAATTTCACTTTCATAAATCAAGAGAAAGAATATTAACTTCACAAATTTTAAAGAAACCTTTATGAGATTATCAAATCAAAAAGAAGGCCTAATTATTCTCACAATTTCAATATTGTTCATTATTTCATGTATATTAATTATCTATTTCGAAGTGTTGCTTAAAAATCACTTTTTTATTGTAAATTTCTTATATATCCCAACAATTTTGTCTTGTTTATATTGGAAAAGAAAAGGTTTATTCGTACCTATTATCCTAATTGTTTTCTTATTAGTAGTCCAAATTAGTCAAGGAGTATCATTCTTAGGAGAAAATGCTATTAATGGTCTTTCGATAAAGATTTCGATATTAATCGTTGGAATCATAGTAGCGGTTCTATCTGAAAAGATTTTAAAAAAAGAAATCGAGTTAAATGATATAATTAAAGATTTGAAGCGCTCAAACGAGGATCTTCAGCAATTTGCTTATGTAACTTCCCACGATTTACAAGAACCTCTTAGGGCAATCATTAGTTTTTCTCAACTCTTAGAGGAAAAGTATCATAACAAATTAGACAAGGATGGTAAGGAATTTATTTATTTTATTACTGATGGAGCAAAACGTATGAATATACTTATAAAAGACTTATTGAGTTATTCTCGAATTATTACTCAAGCAAAACCTTTTGAATGGCATAATCTAGAACCAATTTTAAAAGATGCTTTATTCAATTTACAAGAAGCAATTAAAGAAAGCGGTGCTGTTATTACTTATGATCCCCTACCCACATTGAAGGTTGATCGAATTCAATTTTTACAATTATTTCAAAATTTCCTGAGTAATGCAATTAAATTTCGTAAAAATGAGCCTCCGGTTATTCACATTGGGGTTAATCGATTAAATAATAAATGGGTGTTTTCAATTAAAGATAATGGTATAGGAATAGATTCCAAATATCATGATCGCCTTTATAATATTTTTTATCGCTTGCACACCAAAGAAGAATATCCTGGAACAGGGATTGGTTTGCCTATATGTAAAAAAATTATTCAGAGATATGGTGGAGAAATATGGGTGGAATCTGAACTTGGAAAAGGTTCTACATTCTTTTTTACAATCATGACTAAAAAAGTTAAAAATCATCAGAGGGAAAATTATTTATCATGAACGATAACAGTAAGAAATACTTTAAGATTTTGCTTGTGGAAGATAATCCCGCAGATATCAGCCTTACAAAAGAAGCTCTAAATAAAAATGATGTTATTACTGAAGTATACGTAGTCCATAATGGAGTAGAGACATTACACTTTTTAGAAAAAAAAACTCGCCCCGACTTAATCTTTTTGGATCTCAATTTGCCAAAAATGACTGGTTTGGAAGTGTTAAAAGAAATTAAAGAACATGAAGAATACAGAAGAATTCCTGTTGTAATTTTAACGATATCTGCTAACGAGGAGGATTTAAAAAAAGCATATGATCTTCACGCTAATTGTTATGTAAACAAACCATTGGAAATCAAGGAATTTTATGAAATTATGAAATCTATTACAGATTTCTTTTTTAAAACAGTTAGACTCTCAAATATTTAGAGTTATGTAAGAAAAAGGACTCAAAAAATAGTAGAATTTAAATATTATTTAATAGCTAAAACTACATTTTTATCGTGATATGTGGCATCTAAGGTTAATTTGATTTTAGGTTGATTAAAGTCTTCAATCGAATTACAATTCCAAGGTCTACAAATCCGATCATCACCAAAAACTACACCATGACAGATTGTATATTCTTCACAGGAATGGTAAATTCTCGTTCCTAAACTATATTCCATATCACATTTTGGACACTTGACCAATTTTTTCACCTTACCGAATAAAAATCATTTATTATAATAACTAAATTTCAATTATTTTAGTTGATATACGTTATAATATATTAATTTATTTTATTTAAATTCATCGTAATAAATTCGGTTATTTTAAATTCTATCATA
>CAZBPC010000071.1:0-4503 GCA_964493715.1 uncultured archaeon
TCTATTCACTTTTATCATTACTTAATAAATTAGATCCGCAATGAGCACAAAATGCTGCTTGTCGTTCAATTATTGCTGCGCATTCAGGACAGACCGTTTTATACTCGAGAGTAGGAGGAATGTTCTTGATGATATTTACGTAACTATCATTCAGTGTTTCATGTATCGTTTTAGCTATTTCTTTTCTATCCTCTTTTGGATAAGAACGGATATATACTGAAGATAGTTCAATTAAGAAATTTTCTACGAACTTTAATTGATCTGCAAAGTTTTTATGTACTTTCAACTTTAGCAATTCCTGTCCTGCTTCAGTTAACGAGTATACTTTTCTAATAGGACCTATCGGACTTTTAACCATCTTTGAATCTAAAAATCCATGTCGCTGCAATTTAGAAAGAATTGGATATACCGTGCCCGATTTTGCTTCCCAAGTGCCAGCAAAATGTCTATTCAGGTTTTGGATTAGATCATATCCAGAAAGTGGGTGACTATTGAAAATTGTCTGAATAATAGTGAATTCTAGTGGAGTAAGCTTGGTTTTTTTTCCGAAATTCTTAAAGAATTCTTTCTCCAAGTCAGATCTCATTTCATCAATAGAATCTTCGAGATCTAAAAACTTATTTAACCACATCAATTAATCACCTAAGAGAATTATTTTTTATGCTCCATGCGTCTTTTCATTTTCAAGATTTCCTTTTCAACGGATTTTTCTCTTCTTGATCTCATCCCACCTTGTTCATCCACGGAACCTCGATGAAATATAATATATGAGATGAAATGAATTGCTAGACCAGTACCCCAAAATATTGTTGGAATTAAAAACCAAAGAAGGTTTGGATAGGTCAAGTAATTCACAATTCCCATAAATAGAATGGAAAAAATGAATGCCACGAAATGAAATATTACACCTCTTTTTGCTATGGGGTAAACTCCTCTTGCATAAACAATATAAGCAGTCGCGTGTTCAGCTAAACCGATTGCCCATGCTAAAATGGGAAAAACGTACCACCAAAACATTGGAGTGAATAGAAAGTTAACTGTAACTAACAGAAGCGAGACAATTATAAAACATCCGATATGAATCTTCACGGACATCCGAAAATTAACTTTTCTCATCGCGATGCGTTTAAGGCTTTCTTCTGAAAATCCATTATAACTCATTTTAATCACTTTTTTTAAAGCATTGAAATATTGGTTTTATTATGATATTATAGTTTTTTTCACATTTAAAGGTATGTAGATTCAACAATATTATTTTGATCTAACAATTCTAGCTCGAAATGAATAATTTAAATCCAAGCGAGATCCAGTCACATTCTTCGACATTTAAATATCTTTTATAATAAAATAATGATATAGTTGCCCACTATTATTAACACCACGGCAAAAATAAACCGTTTGCGAAATTTCTCCTTCAATATCAAGATAGATAGAATTTGTTGTATCATGGGAGTATTGGCTGTAAAAGTTGATGTCAAAACTAAACCATTTATTTCTGCAGCTTTATAAAAAAGGGTATCTGCTAATCCTAAAGAAAGGGAGCCCGCTATTCCAATATAGATAAAATATTTTATAACCTTACGGTTTTTTTTAGAAAAACTGGCGAAGTAATCCCTCTGAAAAATGCCAATCACGATAAAAAGTATTGCACCAAAAAAGACCCTGAAGAAATTTGTAACAAATACATCTCCGGAAATAATTCGAGCTTGATTAAAAGCAACGATGGCGAGTCCCCAGAGAAATGCTGAACCGATAGCTAATAAAGCCCCGATAAGTACTTTATCTGATGGTTTTTTTATCGTTTCTGGCTCGCTCTCATCTAATTTTTCTTTATCTTTCGTGCTTAAAATAAAAGCACTCAATATAATTAAGGCACCTCCTAATAATATCGAGATTTTTAATTCCTCGCCGAATAAAATGAATGCAAAAGGGTAGACAAAGACTAGGCTTAATTGAGTTAATGGAAATGCTCGAGAAACATCAATTTTCTTTAATGAAGTGAAATAAAGCAAATCTCCTATTGTAACAGATATTCCAGAAATGAAACATGCGATTAAATATCCTATTAAATTTTCGAAACTCAATGAGGGAATGAATGAGAATGTACTAAAGAAAATAGCTAAAAGAAAATTTGAGAGGGATACAAATATTAACCTAAAGAGAAGTGCCGGTTTTGATTTAATTTTTCCCAAACTAAACTTATATACTAAACTTGCGCTCGCCCATGTGAACAACGCATCGAGGGTTAAAAAATATCCTATTAATTCGGGCATTAACATTAAATTATTAATTATCGTTTTAATACTATTTTAGAAATTAATACAAGAAGGTTAGTTCTGTATCAACTCCTTTTTACTATTTAAATAAAAGGATCCAATGTTTTTAGAGAATCGGAAAACTTCTGATATATTCTAACATCCACTACAGGAAGGTTTTCACATATTAATTTAGTCAAATCTTTTAGATTTATTTTACATCTATAAAAAGGCTTTATCCCTTTTAATAGAAGAAAAAGTACGGGAGTTTGAATATTTTCTGAGATTTTTTTTAAATCTTTGTCTTTCTCAAACGATTTTTTTAGCTTTTGGATAATGTATTCGTACATTTTATTTTTATTTCTAAATTCTGTTCTAAAATAGATTTGTTCCCATCGATGTTTCCTATTTGTTAATTGAATTTTTTGAACAGATTTAGTATAGGTTTCCTTTTTGGTTATTGAGACTAAAAATATGCCTCTTTTGAATGAAAAATCCGAGGAACACGTAGCTTCAGAGGAACCTGGATTAAAAATCCAGTCGTCCAAGATAAATTGTAAGTGAAAATGACCAAGGGCTAAATAATTTACTCTATCTTTTAGTTTTTGGATTTTTCGGTAATTAACACCTGGAACGTGTTCCATTTGACCTTCAATCCCGAAATGCTGAAGAAGAATGTGAAAAAGATCATCATCTATTTTGATTCCATCCCTTAATTTTAAAAGATAATCCTCTGGATTTTGCCCTAGGTATCTTGTACCATAGATTATTGTATCCTTAATTTTTACCTTTCCACCTTTTCGAGTCGTAAAATCATATTCTTTAAACATTTCCTCGGAGGGCGCATTGATGTCAACATCAAGGAGCACGATAAGCCCTAAATTCGATAACAATTTCAACCAAGACTGCCCTCGCTTTTCAAACCTTTGCCCTCGTGAAAATTTGCGAATATCATGATTTCCTTCAATTGCGACAATTAAAATTTGATTCTTGGTCTCATTTTTAAATCTATTTAATAAGTTCACCACCTTAGTTAATAGTCCGGGTAACATTTCAAGAGAGGTAAAAACATCTCCCCCTAAAAGAATAAAGTCAACTTGATGGAAAACGGCAATCATCAGTATTTCTTCGAAAGCGTTTATGAAGTCGTTTGCACGATCTTCATTTCGATATTGATGACTACCTAAGTGAATATCGCTGGCATGTATGAACTTAACTGAAATTTTTTCTTTTTCTTGAGCTTTAACCAAGTTTATCGATTGAATATAAGTTAAATTAATGCTTGTCATATTGATTTATACTAGGTTATCGATTCGCAAAAGTAATTTCTAGAATGTAATTTTTGTATATAAATTATAAAAGCCCCAAGAAGTAGTGATATTACAGGAAGGACATATTAAAAGCTACGTTATTGATAATATCTTAAATCTTTTCTGATAAATGTGTAAAATGAAAGCGAGAAAATCCAATGAGTAATAGCAATAACCGCCATCCATTCAATAAAAGGTGTCCAAGTTAAAAGGAAAGCTATTTCTATAACTACCACTATTGCAGCACTATAAACATGATATTTTAGGAATTTTTCACCCTTTAACATCATGTAACCAAAAAGGCTTATGTATATACTTCCACAAATCAGGCTACTCATAGCCACGAAACCATGCACGATTATCAAAACTGAGTTTGTTGTTATTGATGGGAAAAAACCAATAAGAATAAAGAAAGTACAAGATAAAATTGCAAAAATTAGGGCGGTTCTATGAATTTTTTCAATTACATTATTACTTTTTAATATCGGAATTAGGTAAAGATAGAAAACTAAAGCTAATGTTCCTGATAGTATAGTCCCTAAATTAAAAAATAGTGCCCCTGGACCTGTTCCTAAATAGCTTACCATGTAATTCACGTTATAGTCGGGAGTCATTAAGATGGCAATTATATCGCCTAATAAGCCAATAATCATTGAAATTAGACCCCAATAAGGTCCTGGGATTACTTTAAAGATTTTGTTCAGAACCTGTCTTAATTGTCCAGACATAGATTTTGAAAATTGTATAAGGTTTTAAATTCTTTTGGATTATTTTATAAGGTCTTTAGTAATTGAAGGAGTTCTTTAGAAAGAGGTTTATTAAACAGAAACATGTTTATTACTTCTTCTCTGTATTTATCACTACTCTTTGCTAATTTAAATAATGAATTTAATTGTTTCCCCTCATTTTCAAAAAAGAACTCTACCATGGATAATTTC
>CAZBPC010000071.1:4603-17094 GCA_964493715.1 uncultured archaeon
TGAATTTAATTGTTTCCCCTCATTTTCAAAAAAGAACTCTACCATGGATAATTTCATCTTAAAATTCCTTATAATTTTTTTCACGTTTGGGTACTTTTTGTAAGATTTTAGACTTTCCTTGGAGGTATCTTCATTTTCTAATGCATTAATCGCACAGTATGCGGCAGCTTCACCAGATACGATACTTGGATGTATTCCTTCTCCACTAATGGGTGAAACAAATCCAGCTGCATCACCTATAATCATCAGATTGTCAGCATATAAAGATCTGTCAATAACACCAGAACCAGGCATGGGATAAGCTCCACTCCAATGAGTTTTATAATTAGATCCAGAGAAAATTTTTTTAATAAAAGGGTCTTTAAAGAAATTAAAATGTACTTCACTTAAATTGTATTTTGCATTGTCTTCATTACAAGTACCGCATCCAATATTGAATTTATTATCTTTCAATGGAAAAATCCAGCCATAGCCTTTATATTTTTGGAAAAAAAGGAAGATTTTTGACGCATCTAAAGATAATTCTCCTTCCATAATTGCGCATTTCGCTTGATATAGATCATTTATTTGCCATTTTTTCCTTATACCTGAATTATTTGCTAATTTGGAACTCATGCCATCAGCAATAATTAGTATTTTGCCTAAAAAGTCTGTTGAATCAGATTTTGTTTTAGTCTTTATACCTATTTTATTACCATCCTTATAGAGAAAATCGTAGGAAAGATGCTTATCAAATAATTCTGCTCCAGAATCGATCGCAACGTTTCTTATTACATTATTAAATTCTAACCTATCCACGTTAATCGAAGATTCCCTAATATTTTGCCAAGAATATTCCAAATTGTCATAATCACTTGAATACATTGAAACGCCATTAATTTTATGATAATCAAGCTTTCTTAATTGAGGATAATACTTAAAAATCCGTGAACTAACTCCTCCACCACAAGGTTTTCTCCAATTTGTATTTCTTTCAAGTAGGGCTACTTTAAACCCTGCTTTAGCTAAAACTTCCGCACTTTTACAACCTGCAGGACCCGCACCTGATATTACAACGTCAAACATATTAGAACCTTTAAATAATGATAATATAATTCTTTCTTGGAAATTATTTAATTCTTTAGATTCTTATTTTAGAACTATGAATAATCAAAGTGAAAAAGATTTCTACGACTTTATTATAGCGGGAGCAGGTCCAGCGGGATTATCAGCTGGTATCGTCGCCGCTAGGAAAGGACATTCAGTTATGATATTAGAACGAGGGAATGTTGCTGGTCCTAAGCCTCGTGGGGAAGGGATGGGCTATTTTCCAGTGGTTGATGAAATTTTAGGTGAAAATTTCCTACCATCAATCGGGATTAAGTCAAATGGTGGACGAGTTTGGCATTCACCAAATGACGAGCATAATTTGACCACGTTTAAAGACTATCCTCACTACTTCTTTGAATGGCGTAAATTTATTGATAGATTTGTTGAAGTTTCCAATCAAGAGGGAGTTCGAATGAAATTCAACTGTGAAGTCATTGATTCTATAGAAGATGATGGAGTCTGTAAGGGTGTGAGATATCAAACTAATGGAAAAGTCAATGAGATTCGTGGAAAGATAATATTGGATTGTAGTGGGTATGAAGGAGTAATTGGTAAGCAATTTGGAGTGCCATATGAACTAATGCGATGTCCAATAGTCAAATGTCTTATTAGTAAGGCAAATTACACGCTTGAAAATACTCCAGATTTAAATTTTTACTTTATCGGAAATGGCGATTTGGAATATGCTCCTCAATTCCCCCCTGCTGTTGCTTACTTTTTCCCCTTAGATGGAGACCGTGCAGAAGTAGGTCTTATGTTGAGGATGGCTCAGGTACCAAATATGAAAACTGTTAAGATTCCAAATAATAATGAAATAATTAAAGCATGGCATAAGGTAAAATCATCTTATCCTGGATTTAACGAATACTTTAAAGGCGCTAATATTGATTATGAAGAGGTTACTAGTCTACCTAATGCGAAAATGGCTGAAAAGTTTGTTCCTCATCCTGGAGTTGTAATAATAGGAGATAGTGCTGGTTTTATTAATCCTTTTGGATCCTCTGGGCTATACTACTCGATGAAAATGGCAAAGTATTGGGTACAAATGCTTTCAGAAAAACTTGAAACTGTAGATTTATGGAACAAGCAAAGTATCGATGACTACCAAACACGATTTGAGGAATCCGAGTTATACCAAGAAGTAAAGGGCATGTATGATTTAATAGGGGCCTTTGAATACAAGATTTTTAATAGGTTACGGACTTCTGAAAAAATTAATAAGAAGTGGGACTATATAGAGAATCTTTTAAAGCAAGCTTGAACCTCATTCAATCTTTTTTATATTTTATGACAACAAAAAATGGGATTAGCTCATTGATACTTTTATTTTGTTTATGTAACCTTTCCTTTTTCCGAAATTTACACCTAGTATTAAACCAAGAATTCCTGATATAACATCAACCAGTAGAGTAATTATAAGAGCCTCAGTCACTGTTAGATTGAACTTTTTTATGATAAATAGCCCAACAAACACTAAAACACCAGCAACTAATGGTATGGCAACTAATGATATAATTAAAAGTTTTAATGAGATACTTTTCTCCTTATTTGTTCGAAGCAAGAATAGATCTATTAAAACGTGCTTACTGCCAACACTCCACATCCATAAAATTATTACAAGACTGGCTAAATAAATACCGATAGATAAATCGATAAAATAAATAGATCCATTAGCAATAACAGTTTCAGTATAGCTCTTAAGATTTATTATAAAATTTAAACCCAACACAATTATTGTCCACGGAATTAAATATTGCCAAAAAAGATGTCTTGTATATGCACTGGGCGAATTAGAACTTGATTGTAAGTTCTTAAAAGCAGTCACAAATGAATCGAGGTCCTTTTTAAGATGGCGCTTTATGAGTACAGTATTTAAGATGAATGTGATAACAAAGGCAATTATAATTGCTATTATATAATTAAGAAATTCTGGATTGATTAACCAAAAAACTAGCCATAATACAGATAAAGTCCCAATACTTAAAATGATTGCTTCAGGGGTTAATCTGCGCCAAGGACTTTTAAATTTTTCATTCTCGTTTACTGAATCTGACTCTTTTAATTTCCATTTTCCATTTATAAAGGCAATTTGAGAATCTTTTATTGCATTATATGGAACTATTAATGAGATATAGGTAATATATAAAATAATGAACCCAAAATTTGTAATCAATAAGTTATGGGTATTCCCTTTTCCAATAAGAACGTAATAAAGTAGACCAAATATAATAAGATTAATCAAGTTGGAGATAATATTTAATGCATTCACTTTTTTAATCCATTCTTGCATGCTTAATACTTCTTTAGCTTTTTTTCCTTTTTCATTCATCTTTTATTCTCAAACCTTTTTATATTATTTCATTTAACTTGCGTTTCTTGGTTGGGGAGAAATCTTAAAACTATATGCGGGAGAAACTTCAATTTTTTCTGGAAGTATTATTTTTAGATTCATTCCTTCTTGATACCATTCTAGTTTACCATTATATCCTAATAAATGAATGGTGGTATTTTCGTTAACGATTATCGAATTGATAGTAATAATTGTATTTAGCTTATTTAATACTATTGCATAGAGAATATCATCTTTCTGTGTATAACGTAAATTTAAATCATTCATTGTTTTCCCTTCTGCAATAATC
Source organism: uncultured archaeon (assembly GCA_964493715.1). Taxonomy (GTDB): domain Archaea; phylum Asgardarchaeota; class Lokiarchaeia; order Sigyniarchaeales; family SOKP01; genus SOKP01. Next base: position 8,332 of record CAZBPC010000071.1, read on the forward strand.
CAAGGTCTTGTTCCAAATATGGCTTCTCCATTCACTTCAAGCCATTTTCCCAATCCAATTAATCTCTCCAATTGAAGTCTGGGAATTGTCCCATCGACCATTGGTCCTACATTTAATAAAAGATTTCCATTTTTGCTTACAATATCTACAAACAGGTAAATTAATTCATCAACCGATAAGTAATCGTTTTCAGTTTCAAATTTATTATATCCAAAAGAATTCCCAATTCCTCTACAAGTTTCCCACTTTTCTTCTAATATTTCTTTCGATTGAGTGTATTCGGGAGTTAAAAAATCATAATGTGGCGGTTTAAAGGCTATATTTTTTCCCTTTTTTAACATTCGTTTTCCGAACCAAGAAATTAAGGCTCCAGTTAATCTAGATTCAATCAATTTTCGAAAGGATGGAGAAGTTTGTATCCAACGATCATTTACAACTCCATCAGAGATTTTGTTATAAAAATACGAGAACAATTCATTAATATTTGTATTTGGAGGATATCCCATATCACTCCATAAAATGGAAGGCTCATAATCATCAATTAATTCGCGCCAATGATTATTAACGTATTCTGTGTATTCAGGATCGGTAGGACCATTAGTTAAAAATGTTTTTATATTTGTAACAGGAATCTCATTAAAGGACCAATCCCAACAACTACTATAATAAAAACCCATCTTTAAATCCCTACTTTTTATCGCCTTTGTGAGATCTCCTACAAGATTTCTCTTTGTCATATAATTTTTCTTTTTAGGATTAGGATATTTACTATGCCATAAAAGAAATCCGTCACCGTGTTTTGTTGTAAAAACTACATATTTTGCACCTATTTCTTTAAATATATCTGCCCATTTCTCTGGATCCCATTTTTCAATTTCCTTATTAAATATTGGAACAAAATCATCGTATTTAAAATCATCACCATAAACTTCATTATGATATTTATAGGTAGGACTTTCTTTAATCCTTAAAGAATTTAAATACCATTCTGCATAAGGATTATTTATAAAATGCTGTACTGGACCTTTCTTCATAGAATTTACTAAATCTGTTCCTGTAACAGCAAATGCTGGAACTGAAAATAAACCTAAATGAATAAAGATTCCTAATTTAGCATCATGAAACCAATTAGGAACTTCATGTGTTTTTACTGATTTTAATTCAGGTGTGAAAGTCAATTTTAAATCCTCATTATTATCGCTTAATAGAGCAAGCTAAATTTTAGTAAAGCTTTTTGAAAATGAATATTAATTTAGTAATTAATTTTATTAATTTTAGTGGAAAATTATTTAATTTTGCTGCACAGACTTGAATAATGCATCAACATTAGCGGGGTTCACATCTGGGAGAATAGCTTCGTGACTAGGAGATATTATCAATCCTGTTGGAAAAATGCGTTTTAATTCAAATACCTTTTCTCGGATTTGGTCAGGATTGCCAAAAACTAATAAATTCTGAGCATCAAGACCTCCACAAAAAGAAATTTTATCTCCATAATTACTTTTTAAAGATTTAACATCCATTTTAGCAGCTAAAGCTTGTATAGGGTGAATAGCATCGATTCCCAAATTAATTAAATCAGGGATAACATCAAATATTGAACCACAAGAATGATAAATGACTTTTAAACCATAACTTTTAGCTTGATCAATAATCTTTTTTGATCCTGGGAGGGCAAATTTTCTAATGTTTTCTGGAGAAACCATCAATCTCTTTTGTCCTCCGAAATCATTTCCAATAAGGACAGCATCTATTTTTCCCTTAGTTGCTTCGTAAAAAATTTTATTTGCCTTTAGATAAAATTCAACTATCTTTTCTGAAACAGCTTTTATTATTTCGGGATTCTTTAATATATTGATAAGAGCTCTCTCCATCCCGAAAGCAGAATACACGTCTTGAAAATGTGCTGACCACATAATCCCCAACACCGGATATTCTTCTGGAACATCTTCAATACGCTGCTTGCATTCTTCTGAATCCATATAATTTGATGGGTCAGGCCACTCAAAATCGTCCACTTTAGAAGGATCAGAATAATCTTCAAAAAATCCAGGTGCTGTTAAAGTTCTTTTTGAATAATTAATTGTACCTTTTTTAGCAAAATCAAACGCACATGCGATGTGATTATTAGGAGGATAATTATAAGGAACCTCTACATGCCAAATGTCATCATTAATTTTTAATTTTAAATCTACTAGATTCTTAACTTGAAAATACTTAAATAATCCTTCATAAGCTTCTTGAACTGGTATACCTAACCAACATGCGGGTCTATCTACAGATTTTCTCTCTAATGTAGCAAAAAATCTCTCTTTATGATTCATCTATTTTTATATCACTTATGTGTGCTTAAAAGTCATCCAGAAATTAATTTCATTAAAATAAAAGTTATTTTAAAACTTTCCTGCAATATTAAACATAAATATTAATTTAAGAAATCACGAATTAAATAAAAAAACATATGCAAAAAAAATGGGATAGTTATTAAAAATGAATGCTCGTGAAAGAGTTGTAAAGGCGATAAACCATGAAGAACCCGACATTATTCCGTCATATGAAGGTTCAATTGATAATTTAAGCATTATTAATTATTATGACGAAAGATATGGGATGGATGGCTTAGCAAATCTTCAGAAGCTTTTGTACTTTTTAACCTTCGGTAACAATAATTTATTAAATAAATTAATGCAATCTTTATCTCGAGGGAAAAAAGCAGCTAAAACAGCTGTAGAACCTGGAGTAAGACTATATAAAAAGATTGGTTTAGATCTTGTGCCTATTACTTTATGTATTCACCCATATAAATATTATAAAAATGGTTTTATAAGTGAATTTGGTCATCGTTTTGAATATAAGGAGAATCCTGCTGATAAAATGAATTTATTATATTATATGGGGGGATCCTTTGACAATTTTGAAGAATATGAAAAATTTCCTCTTCCAGATCCCGATGATCCATTAAGAGAAAACCTTTTTAAAGCAGCAGTGCAACTTGAAAAAGAGAATAAGGAAGAGATTTGTTGCGCTCCTGGGATAACTGGTATGATGGAAATGACTTGGGAAGGATTTGGTTTAGAAAGTTTCAGCAAACTTTTAACTAATAAAAAAAATGCTAAAAAAGTTTTTGACGATCGAGGTAAATTCTCTGTAGAGATGGTTAAACGCATAATTGAATGGGGCGGAACAGGACCAATGTTAATATTTGATGATTATGGATATAAAAAAGGGTTATTCATGAGCCCTCAAAATTATAGGGAATTTGTTATTCCATGGTTAAAAGAGATTTGTAAACAAGCACATAAAGGTGATTTACAAGTAATTCTGCATAGTTGTGGTGATATTTACCAAATTTTTGAGGATATTATTGAAGCTGGAGTCGATGCTGTTCATCCAATTGAACCGACTACTTCTAATCCTGAATATAATATTTTTAAACTCAATGAAAAATATGGCGATAAAATTACTTTCCTGGGAAATGTTTCACCTCAAGATCTTTCAGATAAAGACCCTCAAACTATCTTGGAATATGTTAAAAGCTTAATTAAGAATATTGCTCCAGGAGGTGGCTTTATTCTAAGCTCTGGTCATAGTATTAATCCAGCAATTAAGTTAGAAAACTTTCTTGCAATGAGAGAAGCATTACAAAAATATGGGAAATATCCTATAGTAGTTAATTAAAAAATAAAAATCTAATATATATAATTTTGAGTCAAATAGGTTTAGGAGTAATTTTGAGAACGTAGGCGGCAGAGTTCTTCAAATTAAATGGGATTGATATTTTTAATGTTCCATTCACTTGTTGCCAATTTAATAGCTCCTCATAACCCAATATTTTAATCTTAGAATCTTCCATAATTCGTAAATCGCATATGGTAATCTCATTCACATTTGAATCGGTTAAGAGATGAATATAAAGATTATTATCTTTTTGAGTAAATTTAATAGGGATTTTCTCAAGGGTTTCTCCTTCAGCCTTTAGCCACGGTCTAGTTTCAAAAATCGCTTCACCATTAACTTCTAACCATTTTCCAATCCCTAAGATTGCTTTCTTTTGCAATTCTGGTATTGAACCGTCCATTTTTGGTCCAACATTAATAAGAAGATTTCCATTCTTACATACAACATCAATTAGCAAATAAATTAACTCTTTTGGAGCCAAGTACTCATTTTCAGTTTCTATTTTATTATATCCGTAGGAATTTCCTATACCTCTTGTGCTCTCCCATTTATAATTAGTAATTTTGGGCATCTTTTCATATTCTGGAGTTATAAAATCCCAATGCCTTACTGTAGGATGTTTAAATTCAGATTTATGGGATTGTTTCCATCTATCATTTATAACCCCTTCAGGTAATTTATTATAAAAGTATGAGAAAATTTCATATACATTAGTATTAGGAGGATAACCAATATCATTCCATAAAATTATGGGTTCAAATTTATCTATAAGCTCATACCAATGATTATTAGCATAATTTGTGTACTGGATCGAATCTGGGCCGTTTGAAATAAATGATTTGCCATCAATTATGGGATTAGGGTTAAATGACCAATCCAATGCACCAGAATAATAAAAACCCATTTTTAAACCTCTCTTTTTTACGGCGTTAGTGAGTTCACTCACAATATTCCTACTAGCATGATATTTTTTTTTATTTGGGTTTTTGTAGTCGCTTGACCATAAAAGAAAGCCATCATGATGTTTTGTTACTAAAACAACATACTTTGCTCCAGCTTTTTTAAAGAGATCAGCCATTTCATCAGGATTCCATTTCTCAATTTCCTTATTAAAGATTGGAATAAATTCATCATAAGAAAAATTCGCTCCATAGGTTTGTTCATGAAATTTTTGTGTTGGACTTCCTTTTATCCTTAAAGAATTTAAATACCATTCGGCATAGGGATTATTTTTAAAATGCTCTTCAGGACCTCTCTTCATGGAATCTACTAAATTTATTCCAGTAATAGCAAATGCTGGTACAGAATATAATCCCCAATGAACAAAAATTCCAAATTTTGCATTATGAAACCAATCTGGGACCTCATGTTGCTTTAATGAAGCTTTTTCAGGAGTGTATTTCATATTTTTTTCAATCTCATTCTGTAAAAAATGTGCTATAACTTACCATATAAAGGACCAAAATTAGAACATGCTCTAAAATCTGCCCCTTCTAAGTTTTCAGTTCCAAAGCTGGTCCAAACACTTGGCCTGAATATCTTTTGGTTACGAATATTATGCATAAAAACTGGTATTCTTAACATTGATGCGAGAGTGATCAAGTCCGCCCCAATATGACCATAAGAGAGAACTCCATGATTGGCTCCCCAATTATTCATTACATCATATACAGTTGTAAATGCACCAACACCAGTTAATCTTGGAACAAACCAAGTAGTAGGCCAAGTATTATTAGTTCGATCATCTAATACTTTATGGATATTAAATGGGACATCAATCGCCCAACCCTCAGCTAATTGAAGCACTAATCCGATATTTTGAACGATATTAACTCTTGAAAGGGTCATTGGCATTTCCCCTCTTGTTAAAAAGTTTGAAGAAAATCCCCCTCCTCTAAAATATTCATAAATAACAGGGTCCCATTTTGAAGCGAGTAAACATCTCTTGACTTCTTCTTCTGTAATTAGCCAGAAGGGCTTTAATGCTGGTTTTCCCTCTATTTCTTGTTGTCCAGTACCATCCATCGTTGCAGAACCAGAATTAATAAGATGAATTATGCCTTTCTCTGCTTTCCCAGTTAACTTCATCCCAGTGACACGCTCTACTGCTTCTGGACTCCAAAAAGTTCTAACGTCGGCAAAAATCTGTGCGGTATTAGTTAACAAATGACTAAACAACATGGTGATTCCATTCAAAGCATCATTTTCGGTTGCCATCAGATAGGGTTGTCTGATTCCATTCCAATCAAATGAAGAGTTTAAAATAGTTTCCATGAAATCCCCATTCGGCATGAAATCAGTCCAATGGCGTTGTCCTTGAAATCCAGCAACTATAGCGTTATGTCCCAATGATTCTTCCCCATATCCCTTATTTTTTAATTCTGGATTACCTACCATGAGATCTCTACAAATCATCGCCATTTTTATCATAATATCCCACTCTTCATCTTTTTGTACTCTGCTTTTTTGAAATTCGGAAGGGTTTGTATCTATTCCTTCTTTACAATATTCTTTCACCCATTTGAAAGCTAAATTGAATTCATTTTTATCATATATTCCTTCATGAATTCTCCGAGAAATTTCTGACATATCCACATATTCATTTCTCATATCAAAATATTTCTGGAAATACTTTTCATCTATGATGGATCCAGCAATGCCCATTGAAACACTTCCTATTGATAAATATGATTTTCCTCTCATCCAAGCCACTGAAAGACCCGCCTTGGCAAATCGCAATAGTTTCTCTTTTACATCTTCAGGTATACTTGTATCATTTTCGTCCTGAACATCTTTTCCATAAATTCCAAATGCAGGTAACCCTTTTTGCGAATGAGCGGCTAAAACTGCTGCAAGATATACTGCACCTGGTCTTTCTGTACCATTAAATCCCCATATAGCTTTAGGAATAAAAGGATCCATATCCATAGTTTCTGTTCCATAACACCAACAAGGAGTGACGGTTATTGAAACACCTACATCTTCCTTTCGGAATTTTTGTGCACACTCTTCTGCTTGGGCAACACCACCAATCGTAGAATCTGATATCACGCATTTTACATTCATTCCATTAGGATATACTAAATGTGCACTTAGAAACTTAGCCACTGAATTTGCCATACCCATTGTTTGTTCTTCAAGCGATTCGCGAACTCCTTTTTCTCTTCCATCAATAGTAGGTCTGATACCAATTTTTGGGATAGCACCTTTTAACCTTTTCTTTCCAATGTGTTTCTCCATATATTTTACCTAAAATTATCAATGAATTAAGATTTAAAAAAGATAATTAAGAAATAATTAAAATTTTTATTACTAAATTGAAAAATCCTTCAAATTATTTTGTCCCAAACTTTACGAGTAATATTGTTAGGATCGTTTTCTACTTTTGGTTCCTGAGCCAATATCATTACTGCTCTTTTTTTTAAGTCATAGATTGGCCATTCAGGGATACCAGAATGAGAAGGAATTCCAGTTCTAGCAAAAGTTACCCACGTGTCCATCATCATCTTAGATAAATCCTTGGTCTTTGGTGTTTTAATAATCACCCCTTCAGTCATGTCTTCTCCTAAAGTACCAAATACGAAAGCCATTTCAAAAGTATGCAATGCGGCACCAAACTTAGGAGAATCATAATAGAAGATATAGTGATATATATTATTTTGGTGTTCAACGTGAGCTTCAAGTTGACGAAGAATTGGAATTCTAAACAAGGAATCTGATAATAAGAAATCCCAATATTTAAAATCGTTCTCGGGATAAATTAGTTTTGTTTCTGCTTTATAGATTTTTATTAATTCCTCTAATTTTTCTTCAGAAATTCCACTTTTTTTGAATTGGGATTTCATTAACTTCATTATCAACGATCGTTTAACTTGATTGGAATTTTTTAGAAGATCTGAGATCATTCCTAATTCTTCACTGTTATATCCGATTATTATTGGAACCTTAGCAGAATTTCCCTTCTTGATAATATCAATGGGCTGCTCGGGCATAACTTCTCCATCTACGAAAGGTCTGAATGGATTATCTTTTAGATCGAAAACAGTGCCTGCAATCTTCTTTTGAACTTTAATCAGCTTTGTTAGCTCTATTTTTTTTAAGGTGTTAATATCATTTAATTTCAAACCTAATTTTTTCATAAACTTTTTCGCACCATTCCTAGCACTCTCTGCATCAAAATCTCGGGGGTTTGTTGCTCCACTCTCGATTATTGCTTTTTGATATAGTTCTTGAGCTAATGGAATAGTGAGTAAAATCCCTACAGACATTCCACCTGCGGACTCTCCAAAAATTGTAATGTTCTTCGGATCTCCCCCAAATTTTGCAATATTGTTTTGTACCCATTCTAAAGCTGCAACTTGATCTAAGATTCCTATATTTGGAGGTATTCCAGGTAAATTCAGAAACCCTAATGCTCCTAAGCGATAATTAAAACTCACTATAACAACATTGCCATATTCTGCTAACTTAGAACCATTGAATCTCTCTCTTGAACCTGCACCAATTACGAAACCACCTCCATGAATCCAAAACATGACGGGTCGCTGCCTATTATCTGCTTGAGGAGTCCAAATATTAAGATAAAGACAATCTTCATTTTCTTCTTGTTTTATTGGGCTTTCATCGATATAATTTTGGGGTGCAATAGAACTGAAATTAGTAGCATCTTTTATATCATCCCAAGGATCCATCGGTTGAGGCTTTTGAAATCTCAAATCTCCCACGGGAGGTTTTGCATAAGGGATTCCATAGAACCTTTGATAACCAGATTCTTGAACTCCTCTAATTTTTCCTTTTAGTGTTTCTATTACAACCATAACTTAACAAAAATTAACGAGACAATTAATTAATTTTGGTTATTTTTGTTATATAAAGTTATAAACCTTTATATTGTAAAAAAATCAATCTATATGCACCTTCAATTTAAAATAAAAAGGTAAATATAATGGAAATTCATAGTAAAAAACAATTGAGTTCGAGGAATTTATGGGGATATGCTTTAGGTGCCATTCCTAATGGATTGTTAGTGTTTATCTTTGGGTTAAAGTACATTCAACTCTTTTTTGACAAATTACATTTGAACCC
>CAZBPC010000072.1:0-13467 GCA_964493715.1 uncultured archaeon
ATGTAATCACGAACAATTTGATGTTAAAAAATGGCGCTATCCGTTCAAAAAATGCAACTGTTGATTCATAGTGATGGCGATAAGTAATTATGACCACAAACGTTTTGTTTCCAAAACCTTCCCAAGTTAAGGCTTCCATTCTATCGATATCGTTTTTAATTGAGCAGTCATGTATCCCCAATACATGGGAGTGGCAAAAACTATTGTGTCTGCCTTCCTATATGCAGAATAAATAGCTTCCATGTCATCTTTTATAGCACAATCATAATTTACTGAGGTTGCGCAGGTTAGGCATCCTTGACAGGGTGTAATATTCAATTCGTTGGTGTAGAAATGTTTTACTTCCTTCTCTCCATTAGTATTCAAGCCTCTTAGGAAATAATCGACTAATGTGTCTGAGTTTTGATTTTTTCTAGGGCTACCATGCAATACTATAGTTTTCATAACCATAACCTTTCGCTCAAAAATACGTATATTATATCAAATAAAAATTATAAGAAGTGGGCATTTGTGATCATGTTTGGAATAATTCTAATTGTTTCAGCTAGCCTTGCAATATTGGTTTTAATCTCACATTCTTAATTTATAAAACTTGAAGTTTAGTCCGAAATCTGAATCTTTTAAATTATATAAAGTTCAAGTACATATTGATGTTTGAAGATAGAAAATTTCGTCATAAAAAATCTCCAAAGAAAATTCTAACATATTTTATTCTGTTATTGTTTTTTATTATTGGAGCTTACACTACAACGACATATTTCTTTAATTTTATTGGTCTCATTATTGGTCTCGTTTATTTCATAATCATTCCTAACAAACAAGTGAAGAGATTGGGTATCTTATTATCTTGGACTGCTGGAATAACTACTATTATAATAATGAACATAGCTTTATCAAATGCTTCTGGAGCTCCCGCTTTATCAACTGTGTATTTCGCACTTATTATTGGCCCCTCTTTTATAGCAGCATACCCAATTGGTGTCATAATTTGGAAAAAAATAACTAAGCATAGAAATATATCTCATCATTTTTCTTTAAAGCTTCAGGAATTTAATAGAAGATTATCCAAAAATACAAAAGAAGCTCTCACGATTCTGATCGTAATCTTACCTTGCGTTTTTTGGTGGAGTGTAAATATAGATCTTAATGTCATGTTTGATAATGAAACTCGCCTTCTTTGGGTTCATGCACCTTCTACTGCTCAAATTGATTCAGACTTCATTGTAACTGTAGAAGCGTGGGACGCCTATGAGCGCTTAAGCGCAACCTATAGGGGAACGGTTGAGTTTTCAATAACATCTTATAATTTAACAGGCTATTCCTTGCTAGTAAATGTTAATGCAACACTTCCTGATAACTATACCTTTACAGGGCAAATTTTTGGTTCAGATATAGCGTATGAAATACGCGATGGCAAGGATAATGGTTTACATGTTTTTAACGTAAGAATAAATACAATAGGGCTCCATTATCTTTTAGTCTCCGATTCTTTTACCAATAACACGTACTGGAGCAATCCTGTAATTGTGAATAATTATACCAGTTATGACGAAAGAATATATTGGGGCGATATTCATGGCCATTCTGAAGTGTCTGACGGTTCTGGAACGCCAGAGCATCATTTTTACTATGCAAGGAACGTCGCTTGTTTAGACTTTAATGCTTTAACAGACCATGGAGAATTGGTCGGACTTCATGTTGGAGGATTAGATCATTTAGAAAAAGCAGCAAATGACGCGTATGAACCCGGCGCTTTTGTAACCTTCCCCGGAATCGAATGGACAAACACGCAAACTGGCCACTACACTTGCATTTTTTCGGGTGATAAATTAATCAAGGAGCCCTTATTATCGTACATGGTTGTTCCAACAATTCAACAATTATGGGGCGCGTTGGATGCATTTACAGCTTCTACTGGCTGCAAAGCTTTAGCATTACCTCATCATACCACCAAGGAGGAATATCCTCAAGACTGGACTTTAATTCATCCTAAATACGTTAAAATAGCGGAAGTAGTTTCTACTCATGGTGAGTGCTTGTTTGAACAACGAGACCCTTATAATTATATGGGTTGCGGAGATCCTCCTCCAGAATTCACTTATGGAACTGCCATTATGGATGCTTTTAAAATGGGATATAAAATGACGTTATATGCCTCGAGTGACGAGCATGATGGTCATCCAGGTCATTCCTTAAGTCATACTAATGCTTACATAGGACATCAAGATCCATGGACGATCTGGCCCAATAGAGTTGACTTACCTTATCCAGGAGGAATAACTGCGGTATTTGCATCAAATCTCACAAGAGAATCAGTGTTCTCGGGTTTAGAAAATCAGCGAATTTATGCAACTTCTGATTATGGTCGTCCCTTCCTCTCTTTTACAATTAATGGTACTCGCGTCGGGGATGGTTCAGAGCTCCACGTATCGAATCCTACCGTTCATCGAGAATTAAACATTCTTTTTGTTCAAGATGGAGCGCCTGCGGCTAATAAGCGCCCCCAGGCTGCAAGCATTAGTCCTAGTTGGCAACCAAACTGGAATGCCAGAGTGGAAATTTTTAAAAATGGGGAATTGTTTTATACCCAAACTATTAGCACTCCGATTGCAAATCTCACTTTTTTAGATACGGAATTAATTACAGGCACTTCCTTCACAAATAATTGTATCCAAAAAGCTGATGGAAAATATTACATTAATGAATACAGCGACAATCCAATAAATCCAGATCTTTTAAACACGGGTGGAGCTGATTTTTATGTAATCCGAATCGTAGGAGATAATGGCAGATGCTGCTATGCGGGACCAATATGGGTGGAATACTAATTGCTAAAAAATTAAATTTAATAAATCGATGAATCTTTACATGATCCATCGAGAGAGTCAACTTGATTATTATTAAATATAAGTGTAAAGAGGATACAAAGGACATAACTCATTTATGTACCTTTTTTTGCGTGAATAAAGTGCAAAGTATATCAATAACAATTCCGAAAAGAATCCCAGCGATAAAGCTTAACAGATCAAGTAAATTTGTTGATAAATAGAACTGCAGAGATATAATTAAACCTAAGAGAGCCCCTCTCAGTGTACTATTTACCCATTTGGAACGAATGCCTTTTTTAATTAATAGTAAATCTCCAGCAAAGCCAATTACTAAACCCATAATTACTCGATTATACCATAATCCGATTAAAATAACTTCGTTTCCTGACCATCCACCAATTCTTTCACTTGCACCTAAAATGCAGAAGATGCCTAATATTGCCCCAATAAATGTTGCAAATCCGATTCTTTTTAAGTTTATCATTAAGATATGCATCCCAGCGAACAATTTAAATTCTCTGTTTATGAAATAGTGATTATTTAATAATAAAAAAGATGGAGGTAATTACCAAAGGATTTCGCTTTTGTTTCAATCTAAATCCATCTCTGTAGTAAACCATGTTCAAAATCAATTACTTTATCTCATGATGTTGTTTCATAAAACAGAATTTCAATTTTCCGTTGATTTTTCATCCAATATTTCATTGATAACGTTTTTAAAAACCTTATAAGGTTGAGCTCCAACAATCAGCCTGTCTTCAATAAGAAAAGTAGGAACCCCATTTATTCCGTATTTTCTTAATTCTTTTAAAGATTTTTGTAATTCTTTGAAAGGTTCGTCTGTATCCAAGAAGTTATCTATCTCACTCTTGTTTAATCCGACTGATTCAGCAAGATCGAATAAAAGATTTTTATCTCCAATATCCTTTCCTTCCAACCAATACGCATCTAGCACTAATTTGTGGAATTCTTCAAATTTTCCCTTTTTCCGAGCAAATTCAGAAATATAGAGAGCCATTCGGGAATTAGGCAATTTTTCTGCAAACTTAAGTGTTAAACCATCCTCATCCGCGAGACGCTTGACATTGGCAAATGCCATCTCTAAATATCCCTTAGGGAAAGGTAAATCTTCGGTTAATGCTCCTTCCCTTGGTGTTTCGGGATGAATCTCAAACGGCTTCCATTCAACAGCAAGATCGTACTCTTTTTTAAGTTGTTCTATTCGATGATATCCGATATAGCAGAATGGACAAATATAATCCGAATACGCGATAACTTTTAACTTTATGTGATTCATTTGTAGGTTTAAGAAGAACGAACAATCTATATACTTTTTTCAATTAAAAAATAAGAAAATTAGAAGTTTTAGTATTAAACCAATTAATATCAGTCAATTTTTTCTAAATTCCTATATTTTAATGATTTTGGGATTTTCCGGAATTCTTTCTGCAGAGATTTCTGTATATCTTCAACTGAATGACCCTCTAAACAACAATAATATTCAAATGATAAATCCTCACTTTCAATATAATACCTACAATCAGAAGACACGTTTAAATTAAACCTAAATGTATCTGCGTGATTCTTAAAACACACCCACTTATTGCAAACTATGCATTTTCCAACTTCTAACCCCGAATTACATATGTGACATCGCATTTCATCATCACCTCTTACTAAGCAAATATTTGGTAGATATTTGTTAGATCCTTATCTCAATACAATAATCTTATATTATGCATTTTAATATTAAAAATTTTTGAGTTAGATAACCTTCTAAATGATGCAGGATATCTGCTTTTTTAATGATACCGAATATCATTCCTTTCGATACGAAAGGGTATTAAATTTATTTTTAAAAAATTAAAATTAATTAAAATTAAAATTGATATGGTTTTTATAACTAGTTATAATGATGGATCAAAAAGATAAAATACTTAAATATGAGCAGAGGAAAAAGTTTGATTTTTTAGAAAATGACCCAATTGGTCGTATTGAAGCTACTACAGAATATCCTATCATGTATCATGCTTTAGGATCCAACCCACGCACGGAACATCCTTTTAACGTGTATGATGATATTAAATCTGAACCTACTGCTATTGAGAAAACGCTTGAAATTGTATTGGATTCAATAAACCACGTTGTAGAGGAATTTTTAAGAAGAGAGATCACGCACATCGTTGGAATAGGAATGGGTACTAGTCAATTCATAATGCAGGCTTCTGGACCTGCTTTTTGGGAGTGGGCTCACGTTACTTCGGAAGATAAGGATTCAGTAGAATGCCTTACTATTGATAAACCTTATGATTTTAAACACACTGCATTATTCGCATATAGCGGAAGTGGTAGTACAATTGATACAATATCGGCAACTAAAAAGTTAAAGGAAAAAGGGGTTTATTGTGTCGCGGTAACTTCAGTTGCTGGAAGCCCACTCACTAAAGAATGTGATGATGTAATAGTCTGTGCAGGAGGATTCGATACGGGAGGGTCGGATACTTTTCATTATGCAACAAGATTAGCGGCAAGTCTATTATTAGCTTTAGTACTTGGGGAGAAAAAAGGAATTAAAGACATAAACTTTCAAGATTTAAGAAATAAGTTGCATGAAATACCAAAATTGATGGTTGAAAGATGGGAATACAACGAACAGAGATGCAAGAGTGTTGCTACTAATGTTGATGATGTTCGAAGTGTAATCATTGTTGGAGCAGGCCCAAATTTTGGTACTGCAGAAGAAATGGAGTTGAAATTTGAAGAGATGGCACATGTACCGGCTAAATCGATGGTTCCAACTCGTCATTTACATGGAGCACTAGGTTTAACCAATGAAAAAATCCTAACCATTTTGCTTTATCCCAAAAATAATTCTGAGAAGTGGTTTACCCAAATTGCAAAATTTACACAGTTAGTTAAAAGTCCTTGTATCGCTATTTTACCAGATTCCGAAGAAAACATTGCTTCTTTAATGGATTGGGTATGGCGTGTACCAATAGAAAATGAACACCTGTTTGGTTTGTATGTAGTACCTATTATTCAATTGTTACCCTATTTTTTTGCGCTTAAGCAAGGAACCATAAATCCAGATTGCCAAAAATCAAACATCCCGAAATATGCGAGGGCTTGGACGATGGTTTTAAAACCAGGAGGACATTAAATGGGATTTAAGATTGGAGTAGTAGGACCATTAAATATCGATATCATAATAAAGGGAAAAGCGCCTAGTAATTTACAAGAATTGAATGCCTGGTCTGGACCATCAGACATACATGTATTAGCTGCTGGAGCAGCGGGTTATATATCACAAAATTTTCAACAATTGGGTAATGAAGTTCACATTGTCTCTTCTATTGGAGATGATTCTTTCGGTAAACTGATTTTAGATATTTTAAAGAATTCAGGAATTAATACAAAATACATCTTGGTCGAACAAGGTAAGGAATGTGCTTTAGCTATCTTCATTTTACTCTTCGGCAGTGATAAACGACCTCTAACATTTCGATTACCAACTCACAGTGGATGGCCCCAAAAATTTGGAAAAAAAGTCGAAAAGTTCTTATTGAATACCGATCTTCTGCATTCTGCAGGATATTTTCACTTCCCAAACCTGTGGAATGAAAACTTTACCGCATTACTTAAAAAAGCAAAATCTCAAGGTTTGAAGATATCAATGGACCCTCAGTTTCCATTATCAATGCTAGAACCTCCTTGGATTAACATTTTAAAACCATTAATCCCCTATATTGATATACTTTTGGTGGATCAATATGAAGCCCTGAACATCACAGCTGAAGATTCAATTGAAAAAGCTGCTAAAACACTCTCAGAAGAGGGTTTTAACATAATCGCTATTAAATTAGGTGATAAAGGAGTACTCGTGAAAAATGCATCTATCATGAAGTACGTTCCTGCTACACAGCCTAAAAGATTTGTAGACACTATTGGAGCTGGAGATGCGTTTGATGCTGGTTTTTTACACGCGTTGTTAGAGGGAAGAGATTTAGTAAAGTCTGCCGAAATTGGTATATCAACTGCAACTAATAGCATTCAAAATGTGGGGGGCATAATTAATTTTTCTACAGTAGAGAAATTTATCTAACTTACTGCTTTCGTAATTTAATTAAAATTCCTATGAAATAGTTTTATGAGGTTCTATTTTTCTATTCGATTTTTGCATGGAATAAAGTCTTATAATATTATAAAGGCAAAATATAGAAATTTTTACAGTTAATATTACTAAAAGCAAGGTTTTAAAATAGTCATAACTGCTGGCGAAAGGATCAACTATTTGCAGATAGAGGGTATATAAACAAATCAGTAAATAGATGAATTGCGCCAGAGAAATCCAAAAAACGATGATTACTTAGCTCTTTATTTTGACTTTATAACGCTAATCGTAAATTGGGTATCTTTCCTGAAAACTTGAGGGTTTTATAATCCAAATATAATAAAAAGTTAATTAAGATTAAAAGGAAGTTATCTATCTCTATGTCGTAAGGTACTAGGAATACTTTTATCAGCCTGAGTAGTACTTTCTGGCGAATCAGATGATGAGCTTAAAGGGCGATATTTTAATCTTCCAGGCTTCTTCCTGATAACGTGAGTAGTGGAAATTACTGTTAATATTGTAATTGAACCGATTGTTATATAGGTCCAAGGAAGATCAAGTAAATTAAACAGATTGTTATGAGGTAAAAACCAAAGCAACTTTGTATCATAAGTACCATTGGATACTTGCCCTAAATTAATGTATATCACTCCATTATTTGAAGGGATTGAAGAAGAAGGCAATGTCACATTTACTGTAGTCATTGTACCATCTGTTATCGCAAAATCATTCCATTCGTATTGTACCTCATATAAACCCGTTGATGCCCTCAATGGTATTCCAGAGGGTGAGAAGATCAGATTAGCACTCGAATTAAATGATAATTTTAGAGTTAAAGATGATGGTACGTAGTTAACGAAAGTCAAACGTGATTTTAGCTCATTTGGTGCTAATAATCCAACTTGACGCCCAAGTAACACGTGTTCGCTAGAGATATAAAATTCTGCATTGAATACCCCATCACTAGATGAATATCCAGAATAGTAAGCAGGTTGTCCATCAATCCCATAACCGATATTCTCAAGCGTCAGGTTTGTTAATGCCGTTTCTCCGATAATTACATCTACTACTGGGTCAAAATATCCGTTACTATCGACATCTAAGAAGTCAATTAGCGACTTGTATTGCATTTTAAAATCTAATATCGGTATTCCTGTTGAGACATCATCATACAAGTTCGATTGAATCGCTAAATGAGAACTAAATCCATGGGAAAGTCCTAAATTATGACCTAATTCATGACCGGTGGTTGTTGGAATAGTTCCAGTATCATAGGAACTGAAAGTGAGTAGTTCATCAGTTACTTCGAGGAACAACGGGGTTCTTAACCTGTCTTCTTCATTATCTGGAACAGAGTCACCATCATTATCTAAGATCTTTGTAATATCGTTATATATAACCATTCCAAGAGAAAAGCCAGAAATCATGCTGAAAATTAATAACAATACGCCTATATTGACGTGAGGCTTATCTCTCTTAAAATTTTCTTTAGACATTATAATTTCTCTACTTTTTAATTTCAGTTTTAGTACACTCAATTCTAGAATAAAATAGAAAAATCTGTCGATTATTTTATATTCACGAGGATTCCAAACGCCTTATAGATAAGTTGGCTTTATTAAATTAACTTTTTAATTTATAATTTTGAATTTAATCGGTTTACTAAAATAACAGATTATGGTTAAAACTTTAAAGAAAACCAATATGAATTTCTGAAAAAATTCTTTAGACAAATCCTAAGCCATAAATACAAAAGATTAAATCAATCCTTTTATTATTATATCATAGGTTAACTTGATTTAAATGAATTAAAAAAGATTATATAATTCAAATTAACATTAATACTCAAATCAGTAATATAAGATTGTTTGATCTAATAATTATAGGCATTGGGAAGCATATTGATAATTAATCAAATATTATTTGAACTATCCAACGAGGAGCGATTACGAGTATTCAAAGCATTATTCAATGAAAAGAAGAAACATAGTGATCTTGAACAGGAACTTAGTTTACCAGGATCTGAAATTTCTCGTCATCTTAAACGGTTAAATGAAAGCCATCTTATTCGTAAATCTCTCAATCATCAATATTCAATAACAAATTTAGGTAAAATATTTTACCAATTATTAGATATTTTTGAGGTGTCAATAAAATTAAGAGAATTTTTCAATACCCATTCAATAACTATGATTCCCTTAGATCTCATATTGCAATTAGGAAGCATAAAAACGATCGAACTTGGCACTAATACGATCCAAAACCTTGAATTATATAGTGATATGATAAAAAATGCTGAGAGTGTCATTTACATCACCATGCATCAAGTTCAGAATTCAATAATCCCAATATTCGAAAAAAAGATTCAAAATAAATCAATGGATATTCGAGTTTTAGTTGATAAAACCGTATTAATTTCTAGTCAAAATTCGGGGTTAGAAACTTTAAATCGTCAGGATCCTGAGGATTTTTTCAAGAAAGTAGATCTATTAAAGCCTGTGAAAATTTATGATAATACACTTGATTTTTCACTGTTAATCACTGATAAAGGAGCAATGCTATTCTTAGATAAAGATGGGGAAATTGATTATAATCAATGCTTATTGGATAATAACAAATCCTTTATAGAATGGACAACTGAATTATTTGAATATTCTTGGGAAAAGGGAAGTAATTTGCAATAAATCCTATTGCGAAATATAATTATTTATACAAACTCGTGTCTCTTTAAAGCCCATTAGTGATTTTTGAGGAATAATTGAATACTCCCGGAGAGATTCCTCTTTTTAAAGCTGTTTTATAACACATTAATTGTAGGATTATAATTTCCATAATGGGAGCTAAAATAGGATTTTCGATGTTGTGTCGAAAAACGATTAGTTTAGGATTGTTTAAGAGCAATTTATCCTCTGAACTCATTTCTTGGTTGGTTACATATAATAACGTTCCAAAAGCCCATTTTGAAATGAGATTTTCAATGAATCGAATGTTTAGTTCATTTTCGATGGGATTAGAAGTTATGAGTATTATTCGAGTACGTTCATTAAGAGATTCAATTCCACCATGCCTAAAAGTTGACACCGTCGTTGCTTCTGATTTAATCTTAACAATTTCTTTAAAGTTTAAGGCTCCTTGGGACGCAGTTGACATGGAAGTTCCCCTGGCGAGTATCTGAATAAATTGATATCCATTTCCAAATTCTTTATCGATTGTATCAAATATACCACCAAGATTTTCATTATCACTAAGAAAGTTCTTTATATTTGTAATTAGAGATTTTATTATTTCAATTTCAGTCACAGAATCAAAAAAATGGATAATTAATGAACGAGCAAGCACATATAATACTAATAAAGAACAGGTGTAAGATTTGGAGGTCACGGATTCCTCAATTCCCACGTTTAAAAATAATTGGGCATCTGTATGGGTAGCCAAAAAACTGCTTGAATCATTCGTGATACTTATTGTGTAGGGTTTTAGTTTTGATGATTGGATTGATTTAATTAATTCGACTATTTCTCCAGACTCACCTGATTGGGAAACTAAAACAATGGCACTATCATCAGAAATTTCTTTATTACTTTGAGGGAACCCATAAAGGAGAAATTCGCCAGCTTCTATACGCTCGACATCAAAACCAGCTTGCCTTAGCATGTAAAATGGAATGTAAGTGCAAAAGAAACTTGATCCCATACCCGTAAAAATAAATTTCGTAATATGGTGAAGCTCTATATAATTTCTGATATTATCTAATGATGTTTTCTGGTTTTTAATAAGAAAGTTAAAACAAGCGTCTATCATTTTTCCTTGAGATAAAATTTCATCTAATAAATGCGTCATAATTACTCAATGGGTTAGGATATTGTATTTTTTTCAAAGTTACACTTGAAATTTACTTTTACAGTAGCTATAACATGTGGATCAAGTGAGAGATCGATATTATTCTTTTCAATTAGTTTAACATTCGCTTTTATCTTATTAATTGGATTTTCTTCCAATAAGTTAACGATTTTAGCTGACATGATCTGTAAATCATCCCAAAATGATAATTTACCTATTTGAGGTTGTGCTGAAAGATTATAAAGGCGTATAATCATATCATCTCCTTCCTCTGCTTTTTTTAGGATACTTAAGGCAATCGATTTATTATCGATAGAAAGGAATGAAAATTGAGCTGGTAGAAACGATTTCCTCTCAACATGCTTTTTAAGACGATAGGGATATAAAATGCCAAGTGGTGCCAATATTATTCTATCATTAGCCCCCATATTGGTGTTTATCATCGCAGGACAGAATGCCATCAAGGGATTGCTAAATTCTTGACCATAACGATGTAAATTTTCTAACCCATGGTTATTATTTTCAATGATTAAGGAAAGTTCAAAAAGATGAGAGCCTATACATTGTGCCTCTGGTGTATTTAAATCAGGTCCCGCATTAATATCTCGCGAATTTAAATCAAACCGGGATAACCATTCGACACAACGCAATAATGTTATTCCTAATGTAACCTTCCCGTTATCATTTTTAGTTGCGTCATATTCTGGGAGACCTTTATTTAAAATTGCATGGGTTCTATTATTATCGCTAACTGCAACAAATTGTTCATTATAATTAGTAGTTGTTGGTTTCTGGTTCCAATCACTTCCCTCTGGAATGTCAACAGGACGGGAAATAACATGAAAATGGCCATCACTTTTAATTTCCTCAGTTTTAATTGATGTGGGAAATTTAATGCGAAGTTTATGATCTCTGCTTTTATTCTCCACATTTATGTCAATGTCTACTCTTCTAATGGATTCATATACTGTGAGAGTAATTGAAATTGGATTAGAAACCAAAATTTCTTCTCTTTTTTTACGGTCACTACTTAATGATATAGGTAATTTAAAATCATATTCTATTAACAAGGATTTGCTTATTGAACCATATATTTGCGTTGACACATTTAAAGGAAGATTATTTTTTGTGGAAAATACTGTATCACTTTGTCCTTTTCTTGGACCTGAGAAGTCATAAAGATCACCCCAGTCCCCAATATCATCGACTTGGTATATATTTTTATACCATACCTGGCTTTCCTTATCAAATAGTGTTACTTCTCCGTTATCTGCAGCGGTAATTTTATAATATTGATTTTCAATCATATTATTAGTTGAGATTATATTGGTGTGTTGTTGATCCTGTAAGGAACTCGTATTATTAGGCTTTAAGTAATAAATACTAAATCCACAAGCTGGAATTTCCCCGATAAATTCACATTTATAACTTTTTGAATTAACATGTCGAAACCTTGGGACTTCATTGACTTCTTTGATTTGATATTCAATTTCCTTATCATTGTAATCGCATAAATTGAAGTTTTTCGCTGCTTTAATCCCCACTCTCTTCATATCAGTGAGGATATTAAACTGAACAACATCTCTTCTTTTCCAAGGTAACGGATTATAAACGACCAAATGGATGCGATCCACGGCATCTTCTTGAATGTGTATTACCTCATCCAATGTTAAAAGTGAATTCTTTAATACTTCTAAGCCCATTTGTTCTGCCCAAAGGTATCGAATTTTCATTTCTTCATATACTTGGTCTATAGAACATCCACATATAGAATCATGCGGGTGGTTCTTTAACAACCATTTATACCCATTTAGAATGAATTCAGAAGGATATTTGAGGTTTCGATGGTTATTAACCACCCATGTGATTGTAGATAAAGGTTCTATGTATTTCTCATAAAGATGTTCGATTCGAGAATTGAGTTGTTTGACCCACATTCTGGTAGACAAAACTCCGGAAAGAAGATGAATGTATTTACTTCCTCTTAATTCTCCCTCATAACTTTGTAGGTTTGGTTTACTGGCCATAACTTTATTAACATATTCCTCGAAATTCCCCAATTCCATGCATTTTTCAGGATTTAACTCATTCCATTGGTCTACAATTTCTGGTAGCACTGGATTAGCAAAAGAATGATCCGTACCACTATTTAATAGTATTACTGGTGTAGCGGTAAAATTTTCTAGTTTTGATATTGCCCAATTTAACTTTTGAAGCGCTTTTTTATAAACGCCATTTTTTTTCTTAGTACTTAAATTGGCAACTGAGCCATAACTTAATTTCATGACGCTTGCTAAAACTGAAGCTGCATTTCCAGGAGATTTCCAAAAAAACTCAATATTTAGACCTTTTTTTGAGAACTGATTGCCAAGACCTCTCCAAAACAAGACTGCGGGAATTTCGAATCCTTGTAAAATTTGAGGGAGTTGAGCGATATGGCCGAATGGATCGGGGGTATATCCTACTTTCATTACACTACCGAATCGCCTCGCAATTTTATGTCCTATCATTAAGTTTCGAATTAAAGATTCTCCACTAACTAAGAATTCATCAGGCATTACGTACATTGGTCCAACTAATAACCTTCTTTCTTGAATAAGGTTTTTAAGTTTAAACTCCTCATCTGGTTTGATTTCCAGATAATCTTCAATTAAAATAGTCTGACCATCTAATGTGAAGCTTTTATAT
>CAZBPC010000072.1:13567-17068 GCA_964493715.1 uncultured archaeon
GTACTCGGATACTTTTTAAATGTCTCCCGATCATGACCTGCGATTGCAATTCTAATTCTATGACCCTTCTTGATTACAACAGAGGTTGAATATAATCCATATTTTATTTCCATTACTTTATTAGGAACCACTTCTAAGGCATCTTTCTTCTTATAAGAATGATATGGAACCATTGTTTTATATAATGGGGGCTCTTCTGATATTTTTCTATGAATAAACCTAAAATGACTATCTGTAATGTAGGTTACTACTCCTTCTGGATTTATGTCCTCTAAATAAGTATAGATTACGCCGTCTTGGTGGGTTGTGCTAAGATTCATGGAAATTATGGGGTTACCAGTAATTTCAACATCTTGTTCAAATGGTTCACTTGTATATGTCCATAATTTTAGATCTCTCTCCGCTCTATTACCATATATGATTTTAAACCCCATTAATGTCCACCATCGATTATTTTTTCCAGTACTTGCAAAAAAATCAACTTTATATAGATCAGAACCTGCATCTTCTTTTGGTGGAATATCTACAAGCATATTATTATCCGAAAAATACCACCTCGAATACTGATGACCTCGTGGTGGCCATGTATCCGTCTTTTTCCATTTTTCTTCTACCATCGTATAATAGTACAGCATTTTTTTAATAGGTTGGCTGTTATTAATGCTGCGCTCAAAAAAATGAATCCAAGTTTTAAGTAGTTGGTCTAGTGTTGGCTGAATTTCATTTCTTTCGGGGAAAAATTGATTTGAAGGAAGTGCGGCACCATGATTCCAATCTCCTAATATACCTATTTGTGGATTATTCAAATTCAAAAATCGATTAATAACAACATCTCCATATCCCGAATCGAGCCAAGAAGACCAACTTAGAATAGGAACTTTTGAAGCTTCGATTTCTTTTTTATGGTAAAAAGTACTTATATAATCTACTTGATTTCCATCTGGGAGCTTATCATCTCGAAAATTTAAATCCTTTGTCAGTTCATAAACATATTGATTGTTGATATGTTGATCTATCGCTTCTTGCAATAAATTTGGATTTGATTCGGAAATAACCGGTTTAACCCCCTCCATCATTAACCAAAATGATGGTATGTTTTGTTTGAACATTTTGGGATTATTTTGATCTTGTAACTTTCCAGAAAGCGACCACATTTGCATGAATGTGTGATTATAACACCCTCCAGGAGCCGCACCATCTAAAAATGCATCCCAAGAACAATGACCAAGCACAATTGCTTTTAGAGAAGGATTGTTGTGAGTTGCTAAATACTCAGCAGCAGTACCTAAATAAGATCCCCCACTGGAAAATACCATTCCATTTGACCAAGGTTGGGCAACAATCCAATTTAGGAGTTCATTTCCATCCTGTACTTCTTCTTTAGTAAATGGAAAATTTCTACTTCCAAAGGAAGCTCCCGTTCCTCGTACATCAACAGAGACAGTTGCATATCCATGAGAATTGTACAGTACATTTACGACAGTAGCTAATGGTAATTCATTAATCAACCATCTGAATGGTACTCGCAATTTCATGGCTCTCCAATATCTTGTCTGAGAAAGAAAGGTTGGAAATTTAATTTGGGTATCATCAAGTTTTGGTAGAGAGACCGTTACTGCTAGCTTAACTCCATCTCGCATCGTGACATACTCGTCATATATTATCCTTTCATAGGAATCCTTTAATTTTGTTAATGGTTGTTTGGCAAGCTCCGAGAAGGGATTACTCTCATCATCCAATTTTTCATTCATTTTATAAGGTTCTCCTTTTGATATTAAAGTAAAATATAATCTTGGAAATGTGTATATTACTCGTAACTATTAATCTTCATATTTGATCTTCTGATACTTTGTTAAAATTCCAGAATTCACTTGTTCTAAGAGATCTATTGTGTCATCCCAGATATTTTCCATAATACTTTTTAATAAAGCGTATTCATTCTTATTTTCTGAAATAATTTTAATTATTTTTGAATCACTATTAACTTCAATAGTCAAAGCGGTTTTTTCGCTTAAACCACCAAAAATAATTAGCATGACTTTTACATCATGGGGTGTTGCGATTATTTCATCTGTAAATTGTTTTGATTTTACCCAAAGGTAAACAGTATAATTTCTATCGTCGAATTCTATTTTAATATTTTCTATTAATTCAGCCCGCAAAATAGAGTATATCGCTTCCATTAGTATCATCTCATTTTATGATCTTTCATATGATTTCATAATCTTAAATCTGAATTTTCCATTATCATAAATTCCAAGTTTAATCAATTTTAAAATATATTCCTATAAATATTATACAAATTAAAAAAAAAAATTAAATTTGAAGTTCTTTTAGTTGATTTTTGATGGTTAATACCTTTTCTGGTTTTAAATCCCAAGTTTTCCAGAAATATATTACACCGATTAGACTGGCAATCGCGGGTATAATCATCATGTGTATTATTATTCCAAATTGCGCTAATTCCGTCTGGACTGGTGCATACGCATTGAATTCAGTTACAACGTGGACTAACCAAAATACGACTAACTGGAAGATATACATGGTTCGACTAAAAAATGTTTGTAAACCCATATAAATTCCTTCATAGCGTTTCTTATTGATTACGGCAGCCTCATCATAAAAGTCACCTCCTACTGGGGTTCCAGCAATATTACTTATTCCTACTGAAACTCCCATTATTGCCACAAGGATGAGTATGACTAGAAAATTCGTATAGAATATTATCATGAGGAAAAGAACTATTGCTTTTAGAAATAAGGAGATAATATACATCTTTAAGTGACCATACTTCTTGGATATCCAAAAGTATAATGGAATTGGGATGAAGGCTGCTAACAAATAAGGAAGATATAGTAAAAGTTCGGTGGTGGCACTTGCTTGGAGTATATAGCGAACATAATATGGAATTGAGGCAATGAATAGCAAGTTGAATAGAGCGAGAGTGATAGTCATAACGAGAAGGGCTCGAAAATTTTTTTGTTTTAAGCTAGTTTTTAACATTCTAATGAAGCTTTTAAGAAACGGTTCTTGCTTTGTTTCGGTGATGTAATACTTGTCAATTTCTTCCTTGGATTCTCTCTGACCAGGAATGCTTAATAAAATTGTAATTAAAAATATTACACCACAAATTATGGCCAACATGATATAAGATGACTTATTTCCATATTGAACAACTAAAGGTGGAATAAAGAATGCAAGCATTAATCCTAAAGTGGATAATAATTGCTGATAGGAAGAAACTTTTAAACGTTCATCATCGGATCGAAACTTATTGATAAGAGATGCAAGATATGAAACCCCTATGATGGTCATGCTCCCATCAAATAACATTAAAAATATTAAAAACCAAACTAATGTGAGCCATACGCCACTCACACTGGGATCTGGAGGCATGAAAAAGAAAATTAAAATAATAATCACTGGAAAAGAAGCACACATTAACCAAGGAAATCGTTTTCCCCACCTCCTTGTTAATCGATACTTTCGATCAGTAAGATG
>CAZBPC010000073.1:0-16993 GCA_964493715.1 uncultured archaeon
TATATTCCATCTTAAAAAAGCTCATAGAAAAAGGATGTGTAAAAAAAGGCCCCTCATCGAAGGATGCTCGTAAACCCAAGAAATTTATTGCTATTGAGCCGAAACAGTATTTTGAATTAATAATGGATAAGACGCAATCAAAACTTGATGAATTAGACGAATTTAAAGAAACTATCTTAATAAATTTAAATAATATATTTGAAAATGCAAACGAAATAAGCAGAGATAATCTAGAACCTTTCATTATACCATATTTTACGCAATTAATTAAACAAGGGTGGAAAGTGGTTGATCAAAACATAAAAAAGGGACTAAATCTTCTTGGAGGAGAAATCATGTACGAATATCATCTCACTCCTCCCTTAGAATATCAAAATTTTTTAAAATTAATGGGATTGATTGCATGTGTATATGACACGAAGGTTGACCTTGAACCCGGCGTTATTAAATTCGTTGTCGGACAAATTAAAAATATAATTAAAGATACGCACTCTCCAGATTTTGATAAGCTCACAATTACGGAAATGACTTCAAATTTAGAGGGAATTGAAGTTTTCTCGTTAAATATCATCGGTCAAGAAAAAAAATTCAAAAAAACAATTAAGTTCGGGGAAACCTTAATAATTCCAATTAATAATAAGATTTTTTTTATTTGGGAAGAAATAAATCACGAAACAGGAACAATCCAACGAGAAGAGCTTGGAAAAGCGCTCAATGAATTCAGCAGACCGTTTATCGAAGTTTAAAAAACTCTTTAATTTTCTACAAACTTTTAATTTTTTAAAAAATTAGGTTAGAATTATATGATAAATCCCTATAAATACATATTGATAACAGGTGCAAGTTCTGGAATTGGAAGGGCTTGTACTGAATATTTAGCACTTAACGGATTTAAAATTTATGCTGGTGCGAGGAAAAAAGTAGATATCGAAGCTCTAAATAGGATCCCAAATGTAATAGGTTTAAATATTGATGTCACTAATGAACAATCCATTCAAGATGCATTTAATTTCGTTAAAAATGAAAATTCGGGCTTATTTGCAATTATTAATAACGCTGGAATTGTATCAGCTGGACCATTAATGGATATAAATACCAACGATTTAATCAATCAATTTAATGTAAATTTATTTGGTGTCCATAGAATCACCTCAACTTTTTTTCCTCTTATTCTGGAATCAAAAGGACGAATAGTAATGATAAGCAGTAATTCAGGATTTTTTGCTGCTCCTTTTTTTGGTCCATATAGTGCGAGTAAATTTGCCATTGAGGGATATTCCGATTCCCTTCGACGAGAACTTTTATTGTATGACGTGAAAGTAATTATCATCCAACCGGGAAGGATTAACACAGCAATTTGGAGTAAGGGGGAGGAATTATTGAACAAATTTAAAGGGTCTATATTTGAGAAGGAGGCTGTTGTAATAGGCAAACATGAAATTGAAAAAGGTAAAACCGATTCTTTAGATCCGATAGAAGTTGCAAAAATTATTTTTAAAGCATTAAAAGCTAAAAAACCAAAGAATAGGTACTTGATCGTACCTAACACGTTTAAAAACAAGATGTTAAAACTCCTGCCTTCTAAAAGAGTAGATAATATTTTGAAAAAAGAATTATTGAAAATTAAGAATTTATGACTTTCCTTAGGATTTTTATACAAACTGATTTCGTTAGCGCGAAATAATAAAAAAAAAAATCTTTTTCTGTGTTATGCTATAGTTATATCAACTACTTTTACTTTTTAATCTTTATAACGTAATGTAGATAAATCGCGAGTCCAACGATAAATACTCCCAATTCCATTGTGAATGCCCCAAACCAGGTACTATACACCCCAAGTCCTATTGTCACTGTATCGTCGAAGAGAAGTGGAACTCCAGTAGCAGTAGGGTTTATGGCGCTCATTGGCCATCCGATGATATCTAAAATCCAGTGGCTGAAAACAAGTATTCCGATAATGATGCTTACGTTGAGAATTTCCATACCCCATAATGTTAATTTCATCTCTTGACCTTGTTCCTTCTTAAAGTTTAGAATTATTGGTATGAGAACAATAATCAACATTGCACTCATAGTCCAGACCACTGACATGAAAAGACCATGACTAGGCCATAATGCGATTATAAAAATAAAAGACAAGATATCAATCAACATTGTACTTACTAATAGAGCCCAAAGTGGTATTTTGGGAAAAAAGTACTTTGCTGCTAATCCTATTCCAAAATGAGCTAATGCAGGCATGTTATTTGAATAGGGAAAATGATATTTAAAAAATAAATAGTCCAAATTTTCTCATAGAAAAAAAAGATCTAATTTCTAGATTTAAGATACATCAACATTAGATTCGTCAATATAATTCAATTTTCCTCTCTGCTCCAATTTCCAGATAAACCATTTCAATATAAATAAAATAAAATAAAAATAAATTAAAAAATACTTATAATCCAAGTTCTTCTAATATTGCTTTGTTTTCTAGTACTTTCTCCTTTGTTAAAGGGAAATATTTCCAGAAAACAAGAGTACCTGCGAGCATGACTATTGCTGGAATTATTCCAGAAAGTAAGCGAATTCCTAAAAGCACTAAATTCATGTCACCACCTGCAGCTGTAACTGCAACTAACATATCCGCATAAGTTTCTTGACCAGGTATAAACCCCGTAAGATTGTGAACGAGAGCAATAAGACCTTCATCGATTGTGGTGAAAAGTGTAGTAATAAATCCTATAACACCAATGACAATTGCTTTTTGACTTGTTTTCATTTTAACTCCATAATCATCAAATACAATGGCTTGTATTGTTGTGTATATTAAAGCCCAATAACTTCCCATAACTATCCCAAGAACAAACATCATTATAATTAAAGCTATAAAAGAAAATGCAAAGGTAAACGGGACGAGAGCTGCAACCAGTAAAAAACCGCCAAGAGAGAGGGTCCATTTATTCCCTTTATTTTTAAGAAATCTTAGCCAGAATGGAATGGATATTACTACAGCAATTATTAAAACAGCTAACAAAATCATGTAATCATCTGAGCTACCTTGTAAAATAAATGTGTTAATGTATAGCGAATTCTCTAACAATAAATTGTATGTAATAATCCAAGCTGCCAAAAGAAGTAAATAAATTAATACGCTTTTAGTTTTTATAACATTTATTACACTCGTAAAAAAATTTACGTGCTCTTCCTTTTCGGGTATTTGAAAATATCTCTCTTTAATTATTTTATCCTCCCAATTACCTGGGAGAGATAAAACAGATGTTATAAGTGCAGTTATACCAAATGTTAGAGCCATAAAGGCAAATCCGGCTTTTGTATCGCCAGTACCAATTAGATAAGGCCCACCTATCATAGCAATTATCGTTGACACAATATCCATTCCTGTCCACCACGGTACTAATTTTCGTCGCTCTTCTTCGGTACGAAACAAATCTGGTCGGATTGCACCAACATTAATACCAAAAAATACAAAAAAGGTGTCCTGTAAACTCAATAGTATTATTAAATACCAAAAAAGGGGCCAAGGGTTCGTAGTACCGTCAATATCTGGAGCAGCAAAAATAAAATAGAAGCACACGATCCAAGGAAGGAATCCTATAAGCATCCAAGGGAAGCGTCTACCCAGTTTTTTAGTGAATCTGGTATTTCTATCCATCAAATAGGATAAGAGAGGGTCATTAATTGCATTGTATATCATGAATATACTCATGGCTATAAAAATAAATCCCCCATTTAACCCTAAAACTACCTCATAATAATAATACAAAAAGATAGACATTGGAGTGCCTATAACATTAAAAGCAAATTGAGACGAGCTATTGGAAGCATAACGCCACCAAGGATGTCTTGCTTTTGGAGCTATATATTCTAAATTCGTATTTAAATTTTCTTTTTCATTCATTAGAAATCATCTAATAAAGTTTTTATTACTAAATTTAACTTTGACAAATAATCATAGTCCATTCTTTTTGAATCTTTTTTTATAAAGAAGATTTTTACATTTTCGTGCAGTTATTAATTTTATATCTAATTAATCTCTTGTAAATCCCTATCAATTATTAATGAAAAATTTTAATGATACATGAAGCTCCTGTGAGAAATCGATCCATGTTGAAATCCTTCATACACAAATTCAAGTGAATCGTTCAAGTCTTTCATGCCTAAAATATAAAGCATAGGAAGATAGTGTTCATTTGTTTGGAAACCTTTAGCACTGAGAGGCCAGTTTTCATAATGGATCAAGTTATCAATATCATAGTCACTTATAGCTTGTTTCTGAAGTGTATCGAGTTCTTCAGCCCATGATAGTGGAGGACCAAATTGATTATTCATGTTGATGTTGCGAAAAGTGTGGACGAGGTTTCCACTTCCAATAAACATTATTCCTTTTTCCCGAAGAGATTTTATCTTTTTTCCCAATTCAAAATGATATTCTGGAGGTTTTATATAATCCAGACTAAATTCTATTACAGGGACATTTGCCTCGGGGAAAAGATGTTCTAGAACGATAGTTGCAGCGTGATCAATCCCCCATTCTATGGATGGTTTTAATATTAGCGGAAGAAAATCGATAATCTCAGTGGCAATCAGTTCACTTCCCTTTGCAGGATAGACATATTCATAGAATTTAGGAGGAAATCCATAATAATCGTAAATCATCTTAGGATTGTCATCAATTGTTATCTTAGTTCCTGAAGTTAACCAATGTGCAGATATTAGGACAATTGCTCGAGGTTTAGGAAGATTTGAACCAAGATTTCGTAAAGAGGTTGTAAACTTATTTTGTTGAAATATGTTAAAAGGACTTCCATGACCTATGAATAATACGGGCATTTTATCTGACATGTATTAGAAACAAATGATCCAAGTAAAAAATTTAAGTTTTATAAATTATAACGTCATTTGATTATTTCTTTTCTTCAAATAATGAAAATTTTAGATAACATCTACCAGCTTAGAACTAAAGATTTAGTTCTAAAAGTAATTTCTCCTTCTCATGATTCTCACGTTCTTAAATGATAAAAAAAAAATAAAAAATGATTGTGTTTATTCACTTCAATTTTCTCATTCGTTCTTCATGAAGTATTTTTAGCTTGGCTTGTTGTTCAGTGAAGTTTTTATAATTAAGGGGATAGAATTTAAAAATTATTAGTCCAATTAAAAGTCCAATGGCAGGAACTAATGAAATTGAAAGTCTCAAACCAAGCAAGGCTTCTGATGTCTGAGTTTCTAATTCCGGGTCAAATCCACTGATTAACTGAACAAGTATTAGAGCTATGGCAGAAAGAATCATTGATAATCGCGCAATAAAGGCTCCAATTCCACCATATGTTGCCTCCCGTCTTTTTCCTGTTTTTATTTCATCATAATCTATTGCAGCAGAAATTACTGGCTCTGTCATTAATACTCCACCAATTCCAATTCCGGGTAAAAGTCCAATAATTGTTAAACTAATAAAATCACTTGATAGAAAAAGAGGGATCATCCCAATACAAAATATGCTCATTGAGAGAGATAATCCAAACTTTGGCCCTTTTTTTCCATAAATTTTCCACCATATTGGTATACCACCCAGAATACCTAGCGCCACTCCAATCATTGCAAACCCTGCCATTCCTTCATCCATATTTAGAATAAATTTTGCGTAAAGAGGTAAAATCATTAAAGTAAATCCAAAACAAAAATCAAGAAATGCATATGTTATAGATCCAATAACGAATGGTTTGTTGGAAAGTGATTCTTTAAATGCCTGAAATATAGGTAAGGGTTCATCTATTTGATACTCTTTCTTCTCTTTTGTTCCTAGAAGGGAGAGATACATTGTAATTGGAATGGTGAGGCCCATTATAACTCCTGCGATTGCCCAACTACCTAATGCAGCAGCGATCATCGAAGGAATCATTACCCCGATCATAGACGATAAAAATGCAATCGTATCTTTAATTGCTACGACTGTAGCTCTTTCGCTCTCTTCTTCATACATTTCGGTATATAAAGCGTTCCAGGCGGTTATTACTATTGTAAATCCCGTGTCGAATAAAAACAGCATTATAAAGCCGTAAAGAAAGACCAAACCTTTATCACTAAATGGAACCATCCATAATGCAATAAAACCTATCGTCATTGGTATTGTTCCATAGATTATCCACGGCACACGTCGCCCTTTCTTTGGTTTCAATTTATCCATAAAATATCCAATTAATGGGTCATTGATGGCATTCCATATTCCATAAAGCATGAATAGAAGTCCGAATTCAATTAGGGAAAGTCCAGCATAAAGCGTATAAAAAGTTAAAAGCCAAGTACCAATCATGTTGTACGGAAGAGCAGAAGGTACTGCGCCTAGTGAATACAGAAAGTGTCCTAATCGTGAATGGATCCCTTGGATTTTAAATTTCTTATTAGATTCCGTCATAATTTATTACTTTTTTAATTGTGCTAGTTATTACTTGCATCAATAAACCTAATAAATATCATTCATTTTCAAAAAAAAAAGGAATTAGGAGTAAAACATGCTATTATCTAAACGTGAACGAGTATTCAAGGCTCTCGAGCTTGATGGTGAACCGGATAAAGTGCCCATAAATTCGTTCGGTATGGAACAAACGGGAACTTCGTTCCAAGCGTTTCAAAATTCCGAAGAAATTAAGAAATATTCGAGTTGGGTGCAACCAAAATCATCCCGAAAAAAATATTTTATCACTGAACAGCGGTTTTGGAACGTGGATGTCTATTTTATGGATCCTTTTGGCGAAAGAAAAATGAAAGTGAAACGGATTCCAGCACCTGCTGAATATCCCGATTGTTATCTTACCCCATTAGATGGTGCGATATATAAAATGGTAAAACAAGTTGAAACAGGATTACCATATAGTTGGTATGTTGGGGGATATTATACTTCCCCTGAAATATTATACACTTACTGGGATCGATATGGAAAACCATCCGAGTTAGTAAACGATAAAGTCAATTATTCTCCTCAAGTATGGCAGAATTTTGTTGAAGCTATCGAACCATATTTTTATCCAATGGTGAGAATGATGATAAATCCTACTGAATGTCTTCTCAACGGTATCTCCCTTCTACGTGTATCATATTACATGCGAAAAAATCCAAAATTTATTCATGATGTGATGAATGAGTATACTAAGGCAAATATCGAAATTATTAAGAGATGTGCTGAAGCTGGAGTTGATATCATCTTCCTTGGCGATGATTTTGGATATAAAGATAATCCTATTTTTTCACCAAAACAATTCCGAGAATTTCTTCTCCCGTATCATAAAAAAATGTATGATATGTGCAAGAAAAATGGAATGCTCACGGTACTTCATTCTTGTGGAAAAGTAGACTCTGTTCTCCCGGATCTAGCTGATGCAGGTCTCAATTGCATTCAATCTTTAGAAGCTTCCGCAGGAGTTGATTTGGCAGGATTAAAGAACACCTTAGGTGATCGATTATGCTTTATGGGTGGTTTAGATTCCACGGGCACGCATATTTTTGGAAGGCCTCAAGATGTCGAAATAAATGTGAAAAAATGCTTGAAAGATGCTGGTTATGGTGGTGGGTATATAATTGGACCAAGTCATGACATTCTTAATATGCCTTGGGAGAACATCTTAGCGATGAGAACCGCAATTGAAAAATATAGAAAATATCCTTTGAAATTTTAGCAAGACTACCAATTAGAATAAGATAGAGATACTTTTTTTATGTCAAAGACTAAATCATAATATATCAAATCTAAGTGTGAAAAATTGTGGAAAAAATCTCAGATCTTTTAGAAATTAACTTTATCCAATTATTGAACTGTTGATTTCCTTAAATAATGAAAAAAAATTTTTTCATTTTTTTATTACAAATATTTGTGATAAAATGGACAAATTTATCCTTAAGAAGATAACTTATATATAAGAAAATAATAAAATATGACTAATTATCATAAAAAGTTATGAAAAATATAGGTATTTATACATGAGTGAAACAGATTTAGATGTTGGATCAAAACATCCTTGGTGGCGTTATGCTTCAAATGGTACGTTCCAAATAACCACGACGGTAATTGGTGCTACTCAAGCCATTTATTTATATTACTACTACTTTAACGTGCTTGGGTTAGAACCGGGGCTTATTGTCCTTGCTTTGACAATATTTACGATTTATGATGCAATCAACGATCCTATTATCGGATTTCTCGTTGATCGAAATACTCGGTTGACGAAACGATGGGGTCGGCGCTTCCCTTGGATAGTAATTGGAATTGTACCTTGGACTCTCTCCCTCTTTCTAATATTTACCGCGCCGACCGTAAATCCTGCAAATCCCTGGCCTGTATTTTTTTGGTTATTCGGATCATTGGTTTTAATGGATACGTTTGGATCATTAGTAGGGATCAATGTAAGTGCCCTCCGTCCAGATTTATTCCGTACTGAAGAAGAAAGGCAAAAGTTAACTTGGTGGTGGACTCCATTAGATATGGTTGCTCAAGCTCTTGGATTCATACTTCCTCCATTATTCATTAATCCATATGCTTTAAAGGCAAGTTATGGTTTTATGGGAACCATGATGTCTATGATTTGTCTTATTAGTGCCATTCTTTTTTTACCCGGCACGACAGAAACCAAGGTCGTGAAAGAAAGATATTTTACGGGACAATACGAATCTTTTAAGTTCTTTTCTGGAATGAAAGAAGTGTTAAAATCAAAAAGTTTTATTGTATTTTTCGTAGCGCTTACAACATTCAATATGACGATAAACTTGTTGATGGGTAATGCCCCTTTTGTTACTACTTATCTTCTTAGGTATGCTGCTGGTGATGAAGTTTTTATATTTATTATATTTATGAGTGGCGCTTTTGTCGCATTTCCTTTCTGGATACTTTATCTTAAAAAAGTTAAAGATAATAAGAAAGTGCTCGCTATAGGTGGATTAGCATTTGGAATCGCCTTATTTCCATTAACCTTTTTCCAGACAGAGATAGATCTATATATAATGTTATTTATCCTGGGAGTTGCAGTGGGGAGTATGTGGGCATTCTTTTATACTATTATTCAAGCAAGCGTAATTGATGATTTTGTAGCTTCAACAAGAAAAAATCAGAAAGGAATTCTTCTTGGAGTTTCAACGTTGCTAGGACGGTTAGTTGCCACTCTTGATGAAGGGGTTATGGCTCTGGTACATACTACCACTGGTTTTCCAGCTGGATCAGTAGATTATGCAGGTTTAGTCACCGCAGTCACGGCTGCTGGAGGAGATATTAATATGGTACTTCTAGGAATAAGACTTCTTTTTGGGATTATTCCATCCGTCATCATAATTGCAGGTACATTAGTATTTTGGAAGTATTTCCCTCTTACTCAGGATAAAGTATTAGAAAACAAGAGAATATTAGAAGAACTTGGGTTTTAAAAACTCTTTTTTTTTTAATTTTTTACTAAATTTTAAGAGATTTCTGGAATTTTTAAGATTAATTGAGGAATAAAAATGATTGAAGAATTAGAAAATATTTATGATCATCGTTCAATAGAAAAAGAATTGTACGAATGGTGGGAGAAAGAAAGTTTCTTTCGACCTGAAAAATCTCATGAATTAGGTATTACTGATGAGAATTCTGAAAGATTTTGCATAACAATTCCATTACCAAACGTAACAGGTCAACTCCATTCAGGTCATGGGCTTGTGATTTCCCTTGAAGATTTTATGACTCGATATGAACGCATGCGACAAAAAGAAACTCTTTATATTCCGGGTACAGATCATGCCGGAATTGCTACTCAAAGTGTCGTTGTTAGGGAACTATTAAAACAAGGTATAAATCATAAAGATTTAGGACGTGAAAAATTCGTCGAAAAAGTGTGGGCATGGAAGCATAAATTTCACGCACGAATTACTGAACAATCAAAAAGAATGGGTATTAGCTGCGATTGGAGCCGGGAATGTTTCACTTTAGACCAAAATTTATCACGAGCCGTCCGGGAGGCTTTCTATAGATTATATCATAAAGGATTAATATATCGAGGAGAATACATGGTTAATTGGTGCCCAGGAAGGTGTGTTACCGCAATATCTGACTTAGAGACTGAGGATATTGATGAACATGGGCACCTATGGTATATCAAGTATCCAATTATTAATAAAGCTTGGAAAGGACCCCAATCTCCTTGGGGGAGTGGAAAATGGGCTGAAGGCGCCATAGATTTTATTATTGTTGCTACCACAAGACCCGAAACGCTATTAGGTGACACCGCGGTGGCTACAATAAAATCCCATCCCAAATATGCTAAATATATCGGTAAGCGAGCAATAATTCCGGCTGTTGGTCGTTCTGTTCCAATAATTACCGATCCATTTGTGGATCCCGAATTTGGTACTGGCGCTTTAAAAATAACTCCTGCTCACGATCCTAATGATTTTGAAATTGGGAAAAAACATGATTTAGAATTTATCAATATATTTAATGAAAACGCTCAGATTCTCCCTGGCTTTGTTGAAGCTTATACAGGGTTAGATCGTTTTGAATGTCGGAAAGCAATCTTAAAAGATCTTGAGAAGGAAGGATTATTAACTAATATCGAAACTTATGATCATCCTGAACCACACTGTCAACGATGTCATGCAATCATAGAACCCCGAGTGTCTATTCAGTGGTTCGTAAAGACAAAACCACTTGCTGGACCAGCAATGGATGCCGTTCGGAATGGTGAAATAACTATAATTCCTGAAAGAGAACAACGGCGTTTTTTCCTATGGATGGAAAATATCCACGATTGGTGCATATCCCGCCAGCTTTGGTGGGGTCACAGAATTCCAGTTTGGTATTGTGATGAATGTGGTGAAGAAATCTGTCCCGAACCAGATGTGGAATCGGTCTCAACTTGTCCTAAATGCAAAAGTTCTAGTGTTCATCAAGATGAGGACGTGTTAGATACTTGGTTCTCGAGTGGGTTATGGACTTTTTCAACTTTGGGGTGGCCAAATATTGATCACCCTGATTATAAACGCTTCTATCCAACCGATACAAGAGAAACGGGTTATGATATTCTCTTTTTTTGGGTTGCAAGAGAAATTATGATGGGAATTGAGCTAACAGGAAAATCTCCATATCACACTGTTTATTTACATGGTATGATTCGAGACGAAAAAGGGGGAAAGATAAGTAAATCAATGGAAAATATAGACCAATATGATCCACTTATAATTATAAAGGATTTTGGAGCAGATTCTCTCCGGTATGTATATATATCAACTAGTATTCCGGGATTAGATATGAATTTAGACCCCAAAAATATCGAGGTTGCTCACAAATTCTGTAATAAGATATGGCAAGCATCTCGTTATGTTTTAACTAACATTGAACCTGATGAAAAAGTATATCGAATTGATGAAATTGATCTGAAAAAGCTAAATTTCCCTGATAGATGGATACTCTCCCGGTTAAACTCCCTGATTCGAGATGTAAAAATTCACATGGATAACTATGAATACTTACAAATGACGAGAATAATTAAATTATTTTTCTGGAGCGAATTTTGTGATTGGTACATTGAAATGAGCAAAAATTTTCTCTATGATGATAATTATTCTGAAAAATATATACAAAAAACGATACTATTACATGTATTAGACACATTCTATAGATTATTACATCCTATCATGCCATTTATCACTGAAAAATTATGGCAAGCTCTCCCAAGTGCTCTTAAAGAAGTGCCTACGATAATGTATGCTCAATGGCCTAAAGTTAACGAGTCATTCATTGAATCAAAGTTAGAAGAAAGTTTTCTGTTAATGACCGATTTTGTCCGAGAAGTGAGACGCATTAAACATGATTTCGGAATCCCTTTAAAAAAGCTAGTTCCACTGCAAATTGAGACAAGCAATAAAGAATTATTTGAAATCTGCAAAAATGAACTGGTGAAGATGGCATTTATAGATGAGGAAAAATTCATAATTGATGACAAAATCGTTCCACCTCCTCAATCAGCACGAATCGTACTCAGTGGAATACCTGCATTTATTCCACTTTCAGGAATGATTGATATTGAAAAGGAAAAAGTGAGAATCCAAACTTCTCTTGAAAAATCTAAACTCGAGATATCCAAAATAGAGAAAAAATTACAGGGTCAATTTTCAGAGCGAGCTCCAGAAGAGTTGGTGAAAAGAGAAAGAGAGAAACTTGAAGAATTGAAAATTAAAATCAATCAGTTCGAAGACCAATTAAATATTTTGTAATTTCTTCTTTTATTTCTTTTAAAAGAAGGGTAGATCCTTAATATTTAGTAGATCTATTTGGGGAGAAAATTTTTTAATATACTCTATCGATTTTAATGCTTCACAATTCTGATGGAAAGTTCTTGCCCGTACCTAGAGTAGCGTGATCAATTAGTCCTTCTTTAGAATAGTCTTGTAAGTGAATTTCACCTGCAATATCTAAATTTTTTTCCGTAATATTAACCAAATCACATTCTCTTTAAAGAATGCAATTTAAAAGTATCTACAATATCCATTAAATCTAAATTAAGAATTATTAGTTAAATTGCCTATTTTTTAAGAATTGCAATTATTGGTGCTAATGAAGGGATTTCTACCTCAAATCGACAGATGTTGTCTGAATCATGATTTACTTTCAAAGTAGATATCTTCTGATTTATACCGTTATAAATTTCAATATCTTTAACTTCTAAGCCATATTTCATAGAATTAAATTGAATTACTGTTTTTTGGGAGCGACTACTTAAATTATAGGCTGTAATAACACCTAACTTATCAATTTCATCCACATGAAGGTGAATTTCTTGAGTTATGCCATAAAATATTCCCTGCGTTAAGTAATGTTTAATCTTTTTATAAAGAATCATCGCTTCTTTTAATGCTTTATATTTTACACTATCTCTATTGCTCAATCCACCAATACCCAAATGTCTCGCAAGAGAGGCATACCACCAGAATTGTAACATATTGTCATTATCGCTATTTTCATTTATATGTAAATATAGAGGAATAGAGTAAGCTAAATTATATTCAAAAAGTTGAATAGCTCTTCTCGATATTAAATCCTGCATTGGGTTCCACATGCATTCAAACCCCCAATTCTCGTCGAAACTATGAGGGAGATTATGTTGAAAATACAATGGATGTCTTGGTTTAACACCTCTATCATGAGCTTCTATTAGAATATTAGGATACTCTTTTTTTACATTTTGAATTACTTTTAAAATGTTTTCCGCGTGGGTCTGTCTTCTCATTGGAACTTCATGACTATGATCCTTACTAAAACAACCGAGATCCTCTGCCATAAAATTTGAAAGCTCGGTGAAATCAAACATAAAAAAATCTATTCCCTCCTTGGCTAATTCTAATATTCTCCGAGTTTTTTCCTTTACCCAATGGTCATTGGCACAAACGCAATAAAGATTAATATAAGGGTCAGCTACAACCTTTACTCCCTTTTTAGATCTCAGATAAAATTCGTCAGATTCATTTACTCCTTCAAAATTCATCATTAGATGCAATGCTAATTTCAATCCATATTTCTCATGAATATTATGCGAAAATACCTTTAAGGGACCGAATCTTTCTGCATTCCAAATTTCAGATCCTAGTGCGGTATTCCAACCTGGATCCAGATATAAGCATTCGGCGCCAATATCTTTAGCTAATTTAGCTTCTTCGAATAATTGTTCTAATGTATAGACCTCGAACTCCGTACTATCGACAAAGAAACCAGTCTTTTCTGCAACCCATCCTAAATTATACAATTCATTCCAATGAACTGGTGGCTCATAGTCTTTCTTGAATTTATGACCTTGTTCCTCAAGATGGCTTCTATAGAGGTAATAACCTTCTTTGTAGTCCCCAGTGTAGATAGAATATTTAGTAACTCCAAAAGAGTAACTTTGATTCGGCTCTAAAGTGGTAGCAGTTTCAGGATTTCCTTCATAAAGATATACTCCTCCAAAAAGAATATTGACGTCTTCAGCACCTCTTCCTAGTAAAATACTTGCTATCCGCTGAAACCGGGAATATTCCATTTGAGTTTGATTATACTTGCAAACAAGTAATCCTCCTTCCTTATTGCCCCATAACCAACCTTCAGCACAATATCCGGGCATTTCTGTCTCTTTAGCAACCCATGCTCCAAAAACTATATCATTTGCAGTGTAATTTTCTTTCCTCTTATCATCTCCATATCCCATATATCTTCGGTAAGGTATGGAAGTTAAGCAATATTCATCTGAATGATTATTCCACCCAGTATATTGCTTAAAAAGAGTGTTTTTAAAACCAAGATTTATCATTCCGAACCTGATTTTTTTATCACCAACATTAGTTAATGTTATACGTTCCTCTAACCACTTGCTATCCTTTGCTAGCTTAAACTCTTGTGTCATACTTATATCAGTTTCATCGAATTTACCTTTTACAATTAACTTATCAGATCTTTTTTCATAAATCTCTCTGGAAGATAGCTTTTTAGCTTTTAAATCTGAATCTAAATGCAACAAATAGACAAATCGAGATCCTTTCTTCTTAGATGTCAAAATTCTATAATGATAATCTTGATCTGCATAAATCACATTATTGATTTTACTATGCATCTTATAAATAAATCCGGCATTCTCATCATTTTGAATCTCGAATGTCCACCAATCATTTGTTAGAATATAATCTTTCTGAGTCATTTTAATCAACTTCTAAATAGAGTAGGTTTTAACTAATTGGGTACTGCCCATATTTTTTTGTTGTGGAAATCATTGTTAGAACGTTCTCAACTTTGCATGAATTTGTAATGTCAGTACAAGCACTTAAAATGTAGCCTCCTCCTCTACCCGCATCAAGAATGCACTCTTTCACCATATTTATCACGTCATCCTTTGTGCCATAAGGTAATAATTGAGAAACATCAATATTGCCTATTAGACATAATCTATCTCCATAAACTTCCTTTAAATGTTTTAAATTCATGCCTGACATAGGTTCTAATGATTCTACACCGCTGAATCCAGCTTCTATTAATCCTTCAAAATAAGGTTCAGTAAATCCATCTGAGTGGAAACAGACATATTTTCCGGCTTTTTTTAATATTTTGATAGCTTCCTTATAAGCGGGAATAATAAGTTCTTTATGATATATTGGATTTATCATAGTTGTACCCTTCAAAGCTGTATCATCACATATAAAAAAGATCTCAAAATCCGTTTCAGCACTCAATTTAGCTGCATCTACCAATTTCTTTTTTCTAAGATCAATATATCGCTTAATTTTAGCTTTATTTTTTCTTATTAACTTTATTAGTAATCCTAGACCCATTCCCATCCACATGGATTCTAAAATAGGATCGAGATGAGTACAAGGTACAAATTCATCAGTAGGAAATTTCCTCAGCTTTTTGTTCACTTTTGTAGCAAAATCAGGGGCTTCATCCCATTCAATAGAGAAGTAAGTATCATAAAAGTAGTCAGCCATTTCTTCGTTAGTTATGTAATTTCCATAATAATAACCAACATCATTCGGATCAGTAGAAGTGTGCTTTAGATAGATTCTACCATTATAATCGATATATTTATTATCATCATCCAATTTCGGTAAGGGGTGGTATTGCATGTACTTCTGTGGAATATAAACTGGAAACGCATTAAATCCCCATGCAGCATCAAATCCTAACTTGTACTCTACATTAAAATCTCGATTTAAAAGCTTATATTTTCTGTCCCAATTATAAGAATCTCCCCAATAAGCTTCCAATCGCTCTTGGAATTTAGACATTACCACTTGGCAAAAAAGCGGGATTCTATCGGGTTCTTCGTGATTTAAGGTTTTGATAAGTCTTTCTCTTGTATTCACATAAATCAAACTCTATTATCCCTTAATTAATATTAATGAATATTGAGTGTTATTTAAATTCATTTTGAAATCGGGATTATAAGATCTTTATTAATATTTTAAAATCATCGTCTTTTTAAACCATTCCTTCAATTTCTTACTAACCTTATATATATGGGTTTGACTATGAAAAATAAAGGAAAAATTATTGCTCTCCTTATATTAATTGGAATTGCTTCGGTTTTTGGAGTGATTTTTCTTCCTATTTTAGTTGATTCTCTTGGTCCAAGTCCTAAATTCGTTTCTCATGATTGGATTGAATTAGAAAAAATAGGAAATATCAGTAAATATCATTCTACGATTGGACATGGTTATCCTGGTGATGATAATCCTACCTCAGACAAACACTATTTCTATCAATACGACTGTTTTACTAATACTACATTGAATATGAAGACTTTTGCTCCTGTGGATGCTATAGTAATTAGCATTATGCCTGAAACACACGTTTTATCTAACGGAGAAATCCAAGGTAAACAAATCCATCTGAAATCCATTGAGCATCCTTCCATCGTTTTTAGAATTTTTCATCAAAACATTGAAACAACAGGATTACAATTATGGCAGATACTTAACGCAGGAGATCAAGTTGGATATTGTGACTTAAGAGAATGCG
This sequence comes from uncultured archaeon, assembly GCA_964493715.1. Classification (GTDB taxonomy): domain Archaea; phylum Asgardarchaeota; class Lokiarchaeia; order Sigyniarchaeales; family SOKP01; genus SOKP01. Next base: position 16,499 of record CAZBPC010000073.1, read on the forward strand.
TTAATATTGATATCGCGGTATTTCGAGGTTTTAGTACAATTTCTTGGTTTGAGGTGTTGAATCCTGCTGTTATGGCAACATATGAAAGCCGCGGAATTACATTAGACAATATTATCAAAACGACTGAGCAAATCGCTCAATCCCAAGCAGATGGATATAACTTCTCAAATTATGATCCCTCAGATATTATCAATCTTTTCGGAACAAGTCCTTGCCCGTAAATTTCTTTTTTTTATATATTTATTTATTCTGAGTACCTACTTTATCACATGTCAATTAAAATTGAAAAAAATTATCCCGTTTGTACTATCATCATTGATAATCCAGAAGTAAAAAATGCAGTGGATGGTCCTACATCAGTTCAGCTTGCTAACGCTTTTCGTGATTTTGAACGAGATGAAGAAGCGTTAGTCGCAGTATTATGGGGGACTCACGGAATTTTCTGTTCAGGTGCTAACCTTAAGGAAATAGCTACTGGAAAAAGAAATAGAATAG
>CAZBPC010000074.1:0-16818 GCA_964493715.1 uncultured archaeon
ATTTTCCGAAAGATTCAGGTAAGGATGTTATATTATTTAATCTAAGATTTAAGATGACTAATTCGCTTAAATTAGAAAAGGATTCTGGTAAATTAGATAATTCATTTTTCCATAAATATAGCTCCTTTAAAGAACTTAAAAGACCAAAAGAATCTGGTAAATTTTGAATATTATTGACATTTAGATTGAGATGTTCTAAATCAATTAAAGTTCCAATCCAATGTGGTAAATTTGTCAATTGGTTATATCTAAAGATCAATTTTTTTAGAGAAGTTAGATTTTTTATAGGTTCAGGAAAAGATGTTAAATTTTTAAAGATAAAATCCAACTGGGTAACTCTACAATTATTGATTTCATATTTTAACCTCCAAAATACCTTCTTAAAGTACGTTAATGTGAAATAATTCATTAAAATTGTAATATGATCGAAAATTGGATCTTTTTGTGAAGATACTATAATGTATTTCTGAATTTTAATTTTATAATCCTTATCAACAACATCTTGGAGTTCTTGTAATAAAAATGGTTTAATTAGCTTAAAATCTTGGTTTTTAAGTCCACGTAAAAATTCAACTAGAGAATTTAATATAATTTCTAATACTAATTGAGAGTCATCATTGTGAAGAGCCCACTTCATTGGTTTATAAGCTTTATCATTAAAATTAGAACTTAAAAATAAAGCAGCAGCAGCTCTGATATTTTCATTAGAATCAGAAATTAAAAGATTTTCAAAGACATTAAATATATTTTCAGATAAAGAAACTGTCTTTTCATTTGTTTTCCAGATTTCAGAAAGTATTTTGATGCATTTTAGACGTATTTTAAATGATTTACTATTTTCTATCAATGCAAGTAATTGTTCTAAAGCGGATCTTTTGTCAATAGTTCTATCTCTAAATTTCTCTAAAATTTTGCTAGGTGCTAATTCCATTGTTGTCTATAGAAAGAATTTTATTTCAAATATCAATTAGCTAAAAAAAGCAAATTATTTCAATTTATTTATAGATAACTAATCCCTTTCGTTCCAAGGATTTTAAAAAATCAGGAATTTTTACAATTGAATTAAAATTTAAATCCAAGATTTTAAGATTTTCTAGCTGAGTTAAAGATTCTGGAACTTCTACTAGTTCATTTCCCCATAGATTTAAAATTTCAAGAGATTTAAGCATTCCTATCCAACTGGGGAGAGTTTTGAATTTATTCCAGCTTAGATTTAATGATCTTAATTTTATTAATTTTTGAAAAGAATTAGGTAGTGATTCTAAATTATTATTCCAAAGCGCAATTGATTCAATATTTTGAAGTGTTCCAATATTTTTAGGTAATTCAGTTAAATGATTATCATATAGTTGTAATTCTTCTAAATTATTTAGAGATTTAATCCATTTTGGAACAGAACTCAACCTATTTCCAGCTAAACTTAACTTTTTAAGAGATTTGAGGAATTTAATGCTCTTTGGTAATTGAATTATATTATTTAGACCTAACTCTAATACTTTAAGTGATCTTAATCCCTTCAAACTTTTAGGAAATTTTTGAAGCTTATTTCCATGAAGATCCAGAGTTTCTAATTTTGATAGGTTTTTCATTGATTTTGGTATGGAAATTAAACGGTTTGACCTCAGATCTAAGGTTTTAAGATTTTTTAGATTATTTATGGAATGGGGTAAATATTTCAATTTATTATATTTTAGATTCAAGTATTCTAAGGATTTTAAAGAACCGATAGAATTTGGGAGGTTATTTAATTTATTATAACTTAAATCTAAATATTTTAATGCTTTCAGAGATCCTATTGAATTCGATATCCTTGTCAATCGATTGAATTTCAAATCTAATTTTTCCAAATGCCTTAAATGGATTAAATATTCGGGGAATTTATTTAATACATTCCAACCAAATACATGACTGCTAACATCTGATAAATATAGTTCAGAAACTAATAAATCTTTTATTGTATAATTTATATTGCCAAATTTCTTTTCTAACTCCTTAATAATAAAGAAATTTATTAAAAATTCCGAAAGTTCTATAGTGGAATAATTTACAATAAGATTGTTTCTTATTAGCTCATCCATCTCTTTTTTAAATGAAATGTTATCAATTTTATTTAATCTCTCTAATACTAATGACTTCGCTTCATTATGGGATAAATGACCTAATATATCCGTGATTGTAATTAAAGGGATTATTGACTCTTCATTGTTAAACGCCCATTTAACTGGTTCATAAGTTCTACTTGGGAATTTTTGCCTTAAAACACTTGCGGCAGCATTTCTAATAATTTCATGAGAATCTGAGATTAATAAATTTTCCAATAGATTAAAAATTCGGTCTTCGAATGCTCCAATTTGCCCCAATATTTTAATAGCTTCGAATCTAACTAGGGTTATTTCACTCTCTTCAATTATCGATATTAGATGATCGATAGTAGTAGTTTTATCTGTTTTTTTATTAATGAAATCATCATAAATCTTTTTGGGAGAAAAATCCATTCTTATTCCAAATCCTAGAAAGTTATTAAATTTATGATTTAATTTCATTAATTTTATTATGTATCACAAAAGCAGACAATATTATAAAAGATATCTCGTTAAACCAAGTTCTTTTAATTTATGGGTGGAAGGAGTCCCATTTTCTTTATCCCAACCACGTTCATCATAATAATCATCCAGTAATTGTTTAGCAATATCCCTATTAATTTTTACATTTCCATAGAAATCGTAAAATTCGAGTTTATTTTCACCATATTTTAAAGGTGTGAACCAATTTTTTGGGAATGCGTCATCTTGCCGAGAAAAACCTTCCTTAACATTCATTAATTTCATTAGATTCCATGATCTCTCAGCTGCTAGTCTTATTTCATCAACCTTTAAATTGAGTCCAGTTATTGCATTATAAAAAGATGTAACGAGTTCCAAACTATAAAATCTGTTCATCTGTGCTCGAGCACATAATCCAAATGATGTTAATATTGTATACCAATCTTCTGAATATCTGGTTAATCTACCAACATTTATATTCATCTCTTTTTTGGGTGGTCTAAATAACCTATCTACAGCGCTCTCAGGGATTCCCATTCTATTAAAGTGGGATTTCATTTTTTCTATTCCTCCTCCTGCACCAACATAAGTTGGGGATCCTCCTGAAGCAACATGCGCCCCTTTCGGATTAACCACCTGCTCAAATTCCATAGTTCCTAGCTTTAAAAACCTTGGTTCAAAAACGACATCTAAACCTTTTATAGTAAGCATTTCTTCTTCCAAATTAGCTTTTAAACGTGTGATTTCTTTCCAACCATCAGCTAAGATATTCCCAATCCCATTTCTATAGGTTATGATCTCAATTAAATGTTCATAAGTATTATAGTCCTTTTTCCATTCAAATCCTAAATCTTTGTTTGTAAGAGAACCTTGATCGATCATTCTTGATATAAAATCAAATAATGAGGTAATTGTGAGAGAATCTAATCCATATCGACTGATTACGTCAAATATTTTAATTGCTCGATCATAAGAACTTAAGCCATCAGAAGTGAACATCAAAAAGGGATTAATTATTGATGAAGTGTAATTCAGCAGTCCTTCAAATTTTCCTTCGCGTATCTCAAGAATATCCTTATCAGCCATTGGGCAACTAGGGCATCCAATTCTTCTGAATTTTATATTTTTAAGATAATTTCGATCACTACATTGTCTTGCTTTCTTTTTTTCGCCTTTTGCGTTTAATATCATTCCAACGGGTAAGCTTCTCAACATTCCAAGTTCAATCCATGAATCTCTATGTGGATATTTCCGAACTCGATCAATAAAACTATCATATAATTTATTAAATTGTTTTGGGTTAGCAATTTCGATTCCTTTTGAACCTTTAACTACAATTGCCTTTAAGTTTTTTGATCCCATTATTGCACCTAAGCCTCCCCGACCTAAAGTTGAAGTTTTATCTATTAAAGTGATTGCTCCAAATACCAAATTTTCTCCCGCTTGACCAATTGCTATCACTCCGCAATCATCGTATTTCCTCCACATCAAATTGGTTGTTTCAACAATATCTAATCCCCAAATTTTGTCTGCATTGACTAAATCGATATGATCATCAAATATGTATAGATATTTTGGTTTATCTGCTTTTCCAGATAAAATTATATGGTCATAACCAGCTTGTTTTAGATGAAATCCGAAGCTCATTCCACCACAAACGCTGGCAACTGCTCCTGTAGCAGGAAATTTTGAGAACCCAGAAGTTCTAGATGCTCCGGGCATTATAGTACCTACCATTGGTCCTGTACCAAGTACAATTATGTTATCAGGGGAAAGAGGATTCGTTCTGGGTTTCAATCGTTCAGCTCCCAGAAAGAAATTCATACCCATACCACCAAGGAATTTCTTGACATCTTTGAGATCTTCTCCAGTAGAGGAAATTTTCTCATCTGATAGGTTAATTTCTAGTATTTTACCAGTATATCCATACCAATTCAATTTTCATTCACCTCAATAATTTCTAGTGCTCCATATAAACAGTGACGCGCACAATGTCCACATTTTATGCAATCTTCTGAAAATTCGATTTTTGGGGTTAATTCATAGATATCATGTAATTCAATTCTAGAAAAAGCTGGCAAGTATTTCCCATTATATAGAAAGGAGCAAGAAAGTTGGCAGATTCGACAACCCACACACTTTTCTGGATGGATTAGAATTTCATAAACTCCCATAATAATAAATAAACAGAAGGTTATATATTAACAATTACTCCTTTTTCCCTTATTTTTTTTATTTCTTTTGGAATATCCGTAAATTTATTAAAATTAAGATATAAAGTTTTCAGATTGGCTAAGGTTTCGATTTCATTTGGAATTACTTCTATTTTATTTCCCCACAGATTTAATATCTCAAGAGATTTCAGAGAACCAATCCATATAGGAATCTCTGTGATATTATTCCAACTAAAATTCAGCGATTTTAGATTTTTTAGATTTGAGATACAAAAGGGTATTTTTTGAAAATGATTATTCCTAAAGTTTAGTAATTCTAATGTCTCTAATAAACTAAAATTTTCAGGGAGGTCTTTTAATTGATTATCATGAATTGAAAATTGTTTTAAATTTTTTAAATTTCCGATCCAAACAGGTAATTCTTTAATTTGATTACGTTCAAGATTTAGTTCAATTAATACGTTTAATTTTTTAATACAATCGGGAATATGGTCAAAATTGTTCCATCCAAGTTCAATTTGAGAGAGTGATACCAAAGAATCTATATCTATTAGAAAATTGGAGAATTGATTATGATGTAAATCTAACAATTTCAGTTTCTTTAAAAAACCTATAGAGGAAGGAAGTGTATTAAGAGAATTGTCTCTCAGAATCAATGTTTCAAGATGATTTAAATTATTAATGGTTTCAGGAAGAGATTTTAATCTGTTAGATTTAAGATTTAGCACTTTCAATTTTGTGAATACTGAAATGGAATTAGGTAATTTATAGATATCATTATAACTTAAATCTAAATATTCAAGTTGATTAACTCTATTTATTACTTCTGGAATTGTCTTAAGATGATTATTACTCAAATCTAATCTTTCTAAAAATGAAAGAGACAATATTGCTTCAATGGAGTTAAATAATTTGTTGAAGCCTAAACCTTGATAATCTACATTTGATAAATCTAAATCAGTAATGGCACCATTCTTATTAAGAGAAAATATTATATGACCAAATTTAAGTTTTAATGAACAAATTACAAGATAATTTATTAGAATTTCTGCTAACTCAAAATTATTCAAATTTTTTAAATCTTGTATTTTAACTATATCTTTTAGGTTATATTTATATTTCTTCTTATAGAATTCATTAATTTTCTTAACTAAAATTGACCGAGTCTTTTCATTTTCCATTACTGCTAAAGAGTTTATTATCCCTATCTGAACTGCAAGTGACTTTTCGTTTTGTAGTACCCAATTAATTGGTGGAATCGCATGCTCGATGAATAATGTAGTTAAAATTTTAGCTGATTGAATCCTTATTTCCTCACTATTATCCGAAATTAAAAGATTTTCTAAAAATGTGAACAATCTTTTAGATTTATCATCAATTTTCTCTAAAACTTTAATAGCTTCTAAACGCGTATCAATATTTTCGGAATTATCAATGTTGGTTATTAACAAGTCGATGGCAGAAGCTTTGTCTAAATTACCACTTTGAACATCATTTAAAATAGCAGTTGGAGTGAATGGCATACCTAATCTCTTTTCAACTCTTTAGAATTTCATCCATTTTTTTAAAAGTAGTGTTTTTTAAACTGAATTCTGAATGTAAACCTTTTAATGATTTTATTCTATTGAACTCGGAATCTTGTATATTAATGTCTTTGCATCCACCTAGTGCCAATTTTTTACTAATTGTAGTTAAAATGTTTAAGTCTTGGCAAAATTTAAGAAGAAACGAATTGTTTATACTCGATTTTTCAATAAGAGTGTTTTTAACATCATAAAGTCTCAAGTTTTTTACGAAAATGTTTCTTAAAATCAAAAATTCTCTCACATGAAAAAATTCGAGAGTTTTTATCTTAAATGGTACTGAATCTAAAGAATCGATTATTATAGGATCGTCACTCGTTCCCTTTCCAGTGCATTCTACTTCCCAGGAGACTGCGCCTTTGGAATTCGCATAACAATCAATATGATATGTAGGTTTTAAAGTTTTATCAACTGGAGCTTCCATCAATTTGTAGTCCCTTTCATTGGGATCACAAACTTCATTGTCTTTAATCACATTATTTCTACTTAATCCACCTGGATTATAGATGAAATTATAAAATGAACATTGTTCGAAGATATTGTTGTAGCACTTATAAATGGTAGCAGATTCTTCAGAAATCAATTTAAAGATCCTAGAATTATGGCATTCTATCATTTTAAACCAACTACATTTTATTCCTTCTGCATAAATATTTAAACAATTTCTTAAATCTAAAATTCGTAACTTACAATTGATAATTGAAATATTGGCACAGTAAAAGATGTTTAAGAACGCCAATGTACAATCCTTAAAAATAATATAAATATCAGATTCTAATACCTCAATGTTTAATTTTGGATCTGAATAGGAATCTATTACAGCAGGATTGTCCTTAGTACCCAATCCAATACATTCTATTTCTAGATCCTCGAATTTAATTGGATATCCAATAAAAGAATACTTTGCTATTCGTAATTGTACCTTCATAATAATATACCATCTTGTGAGGGGAAATCAGATTCTTTCAATCATCATCCCACCTAGTATAATGGGTCCTCCAGTAGAATTGTATATTTTCTCTGCTCTTTTTAGTTTTATTTGGCTTTCTGCATATATTTTAAACACGAGATCTCCCTCTTCTATTCTTGCACCTTGTTTTTTAAAGATTTCCACACCTGATTTTTTAGAGTAAGGACACCCCGCAGCTTTAGCGATTTGATTGATTATTTTATTGTTTACTCCAGTAATATGACCCGCCTTAACTGCATAAAATTCATTTTTATACGGACCTAATTCTATATCTTGAGGTTGGATATTGGGATTTCCTCCTTGTGCTTCAATTATTTTTATCATCTTATCATATGCTTTTCCAGAACGTAAAATTTCTTTTGCTAAGGTTTGACCCCTACCACGTTGAACTTTTCCACCCATTTCAAGCAATATTCCGGCTAAATCAGTAGATTTTTCAATCAAAGAGTTTGGTCCTGCAGAATAGTTCATGAGTAATGAAAGTGCTTCTTTTGCTTCTAAAGCAGGACCAATAGCATGACCTATTGGTTGATGCGCTAAGGTTAAAGCACATTCCGCTTCAATCCCTACATTTTTCGCGATTTCTTTAAAAACATAAGCAAACTCTTTCCCATTATTTGCTGTTGGAAATTTAGTTCCAGGACCGCATGGTATGTCTAAAACAAGTTTTTTCACACCTAATGAAAGTTTTTTTGCAAGAATCGAGGGTATCATAAGCCCTATAGGATCCATATGGAGAGGACGTTCAATCTCAATGAGAATATTATCTGCAGGCGCAGTGTTAAGTGCACCTCCCCAAATTATACAAGCATTTTCCTTAGAGACGATTTCCTTTAATTCTTCATATTCAAATGCAACCGGAGCCAATACTTCCATAGAATCTGCTGTACCAGATGGAGAAGTAATTGCTCTAGTCGATGATTTAGGAATAGTTATTCCAGCTGCAGCTACAATAGGGACGATTATTAATGAGACTTTATTTCCAGGAACTCCCCCCGTGCTATGTTTATCAAATACATTAGTTCCGAAGTTATAAATTTTCCCACTCCGAGCTTCTGCAAGAGTTAAAGCAGTCATTTCATCATGGTCCATTCCATTTATAGCTACACCTGTAATAAAAGCAGCTAATTCTATTTTTGGCAATGAACCCGAAACAGCATCTTTGATAATTTTATTTATTTCTTCTCCCGTAAGTTTATTTGCTTTTATTTTTTTTTGGATAAAACTGAAAGACTCCGGTGGATCAGCAGGTTTAATGGAAAGCATCACACCCTCTTTAATATTCTTTTTTTCTTTTAAAAGATCAAGAGAGAGTCCTATTTCTCCGGGTTGAACTATTGAATTAGAATGATCAATCTCTAAAATAGCAACCCAGTATTTATCCTCAATAGATTTTGATTTAATATTTTTAATTCTTATTCTTTCTCCAGCTTTTTGTCCAAGTTCTAATGAATCGTTATAGGTAATAATAACATCTTTCCTATTTCCCGTTTCATAATTCATTACTTTAACTTTTAATTTCATAGTAATTCACAAATAAATTAATTTAGAGATATATAAAATTTAAGTTAAATAAGTTTAATGTGCATAATCTTTACTTCCTATTGAGCTTATTTTGGAAAAGTTATTTAAAAATTATGAAATTATTTCAATTATGAATAAATTTGAAAAAGCAAGCCAAATTCTAAAAGAAATTGATACTGATGGTTGGTTAATCGCCTGTAATGAAGATAGTGATATCAATAGCCCATTTATGTTAGGCGTGCATAGTCATGCGAGGCATTATGTATATGTTGCTGCTAATGGTCAGCACGAAGTTATTGCAGTGGCTATGGAAGCTCCGATGATAAAAAAAGCGCTTGAGAATAAAGGAATCAATGTTAAAGTCCACGCATTCAACTCCTTGAGTGAATTAGAAGCCCTTTTAACACGCATTTTAAAAAAATCAAGAATTGCTCTCAACTTTGGAGAAAATGTATTAGATGTTGAGGGAACTTCATATGCTGATTATCTTCGAGCAGGTGATTATGCTTCGATACAAAAATTGGGTCCTAAAACAGATTTTATTTCAGCAGCACCTATTATTTATAAATTAAGAAGTGTAAAGTCACCTGAAGAGTTAAAAGATCTAAGAAATACTTGTAAAGCCACGATTGAGTTGTTAAAAGACTTGCCTAATTGGGTTAAAGTTGGAATGACTGAAAATGAAGTCCGAGCAAAATTAGAATATGAATACATGAAAATTGGACAATCTTCATTTTCATCAATAATAGCAACAGGTCCTCATTCTGCAGATCCTCATCATAATACATCTTCAAAAAAAGTTGAACCAGGAGTGCTATTAGTGGACACTGGATTAAAGCTAGATGAAATGTGCTCAGATATCACATGGACCTATTATATAGGTAAACCTAACGAAGAATTTGAGAAAGCTTATTATGCACTTTATGATGCTAAGATTTCAGCTAATAATTATATGATTGATGGAACGCCTAATTATCTTCCTGGATTGAAATGTAGAGAATCTTTAGCAAAAGCAGGATATGATCACGAGAAGTTATTTTTCCACGGATTGGGTCATTCATTAGGTTTTGAAGCACACGATATTGGTGAAAGAATTAGTTGGAAGGTCCCAAAACACATTAAATTGAAAGAAAACATGGTGTATACAAATGAACCCGGTTTATACTGGGAAGGCAAATGGGGTATTCGTTTAGAAGATGATGTCATTATTGGAAAGGAAAAATGTGAGTTAGTAACTCAGGTACCAAAAGATCCTCTTCTAATATAATAATAACAAATTTTTTTACATTTTAATGGAATATGGGAATTCTTTGGTTAATTCTATTAGATTCTGATCTGGATCATTAAATTTAATGTAGAAAGAGATTGTAAAATCTCCTGCTTCGAGCGGTTTAATACTCAATTCCCATTTCATTTCTTCGTTTTTTCGGAGAGAATAAATTTGCTTATTAATAGTTCCCCTCATAACTTTAAGTTCTTCTGGGAATTCAATATCTATGTTTACGTCGAGCGCTTCTCCATCGCTCTTGTTCTCAATAAGGACTTCTAAAGGAAAACTTTGTCCAATAAGGGGGGGTCTTAAGTTTTTGAGAGAAAGATCTAAAGAAGGAGGGGGAGAAATCAAGGTTGGTATAATTACATCGGTATTATAAACAAAAGTAAGAATATTATCTAACTCAAATGTTAAAGAAAATGGTCCAATATAAGGATCATCCATTTGAAAATGTGGTTTCAGCACGAAATCCAATTCAATATCTGAGCCAATAGGTATATCTATAGGTTGTTGAGGTTTTTTATTTACTGAAAGATTATCAGATAGTTTGAAATGGATTTCAGTTATTTTTATGCTTTGTAATTGATGTTCGAAGAACTTATCATTGGATATTTGAGATAGAACCTTTGTTTTTACTGATAATTTTATATTTATAATATCATTAGTGGTATAAGAGTTCTTATCTAACAAGAAAGAGGAAGTCAAATTTAAGAGAGAATTAGCTAAAAGTAATGTCTTTTTCAATAGATTATTTTCTATTAGAGTGAGTTTATAATTATCTGCATTCTCTCTAATCTTATCAAGTAAGGTTTTATTGTTGTTTCGTAACGCTATAGTTAAATCAGTAACGAGTTGAATTAAAGGAGTATTTTTAAAAAAATCACTATCAACTTTCTTCTGGTATTTTTTTATGAAATCAAGTCCCTCTTCACGTTTCGATTCTATAGATGAACATAAATAGCTCAAAACAGGGAATAAAATATAATGCAATTCTTTACCAGAAGAATTTTTTTCCTTAGAAATTATATTTAAAGAATCTCTATAAATTTTTTTAGCTTCACCATAATTTTTTGCATACAAACAACAATCTCCCGCTAATCTATTAAATGTTACTGCGTCCCCGTATTTTTCCAACTCAATCTGAGTTTGAGCACCATAGAGATAACAATTTTTAGCGCTTTCATACTCTTCCAATTTCATAAAGCTATTTCCTGCTTGGTAAAACGCTTTACCAGATTTTTTAAATAATCGTGCCTTGAAAAAATTTTCCGCTTTAGCTAATTGGTTTTGAGCATCAGTTCTTGGATCTTTTCCCATAATGCTTTCATTAACTTCCAAATAAATTGATTAATTGTTAAATTAAGTGAAAGATCAATTTTTATCTTTTTTCAAAATAATAAGAATAATAAAATAAAAAAAAAAATTCAAAATTGGCTTAAAAAGCCATTAAAATTAATATGAAACCTACCATTATGATAGTGCCACTAACTGCAGATACCCAAGTAAAGATTACAAATCCAATGATGAGTACAACCCACCAAGTGTATGGTACTTTGATATCGACTTTATCAAATAGTGTTAGAAGTAAAATGATAGCAAATATAATTCCAACAATCGCAATTGCTATAGATCCGCCCATAATAAACATTATTGACTCATAGATTAACCAACATGCTCCAATGAACGCGACTATTTTTGAAGCAGTATAAGACTTCTTCTGAACTAATATCTCAATTAAAGCTGCAGTGATTACTAAAATTCCCGCTAAATAAGAGGGTCCTACCAAATATTCAAAGAGAACTAGTAAGAATCCAATAATCAATAGAATCCACCAAATATAAGGAATATTTAGTTTCTTAAAATCAATTATTGCTAATGAATCAAAAACGACGAAGGCAATAATCAAGCCAATTACTCCCAACAAAATAGCTAAAACGTTTGAAGTGTAGAAGTAATTTATGCTATCTTTGATTAGGACTAATGTACCTATGAGAGCAACAACTCTGGAGGCGGTAATTACAACTTTAGAGCTTTCACCCATATTTATCACTTTTTATAAATTTTATATCCTAAATCTGATTAGAATTAGAATATTAGTATAGCTAGAATTTTTCGTATTTAAGACTACCTATTAAAAGTTTGATAGTCTCAAACTTCAAAAAATTAAAAAATAAGGGTTAAAACATATATACCGAAACCAATGCTTTATGGTTAGTCCTCTGGTGACTAGAATTTTCTCACGAGAGTCATACTTATCGGTTTATTTCTTTACTTTCGTTTTGACATCTTCCTCCTCTTTTTTAGAGTTGGATTGTCTCACGGGATTGGTACCTAAATTTTCAATTACATCTGAAATACGGGTGACTTCTTGTTGAAATCTTTGACCTTCTGCGGCACTACAGTGGAACATTTGGACTCGTTCGGGATTTAGTCCTGCTGTTTTTAGGATTTCTTTAGTATATTCGACATTTTTTGCTGCTATGAGATTTCCTGTTTCATAATCGCACTCGCCTTCATATCATCCTGCGACAATAATACCGTCAGCTCCCTTTCCTATGGCTCTCATCATCAGACTTGGGGTGACTCTACCCGTACAATTAATTCTAATCGGTCTGATGGTTGCAGGATATTGTGCCCGGATTGTTCCAGCCATATCTCCCGCGCCATATCCTCATTTCCAGCACATGAACGCAATAATCTTTACTTGGTCTTTTACAGTCATTTGTCTAATACCTCTCTATATTTCTTCAAGAATTGCATCTAATTGTTTTTCATATTGTGGTTCACGATAATAGCTAAGTGTAATAGCTTCGGAAGGACAATTAGCCAAACAAGACCCACATCCACGACAGAGAATCTCATCTACATCTGCTCCATCTGTTTTTAAAGAAATCGCATTATATGGACAATTTAATTCGCATAATCCACATTTTGCACATTTTTCCTTATCCACAGTAGCTCGAATGAGCATTATTCTAAATTTATCTTTTCCCATTATGCGAGTTACAGATGTTGCGGCAGCTCTTCCTTGGGAAATAGACTCTGAAATTGATTTAGGCCCTTGAGCTACTCCAGCAAGCACGATACCTGGAATTTTCGTGTCAATTGGATTTAACCGTGAGTGAAATTCCTTGAAAAAGCCATCTTGACTGGTTTCAAGCTTTAACATCCTCCCAATTTCCTCAACTCCTTTTGCAGGCATCATTGCGCAAGATAATACGACCAAATCATACTCAATTTCCTTTAAACCAGAATTTGATAGGGTATTTTGTAGTATCACTTTAAGATTATGGGTTTCTGGGTCTTCGTAGATCTTCGAAACATTTGTTCTGATGTATTTTATACCTTCCTTCCTTGATGCGGTATAGTATTCTTCATAGTCTTTTCCTGCTGCTCGAATATCCATATATGCTACGCTGATATCTGCATCGGGATAGTGTTGTTTGATTAATTTCGTATTTTTAATTGAGATCATGCAACACACCCCAGCACTGCAATATGTTTGTTTATTCAAATCTCGTGAACCAACACATTGTATGAATAATATACGTTTTGGAGTTTTCCCGTCTGATGGTCTAGCAAGATGTCCTACAGTTGGACCATTAGGAGCAAGTAATCTTTCAAGCTTCATTTGAGTTATAACATTAGGATACACGTTATAACCCAAATATCCTGTTTCAGGTTCATATTCATCCCATCCTGTTGCTACGATAATTGTACCCACTTTAATTTCTACTATCTCATCTTCTTGATTGAAATCAATAGCATTTACCTCGCAAGCTTTTTCGCATAATCCGCATTTTATACATCTATTCATATCAATTTGAGCTTTTGAAGGAACAGCTTGAGCAAATGATACATAAATTGCTTTCCTACTATTCATGCCTTCATTAAATTCGTTATATCCATAAGAAGGACAAACCTCAAAACACGCGCCGCATCCATTGCAATCATTATTAACATACTTAGCAAATTTTCTAATTTTAACATCGAAATTTCCTACAAATCCAGATACTTCTTCAACTTTACTATAAGTATAGAGATTCAAATTGGGGGTCCGAGCTGCTTGAAGCATGACCGGCCCAAGAATTCAAATGCTACAATCATCAGTTGGGAAAGTGCGGTCAAGCATCGCCATTTTTCCTCCAATGGTGGGACTTTTTTCGACAAGATGTACTTCAAATCCCTCATCGGACAGATCAATTCCAGCACTTAATCCGGAAACACCACCCCCAATAATTAAAGCTCGTTTTGTGATGTCAACTTCTTTTACAAGTATTTTCTCTAACGTTGCAGCGCGAGCTACTCCAGACTTGATTGCATCTTCTGCAGTCTTTTGAGCTCCCGGTTTATCTTGCCGATGTACAAAACTTGCATGTTCTCGAATATTAACAAATTCTAAAAAAGAAGGATCAATATTCATTGCTTCAAGAACGCTTTTAAAAACTGGTTCATGAGTTTTAGGGGTACAAGATGCGACAACGAGTCGATTTGCATTACTCTCGATCATTTTCTCTTTTATAAACTCCGCCCCCGGTTCAGTGCATAAACTTATATAGTCTGAGGCATCCACGACATTTGGAAGTTTCTTGGAAAATTCTGAAAGTGCTTTCGTGTCAATAATTTCAGCGATATTAATTCCTCAGGCACAAATGCTAACGAAAATCCGTATCTCTTCAGTATTTTTTGTAATCTCTGCTTCTACCATTGCATATTCTACCTATTTTATTTTAGATATCCTCCTACATTAATTCCATACTATTTCAAAAATTTTTTACATTTAAAATATCTTATGAGAAAAAAGTAATTTTAAATCAAAAATCTTTTATATATCTTTTATAAGTTATCACATTAAAAATCATTTTATATTAAAATAAAAGTCACTGGTTATAATAATGCTATCAAACATATATCAAGTAACTGGAGTCACCTCAACTGGTATCATAATTACATATTCTATTGTTGCTGGAGTATCATTTCTATTCATGATATTATTTTTCAAATTAGGATTAGCAAGTGTTAAATCAAAGACTCGGAAAGGATTCAAGTGGTTAGCCATTAGTGTTATAATGCAATTGTTTATAGTTGCTTTGCTGGCGTCTCCATTTATCCTTATAGGATTTACAGGAGAATCTGAGTACAAAGGACCTTCGCCTGGTTTAATCATATTTGCCATCATATTGGCAATATTTTTAGATCTAAATATTATTAACGTTCTTCATAAAACGGGATTGAAAAGAGCTCTTTTATGCTTCTTCTTGATGCTCGTTCCACTCGTTGTTGGAGCTATGATTGGTGTTTTAATATCGCAGTTAAAGCTTTTTATTCCAATATGATATTAATTTAATTTTATCATTTTATTAATATCTCTATTCATCTTTTCTACTTCAAATCTTGCAGCTTTTCCATATTGTGAAGGACTGAATTGTTTATAATTATTATAAGCATAATTCACATTTCTAGAAGAATTAACGATTCCACCTAAACCATGCTCGTTAAAGCCGGGTAAGATGCTATTAACAGTAGCTCCTTGCGCCCCATATCCTGGCATTAAAATAAAAGAATGATTCACTACCTTTCTAATTGCATTCAATTCTTCAGGAAATGTAGCACCTACAACAATACCTAAATTATTAAAATTGGAGAACGTAGGTAAGCCTCTACTCCATAAATCCACGAGTCTTGCCATCTGGATGTAATTTCGCTCGAGTTTTATATCTCTTACAACTATATCAGTTGTTATCTTATTAACATCTTCAAGATTTATACTAAATAGATCCTGGAAATCTCGACTACTTGGATTAGATGTCTTGACTAATATGAATAATCCTTTTTCAGGATATTCTTCTAAATATGGTTGGATTGAGTCGAATCCTAAATATCCATTCAAGGTACAAGCATCTGCATTATAATCCTTGAAAGTTGAATCAGCATACGCTTTGGAAGTTGAACCGATATCGTTACGTTTAGAATCCAATATGACTAATAGATCCTTTTTATGAGCATATTTTATTGTTTCCTTTAATGCATTTAAAGCACTATATTTCTCATAAAATGCAATTTGAGGCTTTATAATAGGAATTAAGTCACAAGTATTATCAATAATAGTTTTATTGAACTCTAATATTGTTTCATCCGGATTATCGTATTGTTTGATTATATATTGGGGGATCTCTCCTTCATGTTCTAACCGGGGGTCTAATCCTACGCACACTACGCTAGATTTATCCTTCACTAATTTAATTAGTTGTTCTACAAAATACATGACGTTTCATAATGAGTGTGTTTTTTTGTAACTTTCAATAATAAATGAGAATTTTGCAAAAATAAATGAGATATCTTTTAAAAATAAATGAGAAAACCAAATTAACATTCCCCTTCTCTATTTTCATACAATTTTTAGAACCTAAAACTATGAATATAACCACTATTCCTTGATTTCTCAAATAACTCTTTTAATTTTATCTCAAATAAGCAACTCTCTCATTTGATAAAATCTTTTTATTCTTATTTACTTAAAGTACTTTTCATGTATATATCTTTTTCTAAGTAGAACAATTACTCAAATTCTTCAATAGAAATGTAAAAATATTTGATAACTCTTTTAATTACAAAGACACTTTATTTAAATAGTGTTTATCGAACAATAAGCACTAAAATTACTGAAGTGACTTAAAAACTAGAGTAAAGGATATTAAATTAAAATTAAGATTGTGATTTTTATAATGAATTCTAAAGGCTTATTTTTAGT
>CAZBPC010000075.1:0-16269 GCA_964493715.1 uncultured archaeon
AGAAAATTGATTAAAAATACTGGAATGAAGGATGGAAAAAGCAAGAAGTGGACGCTGATTCAAAATCAGGATTACCTAAAGCAACTATTTTTTAAATATGAAAAAAAATCACAGGGGGTGATTGACTAAATTTAAGATAATGTCGGCTTTCCGACCACGTAAATTAATAGAAAAAAAATAAATACTTGAATACTGTTGTCAAAAAAAAGTTATAGTTATTCTTAACTAATTATTGAAGATTTTGTAGGAAATTTAACTCCATGAGCCTCAACTAAAATTTTAAATAAGGCAAATTCAGCTTCTGCCTGTTTAGCTATTTTCCTTTGCATTAATTTAAGGATAAATCTTGTCATTAAGGAATTACTCGTACCTTTCCAAGTTATTGATACGTTTGTACCATCTTGATGTGAATTAAAAATCGTTTCAACTTCTATTATCATTCCCTGTCCTGTAACTTGCGATAAAATTTTCCTCCCTTCTTCATATGAAAGTAATTTATCCTCTAAAATATATGAACGCCCTTTCTCCAGATAATGTAAATGTGCAATAGCACCCACCTCACCAAAAGTTCCCTCAATAACTTCAACTTTTTCTAAATATCTAGTCCATTGCATCATGTTTTGAGCATCTATGTACGCTTTCCATGTAACTTCAGGAGATTGGGTGATTACCATATCTATTTTGAATTTTGCAATCATTATCACTTACATTTATTCAAATAAATTATGTCCACTATTAAAATTTGATATATTCAAATCTATAAAATATTATTGTTGAACTGAATTTAAGAATAACCATCAAAATATAATGCAAATTATCTTGACAAAATTTCATTAAATAGCCTCTAATAGAATTTTTGTAAAGTTAATTCACATAATGGAATTGTTTACAATTTTGTTAACTTTTTCTTTACATTCAGAACATCAGATTTACGAAACTTTTGTTCACTTTTTCCGTATTTTCATAGGAAAAAAAAGAAATTTTATAAGAGTGCTTCTACATAATTTAATCAAGATATATTAGGTTTTTTTTATGGAAATATTACAAAGGGAATATTTAATCAAATTCAAGAGCAGAGATGGCTCTCAATATGGCTTAAGGTTAGGTGAACCTTCCGATGCAGAATTAATCAGTAATGCATTTATAGAAATCTTTAGTAACGAATATACAGATGCAATTGTATACGACGTCAGTAAATTAGCTAAAAATATTCAGAGAAATAATACGTTTTGGTTTGTAGGTGAGTGTTTGGATAATGAAGAACCGGAATTTTGTGGTGGAGGCGTCATTGACATCGAAAATCCCTTCATAGCAAGTATGAATAAACTCATTATTCGGCCTAAATTTCGGGGAAAAGGTTTACTCTCTGAAATGGGAATTAAAGGCGTTTTGAACATTTTTAAAACTCCACAATTCAAAACCATTATACGAGTAAATACAGAAACTCGTGCGAGTCTTAAAAACACCCAACTTTCAATGCGAAATCAAAATTCCAAACCTTATGGATTTAATCCCATATTCATCAACTTAGGAGATCGTCAATATTTAAACAAGAAAGAAGAAAAGCCTTATCTCAAAGGAGAGACCGTTCCTATCATATTTTATGCAAGAGCATTAAATAATTTCTGGGAGAGAAGAGATAATGTAATTTACTTATTGAATGATGAAGATATCTTATATTTTTATGACTATCAAATTAAAAATAACAGAATAATGAAAAAAAACGATCTCCTCATAACTATGGGGGACTCTGATTATAAAATGCATGATATTGAAATAATACAAAATTACAATTTTGGAACCATTCACATGAAAGGATGCATGCATGATGTTTTTATAAAGATGTATCTGAAGAAGTTTAAAAAATGGAGGTTCATTGATTGGAAAATCCCCGCTACGGAAGAGGGTGTGCGCTCCATGAAGTTAGCATTAGAAAATGGTTTTAAAGTAATAGGTTATGATATAGGCTCATATTTATCTCGAGATGGAAGGTTACATGATTCCGTTTTTCTAGCTTATTTTCCAAAAAAGGTCAAATTAAACCCAAATGAACCCCTTGATATAATAAAAAAAGTGAGACCTATTGTTGATAAGGTCCTAGATTCTCTTTAAAAATTTATTCTTTTTTTACTCCTTTATATATCAGCCAGACCCAAAGAATTACGGATATCGCATAAAGTGAGCTAATCATTCTCAGAAAAAGAGTGTTTAAATAAAACGTCAGAAATGCTAAATATTCATATACAAATAATCCTAATAACCCAATTAATAACCAAATCCATCTTCTTTTCATAATTTTATCCTTCATTACCCTAAGAATCTTGAATATGGAAATTATGATTGGAATCGTAGTAAATGCAGTAACAATAATAATAGCATAAATAAAATAAGGTAATGACCATACTGGACGCCAATCTGTGCTTTCATTGAATTCAATTCCATGGAACAAATAAAATATGACCATAAATCCTAGAAAAAATGCATAAAGCAAAAACAATTTTAGTTCGGACTTTAAACTATATGCGCTTTCTGAATTGATTAAAATTCTATTAGTTGCAACCATAAAAACTGGTCCATAGAAAATCAGGAACGCTGAGATATAATATAAAAATAATGCAAGGGGTTCACTTTTAAATATTTCATTAATAAAAATATAAGCTGCGTTGACTAACAAACCTAAAGCAATGGAAATATAAAATCCGCTAAAGGTTGCATTTAATCTACTTCTCCGTCTCCTAAGAATTGACCATCCTAAACCCAAAAAGAAGATAGCTACCATCATGTCAATAACAAAAATTAAAAAAATCCGTGAAAGATCAATTTGTAGTATCATAATAAAATTATCCTAAAATTACAATTTTATTAGATTATGGTAGAAGTTATATAAAAATTCTCGGCAAAAATCAACTAATTAAACTTCTAATTTCACATTTTAACAAATATTTCTGGAATTTCGGAAAATACTTTTTTGATAAAAATATATTTGAATTAAAATCTCCATATTTGTGAAAAAAATGAAAGAAATAGTCAAGAATATATATCATGTGGGAGATTCTGGCTGCTCCGTGTTTTTAATTGATACTCAAAGTGAAGATGGATTAGTTCTAATTGACTGCGGAATGTCCCTCGACATGATAAAGAATATTAGCAAGCATGATCTTAATCCAATGGAAATAAAGCATTGTCTTATTACTCATTTTCATATCGATCATATCGCAGCGTGCGCTGATCTTAAAAATTTCAATAAAAAAGTTAAATTTTATGCTCATGAATTGGATGCTGACGCGATTGAAGAACCAGGACATAATAGAGAGACTGCAGCGAATTGGTATGGCGTGAGATATACTCCCATTAAATTAGAGCGAACACTTAAAGGGGACCACACCGTATTAAATTTTGGTTCATATAATTTTGAATGCATTCACATTCCAGGACATACTCCTGGTTCAATAGCAATAGTTCTAAAATTAAAAGATCCTGAGGTAAAGATTCTGTTCGGACAAGATTTACATGGACCAATGATTCCAGGTATCAGTGATTACAACGATTATCAAAAGTCACTTAGTGTTTTGAGTGATTTAAAAGCAGATATTCTATGTGAAGGACACTTCGGAGTTTTCCAACCCGCCGAAAAAGTGCAAGAATATATTAATAACTATATCAAATGATCTAATACCTAATATCAACGATCTCAAGTTCTTTAAATAAAATCAAATCTTTATATTTAAAAAGTGTATTATTATCATTTATACAAATTATAGAATAGTATACCATGTTAAATACCGTCTTTGAATCGTTTAACGAAGCAATAAGAAGGTTTGATTACGATTATATCTATATTGATAGCATATTTCTTGCAATATGGTTAGGTTTCCTTATAAAGCATAAAAAAGGCAATGCGATTAAATTTGGAATTTTTACCGGTTTTGTGACCTATTTAATTGATGCTATAGTGTGGTGGAATTCACCAGCAGGAAATAATTATCCTATTGGAACAATGATTAGAGAATATTGGATTGGAGGAGTTCAAGTTCCACAAACGTTGGGAATATATTTCTGGCCGAAATTTGGAGCAGATTTCATGATGACTTTTTCTTATTCCCTTTTTGCTTTTGGTTGGTTGTGGATCATGTTTGAAAACTATGTTAAAAGGAATTTTAAAGAAATATTACTATTTACGGGTATGATTTTTGGATTTTGGCTGGTTACACCATTTCTTTCAAATTTGATTACCCTTGATGATACACTAGTAATTTCAATTAGACATATGGATACTCAAATGATAACATGGACAGTAAATTTCATTGTTGGTTACACTTTGTTTTTTGTAATATATGTGAGTGGTAAGTTCAGAAAACGCGATTTAAAATTATTCGGTTATGTCTTTTTATTAGGATGTCTTGGAGCATTCTTCATGGAATTTCCACTTTTCATATCTGGTATACGTCCTACAGGCATAGCTTTCTTACTATATGATACACTTCTAATGTTTAATCAAGGTGCACCGTATCTATATATCCTTTATGCTGAGATCTTCCCTTATTTAGCCAAAAAGTTAAAAAAAAACAAATATGCCAAAATAGAACTTCTTACTACAAATTAATATGTTCTATTTTGAAAAGGAAAAAGCTTAGTTTTGATTAGTTTTGATCAATTTGATATTATGTTTGAGTACTTTTGTTAAAGGAAGTTTGCTATAATTTTTACTGAATTTAGAAATAGCTTCAAGAGCTTCTTCGTGTTTTTTAAGAGCTTCTACATAGCTTTTTTGTTCTAAGTAAGTAAGTCCCAATTTATAGTGTGATTCAGCGATTCCTTCATAATTTTCGAGTTGTTCAAAGATTTCAAGAGCTTTATTTGAAGCTTTCCAAGCTTCAGCATAATCTCCCTTATTCAAATGCACTAATGATAAGTTATTCAAGAATTTTCCTTTAGATTCTGGTTCTTCTATTTCATTAGCAATTTGAATGGCTTCTTTAAATCGTTCTAAAGCAACTGAATAATTTCCTTCATCTAAGTATATTAAACCGATATTGTTTAAACTGTCAGCTTTTCTTTTTAAATTATACAAGTCAACTTCTATTTTAAGTACTTCTTCATAATTCTTCAAAGCCTCGAGATACTGCTTTTTATCTCGATATATCATCGCCATGTTATAATAGGCTTTTGATTTTTCTTCTGATTCGCCTAAAAATTTAAAGAATTTAATTGAACGGTCATACCAGCTCAATGCCTCATCATAATTACCTAGATCTTGGTATATTTGACCGATTTTATTAAGACTGTATGTTTTTCCATTCAAATCTCCAGTTTGATCAAAAATAGAGAGAGCTTGTTCAAAATTCTTCAATGCATCTTTATATACTCCACGATAATGATAAATACCACCTAGTTCATTCAAAAGATAACCTTTTCTTTCAAGATCATCATTCTCATCAGCAATTTTGAGTGATTGTTGGTATCGAGTTAGTGCTTTAGAATAGTCACCTTGATTTTTATATAATTTGCCTAGACTTTCATAGCAATCGCATTTACCTTGAGACCCTTCTATTTCTTCGAATAGTTTTAAAGATTCACTGTACCATTTATAAGCTTCTTCCAAATTGTTTTGACCGTGATAGATCATTCCTATTTTTCTAAGTGTATTTGCTTGGCCGGATAAATCTCCAATTTGCTCCTTAATCTCAAGTGCATTTTTGTATTTTTTTAAAACCTCATCGTAATCATTCCAAACGAGATGTACACTTCCAATATTCAATAAATGTTCTGCTTTTGCTTTTATATCTCCCAATTCTTCATCAATCTCAAGAGCTTTTTCAAACCAATTTAAAGCTTGAGGAAAGTCTTCTTCTTCGTAATATATAATTCCAATACTATTGAAAATGTTAGCTTTTCCTTCAAGATTGCTTAATTTTTCGACAACATTAAGAGCGTCTTGAAAACGTCTAATTGATTCAGGATAATGCTTTTGTGCTTGATAAATTTCCGCAATTGTTTTTAAGATGTTTACTTGCTCGTCTAAATTTCCCATATTTTCCGCTATTACTAAACTTTCTTCATACCTCCTTAAAGCTTCCACGAAATCCCATTGCTCCCTAAATATTTCGCCCATTTTATTAAGGGAATCAAACTTTTTATGTAAATTTCCTATTTGATCAGCAATCTGAATTGCGGCTTCGAAACTTTCTAAAGCTAACTTGTCATTCCCTTGATAATGATAATTCAAGCCAATATTATACAAACAACTAATATTTCCATCATAATTAAGCTCAGCTTTGAAAATTTCAATAGCATTATCAAACATCTTCTTTGCTTTATCATAATAACCTTGATCTTGAAAAATGGTGCCTATTTTATTTAGTAGATCAGCCTTTTTTTCTGGTTCTTCCAACTTCTCAATTATCTCTAATGAATCATTATATCTTTTTAGTGCTTCAGTGTAGTCCGCTTGCTCTTGATAAAATGAACCTAGGTTTTTGAGCGTTTCTGCGCTTCCTTCTAAGCTTTCTATTTCAGTAAAAATGTCAAGAGCTTGTTGAAAGTATTCTAAAGCTTTATTAAAATTTCTTTGTTCGACAAATATCAATCCAATGGTGTTAAGAAACGTTGCGGTTCCTCGAGTATCATTCAAACGCTGATGAATTTCCAGGATTTTTTCAAAACGTCTTAAAGCTTTCGAGTAATTTCGCTGTTCCTTGTATATTAATCCTACATTTTTTAACGTTTCCACTTTTCCTCGAAGGTTGCCAATCTGATCATACAACAAGAGAGCGGCTTCAAGCCATTCAAGTGCTTCGAAATATTTATCTTGATTTCGAAAAATAATTCCTATTTGAGTAGAAAATTTTGCTTGTTTTTCAATCTTACCGTAGTCTTCTGCTAATTGAACAGCTTCTTTAAAATATTCATAAGCTCTTGGATAATTCCATTGATCTCTAAAAATCTCTCCCAGATTGTTTAAAACATCCATCTTTCCTTCAATAAATTGCATTTGGTTAAATAATTCTAAAGCATTATTACAATTTTCAATTCCCAAAATTGAATTCCCAATCATGTGTTGAATCAAGCCTAGATTATTAAGAATATTCCCTTTTTCAATCATATTTCCAAGCGTATCATTTATATCCATTGCTTCATCCAAACATTTTAATGCAGCTGAGAGATTTTTACTTCTAACGAGAGTAGCAGCAATATTTTTTAGTTTAAAAGCTTTTTCCTGCAGATCATTTAATTTTTCATCTAATTTTAATGAGGTTTCAAAATTTTTAATAGCTTCCTTATAGTTAGATCTTTCTAAGTCTAATAATCCTAATTGATTGTACAATTCTGATTCAATTCTCATATCTTTGTATTTTAAATTTATTTTTAATCCTTGCTGGAAAAAATTATACGCTTCATCAAAATTTCCTTGAGCTTGATATATTAAACCTATATTCTTGAAGATTGAAATTCTTTGAGGAAATATTTTTAATTTGACTTGTGATTGAAGGGCTTTTTTAAACCATTCTAAAGCTTTCTCAAATTCATTTTGTTCCAAATTAACAATACCCATATTCATTAGAGAGATCGTCTTCCATTTATCATCAGTTTTTTCCTCGGCTAATCTATAAATCCTTTCTAGACACCTTAAAGCATCTTTATATTGCTTATTTTCATGATATATCTTAAATGCAGTGTATAATTTTACTTCATCAGTAAGTTCTTTAATTGATTTTTTTATCCGTTCAGAGAGATCAAATTCAAATCCTTCCTTGCTAATAAATTCAGTGCTTTTAATTAACTCGTTTAAAAGTGTCTTGGTATTAATATCTAATCTATAGACATTTACACCATGATTTATTCGTGCGATGTCCAATAATATTTGATCTAATTCATCAATATCTATTATTGATTGAATTTTATTGTCTTTGATTTCTTTTAGTTCAGTTATATTCTTGGTTTTTTCATCATGATTAACCCATATCAAATTCTTCAATGAATCCATCTGTTTAATTGTAGGTGTTATGTCAAGGTCGTTTTTGCCAGAATACCCTAAAACTATTAAATTTCTATCTTTTGATATGTTTCCAATGACTTGAGCTTTATATGGTTCTAATTGAATGAGATTATGTCTTTCTTGATTCATTCCTAATAATTTTATAGTATCTATGAGAGATTCTTGCGTATTTTCACCCGTAATTAGATTAGTAGAGGACCCATGAATTTTATAAACTGCAATCTTACCACTAGTAAATAATTTTTCAGGATTCACATACTTCTCATAATCCCGTTGAGTTATTACGGGCACGATTTTTTTTCGAGGTATATTTAAGGTTAGAAGCGCAATTTCAATAAGGTGATCGAAATTTGTCGTTATAACATAACTTCCATTGGTAACCATTTCTGCTAGAAAGAAATGTTCAATGTTTGGTTTATCACACTCGGAAAAGAAGTCAATTAGATCGGAATCTTCGCCAATTATAGAATACACTATCATTAAAACTTGTTCTAAAGTTAATTTTTCCAATTCAAGTATTTTATCAATTTCAGATTTATTAATCGTCGATTCTATGATTAATTTAATAAAATCCCGTGCATCAGGTAAGTTAGATGGTGACAAAACCGAACAACCAGCTCCTACCAGAAAGGTTAATGATTTTTCATCTTTAATATATTCTTGAAAATTTAGTTTTGAAATTTCTTTTGTAGAGACCAAATTTTTTCGCACTCCATAAAAAACATATTCTGTTATTAGGATAAGTTTTTTTTCATTCTTTTATAATTTTGCCTTATTTTATCTAAATTATTTCATCATATTATTATTATTATTTAATGGATAAGTTCGAAAAGATAATACTTAATAAAAAAAGAGGTTTCTCTTTCGAAAACAATCTTGATCTTTGATATTACAAAAAGCTTGGACTTCCGCATATAAATGAATTAAATTTTCTTCGGTTTCGAATTTTTATTTTTCGTCTTTCCTCGTGTTAATGAGGAACCCCCCTAATATCTGATTCCATAAATGCAATTTTTCAAATTGTTTTTTTATTAATTCTATGAAAAAGAGACTTAAATATGTTATAACCACAAATTTTATTTTCTAATTTTAATAATAATTCTTATAATTCTCATAATTTAAACTAATTAAATAATGCTTCTTGAAGACCTGCATACTCATAGCTCATTTTGTAGACATGCTACTGGAAATCTTGAACAGTACGTTAAAGCAGCAATTAATAAAAAATTAAGTGTAATTGGATTAAGCGCCCACTTTCCATATGAAATTTTAGAGGGAATAGAGAACATTCCATATCAGGAGTATTCCATGCCTACGGACGAGCTTGATTCATATGTTTTTAATGCAATAAGTCTGAGAGAAAAATATAAAAATCACATTGAGGTAAAAATTGCTTTTGAATTAGATTTTGTAGAAAAACAGGTTGAGAAGCACCATGAATATCTTAAGAGATATTCAGATCAAATAGATTACATTATCGGTTCCATTCATAATTTAAATACTTCATTTGGTCTTTTTGCATTCGACGATTTTCGCTTTTTGAAAGATTATCATAAATTCGAAGATACAGATGAAATTTTCATGAATTATTTTAAAACAATGCAAGCAATGATAAACTCTGAAAAGTTTAATTTCACCACAATTGGGCATTTTGATCTTCCTAAAAAATTCAATATCATTCCAAACAATAAAGAATTGATAATGGAACAAGGAATTAAAGCGTTAGAAATGGCTAAAAATCGTGATATTGTAATTGAAATAAATACAAGTGGACTTAGAAGACCAGTAAAAGAACAATATCCAAGCGAGGAATATATAAAAAAGATGTATGATTTAGGTATCGATGTTGTACTAGGGTCAGATGCTCATCACCCTGATGAAATAGCGTATGAATTCAAATCCTCAATAAAACTATTAAAGAAAATAGGGTATGAGAGATTAGTCCATTTTGATAAAATGGCAAAAACATTTATTAAAATATAATTCATTTAGAGTTTACAATCATGAATGATAAAAAAGATATCTGTGAAATATGTGGTAAAGATTTAGTATATGCTTTAACTCCTAAAGAATATAAAGACCTTACTTGTGAATTTTGTGGAAAAATCTTCAATACTAATACATTTTGTGAAGATTCTCATTATATTTGTGATAATTGTCATCAAAGCGGAGCCATAGAAATAATTGAAAAAATAACTGAAACAACAGAAATCAAAGATCCATTTATTCTAGCAGAAAAAATCATGCATCACCCTAAATTTAAGATGTATGGTCCAGAACATCATGTGTTAACACCTGCTGTAATTCTTACAGCAATGAAAAATAATAATATTAAAAAGCCAAATGGCGAATTAATTACCCTTTTTGATATTAAAGAAGCCATAAGGCGTGCTTCTAAGATTCCAGGGGGGTGGTGCGGATTTTATGGGTCCTGTGGAGCAGGAATGGGGTCTGGAATAACAATAAGTATTTTTACTGGTGCTACACCAGCAAAAAACAGAGAGAGAACTTTAGCAAATCAAATGACATCGATTTCTTTATCAAAAATAGGCGATAATTTAGAACATTGTTGTAAAAGATCGGTTAAAATCTCGATATGTGAAACCCTACGTTTCTTGGAAGAAAAATTTGATATAAAAATGAATTATCAACCAAAATCATGCTCTTTTTCAAAAGCTAATGAAAAGTGTGAAAAAGAGAATTGTTTATTCAATTCAATCTAATTTTCTTGAACGAAGCCATGCTTCCATAATTAGGGATTTTAATAATTTAATATGCTTGGAATCTTTTGTTTGAAGAATTAAATGATTGTTTTCTTCATTTCCAACGACGGCAATGAGAATTTCCTCACTGTCACAATCAATTACGTATCTATCATCAGCTTCAAACAATCGGATTGTTATATTATCTAAACTTTCTAATTCCTCCAGTATTTCGGCATCTTCTTCTAAAGTGATATCAATTGAAGTAGATACTTTAATAATTACAGAAGATCTTACCTCGTAAAGGGTTAACTCTTGTAAATCTTTAATATTTGGGACGACAATTGTAACATTATGCAGAGCTTTCATTAATATTTCTTTCATTTTTTCGAGGATCATTTTCTTAGGGATTTCTAAAAAAGTTGAATCAATAATTTTGGACCCAGATGATGATCCAATTTGATTTCGTAATTTCTCATTTTCAGTTTCTAAAATTTCTAAGTCTTCATCTGCTTTTTCCAATTCACCTTTTAGGATGTCTAATTTCCCTTGTAAATCTTCAATATTCTTATTTTTCTCAACCAAGTCTTCTTTATCTACTGTGCTTTCTTTAAGATCATTAATTTCTTCCTCTTTTAGCATCAATGTTCTTTCTAATGTTTTTACTTTTTCATCTTTTATCTTCAATGAACTATCTAGTGTTTTTATCTGTTCGGATTTTAAATTAATCGAATCTCTTAAGGTTTTTATTTGATCTTCCTTTAATTCCATTGAATTTTGCAGGTTTTCAATAAGTTCATCTGTTGTTTTCATCTTTACATCAAAAATCTTGACTCTTTCCCTCACTTGTTCCATTGATTTTAATTCTTTTTGCAATTGTGCAATAATTTGATCTTTATCTTCCATTTGAAATTCGTTCTCTTCGGTCTTAAAAAATTTGCTCTAAATTATATGTATATATATAAGATTTCCTTTTTAATTCTATTTTATTAAGGTAATTTTTTCTATGTACTCAATAAACTTAATTTAGTTTAATCTACCATAGTTTTAAATTTTATTATTGCTATTATAACTTCATGAAGAATAAATCAAATGTAGATGATTTAGAATCAGATCTAAATGATCTTATTGAAAAACAATTGAATGCAAACACTGGAATATTGGGAATAAGTGTTTCAACTCATGGGGGTACATATCTTGCCAGTAAATTTAAGAAGGAACCATCGATGTCAAAAACAGAAATATCTGCAGCGAGTAGTAGCTTAGTATTCTTATCTTCAAAAATATTGCAAGATTCTTTGAATCAAAAAATTTCCTATAATATGATTACAGGACGAAAACGAATTATTTTATCAATTTTAACAGAAAACATAGCTTTAATATCCTTTTTAAATAGACAATTAGCTGAACTTGAAGGTTTAGATAAGTTCATTAAAATATTAAAACAATTTGCCATTCATATATCAGCAATTATAGATACTTCAGATTTAATTAAAGAAGAAGTCTTTGTTGCCATAAAAAGAGCGATTCCGAACGCTTTAGTAATCGCTATTATCACAAAAGATGGCTTACCAATTAAAATGCAAACTACAATGCCTGAACCAATACTTTCGGCTATGACGTCGGCAATCTACAATTTGGCAGGTATATTATTGGAGGAGGGTTTGGAATATTCAATAATAGGAGGAGAATATGGATCGATTATTATTCATGAATTAGATCAAAATAGAATTCTTGCTATAGCAGTACCAGAAGCTGATGAACGTAAATTAGGCTCTTATATCGCAAAAATAAAATCAATTATTGAATAGATTCAACTTACTCTGAAATTATATCATAAATTTTATCAACAATCTTTAAAGCTCCAAAATATGAAGCTGAAAAATCGCGAGCTCCAAATAATATTGTACACACGGGATCAAACTTTTGAACAGGATTTTCTGGATCCGATTTATCATGAATATATTCAAGTTTGTTAATTTTGACTAATTCGGATTCACTTAATTCCGTTGGAGCAAAGACTATCAATTTAGTTGCAAATTGAATAAAGTTACCACTAGACAAAACGTTTTCTATTTCATTCCAATTCTCCGAATTAAAGCTTTTAACATGCAAATCCAAAAGATTGATGTTAAATGCGAGCTCTGAAGCTCTAATTGATCCAGGTATTCGAGGATTTATTTCCATCAAATACGGATATTGATTCCTCACAACAAAATCAAAACCATTTATCCCTTGAAGCTTTAACCCTTTTGCTAACAGTAGAGAAATATTCGCAATAAGATCCTTAATCCTGCTCCCAATTTGGGCGGGAACGACATTACCACAATACATAAAATCTCTAGGTGCATTCAGGTACTTTTCTCCGATTATTTGACGATTAATAGATATGACTTTACAATGAATTCCATCAGAAATTATTGTACAACTCACAGGAATTCCTTCAATGTATTCTTGTATTACCCAATCTGATACATTTTCTATCTTAGATTCAAGCAGTTTAAGAGTAAATTCTAAAGTATCTCTATTGTCTATTTTAAAGATATTTATTCCTCCTGAACTTCTAAATTTTTTTATAATAAAAGGAAAACCCTTATAATTCTTGATGTCTTCTATGCTTTTTGGAAAATTCGTCTCTGGCACTTTATATCCATTTTTAACCAAAATTTCAAAAATTCCCTTTATATTCCTAGCCTTCATTACCACTTCTAAATCATTGTTCACGCTAAGAATGTATTTATTTTTTTTACGGATCTCCTCCAGCAGGAATTTTCTATCATCGAAAGCATCATCCAAACCACTTCCAATAATCAAATACTCTATTTTAGGGTATTTATTTGAAATTTTAATCGCAAATTCAACAAGATATTGATGATATTTTTCTTTAATTGAGTCATAATTCGTGTTTAATTCTTCCGTGATTATAATTGCATCTTTAACATAAGGGAAAAGATCCAAGTCTCCGAAGAAATCTACAGCATAGACGTCATAATTTGCTTTGAAAAGAGAGAAAGCTAATGGCCGGATATTAAACCCAATAACCAAAACAGATTTTGATTTGTGAGACATAAATTATACAAAAAAGCAAAGATATATAGAAATTGCTATCACAATTCGATTTTAAATTCTTCTAGATGAAGAGAATTAGAGAATCTTCTTTAATTCTAAGATCAAATGTTCTGGATCATACTTGTCAAATTGAAAGATTTCTGCTTTACCATATTTCTTAAAATTTTTCTTTATTTTTTCTGCTGCAAAAGTATTTACTCCCAAAGCTCTAGTTGCATAACTTTTTTTAGGTTCTAATACCACCAGATGAACACCCTTTTTTGACAAGATCTTCGTCTGTTCTTTTAATTCATTTATTATAATTGAGTAATCCTCTTGTACTTGGGCTATTAGATCAGGGTATTTAGCGGATATATTCGCCCCGCAATCAGAACATATGAAAATTACTGGCACCATGGTACGATTCTTCAACTTTTCCGCATCGATTAATTTTAAACACTTTGTTATAGCAGCCGCCATAGGAGTGTATGACTTTCCTTCTATTTTCTTCATTTTTTGAACCGCTGTTTTGAAGTAGACCGTCGGATTTTGTAAAACTATCGCTTCTTTTCCCCTAAAAATTATCAAACTGATCTTATCTTTCTTTCGGTAGCCTTCTTTGTGAAGTGACATGATGATATCTGTCATTTGCTTTATTACGTAATACATACTTGCCGAACTATCCAGAACAAAAAATAACACCAGCGGTGCGCGATATTCATAAATTTTATCCATTAAATCATACTTATTGAATTTTATTGGATATTTTATCTCTGAATCATTGTAGAGGGTATTTTTCAAATAACTTCTAATAGTTGCATCTAACGCAATGCTTTTAGGTCGGTGTCTAGGAGTTCTATAAGAGACATAGCGTCCTTTTTGTGTCGAAGCAATTTTGATTCTCCTCCCTATCCCCCTTCCACCATAATCCGATACTTTCCTGTCTTTTCGAATGTTATCGAGAATTGCGGTCATCTTTTTCTCCATTGTATAAATGAGGGGAATCGACTTAGACCCGTTTTCAAAAAATTCTAGATCGACGATTTCATAAGGGATATCTTTTACTTTCCAACCCCCTGCTGGTTGAGGGCTCCGTTTTTTATTGTCAGGATATTTAGGAGGAGGAAGCTTTTGCTCTTTAGTTTCAGGAACCTTTACCTTTCTAGGGTCAATGGATTGTCGCTTGAACTCATTTTGAGGCGTATCATCATGTTTTAAAGGCCCTTCAGTATCTTTACTGGGTTGATAAGCTCTAGGATCCTCATAAGCTTTTTCAATTTGTCCGGCTTAAAGAGGAATTCTCTGTAATTTTCCGTAAACCTCAGTAATTTTAGCCTTAACTTCTTCGGGTGTCATTTCATAATGTAGAGATTGAATCCTATGCTCGAAAACAAGATCGAGGGCGATATTTAAATCTTCTTCAGCAATTTCTTTTCTTCCTTCCAAAGCTGCATGAGCACGTGCACATCGAATGAAAGTTATGTCTGCTCGTTGAGAAAAAATACCCAATTCACTTACAATCTCCGATACAAATTCAAAAACAGATATAGGAACTACGACATCTTTAAGAATTTGTCTCGCTTTTATAATCTTGGTCTTTAGTAATTCTTGTTCATGTTCGAAAGGTTTGATAAATTCTTTGGGATTATCATCAAACTCGATTACACTCCGAGTTATGTCTGCTCGTAGCTTACGATCTCGAGGTGCTTTAATTTTAACCTCCAATCCAAGACGATCCGCTATTTGCGGCCTGAGTTCTCCTTCCTCGGGGTTCATACTACCGACCAATACAAATCGAGAGGGATGAGCCACTGAAATTCCTTCACGTTCAATGATGTTCACTCCAGATGCGGCAGAGTCTAATAAGACATCAACTATATGATCTTGGAGTAAATTAATCTCATCTACATATAATATGCCCCGATTTGCTTTAGCAAGTAACCCTGGATGAAGGCTTCGGATTCCTTCAGTGAGGACTTTATCAATAGAGAGCGCACCGCAAACCATGTCTTCTGTTACCCCTAAGGGCAACTCTGTAATTCGCATTTTCCTCTTTTCAAGCTCAATTGTGCCATTTTTTCTCTTTTCGCGACACTCATCACATAAATCTTCGGATTCTAAATTCGGATCGCAAGAAAATACGCATCCTTTAACCACTTCAATTTCAGGCATGACCTCAACCAAGCTTCTCACAGCAGTCGATTTTCCAGTTCCTTGTTGCCCAGTTAGCAAGACTCCACTAATTTGAGGGTCAATTACATTCAAAATGAGCCCCATTTTCATTCTATCTTGACCGAGTATTGCCGTAAATGGGAAATTAATCCTTTTTACCATGACAAATTGGGAAAAACTACATTTGTATTAAAAATTTCCCCTTATAACACATTATTAGAAATAGGAATCAAAAATCAACGAGTTGAATAGTATTTCTTAAAATAATTTATCAATTCTAATGCTTCAAGACCTTTTTTTTGTCAAAATCGTTATAAGAATTAGGTCAAGCTCATATTTATACTTAATTTA
>CAZBPC010000076.1:0-16007 GCA_964493715.1 uncultured archaeon
TAAAAATAAAAAGTATTTCGAATTTTCTTTTTTAATCATGCATATTGTCTGTTTAGATTTAGAGGGCGTTCTTGTTCCTGAAATATGGATAAATGTTGCTTTAAAAACAGGAATAGAGGAGCTCAAAATAACAACTAGAGATGAGCCTAATTACGATAAATTAATGACAAGAAGATTACAAATTCTGCAAGAAAATGGAATAACTTTACCCATGATTCAAAAAATAATAACTACAATTGATCCTTTAGAAGGAGCTATTAAATTTATAACATGGTTGAATAAGTATACACAAATTATTATCGTGACCGATAGTTTTAAAGAGTTTGCTATGCCGCTTTTGAAGAAATTAGGAAATCCGTTTGCATTCTGTCATAACCTTAAAGTAAATGATGAGGGGATAATTATCGATTATGTTTTGAGAATCAAAGAAATGAAAAGGGTAACATTGCAAAAATTTAATGAGATGAATTATTCTGCCATAGCAATTGGGGATTCGTATAATGATATTGAAATGTTGAAAACTGCAGAACATGGAATCCTTTTTAGACCGCCCGTAAATGTTGAGGAAGAATATCCCAATTTTCC
Organism: uncultured archaeon; assembly: GCA_964493715.1. Lineage (GTDB taxonomy): Archaea > Asgardarchaeota > Lokiarchaeia > Sigyniarchaeales > SOKP01 > SOKP01. The sequence continues at coordinate 586 of CAZBPC010000076.1, forward strand.
TAGTTTAAGAGAATATGAAGATTTAAAACAATACATTAGGAATATCATTGGTTTTTAAATCTACTAGTTTTAATTCATCAACAAGAACAAACATGTAAATTTTTTAAGATTAGAGACAATGTTTTATCATCTTCTTTAATTTATCAAGGTTCTCCTTATTCAAAGCAGAAAATTCTATGAATGGTATTCTTGAATTATTTCCTTTGAAGAATTGATCAAGGTGCGTGAGTTCCAATCCGAATTCTTCAGCAGACTTCAAAAATAGGTTGATATTCTTGGTTCTATCGAAATTTGATACTTTATCAATTTTGTTTAAAATGATTAATAGAGGAATATCAAATTCTTTAAGGAATTTTATTAATTCAAGACTTAGTGGTATTGTGTGTTTATTCTCAATAAAATATTTCTGAATTTCATCTTCAATTCTTAAGATATTAAGCACGATGAAACACAAAAAATAATCCTTATGATGCTTCTCTATATGTACAACAATTTGTTTCTTTACATGTTCTGCCCTTCTATGACTTGAATGACTCATGTAACCAAATCCAGGTAAATCTATAACTTGAAATTTCATATTAAGTTGAGTTATTGGTCTAATTAATAAAGTACTTCCGGGAGATTTTCCACTTTTCCCTTTGAATTTGCGTGGGTTGGATAGAAGTAATCGTGTAATTGAACTTTTACCAACATTAGAGTTTCCGATGATCAATAATGATGGTTTTTGCGTCATAATAAAATAAAGTAAAAGAGATTCAAATATCCAAAAAATCATCTTTGAGAAAATCTTCAATCATTTGCTTCCTTTCTTCCTCCTTGATAACAGGACGAGTGTTGATTGGTTCTCCGACTTGATCCAAGATCTCTTTTAGCCCTTTCACGGCTACATTGACTTGAAACTTGCTTCCTCTTAGATATCGAACGATTTGTTTATCATTAAGTGTTAATCTTAATATATACCCTAAACCAAAGTAAAATTGGTGTTCTGGGATAGGATCGATGGGGCTCTTACTTGTTACCTCTTTTAACATTTCATACAATAGTTGTTTACTCGCAGTGTGATCCTCGGATTGATATACCATGTAATGAAGAGCATGATACCATATCTTATCTCGTTTGTTGCTTGCTTGTTCTATGAATTTTTCAGGAGTTATGATTTCCTTTCCTACTACATCTTTCCGATCCAATAATTCTTGTTCTATTCGTTTTTCCAACTCGCTTGATATTCCGGATGTTGATGGTATTGAAATATTATGTTCTAATTGTGAAGTCATATCTTCCTGTCTAACTGATTTCATTGCTTCTTCCATTTCTTTAAGCTCTTCAAATCCAATTTCATCAAGATCTGAAAAGTCTGTTAATAACGATTCCTTTCCAGCAATATATCTCTCATTTTCATTGGTTGACTTTTGAACTTCTTCAGTCGTATCCACTGAGATAGATTCAATGGGATTATCTTCATCTAATGCGTCTATTTCACGCATTTTACTTATGGCATCTTGCATATCTTTTATTTCTTCAAAATCGAGATCATCCATATCAGAGAAATCAGTTTCAAGTGATTTCATCTCTTCAAGATATGTATTCAAATCATCTTGAAGATTATCTAAATCGGGATTTTCTCTCTCTTGCTCATCTTCAGAGTGATTTTTTTCGTCTTCAGTCAATTTTTAAATGTAAAAAACGAATATTTATTTTCTATTAAGATCATAATGACAATCTAATTCTTTAAATTTTAAGGTTCTTTCAATAAATTTAATTAGTGCTTTAATCAAATTGTCATGAATGAATTAAATTTAGATGAATTTAAAGGCATCATTTTTGACTTGGATGGGGTCATTTATGATATCACCGAGGCTATAAAAAAAGCCGTTGATGATGGAATAGAAAAATATAAGATGAAAGTAAGTCTTGATGAAGTGATGGAAGAAATTGCTCATCTTATAGAAGATATTCAAAATTATCCCGTCCCCGAAATAATTCTAAATTCCTATAACTTATTAGATATCAAATTTTTAGAGAGATTAAGCTTTTTAAAGAAATTAAGAATAGGAATTTATTTATTTACGCAATTCAACAAATATAAAGATGCAGAATCTAAATTATTCAAGGAAATTGATAAATTAATTAGTAATCTATCTAAAAAAAAGTTGAAATTGGCTATATTGACTAATAATAAAAGCTCCTATGCAGAAGATGTCCTAACTAAGTTCAATTTGACTAAATTTTTCGATCCCATTATTGGTTTTAATGACGTCTCAAAAGTGAAACCCGATCCAGAAGGCATTATTAAAATTCTTGAAATATGGAAGATAAAACCCTCCCAAGCTATTTTTATAGGAGACATGACAACTGATATTGATGCAGGAAAAGCAGCAGGCGTTAGAATGATATGTGTATCGAGTGGGTTAGCTAAGAAAGAGATATTACTTCAGCATGAACCTGATATTTTAGTGAATAACACACAAGAATTAATCAAAATTTTCAATATCTAAATTAATTAATACTCTTAATAAATAGAATAGATAATAATAGAAAAGAATTACATTATTGAAACGGATTTACGATTTCTTGTATAAAAATCTCTCCCAACTTGCACTTTTTGGCATTTCTAGAGCCATTCCCTTCCGTTTTCGAATTTCCATAATCAGGTCTTCTTCGATGCTTCCAGGAACCTTTTCAAACCCTAAGAATTCGTATCCGAAAAATGCTCTCCCTTGAGTTGATCCTCTGATCTCATCAGCAATTCCTATTAATTCTGCTGCGGGAAGTTGTCCTTGAACACGCACGTATTCTCCTTCAGGTATCACGTTTAGGACTCTACCTCTGTGTTTATTGATAATTCCTAATACACCTGATTCTGTTCCTTGTGGTGTTTTAACGTCTATTTTCTGAACTGGTTCAAATAAATGTGGTTTAGCACTTAACATTGCCATAGAAAAAGCAGAGAAGCTCATACTAGCAATTTGATTGTATCCTGTATGTGCGGGATCTTCGTGAATGGTTAAATCAGTAAAAACGACTTTTATACCGGCAGCGGGTTCTTTTGCTAATATAGCGCCCTCTAGCCATTCTCTAAATGCTGCAGATAAATAAGATTTGATCCTATCAAACCTTTGGAGTCCGGTAGTACCATTAACTAACAGATTTCCATTGTACACATCAACAATTCGGCGTGCTTCTTTGGCATCCCATCCTGCTTCTTCACGTAATATTTTTGCTTTGGTTTTATCATCCATCAATTCGTTGATACCTCCTCTTTCTATTAACGTTTCTGTTGTTTCATCAAGAGGTTCCATGTACATAAGCATTCTGTTATGACTATTAGAGGATTTGGTATGAAATTCCTTGCTTTTTGTTGTAATCTTTTCCCTGTAAACGATAATAGGTTCTCCAATATCAATTTTTACTTGATTGTTAATACGCTTGGTGAGGATATCAATTTGAAGTGGATCAATGCCAGAGAGAATGTATTCCATTGATTCTTTATCAAGACGGAATTTTGCTGTTGGATCAGCTTGGAGCCATTTTCCAACTACATCTCCAAGTTTTGCTATATCATGTGGATCTTGTGCTTTAATGCTTCGTGATACTACTGCTTCACAAGCATAGCTAATTTTTTCAAATGATGGAAGCGCTGCTTGTGCTTCTTTATCTCTTGGTACATCATTAGCATTTAAAAATGTTTCACCAGAGGGACAAATAAAACCATAAATTGCGAATAAATTTCCCGCGGGAATTTTTTCAACATCTAATATATCGGTGATTTCCATCACTCCAAGTCGTTTAACTCTATTTGACGTTCTACTGCCAACTAAATAAATTGAGTCTGTATGATGAAATGTACCAGAAAATACTCTACCAATAAGGGTTGCTTGATAATTCTTCTTTGGATCAAGAAAAATTTTAGTAATCATTCCATAGAGAGGGCCATTAGGATCACTTGCTACAAGAGCTTTCCCTAAATCAGAATCCAAGTCTCCACCCCAAATGTGGGGAATTCGATATTTTGCAGCAGCTGTTGGGTTGGGTAGATGATCTACAACCATTCTCAACATTGGTTCATCTAATGGAAGATTATCACGTAACCATTGAATATTTCCTTCATTATATTTTTGAAACACATCTTGAGGTTTTAATCCTTTTTCAAGTAAGATTTCATAAGTGAAACCCCAACCGTGTTTAGCTGAACCTACAGCAACGCTATTCTTTGAAAAATCGACGCCCCAATCTGAACCTTCAGGACGAATTTTTTTAATTAAATCATTTACTTGCATTGAAATTTTATCAATTTTTTCAAATGTTGCTTGAGGAGTGAGTTTTAGTTCACTTATTAAGCGATCCACCTTGTTAATAAATAACACGGGCTTACAATACTCTTCTCCTACAGCAAGTCTAATATTTGTCTCAGTTTGTGTCATGACACCTTCAAGAGCATCAACTAAAATAATAGCACCATCAGAACCCCGAAGGGCTCGTGAAACTTCTCCCGTAAATGAGATATGTCCGGGTGTATCATTAATCTGGAAGATATAGGGCTCTTTGTCTTCAGGTGTTCGCGAGTCTTCGAATGAAAGCAAAACAACAGACGTGAAGATTGTGATTCCTCTGGCTTGCTCCTCTTCTTTCAGTAAAATAAGTAATTCTTATTCTAAATCTGAATCAGTCATTTGGAGCTGACCAGCATCTTCTTCTCTCATTAAACCAGCGCGACGCAAGAGATAATCTGAAGCTGTAGTCTTCCCATGCTCTAGTTTAGAGACTAATTGTCCTTTAAATATCTATGTGGGCGACTATAGAAAAGATTCTCTTTTTTTCAAAGTTCGTACTTGTTACCATGCGGGCGATATCTTCAGGGTTTTTTACTTTAACCATATATACTTCACTTTTTATATTATATTATATAATTCTAATGTTATGAATATAAAGAGAAGTGAATGAAATCATAAAAATTTTGTGTAAATAGGTGATAAATTGAAATGGGATTATTTTCCATTTTATTTTTATTATTAAGAAAAGGATTTTATAAGATCGTCCGCATATCATATTTTGGCATTATTTCATAAAATTCTGCTTGTTGTTTTAATGACCAAAATCTAGGGGCATATCCATATTTTAGAGCAGCTTTAATCATCATTCCTATACCGATATAGTTTCTCTTTTCAATTTCATTGCTAAAATTTGTAATATGACTTGTAATTCCCAAATTTGGATTTACCTCTTTCATTACCCATAATAAATTATCTGGATCATTATTAGTTTTATCAAAATCGATATGATGCAACTCCCAAACAGATCGCCCACTCTTGTACTTTTTATCTCTTCTATATATATTTCCTGTGAAAGCGTCAAACATATATTCCAATTGAGTTAGTGAATTTTTAGTGTTTCTACTTTTTTTTACAAAACCCTGCAGAGAAAATACTTGTTCTCCAAGGATGCCATCCCTTTTTTTAGACCAGTCGGAGGAATGTTTAGAATTTACATTACCATATAGCTCTAAAGATTTTCTTTTTAGGTAAGAATTATAATCAGGATATTGACTTTTAATTTCATTAACTCTATCAATTTTTTGATACACCCTAATATATGTTAAAATATCAGAATATGCTTTTTTATCAATTTTAGCTAATTTATCATTTAATATCCTAGAAATTTTTATGAAATCTCTGGGATAAAAAACTCTGTATAATTGATTTTCTCTATCGCTTAGTTTTGGCTCAATATCTATTCCAAAAAATTCAGTTAATTCATTAATGGTGGGATATTCACTTCTCCAGCCCTCTGATATCTTTAGTTTTCCTAATGCATTGATTAAATTATCTACTAGTTTGTGTTCTTTATATTTGATAAACGATTTCTCAACAGCAATTATAAAGATACCAGAGAATCGTGCTAATGCAATAATCATACTGTCGATAAATTTTCTATCTTCTTTATTCAAAATATTTTGATTACAATAGTTTCTAATCCGTTTAAGGGTATTTTTACTTAAATCATTCCTAAAATAATATTTTGTTACTAATCCTATTGATCCATCTCCAAGAATTTCTTGCCCAATTTCAGAGAGGCTTACAAATCGATTATATTTGTTAGAAATTACTCTCTGTAATGCTTTAAATAAAATCCAGTTGGGTTTATTTTGAACATCTTTATAAGTCAAGTAATTAATTCCTAATACATTACTAGAATAATCCTTGATTTTCATCAGAATATCTTTACGTTTATTAATATCTATTTCCATTTTATCTATTTGAAGAAAATAATCGAAAAGCATTTCAATTTTAGTTGGATGGAATGCTACTTCACTATAAGGTACACTTTTTAATTTTTGATCACTCATTCTTCGCGTAAATTCAGATCGCCCAAATTTATAGATTCCATTTTTATATGTATCAATGAATTTAGCTAATTGTGCTGCCCATGACCATTTTCCTTTATAGTTGAAGATAATAGTTTCTAATTTTTTTTCTAACTTATTTTCATATATCATATTATAAAGTTCATCCCAGGTTGAATTTACATTCTGTCTCTTCGTTATAATATGATTTTCAATTAATATTTCTCTAAGGGCGTTAGCCGGTAGAGTTTTTATTAATTGTGGAATATGAACATTAGCCATATTAATTATTAATTTTTGGTGCTCTGTATATTCATCTATTTTAAACTCCACCTTTCTTATACGATTAACAGTATTGTTACAATTCATTATAAGTTCTTCAATATCCGATTTAGTAAATTTTTTGGTTAATCCATTTGAAAAGAAATCGAAATAAGCATTAAATCGATCAAAAGCTGTAATTTTTTGAGTAGCGTTTTCTCTTTTTTTAGTCGAATATCCAAGAACACACATGCATATTCCCATATTAAGGATAGAATCGTAAAGCGTCTTAATTTTAGAGAGAGAAATTTCTTGAGTGTTTCCAAATGAAAAAATCTCTTTTTCCGCTAGTTTATATTTTTCTAACCAGTCAGAAAGTATCTTTTTTAACTTAGGAGATGGTGGGTTAAGCACTATAAGATCATTAAATACTTCGTGGTGGATTTTGAGATGTTTAAGCAATCGTGTGTACTGTTTTGTTATTTCTTGAATACCATCTTTAATAACCTGAAATTTTTTAATTTTCTCAGATTTAATATCGTTTTTTAGAAATGTTAGTTGTTTTTTAGATAATTGTTTAAGATATGAATTGGAAATTGAATCTATATACTTTGAAATGATTGGAGCACCTCTTCCAGTTGTAATACAATATACCCACTTTCTAATGAAGGATTCAGTTTCTTTAGGGATTTCTTTTTTAATAGTAGAAAGCAAATCATGAGAAGGTAAGCAAGAAATATCAAATAGACAAGAGAGAGCAGCATCTACAAAATCTACAATTCTTTCATCAACATAGACCATTGGGATTTGATGTATTTTGCATTTTGGATATTTACCAAATCCCAGAAATCCAAGTTTCAATGGTTTGACTCTAATTATTTTTTCACATCCAAAATTAGGACAGATTGCTATTCGATCCTCCTCTACAGTTTTCCGACTTGCAATAGAACACGACTTCATAATTTAACCATTTCCCCCTTTTTTCGATTATTTTTTTGTTGGATAGGATTAGGATTTAGCATTTCAATTTCATTTTCTATGGATTTATAGTCCCCACACAATTCCTCATAGAACTCAAATTGTTGTCTATTTAGGTACATTCGTGTCTTACATGCTTCTTGAGCTATCTTCATTATAACTTTAAAAAAAGCAGGTCGCAAGAGCATATTTTCTTCAGAAAAATAATGAATTAATATAAATAATTGATTAGTTAAGTTCACTAAGTCCTTTAAAAGAGAGGAGTTAACATTATTTCTAAAGTATAATAGATATTGAAATCTTTTCGCAGTAATTCCATTATCCTTGAGTTTATTTAATAACTTAATATAACTTAATGCTAAAGATTCAAACTTATATTTTTTCGCTTGAAATTTTACAATTCCCTTACTATCGTTGTTAATCTCATTAGAGCGTAATCTGTGATATATAACCGAAGCTCTATAATTTAATAAAGTCCGGATTTGTCTGGAAAGATCTTTAATCACTTGAACGCATTCGATATTATACCAATTCTGGAAATCATTATCTTCCTCATAGTCCAAATAGGATAGATCATCATACATAAAATTCAACTTTTTATATCTAATTTAGTCTGCTCATATTTAAAGAACAAATTTTTAAAACCTATTTTAAACCCATACTAAAATCCATTTTAGTTTTTATGGATCAGATAAAATTATAATTGAGCATTTTGGAAGAATTTAAAAAAGATCTCAAAAAAATAGAGGAATTATGTAATACTATTTTAAATGAGGGAGAGGATCCTTTTTGGCAAATTATGAGAACTCCAATCAGTTTTATAAAAAAAATCCAGAACGGTCGATTTAATGAAGCCTTACAAGTTGCTAAAGAAGCATTTCAGCTATATCCTGAAAATCTCATTGTATTAGATACAATGGCTGAAGCTTATGTCTTTACAGGACAAGAGGAAAAAGCTCTTCAATTATTTGAAAAAAGTTATAAGCTTGAAAAGAATTCTCATACTCTAAATTGGATTAAAAAGGTAAAATTTGAAATAAGAAAAAGAAAACTCTATAATAGTTTCTGTGATTTTCAAAATAACTATAAAAAGAATAATTATAGTCTTAACGATTTAAAGGAACATCTTAATACTTTAAATAGGATTAATTTTAACAATCCTACAATGAAAGATCACATTCAGTTTTTATCAAAATTACATCAAATAGAGTTATATAAATTTATACCATTTTCTATTCATATTTATATTAGAATACATGTCATTCTTAAAGGGATTGATAATCGACTTGTCTATGTGCAGGAGATTACTAAATTCAATGAACAAGTAGATCTTATTATATTTATAATAAAGGATATGATAAAACAAAAAGAGATAAATGCAAAATATTTTGAAAAAGCTCAAGCATTTTTTTTTACGAATAGACCAAAAAATGGAGATATAATGAAAGTAATGATAAAATATAGAGATAAGAGATAAAAATTTTATTGAAGCTTCTAGAAATTTTAGGATTTAGGAGAAACTCTTGCTCTTTCATAACAAAATGGTAAAACCATGTTTCTTAAGACGTAAATTGCTTTTTTACTTGAAATTGTAGTTGCATTTGCAGATTTTGATATATTCCTTATTTCAAAATTATCGGGGAGTTTAAGAGCAACAAAATTTTTGAGGAAATCTATAAATTCAGTATAATCTCGAGTGGTTTCAATCCAGAGATACCCTTTTTTTTCAATATAATTAGGATTTTTCACCTTGAATTTATTCGCATGGGATTTTTCTTTTATTGGGGGTCCCTTTCGGAGGTAAGATTTTGATATTGTTGGATTTGAACAATAAATTGCTATGTTGTATTCTTCACTATCATCTTCAAAATATACTTCAAATTCAATTTTTTCAAATCTCTTTGTATGAGAAGGTTCAATTTCGCCATTTGACTTAATACTATCTCCAAGGGAATATAATTTATCTCTATTTACCGTATAATGTATTTCTTGATTTAAATTAATGAGTTCTATGATAAAGAGATTATTGTTAAGTGTATCACCATTTTTTAGTTCTTTATATTCGGGGATTTCTGCAATTTTAAAAATGTCTTCTTTAGGATTTTTTAGGAATTCTTGAATTTGGTAGTTACAATATCTATACGATCTTTCAGAAATTGCTGCTGCAACATTTCGATTTTGGTCTATTGGATCAATGATGATTAAAGCATCATCACGCATGTGAAGCTTTCTTCGTATCTCTTTAATGGATCTATTGTAGTAATCAAGAGGAGTTCGAGTTAAATTCTTAAAGTTGGTAAATAAGTTTTGTAAGTTTCCATAATGATAAATGAGTAATTCTGCACTATACCCAATAAATCCTGCTTTTCCTACTGCACTCTTATCACCATAACAGTGGCAGGATTTAAAGAATTGTTTTAATAGCCTTGCGTCATTTTTTTGAACTTCAGTAAGATTGTCTCTGACAAATCGTCCATGCCAAGGAGAGCGATCAACAGCAGTGATAGGTCCGTATTTTTTTATGTACTCCAATGTTAAATCAAAATATAAAACAAGATCTATTTTTAGGGCAATTTTATCTGAAATGTAATCAACTTTAACATATGGATGTTCTGCATATAACAAGTTAGGGTTTTTGAACTCTTCCGTGTATAATGCCTTGATTATCCATTCATTACATAAAAAGAGAAAATCCTTCTTGGATTCTTTTTTACGTTTGCTCTTGCTCAATCCTTCATATTTTGGTTTGAATTCATTGAAATTTAATCCTATAAAAAAATCTATATCAAAGTCATTCCTTAATTGAGTTTGCTTAATACCCGTTGAACCTTGAGGTTCCATGGTAGTATATTGAAAGTCTTCTTCTCGAGCTCTTTTTTCTAGCAAAATTTTTAATTTGTGGACTACGTGATTAATGGTTGAAATTTCGTTTATCGTTGGTACGATATCCTTTAATACATTCTTGTATATTTGCTCGAAATTTGACATGTGATTTAAAAATAGTGAGAATTGATTGGATGAATGTTATGTTAAATTAAAATACTGAGTCTTTGATTATAACTTTTTGGATGACTCAAACCGTTGAGATATAATTATCGAGTTACATTCCCCACCAGGGGTGATTTACCTTTCTCATGAGTATTATATATTCTTTTAGAGCACTTTTTTGGTCGGTTGTGAGTTCATTAACAAATTTTCCTAGCAATTGTCTCACGTGAGATTCTGGAATACTTACAAAAAGTGTCTCATCTTTACCTAAATCTTTTCCAATTTCTATTCCACGAATGGAAATTGCGACTTCAGAATCTTTTTCTGCAAGATCCAGAGTCTTTCCTTTATCTTGAATTTGATGGATTCGCCGTATTTTTTTTCCTTTATCAGTAACCAATGGTACTCTTGGCAGAAGCGTTCCTGCTTCCACTTTTACGCCAAATACAGCGGGATCAGAATTTCTAAAGATATAATCGGGTAACATTTTTAATTTAGCTGGTAATGTTAATTCACTTAATCCTTTCGCGGTGTCTTCAGCTTTTCTTACTTCTGCATACTCAATATAGTCTTCTAATAATCGATAAATAACGTTATTCGTAAAAATCCTAATATTATCTGTTATGGCTTGTTCTTGAGCTTCGGGTAGTATTTTAACGTTAAAACCAAGAACGGCAGCAGAATAGGGATCAAAGACTTTTACGATATTGGCATTAATCACATCTTCTTTTTTGATAGGTCCTACATCTGCTATGCTTATTTTTACACCATTTAAAGTGAAATGATTCTCCAGTGCCTCTAATGATCCAAGGGTATCAGCTTTTAAAACTACCCCGGCTTTATCGGTTTTAATTCTAATTGCTTGTACTTCATCATTAATCTCATTATATATCCTTTCTTCTTCAGAAGGTGAACTAATTACTTTAAATGGGGATCCTGCAACTACATCATCAATATTTGGAGCCAGAATTCTAATTCCCGCAGCGGCACTTACAAAATCTTCAGAGTCAAATTTCTGACGAGGATCACGAATCTCATCAAGAGGTTTTGGACGGAGTATCGCTCGGACCTTTGATTTAATAGGTTTTTCCAGCCCACCTACATAAAAATCATCGCTTTTATGTAATACTCCATCATAAATTAAGATATCCGTGGTGACTCCTTGACCTTTTTCCTTTTTTACTTCTAAAACTACGCCTTTTGCAGGACCTTCTGAAAATTGTAAGTTTGTTGTCAGATATTGTTGAACTAAACCCATTAAAATCATCAATAAGGTAGAAATTCCTTCACCAGTTTTCGCGCTTGTGGGTACAATTGCTATTTTTTTGGTAAAATCAGTTATTTTATCATAGCGATCTAAATCTTTAAATCCTTCTTCAAGGAAATTTCCAATGATTTGAAATATTTTTTCATCTAAAAAATCTCTCACGTGTTGTTTTTGCGAGTTATAAGTGTCTAAGAAATCAGCGTTTGCTTTAGATTTCCACCCAGAAATTCTGTCAATCTTATTAGCAGCAATTATAAACGGAGTTTTTCGTTCTCGTAATATTCTTACTGACTCCCAAGTGATTGGCATGGTACCAGCAGTAACATCAATAACCAAAATAGCAATATCCGCCACAGCACCCCCTCGCTTCCTCAAGTTTAAAAAAGCAGCATGTCCGGGTGTATCTATTACTAATATACCCGGCAACTTAATATCCTTATCAGCAAATTCTTGTTTTGATTTTCTTAAAAATGCTTTAATATCACTCATTGGAAAATAGGAAGCACCAATATGTTGAGTAATTCCAGCCGCCTCCCTTTGCTGGACTATAGTACCTCGAATATAATCTAGAAGTGAAGTTTTACCATGATCTATATGCCCTAATATACAAGCTATTGGAGCTCTAATGACTTTTTCTTTTGTTCCATCAGCCATAATTTTCTACAACTTCTTTATTGAATAGTTTTAATATTAATATTTTTAATTATTTATAGGCGTCTAAAAGTTAAAGAGTTTTTGTCATTCATTTAATTTAATAGATTTTTGAGTAAAGGATAAACAAGATCTAACCCATTATGATTATCTCTAAAGATAAAATGAAATTTAATTTCACAAATATGAGAAGGAATGGAAAGAGTGTATCTATTAAAGATATTTTTTGAGATATTTTGCGGTGTAGGATTTCGTATTTTTTATTAACTCTTCAGGGCTACCTTGAGCAACGATTCTACCTCCTTTTTCTCCCCCTTCTGGACCAATATCTATTATAAAATCAGCAGATTTAACGACATCCATATTATGCTCAATAATTACAACTGTATTCCCTTTTTCAACTAATTTTTGCAAAACAGCTAGTAACGAATTTATATCATAGGCATGTAATCCAACTGTGGGCTCATCTAAGATATATAGTGTATTCCCAGTACTAGTTTTTCTTAGTTCTCTCGCTATTTTAATCCTTTGTGATTCCCCTCCACTTAAGGTGGTAGATGATTGCCCTAATTCTAAATACCCTAAACCTACATCTACTACTGTCTTTATGGTTTGATTTAAACTAGGTATATTTTCAAAAAATTCTAAGGCTTGATGAAATGTCATTTTTAAAACATCGGATATCGACTTTCTATGAAATTTAATTTCAAGTGTTTCAGCGTTATATCTCTTTCCCATGCATAAATCACAGCGTATGTATATATCTGGTAAGAAGTACATCTCTTTTAAGATAAAACCCGTTCCGTTACATTTCTTGCACTGACCATGTTTTGTATTAAAACTAAATCTGCCTTTTTTATATCCTCTTTCTCTTGCCTCAGGAAGTTGTGCGAATATATCCCTTATGACATCTAAAGCTTTTGTATAAGTTGCTGGTACAGAACGAGGTGTTCTACCAATGGGAGATTGGTCAATATTGATAATTTTATCTATATTCTTGTACCCAATTATTTCATCATAATCTCCTGGTGTTAGTTTTGAACTTCTGGTGTTAATGAGATTATGTAAGCCTTTAAATAAACAATCGAGTATTAAACTTGTTTTACCTGCTCCAGAAACGCCAGTTATGCACGTAAAAACACCTAGTGGGATTTTTACATCAATATTTTTCAAATTATTTTCACGAACACCCTTAATTTCCAAAAATTGATCACTAAGGGTTCTTCTCTTTTTGGGAGTGTCAATCTTTTCCTTCCCGGACAAATATTTTCCTGTAAGAGTTCCTGATTTGAGGATATCATCTAAAGATCCTTCCGCTACGATTTCTCCACCAAGCTCTCCAGCAAGTGGCCCCAAGTCTATTATGTGATCTGCATTTTTCATTATCTCATCATCATGTTCGACAACTATGACCGTATTTCCCATATCTCTCAACTTTTTAAGCATTTTAATTAACCGAGAGATATCTCTTTGATGTAATCCGACAGAAGGTTCATCTAACACATATAGTACTCCCACGAGACTTGAACCTAACTGCGTTGCCAATCTTATCCTTTCAGCTTCCCCAACTGACAGAGTATGAGAACGACGACTTAAATTTATATAATCTAAGCCCACATTATCTAAGAATGATAATCTATCATTGATTTCTTTTAACACATCTTTTACAATAATTAGTTCGGTTTCATTTAGATTGAGATCCTTAAAAAACGATATGGAATCTTTAACGGATAGAGCAGATAAATCTGCGATATTATTATCTTTAATGGTCACGGATAAACTCTCAGGTTTCAATCTCTGACCATTACATCGCGGACATTCAATTTGATTCATAAAACCTTCATAAATATCTCTAGCCCATTCTGAAGAGGTTTCCATGTACCTTCTATGAAGCATGGGAATGATTCCTTCAAAAGTTCTTGTATATTGCCACAATCCTTGAGAAACTCCATTATTATTTTCATATTTAGAATTTTCATTATCTCTTTCAAGTTTGAATTCAATTAGCTCATCATCAGATCCATATAGCAATTTTTGTAATTTTTCCGAACCAATCTCATTGATGGGAGTCTCATCAGTATCAAATCCATAATGTTTAGCAACTTGTTCTAACATTTGCCAAGAATAAGCTGTTAGCGTTCCAAAACCGGGGATATTCCTAATTGGAGTGTCTTGAATTGGTACATTCATATCAGTTCCTATGACTAAACTTGAATTAAACTCCATAACAGTGCCTAAACCGCTACAGTATTTGCAACTTCCATGTGGTATGTTGAATGAAAACATTTTATGGTCTAATTGAGGAAAAGATATCCCGCAATCAATACAAGCAAGATGTTCCGAATAAATATTTTCCTCTCCATCTAAAATTTGAATCGAAACAATGCCTTCTGTTAATTCAAGAGCTTTTTCTATTGAATCTGCTAAACGTGTACGAATATCTTCTTTCGACATTACTAACCTATCGACGATTATACTAATAGTATGTTTTACATTTTTATCCATCGTTATATCCTCATCTAAAGTATATTGAATTCCGTCAATTTCTACCCGTAAAAACCCTTTTTTCTTAAGATCTTGAAGTAGATCTTTATATTCCCCTTTTCGATCTCTAATAACAGGTGCCTTAATGAGGAATTTTTCACTTTCGGGGATTACTTCCAATACTTGATTAATAATTTGTTGAGGCGTTTGCGGTTTAATCTGCTTCCCGCAATTAGGACAATGCGGTATCCCAATGTTAGCAAAAAGTAATCGATAATAGTCATAAATCTCTGTAACAGTCCCCACAGTACTTCTTGGATTTTTTGAAAGAGCTTTTTGTTCAATTGCTATGGCAGGCGATAATCCCTCAATTGAATCCACGTCTGGTTTATCCATTTCCCCTAAGAATTGACGAGCATAACTTGATAATGATTCGAGAAATCTTCTTTGACC
>CAZBPC010000077.1:0-15808 GCA_964493715.1 uncultured archaeon
TGTCAAATTATATTACAGGGCATTGTTTTCCTGTGGATGGAGGAATGTCTGAAGTGGGCGTACCGCCATATAAATTAAAAGATGTAAAATATTAGGATATATCTAAAATAATTATAAAATAAAAAAATAAGAAAATTTAATTTGTATTTACTTTCTTTTTCTTTTTGGTAGATTCAGGATTTCTCCTTAGATCTTCAAAACCTGAAGGAAATAGGTTAGTCAGTTTTCTGGGTGTTGTGTCATATCCATGTTTTTGCATTATCTTATAGAGTTTTTCAGAATTGTAATCATTAGAATAATCCATTACCTCAATTGCTAATAATATGTAAGAGAATGAGGTGAGGAATGGTGTCCCATAGAACATTACTGTAATAAGGAAAATTCCGAATATAAACATGAAAATAGCATTATTATCTGTTCCAGTGAAGAATCCAGAAAAATCTACGGTCTGAAAAAATGCGAAAAAAGTTATTATTGCTGAAAATCCCGCAATACCTTTGATAATTGATTGCGCCCATATACTGATAGGCTCAATATCTCCAGGTCTTCTATGTTTTTTTGATTCAAGATAATAGGCAATTCCAGCATCATCAAGTAAATAATTTCCCGAAATAAAGAACGAGAAGATTATAAATGTGAGGACCATTGGAAGGATACATAACAGATTATATCCAATCAAAAACTGGAAGAATTCTTGCCCACCAAAAATATCGAAAGATTGAGGGAAACCGAAAATATGGGAAAGTGTATTGTATGAATAGAAACCAATGGCGATTGAAAGTAGTAAGGGAAGGATTACCCTTTTTAGTCTAATCATTGTACTTAATTGGTTCCTGTTTTGTAGATCTTCGACAAAAATGGCATGTTTATAGTTTTTTGAAAATTTAAAAAAGAAATTACGGAGCTTAATGAATCCAAAAGCAAATTGAGGAGCGAATTGATTATAGATACCTGCTGTTAATGGAAGTAACCCAAACCAAATAATCGTAGTAGTGATATATACAATCGTGACTCCTGTCATTGGATCACCCATAACGAGTGTTCTATTGAAAATATTTAACTGAATTAAAAACATGACGAAACTGATAGTCATTAACACAATGACTACTACGTTAACTACGACTGCCATTTTACTCTGCTGTAACCTATTGCGTTTTGGTTTTAACTTCTTTCCATTAATAATTAGTATGATTAGACCGAAAAGAAGCATGAGAGTAAGAATTATGAATATTGCGATTCCAGGTTCGAAAAGAGGAGATATCCATATGGCAATTGGTTTTTGGGTTGCAAGAGCTGTAATTCTGTCACCATTCTCAAAAGCATAATCTTTTTTGCCATCACCATCAATGTCGGGAATAGTTATAATGGAATTTATATGATAATCAGTATTAGTTAATGCTAATTCAGAATTTGATCCGGGATCAATTAATACAAATCGTCTAACAGCTTGCGATAACACAGGAGTATAAGTATAATAAAGCAGAAGTTCATCACTATTATCTCCTGATAAATCTTCCCCTATTACAAAGCAGTGGGGCATTTCCTCATTTTCATCTGGCGTAAATTTGTAATATTCCCATATAATGTTTTGTTCAGTAAGAGATATGGAATAAACATACGCAAAATATTGCCTTTCGTTATAAAGTGTAATACTAACCAAAACATGAGCAATTCCATCATCGATAAGTGTATTCATTGCGGTTAAATCTGCATCAGTCTCAGTTATTGGGATCATAAAATGATGAATGAGGTTTCCATCCAAACCATTTAAGAGACTAACATTCCCTTCCCAACTTATTGTTAAAATCTCGGGTATCCCATCAAGGTTGAGATCTTCAACATAACAGAATCTTCTAATATGTAATCCATTTTTAGAAAAAATGGGATCTAACAAATTATCTGCACTTGTGTTATACAAGGTAATATTATTTTCCCTAAGAAAAAGGGCATGATTTTGACCGTTATAATCAAATTCTCTTAAAGCTGGAGTAACGATATCATAATGTGCATCAGAATTAAGATAAGCATTCATGAATATAGAATTAGTTTTAGTACCATTGACAAAATAAGTAGACATGTTTATATGATAATTATCATCGGGAAGGGCAAAGTATTTTCCCTCTAATAATATGAAATCTTCTATGTTATCACCAAAATCACTGATTCTAATAACACCTACAACAAAATTTGTGGTTATATTTCCTGAGAGTGAACTTCCATCCTCTCCACTTATTATTATATTTGTAAAGTTATCAGGAATCGTAATAGGTTTTAATCGATCCCCCGATTCTACGCCCCATGACTTCTCAACTCTTATCATGTTTGCAAAAAAATCCTCATAACCATCCGAATTAATATCTCCTATGGGAAAAAGATTCCGTACAGGTGTACTATATTCTTTCGACCAAATTTCTAATCCTGTTAAGCCATCTATGGCATAAATAGCCCCGTGTTGCGTGATATTATGAGTATATTTGTTTAAATCTTTCAAATCAACACTTCGAGTATAACTATTCGAAATTATATCTGGAACTCCATCATCATTTAAATCGTTAGTGAGTTGAATATTAAGCTCGGCAGGATATTGGTTAGAGATACCATCCCAATTATATCCCGGAATTAGCTCCATCTGCGTAATAAACACGATTCCAAGAGCGCCAAAAATGAGAAACGATATCGCCAATAGGATAATGTTTACAGGGTTTTTTAATTTCATAGTTCCTTTAATTACTTGATTGTTATTAGAAATTGTATTTTTATATCATATCATACATCTTGCTTCTTATTAATTTAAGGTTTCTTTTAACTAATTTTGATAAATAAGTTAAAAAAATATCGAATGATTAACCTTTTTTTCTTTACATTTTTATACTAGTTTAATTCCAGTTTTCAACATAATAATTATAAAATACGGAGGAATTTAATATGTTAAACATAATATTTGCTATTTTACAAATAATTTTAGCTGTAGGATTGATCGGTTTTTGGGGAATGTTTTACTTCACTGAATACAAGAATAAGGAGAGGAAAATGTCAGAAACTGAATACAAGCATGAACTATCATTTCCCTTACCAGATCTTGGATGGGTCCTTCCTAATTTGATTATCAGCTCAATTGGGCTTTTAATTGGGGCTGATTTTGGGTATTTCTTTACTATTACCGCCGCGAGCGGTATGATGTTTTTAGGCTTGATAGATTTAGCATATAATCTCCAAAATGGGGGATTCAATATAAAAGAGCATGGATTTGATGCTTACATGAGCATGTTTATTGTCTCTGTAATGTTAATCTTCGGTCCAATATTTTTAATCTTTGGATGGTTCAATATGATGCTATAAATTAATAACTGAAAGGAGAAGATGGATATGGTGAAAGAAAAATTACTTAAAAAGCAACCATTTAAGGAAAAATCTGCAATAATTTGTGGAGGATCAAAGGGTATAGGAAAAGCTACTGCAAAACTATTTGTTCAGCTAGGCGGAAATGTGTGTATAGTGGCAAGAACTTTAGATAAATTAAAGGCTGCTGCTGAAGAGATAAAAGGCGTTAAGACAAACGAGAAACAATTTGTAGAAATCATTTCTTGTGATACTTCAAACATGGATCAAGTTGAATCGTTGTTTAATGAGTATATTAAAAATTTTGGAGTTCCGGATTATCTTTTTAACTACGTGGGCATCTCATTGCCAGATTATACAGAAAAATTAACTATCGACAATTTTAGATTCCACATGAACACTAATTTCTTTGGGCAATTATGTCCAATAAAAGCTTTATTACCTCATTTTATAAAGCGAAAAGAGGGCTATTTTATTAACATGTCTTCTGTAGCGGGATTTATCGGTTTGATGGGTTATGCAGCCTACACACCTACGAAATTTGCGATTGTAGGTTTAAGTGAAGTATTACGAAATGAATATAAGGCCGATAACATCAGCGTATCAATGATTTTTCCCCCTGATACGGATACACCCGGACTTCACGAAGAAGCTGAAACTAGACCAGAAGAACTAAATATTATTTCAGAAAGAGCAGGTCTTCTACAACCTGAAGAAGTTGCTGAGACAATACTTATTGGCGTTCTAAAAAAGAAGCTTTACATATTTCCAGGTTCAGCTAAATTTCTGTGGAGGATGATGCGATTCTTTCCAAAATTGGTTCATTGGATCACGGATGGTGATCTTAAAAAGGCTCGAAAAAAGCTGGGCAAAGATAAATAAATTTTTATTTTTTTTCTTTTTTGGCAAAAATATATCTTAAAACGTGTGAATGGGGTCCTAATTCTCCGTGATTCTCGCTTTCTTCTATTAATCCCGTCTCTATTACTGAATAATCTTTGAAATGCTCTTTTAAATCAGGCTCTGTGAAGTAATGAGTAGGTCTCCATGGTTTGCTTTCGAAAGTATTTTCTTCAATTCGTTTTCCCTCTCCAAAACTACTTTCCTTATCGGAAAATACTACGAAAAATATATAACCGTTAGACTTCAATTGCTTATAACATTTATTCAAGAATTTAATTCGATCATCTTTTAGAAGTAAATGTAATAAATTATGGCAGTAGATTCCGTCGTATTTATCATTGGAGAAAGGCATATCTATTACTGACCCTTGAAAATATTGTGTTTTTGGATTGAATTTTCTCGCGATACTTATAGCAGATTCAGAAATTTCAATTGCTATTACATCTAAATAAGCATCCGTGAACAATTTCGTATTTCGACCATAACCTGCACCTGGAACTAATAACTTGTTAAGATCGTGCTTTTTAAAGAGCTCAAGAGCGTAATATGCAGTTTTACTCGGTTTTATCCCCCAAATTTTACCTCCATCAGCGAATCGCTTCTCCCAATATTCCATAAGAAGATTAATGTTCCTTGCTAAATATCTTTTTATTGATTTGAAAAATCTCTAACATAAAATATCTGTATTGATCTCATGAAAAGACTTGGATTTATTGTCAATCCTATCGCTGGACTGGGCGGATCTGTTGGTTTAAAAGGAACCGACGGAGAATTATACAATAAAGCTTTAAAGATGGGTGCTAAATCCATGACTCCAAAATTAATAGAACAGTTTCTAAATGAGGTTAAAAATTTGGATAAAATCACCTTTTTAACCGCACCAAGTATAATGGGTGAAGATTATTTAAAATCTAAAGAATTGAATTATGAAGTTATTGGACTAATTGAAAAAAAAACATCTTCCAATGACACAATGAACATAGCAAAATTACTATTCAAAGAAAAAGTTGAATTAATTGTATTTTTTGGAGGAGATGGAACTGCTAGAGATTTGTTTGATTCGATTGATTTAAATCTACCTGTTATTGCTGTACCTACAGGAGTTAAAATGTTTAGCGCGGTATTTGCTATTAATGCACGAGCAGCGGCAGAATTAGTCGATGCCTTTTTCTTAAATAATATAGAATTTGAAGAACGGGAAGTATTGGACATTGATGAAGATTCATATGGGAAGGGAATTTTGGAATCAAAACTCTATGGATATCTAAAAGTACCAAAAGCACAGAATTTAATCCAAGCAAGCAAGGATACTTCAAGACTAGGGAGTTTACATGAAATTAATAAAAAGAATATAGCTCTTCATATAACAGAAAATATGAAAAACGATATTCTCTATCTATTAGGTCCAGGTACTACAGTAAAGGCTATTACTGACGAATTAGAATTACCAAAAACTTTGTTGGGTATAGATGCTGTTTATAATAGGCAAATCGTGGAAAAAGATGTAAACGAACAAGATATCCTAAATTTAATCAAGAAATTTAGTCAAGTACGAGTCATTTTATCCCCAATAGGAGCTCAAGGTTTTATTCTGGGAAGAGGAAATAAGCAATTTACACCAAAAATATTAAAAGTATTAGGTAAAAAAAGCCTAATTATAATCGCTACAAGAGAGAAATTACGATCACTGAAGTGTTTAAGAATTGATTCGACAGATCTGGAAATTGATAACATGTTTAAAGGATTTATCACTGTTATAATAGGATATAAAGAAGAATTGATAACTCAAATTGAATAATTAACAAAATTCATTAATTTGCTAAAGGAAATACTAGATTTACTTTTAAATAAAATTAAAAATAAATTAAAATAAAATTAGAGGATATTTAGTTCTTTTAATTTTTCTTTTGTAGGTGCCCCTGTATCCCAATCCCAATCTCTTAATTCGTAATATTTCTTTAGGTTAGGTTCCAAATCAAGAGATACATCGACTGTTTTGCCAGAAGTCAGCACTTTTTTCATGTGGTCTGGTAATCTATCATCTTCCCTAGTTATTCCGAGTTTCACGTTAATTAATCGTTTGAGATTATTAATTCTCTCACCCACTTTCATTAGGGATTTTTTATTATAATCGAAACCAGTGGCAGCATTGATAAATCCAATAATGTGATCAAAGCTAGGGTTCGCAAATCCACAATTTACGGCTGAATCATCAATAGCGCGTAGGTCTTGAAATGCCATAACACCTTTCTCCCTTCCCTTTATTGAATATCTATCCCCCGGTTTAATACGTAATTTTGGATACGCTACCAGGTTCAATTCTGTCGAAAACCAGTCACATTTTTCATGATTTGCACCCACGCAACAGGTTATGTAACTTAGCCCTTGACCAGCAAAGGCTCTGGGATCATGCATTGGAATCTCTAATCCTTTCACGTGAGCGGCTAATTCTGGATCAACACCTAAATCTTTTGCCATGAATCGTACACCCTCTGCTAAAAGAGCTCCAATTCCATTTCTAGCAGAAATTTTATTGATGAGTTTCAAGATTAAATCACCATTCCCCCACCTAATTTCATCCAAATTTATGGTTTCTAGCTTCGATTTAATCTCATCAATTGCAATGTTATTTTCAACTAAATAAATTAAGAAGGCTATGCTTACACCGGTGGAAATAGTATCGATTCCATAGACATTACACATATGATGAGCTAATATCACGCTCTTTGAATCAAAGACTCCACATAGTGGTCCAAATGCACCTACAGATTCATATTCTGGTCCATCGACACGGATTTCTTTTTCATTTTCTAAAATGATGGTTGTTTTTCCACACCTCATCGTACATCCTGCACAACCATAGTCTAAGACGGGATATTCTTCTTTGAGAGTTTTTCCAGAAAGTTTCTCAGCAAGAAATTCAGTTTCAGTATAATAATACCCTGATAGATCTCCAAGAGCCATTCCAATGTCTAGATAACAATTAGTGCCATATAATGTAAACAACATTGGTACCATTTGTTTCAACAATACAGTTTTTTTCAAGTCTTCTGCTTGTTTCAAAAACTCTTTGCCAATAGCTGGATCAGCAATTTTAACAGTACTTGTCCCATGGATTGCCAAGGCTTTTAACTTCTTTGATCCCATGAGTGTTCCCATACCACATCTCCCAATTGCTCTTCCTTCATCATTGATTATGCAACCGTATTTGACAAGGTTTTCTCCTCCAACTCCGATGGTAGCTACTCGTAAGTTATTATTTTTTAATTCTCTCTTAATAATTTTCTGCGTTTCGTAAGTATCTTTACTCCATATGTTATTAGCATCCTTGAATTCAATAGATTGATCATGAATATAAATGTATATAGGACTTTTTGATTTTCCTGTAATCACAATAGCATCAAATCCACTATTTCGTAATGAAATGCAGAAAGTTCCTCCCGAACTCCCTTCCCCCCAGATGCCTGTATGCGGAGATATTCCCGAGACCGTATATCGACCTGAAGAAGGTCTTAGAGTGCCAGTAACTGGTCCAGTAGCAAAAATAAGAGGATTGATTCCAGACATTGGATCTTTCTTCAACGTTTCATAATCATCATCTGATAATCTATCATATATTAATTTAGCACTAAGTCCCGTCCCTCCAAGATAATCCTTGGCGATCTGAGGATCTAATTCTTTAATTTTAACTTTCTGATTATCTAAATCAATAAATGCAACTTTACCATTATAACCAATTAGTTTTTCGCTCATAATTTAACACCATTAAAAATCTATAGCTTTTCCCTCCCAAGCATATTCAAATATTTTCTTATATAAATCACTATTGATTGGTCGGTATGATGTAAGGCTAACAGCATCATCTTCAGCATAAGAAACCATTAAATCTAATTTTGACATATAATCTACTTTTGTTATTTCTGGTTTTCTTAATTCCCTAACACTCGTGGGAGCGTCTATTGAATGTATAAAATCTTTCAATTTATCCATAAACTCCTTGAAAAGGTCTTCTCGAGACTTATCCTCAACAGAAATATTAAAAATTGGACATAAATCTTGCCATCTATCTGTTACTTTTGCTTGAAATTCAATGGAATAGGGTAAATACAATCCCACAGCAATTCCATGGTGAATTCCGAAAATTTTACCTGCAGAATGACCTAACGAATGATCAATTCCGGGAACAGTGTTACCAAAACCAATTCCAGCCATCAGTGCGGCCATGTGCATATGATCTCTCGCTTCTATATCTTTTGCTCCATATGTATAAGCTCGAGGCAAAAATTTAACGATTTCTTTTATTGCTGTGAAGTTTACAGAATCTAAATAAGGAGAACCCCAATTAGATACGTAACTACCCATTGCATGAGAGAGTGCATCTAATCCAGTTCCAGCGGTCAACATCGGAGGCATATCTTTTACAAAGTCAGTATCTAATATCGTAATATCAGCGGGAAATTCATCGCTCATCACTTCTAATTTTTTAGGGGGATCTCTATCCATATCCGTTAGTACTGCTGCGGAAGATACTTCAGATCCAGTTCCTGATGTAGTAGGGATAGCTATGAAAAATCGAAATTTCCTTCTTAATCCTAATGATCCAAAATAAGGAAGAATGTTGAATATGTTTATATCTGGATTCTCATACTTAACTATGACCATTTTAGCGGTATCCATTACGCTTCCTCCACCAAGTGCAATTATTACTTGCGGTTTAAATTCTTCACAAATTTGGGCTCCAACATCTATTGTTGGAAGAGGTACTTCTGGTTCCGCTCCAGACCATATTTTATACTCCATTTCAATGAGATCAAGCATGTTTTCAGTAATTTTTTTAGCATATTTTTGAGTAAAGGAATCAGTAATGATTAAGGCTCTTCGATCTTCCTTATCAAACATCGCTTTTAAGTAATTGCTAACTTGAAACAGTCCTACTTTACCCTTGTAAATGCGTGAGGAAAAGTAATTGGACATTACGCCCCGTAACGCTTTTCCGCCCATTAATGCCATCATATCTTTGACTGTTTGAGATTCATACCAAGCCGGTTGTTCTTTCGTCATTTTTTTTTAATTCCTCTTTTAATTTGTGAATTTCTTTTTAGACCTTATGAAGAAATTCAATTTTTAAAAAAATAGTTAATATGTAATATATTGAATGTACTAATTAATAAAGACTTATTTAACTTGAAGAATTGAGAGTATTTTAAGCGATTTATAGAAAAATAAATAACATTAAAATACAATGATAAACAACACTATTTCACATATAATTTATTAATAATAGGAAGAGAAAATAAAATGGCATGGACACCTCCTACAAAATTAACAGTAATAGTGTCTTTTATATGTGTTGTTCTTGGATTAATTTTATTAATTGAATTAATCTGGGGAGTCATGGGCTTCTACAGCGTTTTACCAGTATTAACCTTTTTAGAACCAAACTTAAGTTCATATGATGTATGGTTAGTCATTGGGTTATTCCTCATGTTTTTTGCGTGGTTTTTGATGATACTTGGAGTTCGTGTGAAAGGTTTATAGATATCTAATTTTTTTTTTTTTTTACTAATAAACAGAAAAACTTTTTTACTTGAAAGATGCTAACTTAACTAATTTAAGTTAAATTTGAACCAATTATTATGGATATTAAAACAATTAGTATTATTGGAACAGGTTTTATGGGGGACCAAATTGCTTCTAGGGCTATATTGTATGATTATAGATTAAAATTATATGATATTAGCGAAGAGAGCTTGAATGTAATTAGAAAATCTCTTACTGGCTTTTTAAGAAGAAGGCGAATGAAAGAAAAAGTAGAGTGGATTAGTTATCATAATGATCTTGCTAAAGCTGTAAATGATGCGGATTTGATTATTGAAACAATACCAGAGAATTTAGAGTTAAAAAGGGAGATTTTTTCAAAAATCGATGAATTTGCTCCTCCAAATGCCATAATTGCTACAAATAGCTCCTCGATCCCAGTTTCAAAGATTGAAGAGGCAGTAAAAAGAAAAGGGCAAGTTTTAAATATCCATTTCTATGCTCCAATAATTACAATGCCAATGGTTGATATAATGAGAGGTACCCAAACTACTGATATCGTTTTTGAAACTGGAAGAAAGTGGATAGAGAGTCTTGAATGTACCCCGTTAGTGGTTAAGAAAGAGTGTTTGGGGTTTGTTTTTAACCGTGTATGGCATGCGGTAAAGAAGGAATGTTTAAAGATTTGGGCGGGAGGATATGCCGATTTCGAGACAGTAGATACTGCTTGGCAGATTTTTACAGGAATGGGTTTGGGACCATTCCGTTTAATGGATGGTGTTGGCTTGGATACGATATTAAACGTTGAGATGACATATTTTAATGAAAGCGGGAATTTAGATGATAAACCTCCAAAAGAGTTAAAAGAAATGGTAGATAAAGGTTTACTTGGCAGAAAATCTGGTAAAGGATTTTATTCTTGGGAATAATCAGGTGCCATAAAAAAATAGATATAGATCCCTAACCATTGCAGGTTGTCCCCAGATATCTATCGTTTATACATCCAGATCATCCATGCGGGATTTAAAGTTTTGTATTAATTACTTCCATCATCATTTCAATTGAGGGTCTGTCAGTTTTATCTTTTCCAATATATGTCCAGACGATTTTTCCTTCCTTATTTATGAGAAACTTGCTCGGCACTGCTTGTTTTGCATATAGTGAGCCCCCACCTCCGGGAGCAAACCAATAAACATCATAATCTCTTGCAATTTTCGCACCGCGGTCAGCTATCATATCTATGGAAAATTCATTTTCTTCCTTGAATTTTTGTAATAACCTCACGCTATCAGCAGCGATTGATATAACTTTAATGTTTTTGTTTTCAAAATGGAATTTATTTTCTGTTAATAACGCTAAATGTTTTTTGCAATGACTTCACCAATTTCCTCTGAAAAAATCGATAAGAACTCCATTAAAGATCTTTAAAAGTTGAGTTAGAATGATGTTATTGCCATAGATGTCTTGCGTGTCGAATAATGGTGCGTTTGAACCAACTGGCAGACCTTTCGGTCTCGGCGGTTCTTCATCAGCCATATTGATCTTATATTCTTACAGTTTAAATAATTTTTGAATAAAAAATAGAAATTAAAAAAGAAAAAGAATTTAATAAATTAAACTAAAGCCGACCAAGGCACTGGTAAATTAAGAGTCAGATAAATGTAAATAGCAGCGTATAGAGTTTCAAATGAGATTTGTAGCGTTAGTGTATCACTGTTAAGTATTAAATATCCAACATATGTGGAATTCACTACTAATGTAACACTTTGATCCAGAGTTTGAGTAAAGGAATGAAATCCACCAAAATATTGATTTGGTGCTCCTCCTAATTTTGTACCGTTTGAGGCATATAATCCTAATGAAAGGTTGACATCATAGATAGCATAGAGGCCATTGTTAATTATATCAAATGTTAGAGTTATATTTATGGAGTCATCTGTATAATTACCAAGAGTCCCTGCTTCATCCCATACTACATCACTAGGCACCATTTCATGCAAATGAAAATTCAAATTCATTCCACTATAAATAATACTCGCAAAATAACCCATGATCAATAATCCCATCAAAAATCCAAACGCTTTAAATATTTGGCTTAATTTAAACCCTTTCTTACTAACTGTGTAATCTTTCTTATTACGTAATTCAATGGCTTCTACTAAGTATTGTAAAGCTCTTATTATAATTGATCCTAATAATAACCAAGCAATAATTTGCATTCCTAATAGAATCTGAATAATATCCGTGTGGATATAATAAGTTCCTAATTTAGTACTCGGTTCAAATCCACCAAAGATATAGAATAGGAATATACCTGAATATATACTAATGAAAAAAGAAACTAAACGATTTGCAGAAGTTTCTTTAGGAAATGCATATTTGAGCATTGAAAAGAATGTTCCAATTAATCCAAAAATTATGATTGAGATAGTGAAACTGTCGGCAAATGTAATGACATTAAGATATTCAAATATATAAATAATTCCTAATGGTAAACCAATATAGAACACTGCACTTATAAATCCGTGAAGGATCATCTTACCCCATTGTATTTCCATTAATATTATCACTTTTTTTGTTTAAATTGATTTTAAATTTGAGATTATTAAGTTCATAATTTCTTTAGTATTTAAAATTATCAATTCACGGATATAAAATATTAGCAATATCCCTTTAATATTAGATAAATTTTAGTTGATGTTTTTATTTTGGTGAGGGTTCTTTTAAGGTAATTCTTCTTATAAAAATCAAACTGATTAAATAGAAAAGGCTCATTGAGAAGAAAAGTAATGTAATCACAATGGGATTGTTTTTATTCGAACCTGAAAGAAAGGTTCCGACAAACAGTGAAGCAAAGGCAGGTCCTAAATACGTTACAAAATATAATAAACCATAATAAGATCCTGATATACTAGAAAGATTTTTATCTAAATTAGTTCCAGAAGTATTTATTAATTCAGCAGCTTCCTGAACGATAGAAGCACCTAATGGGATAGAAAAAAGAGTATAGGAATAATAGGAGCCTAAAACTGTACTCCATACGATTATATATAACAAGATCTTTACTCCAAATTGAAGATTTCCAAATAAAAAAAATATGTCAAGTAATGAGGCAATCACCGCTACTAAAATTACTCTAAAATACGATTTTACCAATACATTCTTCTTTTTTGTAACTTTTTTCCATAAGAAATACCAACCAAACTTACCGAAAATAGATATGATAATATAAATGTAGAATTCTGAAGCTTTCAATTCAAGTAAAAATGTTTGGAAAGGAAATACTAATAAACCCATAATTTTTCCCGTTATTCCAATAAAAAAGCTAGCAAGAATAAAATAAAAAAAATTTTTATCTCTTAGTGGAATTCCCATTTTTTTAAATGCACCCAGGATCATTATTTTTTCAGGCTGATCGCTATCTTTATTATGAAAACTTTCGTCAACCGAAAAGTAAATTAAAATTACAGATGTCAATCCAAATATCGCAAGAATTGTTGCAGTTAATGGTATATAAAATAATAATACTTTTCCAGAAGGTTCCCACCATTTTACATTGGCTGGATCCTCTAGTAAACTTTGGACAATGAGAGGGATAAGAAGTGCTAAAATTGAAGCAATTATTGCAAATGCTGAACGTATTGAAGCAACTTTCTCTTGATTCTCTATTGTTTGAGATTGTTCTGGAAGCATCGATAGATACACACTATATAATAACGATCTAGAGATAGAAGTCATTATGGTAACAATCCAAAAAAATAGAGCTGTAGGAAGGAAAAGGAAATTATTTTCAGGGCATTTCCAAGGTGGAAACCAAATTAAAATTGATCCTGCGAACCAAATTGGTAAGGCATATAATAAAAAAGGTCGACGCTTTCCATGTTTTCCGGGTTTTTTGTTATCAACTATAACTCCAAAAATAATAGCAAAGATAGAACCAATTATCAATTGGGATGTGACTCCGATTGAAACGAGGACAGAATCTAAATTAATGGTATAGACATAAAATTGGAATACATAAACCGCTCCTAACATATTTGATAAAAAAATCCCAAAATCTCCAAGACAATAACCAATAAGACGCTTGCCCTTTAATTCACGAGGGGTTTGAAAATCAATCATATATTAACCTAATTTCTATGAGTTTTTTCAATCTTAATTAGTAAATTGCCGATTAGATTATGACTGAAAACAAATAAGATATCTATGAGTTTCCACCATCTAGGAACGTAAATCTCTTTCTTATTCTTCATTGAAGCATTTAATATTCTTTTAGCAATGTCGTTAGCTTCTAGAAGTTTGAATAAAAACCCCTGACTTTCATAATTTTCAATCCATTCAATAGTCTCAGGCGTGTTATAGAAACCTGTTTTTGCCGGGGCTGAAATGATTGTTATAACATTTATCATCTCCTCCATCATTTTGTATTCCAACCGTATGGAATCTGCCATTGCAATAATTGCACTCTTGCTCATTGCATATGCCGCCATGTTTGGAACCCCTGTTCTTCCAGCTGCACTTGATGTAAATATAAGCTGTCCGACTTTTTTGTTAACAGTTTTTCTGATTTGAGTAGGTCTCCCAATAAATGGTAATGCTGCTTTTAAAACTAACCACATTCCATCCGTGTTGATCGCCATTACTTTTCTGTATTCTTCATAAGTTCCCTCATTTGTAATGGAACATTTACTACCTACCCCGGCGTTATTGAATAAAATATCAATGTATTGCTCTTTTTGCCCTATTTTATTTATAGCATTCTTAATTTGGTCTTGATTTAAAACATCCATTTCATAAAATTCTACTAATTCCGCGCCTAAATCCAGGAGTTCTTGTTTTAATGGATCAATCTTGGGATTAGGCAGATCTAAAATATACATCCTCATACCAAGAGGGGCAAATTTTCGGCATGCTGCACTACCGATATCCCCACCACCACCGGTAATTACAAATACTTTACTTTTGTACCATTTCTTTTTCATTATTCAGCACTTTTCAAGTTCCTTTATTTATGATCGAGAGGAAATTTAATTTATCAAATAAAGCATTTCTGTTAAATTCAATCAATTTTTTTTTAACGACCTTAAAACTAATATGTAATTATTCTTATGTAGTATTGATCTTATCATGAAGATTTTAGTTACTGGAAGTGCTGGTTTTATAGGCTCAGTGTTAACAAAAAAACTAGAGGAACAAAAAGATATCGTTATTCCTTTTGATATTAAGGATGACATTCAAATTGATATTAAAAATTTAGAAATTCTTAAAAAATACGTATCAAAAGTAGACGGTATAGTACATTTGGCTGCTGTGAGTAGAGTGATAACAGCACAAGAAAACCCTCATGAATGTATTTCAACAAATATTGGAGGTGTTGCTAATGTATTAGAAGCAGCTAGAATAAGAGGTAAAAATCCTCCCTGGATAATCTTTGGCTCATCAAGAGAGGTGTTTGGAGAACCTTCAGTATTACCCGTTGTTGAAGATTCACCGAAAATTCCGATAAATATCTATGGTCTTTCCAAAATGACGGGAGAAAGGCTTTGTGAAATTTATTCTCGATACTATGGTTTAAAAGTTCGAATTCTAAGATTTTCAAACGTTTATACTAACATCAATGATCATTTGGATAGAGTAATTCCCAGATTTATCCTTCAAGCATTAAGAGATGAAGATTTGTACATAAATGGTACAGGTGAGGAACAATTTGATTTTACATATATCTCTGATACCATAAATGGTATTTATGGTTGTATTCAGGAGATTGAAAGAAAAGATTCTGTTCTAGACGATTTCAATTTATCAATTGGCACGCCAGTATCCTTGAAAGAATTAACTCAAATCATTATTGAAAAAACAGAAAGCAAGAGTAGAATCATATTTAATAAAGCCAGGAAATACGATGTCAATCATTTTTATGCATCACCCAAAAAAGCCAAAGAAATTTTGAGGTTTTCCCCTTCCATATCAATTGAAAAAGGTATAGAATTAGCAATTCAAGATTTACAAAAATTATCTTATCCTAATT
>CAZBPC010000078.1:0-13970 GCA_964493715.1 uncultured archaeon
GGGGTCATGATGAGATATTGTTCTCCAAGTCGAGCCATTGAACCCCCCTTTTCTCTCAAAAATATTTTTAGGTCTTCTATACCTCGTTTTAATTTTGTAACGTCCACACTCTTAAGGAGATCTTGCGTATTCACAATTAAAATCTTGCGGTTCATTAACTCCTTTTTGATTTGCTCAACTTGATCAAGAGAGGAAAAGTCAAATTTCTTAATAATAAAGTTTTGTTTAAGTGTTGTAAGTTCATTTGAGAAACCCATAGTTTCTTCTGGTGATCTTAATAGATCATCCTCCACTTTTTTCCAAAGTCTAGTCAATTCTCCTTTCACAACCTATTTTGTATCATTTCATATTTGTAATTTACTTTACAAATATTTAGGGCATGTGTATTATGTACACGATACGATATAAAATTGCGAATATTATCCTCGTATTAATTCTTGATGATTATTGTTTAAAATTATATATATGCTTAGTTTCATATTAATGATCATATTAATCATCATAAAAAATGAAATCATAATGAGTGAAGAAAAAGTTATTGTTGCAAATAAGGGTCTTGTTCGGGCTGACTTTGCATTTTGGGTTGGTCAATATTTGGACAAATTCTATGATGGATTAGAAAATAAAAAGATCAGGGGAAATAAATGCTCAAAGTGTGGAGATGTGTTCGTTCCACCGAGAAAGATCTGTGGTAAGTGTAATGTAGTAATTCCATTAGAAGAAAATTGGGTTGATTTGCCCGAAACGGGAACTATCATGAATTTCACGACTACACCATATAGAGTTAATGATAGAAGCTCGAGAAAGACAAAAGATTGGACAATTGGCATGATTCAGATTGATGGGAGCAATACTTCAATAATCTATAGATTATTGAATATGGAACCCGAAGATGTTAAAATTGGCATGAAAGTTAAAATCGAATGGAACGAAAATACGAAAGGAGACCCTTCGGATATCAAGGGTTTCACAAAAGTTTAGGAGGTGCGTAAGAATGCAAAAAGTAGGAATAGTAGGGTATTATCAAGTAAAATTATATTCAGATGCGAATTATGGACGCTATGAAATGATATTTGAGGCATCTCGAGGTGCTTTAGATAAAGCTGGTCTTAAAAAGAAAGATATTTCGACAGTAATCTCGTGTACTAATGATTATTATGACGGTCGTACCATATCTAACTGCTTCACGGTTGAAGTTGGAGGTGGCTACATGGCTGATGAGAGTAAGGTTGAAATGGATGGTGCACATGCTGTATTATATGGGTTAATGCGAGTTCTTTCTGGAAACCATAATTTAGCAGTAGTTTGGGGCGGTAGCATGCCATCTTGTTATCCTTATCATACTGTGAGACTTTATGAGACAGATCCAACTTGGGAACGTTCTCTAGCATACGTCAATGATATTACTTCAGCTGGTTTTCAGATGAGGGCGTATATGGAAAAATATGGAGTGACTGCTGAAGAGATTGCTAAAGTAGCAGTAAAGAACAAGAAAAATGCTGCTAAAAACCCATTAGCACTTAAAGAAGCTCAATTGGCAAATTTAACAATTAAAGATGTTTTAGATTCAGGAACATACGCTGATCCAGTCACTGAATTGATGGTAGCTCCCCCTTGTGATGGAGTAGCAGCATTATTGTTAGCACCTGAAAAACAAGCGTTAAAGATCACTGATAAACCCGTTTGGATAACAGGCGTTGGATATAACCAAGATCCTTATTATCTTGGAGATCGGGACTTATCTGGATGCAAATCAATGAACTTAGCAGCAAAGATGGCATATGGTGGTGCTGGTATTACTGATCCATATTCAGAAATTGATGTGGCGGAATTATTTGAATCTTATGCCCATGAAGAATTAATTTTCGCAGAAGAATTAGGTTTTGCTGATAAGGGAAAAGGAGCTGAAATTAATTCGGTAATAAATGGAGATTTAGCCATCAATCCTTCTGGAGGTGCCCTTGGTGGAAATCCTCCCTGTGCAACTGGTTTAATCCGCGTCATTGAAGCGGTTAAGCAATTAACGGGTGAGGCTGGGCAATATCAAGTTAAAGGAGCTAAAAGAGCTGTAGCATCGGGGCAAATAGGAATGTGTGCCCAAAATAATATATTATATGTATTGGAGGGGAATTAAAATGGGAAGACAAGTAGCAATAGCTTCTGCTGGATTTAGTGAACATGCTTCAAAGCGTTCCGACGTGAGTATGCCTGAATTAGTTAGCGAAGCAATAGAGGATTGTTTGAAAAATGCTCCAAGTGTAGAACTTGGTGATATTGATGCATTTGTTAATGGAAATATGCCCGCTTTTGAGGGATCAAATATACCTGAATTATGGATGACCGATTGGATGGGTGCAAGAAATAAACCTTTATTACGAGTAACAACTGGTGGGACTACCGGTGGAACAGTTGCAATATCCGGCTATTATACTGTAGCTGCGGGATTACCCGGAGTTGACACGGTTTTGGCAGTAGCATTTGAACAGCAATCTCAAGGAGATACCAGCGTTGGTTTAGCTAGCGTCGCTTATGGAGAAATTTCTATTCTCAACACGCTTGGAATTCCATACGATCAAATATCACGTTTGCTTTCAGCAGGAGCGGCTATTGGAGTAGCAGCTTACCAAGCAACGACCTATATGAATAAAACCAAAATTAAAGAAGAGGATTTAGCAAGAGTAGTTGTTCAAAATAGACGTAATGCTGCAAAAACGTGGTGGGCACATTTAAAGATGCCTAATCTTACAATAGAAGAAGTTTTAGATACGCCATATGTTCAATACCCTTTACGATATGGAATGGTATGTCCGGCAAGCGATGGAGTATGTGCCATGTTATTTACAACAGAAGAAAAGGCTAAAAATATGTGTGATATACCCGTATATGTTAATGGAGTCGCAAGTGTGGCTAATGAATCAGCAGTTTTAGGCTATGATGGTAGCGGTTCAGCTCAAGTTGATCCTTCAATGCAACTCGGAGCGATTAGATCCTCTGAGTTAGCTTATAAACAAGCCGGAATTTCTTTTCCAAGAAAAGAAATTGATTATGCTGAGGTATACGCACCTTTTCCGAATCAACAACTACTTTGGACAGAGAAACTCGGACTTTTCGAAGAAGGAACTGCTCCAGCAATGCATGAGGCTGGAGTAACAGATTTTAATGGCGAATTACCTGTGAATTGTTCGGGAGGTGTAAATGCAACAAATGCAATTGGAGCATCTGCTATGGAAAGACCCGCAGAGGCAGCACTCCAAATAATGGGAAAAGCCAGTAATCAAGTGCCAAAAACGGTCCATACCGCAATCGGATCTGGATGGGGTGGTTCATTAAATCTCATAACTTTAATGGCTATGTCAGATCAGCCAAAAAGGCAATGGAGGTAGAGAAAATTGTCAAAAATGACTCAAAGGAAATCCTTAGATTATGTCAAGAAAGATTATATAAGAACTCGCACATTACCAGGAAGTTGGTATTTATCGAGTTACAAATACAAGTTTAATATTACACACATGAAACCTTTTTTAGAGAAATTAAAGGAGAAAAAACTTATAGCAAATCAATGTTCTTCCTGCAATAGGGTGTTTTATCCACCTCGATTTGTTTGCGGGAAATGTCTTGTTAAACCTGATAAATGGGTTGACATCAGAAATACTGCAAGCGTGTCAACATATGCAATTTCATATTTGAAAGATCCAGAAACTGGAGAAGTTCAGCAAAGACCCATGGTATTAGTTCATCATGACGGAGCTGATACTGCAAGCATAGCTGAATTAAGCCCTGATTTAGATGTGAAAGATACTTATGTAGGAATGCCCATCATAGCTCATTGGAGAGATGAAAGAACTGGTGGATTAATGGATATTGAATATTATGATAAGTTTGACGATGATTCAGATGATCTTAGAAATAACGATTAATAAGTCAATTTTTTAGTTAATTTATAACTTTTTTTTTACTTTTTTAAAAATAAAAAATATAAAAATATTTTAATTTGGAAATTTAACCTCGATAATCGAGTAATATAACAGCATCAACGGTTAACTCGTAGTTCTCGTCTTCGTCATTGTCATGGATTAAAACTTTTTCCACTTCATCCAACTGTCCGATTATTTCTAAAAGGTCTGATTGCTGAAGTATTTTGACTTCTGATTGCTTCAATTTCATTCTCAATTCAACCGATCCAGGTATAGATTTTGCGGAGGTCAACAAAATAACTCTATTTGTAACTTCTGTCAACTTTAAAGCGAATTCTAAAGATTCATCACCCGCGTCAAGAATTAAAATTCTTTTATCTTTTAAATCCTCAAGATTTGTGGGAATTTCCTTATAAACTCCCTTCCCAACGAACTTTTCGACTCCCAAGATGAGTTGCGTGTCTAACTGACAAGATGTGGTTATTTCCACTTCAGGTTCAGCTCCTGTACGATAATTATCTATTGCAGCTTTCAATGCATCTGCTGCTAAATTGGAACAATGCATTTTAATGGGAGGCAATCCGTCTAATTCTTCGGCTACATCCTTACGAGTAATCTCGTACGCCTTATCGAGAGTCATTCCTTTTGCCATTTCAGTAACCATTGATGATGTAGATACTGCTGAGCCGCAACCAAATGTTTTAAACTTAATATCATCTATTATTTCTTCTCCCTTGTCATTTTTTCCAACTTTAATGTAGATCCACATCAAATCTCCACAAACAGGATTCCCAACTTTTCCAACTCCATCTGCATCTTCAATTTCTCCAACATTTCTTGGGTTTCTAAAATGGTCCAATACCTTTTCTGAATAACTTGTTGATTTCATTTATTTATTCACCTTCTCCTTATTTATATTCTTTTAAAAATTCTGGTGGTGTCAATGGAGATAATTTTCTTAACCTTTTAACAACACCGGGTAAAACTCCAATTGCTCTATCAATATCAGATTCTTTTGTAAATCTTCCTAAAGAAAAGAGTAAACTACCATGAGCTTCTTCATGTAATAATCCCATGGCTAGTAATGTATGAGACGCTTCTAATGTTTTAGATGAGCATGCAGACCCAGTAGCACCACTAACATTTTCATCTCTCAAAGATAAGATTAAAGATTCACCTTCGATATAATCAAATCTGAAGTGAGCATTATTAGGTAGACGTTTTTCTGGATGTCCATTTAAATGTGACTTAGGAATTGTCTCAAGCACGCCTGAAATTAACTTATCTCGTAATTTTTTTAAACTGGAAGCTTCTTCATTTATGACAGATTTCATGATTTCAGCAGCTTTTGCAAACCCTACTATACCAGTTATATTCTCAGAACCGGATCTCATGCCTTTCTCTTGACCACCCCCGATCATAATTGGATTGATACGCACTCCTTTTTTTAAGTATAAAGCCCCAACTCCTCTTGGACCATAAATATCATTTGATGAAAACGTGATTAAATCAATCGGGATCTTTTGAACATCTATGGGAATAACCGCTTCACTCGCCACCGCATCTGTGTGGAATAAAATTTTCTTTTCATTAGCGATTTGAGCTATTTCTTTAATGGGTTGCAATGAACCAACTTCATTACTAGCTGTAGAAATAGATATTAAAGTTGTTTTATCTGTAATCAGTTTTTTTAATATATCGAGCTTAATTATTCCATATTGATCAACAGGAACTCTACTAACTGCAAAACCTTGTTGCTCTAAATATTTGCCAATATTTAATATTGAAATGTGCTCTATCTCAGATATGATGATATGATCTCCTTTACGCTTATTTTTTAATGCTGAACCTATTAGCGCCATGTTGTTTGATTCTGTTGCTCCAGAAGTGAATAAAATATCTTCTGCATCGGGTGCATTTATAAAGTCTGCAACTTTTTTACGAGACTGACTTAAGATTTCTGTAGCAACATCTCCGTGTCCGTGAAGTGATGCTGGATTAGCAAAATCTTTATTAAAATAAGGTAACATCTCTTTAACTACTCTTTCATCAACCGGTTTTGCCGCTTGATAATCCAAATATACACTCATCTTTATATCTCCCCTTTCTCTTAATATAATAAGCTAGAACCACATGGTTGCATCTGCCTCTAACACAAGATCATTCAATGTAGCTGCCCCTACAATCTTAAGATTAGGGATCAATTCTACTTTATCCCAACCTAACATTCTTTTTGAGGCTTCGCATACATAAAATGTTACACCCATTTTTAATGCTTTATCGATCATCTCTCGAACGCTCGGAAAACTTCCTAGTTTAATTTTTTCCGCTTCACCTGGTTTTAATACTTTCAAACTAGTTCCTAAATAATAAACAATCGCATTTATATCCATTGCTTTAGCAGATTGAGCCAATACTAAAGGTGAATACTGGCGTTCTGGTTCGTGGCTTGTTTGAACATACAATATGGTTTTTTCTTCACTCATTTTTTACCACCATTATTTTTTTTTTCTGAAAATAAAAGTTAAAAGATCATCTTCCTTCTTAAAATCCAAGACCTCTGTCTCAGTACGCTTTGCCCAGCGCAGTAAATCTTCTTCAGCGGCAGGATCATCAGCAAGAACTTTAAAGCATTGACCTATCTCAATAGATTCACTCATCTCTCTTACTTCGAATAAGGGTTCAGGACAAAATAAACCCGTTGTATCCAATTCTTTTATAATATCAAAATCTTTTTTTTCTGTCATGTCAAAACCACCTTTTTATAATAATTATTTGGATTTTATATTGGATAGTTTATATTATTACTTTTAACATCTAATATACTACTAGATAAAATGCTGTAAATAACTTCTCATTATAATTTAGTGATAAATTACATTGATGAGAAAATCCCAGAAAACAAAGATTAAAGCATCATTATAATTTATAAATTAGGTTTTATTCAATAATCTTCCTATTTTAGTATTTGATTAAAAAATTAATCAAAAAAGGAATGGCTCACTGACTCCAAAATAGTTTTCAATAACTCTTAATATTTCATCTTTAGTACCAATGTACCCACATAATTGATGAGTAGCCTTTCCATGTGAAGTATTATCTATTGTCTTAAATGGATTTAATTGAAGTTCTAATTCACCATAACGTAAAGAGGGCTTATTTGGAGATTCAGAATTATACGATTGGATCACTCCAATTTCACTGTCAGGGTGATCTCTGGAAATATCAAAACAATCTTCCTGTTTCTTTGGAACATCATTGGACAGCTTGACGATGAAGCCAAATTCTTCAGTATTGGGGATTTTAATTACATACCCAATTTTTGGATATTTTTTAAAATCAATATCTTCAGGTCTAATTGCTAATTTATAGATATCATCTACATCGATTTTGAATGACACATGATCTGGGGCCTGTTTTATTCTATCCTCAGGAATGATTCTGAAATATGATAAAGGCTTACTATCAGATCTTGTTGGTATTATCACAGTTCCAGGATTTTCTCGACCACCGCTAATTACGCATGCTAATGACCATCCATTTGCTTCAATGTTTGGTTGAAAAATTACACAATCATCGATGTATTCAATCCCACAGTAATCTGAAATACCTGTATTAATTGGTTCCTTAATAAGTTTGAACTGGCGAGTTATTTCACCTCGGAGAAACACTTTAGATATGTAATTATTGAAAGCAATTGGTGATGAAATGGTACAAGATTTCACATCCTCTGCTAATATTTCATAATTCGCGGGATCTAACCCTTCTTGACATTTCCAGTTTTCGAAACTTTCGGGTCTTTCATAAAAAAAAGTTTTCTCAGGACTAATCCAATACCTATCTCCACCAATATCCCAAGATCTTGATTTGATATTCTCCGTTATATTTGGGTTGATCCATAGAAGGTTATAAGAGTCATTTCTTGGAAATAATCCTAACACGCGCCCCCCATAATCTGAAATCAGAGCAGAACTATTCTCACTCATAGATAATTCACAATACTGAAGGTGTTTATTTATGGAGTTAATTAAAGCTTCTTTTGTATAATAATTCATATTTAAATCAACCATTGAAAACTATTAAAATTTAACTCATTCTTATTGTATTTGGATAGTATCGCAATTAGTATGATTTTAATAAAAAATTTGTTTTCCACAAAAGGAACTACGTATCATATCCTAGTTTAATAGTAATTGAGATGGATTCATCGTAGGTTTGGCCTTCCACAATGCATTTAAAA
The DNA here is from genome assembly GCA_964493715.1 of uncultured archaeon. Classification (GTDB taxonomy): domain Archaea; phylum Asgardarchaeota; class Lokiarchaeia; order Sigyniarchaeales; family SOKP01; genus SOKP01. The sequence goes on from CAZBPC010000078.1 coordinate 8,155, forward strand.
GGCAATTCTTTTGATTGTAATAATTCAGTAAAATATCCCAACCAATATTCTGAATATCTTTTATTCTGTCTGTGGCGAAAAAGCATGTGGTATTCATCTTCAGTACTATGATTTATGTCGATTGAATAAAAATAGTTAGCAACAACCCAAATTTTTTGGATCGTATGTATAACTTCTTCGAATGTTAAACTCTTCAAAGGTCTCGAATTATTATACCACATTATCAAATCAAGTGATACATTTTTCTTGAAAGGTTTATCCAAGGCTGTAGAAGGTTCAGCAGCAGCTCTAATTAATTGATTAAAGGTTGTTTTCCCAATCAACATCATTTTCATTTCATCGCGGGCACGAATCCATAAATCTCTATCAGCCTGCTTTAGATCATCATAATATTTTAATACTCTCTCTAGGAAAATAAAATCCGTTTCTTCTTGATTTTTATACTTTTCAATTATTCCTTGAGCTTCAGGAGACATGGAATTAAAATCATCATAAGATGTTATTGCATCACGAATTAAATTGGATATTGTTACTCCTAAATTCTTATACTTGTCTATTATCATCCGAGTCGTGTCTGAAACTTTAACATAAATTGGTTTATCTTTCAATTCACTATCTAGAGCTTCTTCTTCATTTTCATCATCATCTGTTTTTTTATTTTTTTCCAACTCATCGATCATCTTCGGCTTGATAACCTCTTTTTATTCAATGTATAATATGAATATATACAATTATATTTATAAATTTTCATCTTATTTTTAATTAGAGACAATAAAACACAAAATTCTTTACATTCATATATAGAATTATATACATTTTCTTGTAGAAATTTATCACAAAAAAATGGATTGATATATAGAAATATATATTTTAATTTATCTTTATCACTGATGATTTTATAATTTTATCGAATTTTCGAATCTTCACGAACATTTAAATATATTAGTATATTTTAATATATATAAGATTAAAAAAATAAAAAAAGAAATTAAAAAAAAATATCAATGTCAAGAAATAATAACCCTGCTGGAGTAGTAATTGGACTATTAGTATTTTTATACATTGGATTTGTATTTTTTATCCCTAGGATGGGCTTTTATCCAGTGTTTACTATTTTTCCAGGCATTTTCATATTAATTTTTATTGCATCAATGGCAACTATTATATCAAATAAAAGAAGTTCAACTGCTAATCGGGCTTTTAAGAATGAAAATCAAATAAATATTCAGAAACCAAATCCATATCGGGTTGAAAACCGATCTCAAGATCACCTTACAAACTCAAGCTATCAAAGAGTTGAAGAAGAAATTGAGGTAAAGCCAATCATTCGATTTTGTCAATATTGTGGGACTAGAATTGAAAGAGATTCAATGTTCTGCCACAATTGTGGGATTAAATTAGATTATGAGGTTTAAAATAGTTAAGTATCTATGAAATTGAATATCAGTATTCTCTAGGGGCGGAAGTCAACGCAGATAACGAACTTAATGTAAAATTGGATGTAGGGGTGGAAAATAGTATCGCCCCTGCTCCATTAATATCAAATAAATTATTAGAATTAATGAAAAAGGTGAAAATATGAGCATGAGCGAAAGTGTCACGAAAAAAGAAAAAGATAGAATCATATTATTTCACGGTGAAGATATCCATTCCAAAAAATTTCAAAAAAGAATGCATAGGACGAGTAACTCTAGTTTATTTCGAGTCATTCTTATTAATGCTGCTTTGATAGTTAGTGTAATTATAATCATTATACTGCTCGTGAATGCATTAGGATTATAATATTCCTTTCATAGTGAAGTAATTCAAATTTTAACAATACTCAATTTAGAGTCTTATCCTTTATATCTTGTTTAAATTAACTAGCCCTTTTCGTCATTTTATCTTGAATATCTTGAACAAAATATTTTTCAATTTTACATTGAAATTTATCGAACTTTGAGGGATCTATTTTCGGTTTAATTAATTCAGCTCGATATTCTTCTATAAATAAACTCTCAATTGTAGATAAACGAGCCTTAATTGTTTTCCTTTTGATTTTTGTAGAGCATTTCAATATAAAATAGAGCTTATAAATTGTATTATGATAAAAATTATAATTATATTCTCCTAAAGTAATATTATTAATATGGTCTTGACTATCTTCAATCATGCTTCTTGCAAATGTTTGAATTGTTTGGAAAAAACCACTAAGTAAGTCTGATTTAGACTTTTCCTCTGTTGAGAAGGTATATAAAGGTTTTCCTTCCCAATCAAGCACCCAAAATTCTTCAGCAATCATCTTTACTCTCTAGGGAACCATTTTTGATATGAAAATTATAATAATAGTCTTAGCTATATTATTTAAATATAAATATCCTCTAGCTTTTTCATAGAAAAAAAAGCAACTTATATTTAGATCATATTCTCGTTGGATTGGTAATTATTTTTTATGGCTTGAAAATTCTTCGCAAATTTTATAATAAATAGAATATCATAAAAATCAACATCTTTTTAGTGAAAAGCATGATTGAATATATCTTTTTAATAATATTCTTCATTGTTACAATAGTTGAAGTGTTTAGCGAATATAAGGACAATACTAAGATTGAATTTTTTACTAAACCACTATTAATGCCTTTACTAATTCTGTTTTATATTTTTGGCGTAATCGAAGGAGCTTCAATTGCTAAAGTTGATTGGCTAATAGTCGTTGCATTAATAGGTGGTTGGGCCGGGGATGTTCTCCTAATGCAAAAGGATCAAGAGAAATGGTTTTTATTTGGGATGGTGGCTTTCCTAATCAACCAAATCTTTTATATAATCTCATTTTTCTTATCCATATCTAACATCACTAACTTTAATGCTTGGGGATTTTACTTACTAGGACCAGTACTCTTAATTTTAATTTTTATGGTGCCGAGATTTATTAATAAAGCAGGTGAGATGAAAATTCCCGTGTTAGTATATTTAGTCGCCATTTTGCTAATGCACATCTCTGCAATTCTAAGATTGGCAGAATTCCAAGGATTACCATTTATCTTAGTTTATGTCGGTTCGATTTCTTTCATATTTTCTGATGCGACAATAGCAGTAAATAAGTGGGATAAGGAAACCACCCAAGGACGTCCAATTATTATGACAACCTATCTTTTAGCCCAGTTCTATATTACTTTAGGTGTATTATTTACTGCGTTATTATAAATTAAAAAATAATAAACACACTTTTTTTTATTATCCCTTCTTAAAAATCTTCTAAAAATAACAATACAAATTTTTGAAATGAGTTCTAAGTAAGAAAATTTTTAATTTAGCAATAATTTATAAAATAATACATAACAAACCTCTCATATCAGCCCTAGTAGCATAGCGGTATTGCGTTGCCTTGGTAAGGCAAAGGTCGGGGGTTCAAATCCCCCCTGGGGCTCCATATTAACATTGCCGATGTAGCATAGGCTGGTTATTGCGCCAGACTCATAATCCTACTGAAAAATGGGTCAGACAGGATGTACTCTGGAGGTCGAGGGCTCGAATAGTCATTGGAACTGACTCCATTGACTTGAGTATCCCTCCATCGGCATTTTCTTTTTTTAATTCTTATAATTAGGAAAAAAGTTTTCATTTGCTAACATTTCTCAAGTTTGAGATAACTATTTACTTGAAACTAAAAGATAAAAGAATATATAAAAAATAATTCAAATCTTATTCCATTTCCAAGCAGTTGAAATTGCCCCCTGCCGACAAGTAGCAACGCAATTACCGCATAGAATGCACTCGACATTCTCCAGTGAACCTTCTTGCACCATAGCAGTGACATCAAGGCTCATTGGGCAAGATTTGGTACACAATTTGCATTGCGTGCATTTTTCCGTTTCAACTTCCAAGTGATAAGAAGGATATTTGAGTTTATTTTTTATTTTCGTTCCAATTATCATGAATGGTGCCATCCAACACACGTAATGGCATCCCGCTCGCTTTCCAGCAGCATAGGTTAATAGTAGCAACCCAAATACAACGGAAAGGTAAATTACGTAACTGCCTGGAGAGTCGACCGAGATACCTGACTCTGTAAGATGAAACATATTAATTGATTTGTATCCTCCCGCCATTATTGCAAAAGTTATGATGATTCCAATCCATGGAACCCAAATGAACCACTTGATAAGGTTTCGCTTTCCTCCTTTAGAAGTCTTATTATGAACCATTCCTCCAAATTCCATCAGACCTCCTCCCGGACATATGTATGCACAGAATGCCCTTCCGAAGACTAGCGAGGTTAGGAATAGTCCAATAAATACTATAAAACTCCCATTAATAATGCCTTCCATTGCTCCATCAATGATAACATATGGAGAGAGATAATTTAGAGTTATTGGGAATAACATTAAAGAAATAAACAAAATTCCCTTTCTTAATTTCTGGTTTGGTTTTTTCATATTGTCGTTTGTTTTCATTTCAATTTTACCTCAACTTATTTATTCCCTTGGTTTCAAGCCTTCACCGAGCATTTCAAATACAAAATCAACAATTTGTTTAGTAGTAATATTGAGATTTTCTAAGTTTTTCTCTCTACGAGTTAATTCTTTGATCAATCCACTAGTCAGAGTAGCTAAAGTAATCCCTATCATTATCGGATCTTTATCTGTACGTAATTTATTATTTTTGATTGCTTCCACAATCACACCGACAAATAAATCTCGATATGCGTTGCTTTGTTCCAAGTACGCTTTTTCATTTGTAGTAAGTTCCTTTTTGGGTTTATTTGCAATATCGAGAAATTTATCACCAATATGATGAAAAACCATGGCATAATCAGGAGCCCCTTTATAGAATTCGTGATATGCTTTTCCTACCGCCATAAGTTGTGCGATTCCTGGTTCTTCCCTTTTAATAAATTTTTTTGTTTTTTCAATGATCATTTGATAGGCTCTTATACCTAAAGTTAAATATATCTCATCTTTTGAGAGAAAGTATTTATAAACCGTTCCCTTACTAAACTCTGATTCTTCAGCGATTTGATCCATTGTTGTATCATCATATCCTTGAGAAAGAAATAATTTTTCAGCTTTTTGAAGGATAAAATCCTTTCTTTGTTCTATTTCACGTTCTTTACGACTCAATGTTTTTTCACTTTATTGACTAATAGTATTTTTTTAGACCAAGGGTCATTACATAATTAAAGTTTATTTTCCTATATAAACTTTTGGTTCAAAAAATGACTATGAGTCATTATTATTTTTAAAGCTTTTTGTCAAATTTAGAATAATTAATGCTGTTTCGATAAAAAGATTGGATTTTCATATTTCCTAACTGAAAGCACTTTAAAAAATGAGTTAAATACATATAATTATGGTAATTTTCTTAAAAATTTTGTATATCTTATGATTCAACTCAAAGTAATTCCCTATTTTAAAGATTTAGTGCCTCAAGAAAATTCAATAACACTATAAAATTAAAGAATAAATATAGAAAAATTTTTCATACGATTTTTCTATGGGATAATAATTGATTTAGCCAATCATATACCCGTTGATATGGGTTTACGCCATCTATAGGTTCTGATACTGGTTCAGGTATATATAATACTTCAGAAATTGGTTCTGGTTTAGATTTATAAACATACTCTGGTTCATATACTGGTTCGACTGGTTGTACATATGCTGGTTCTGGTTCAGGTTCATAAACGGATTCCGGAGTCGTTGCGGGTTTATGCTTAGAGACAAACTCTGATTTTTTCTCTTCCTTTGGTTCAAAATTCCTATAAGTAACTAATTGCGTTAACCATTGTCCCAGTCGTATATTTATGTCATCTATTAATATTTCTGGAGTGGCTTCTG
>CAZBPC010000078.1:14070-15797 GCA_964493715.1 uncultured archaeon
TTCTGGAGTGGCTTCTGTTTCAGGTTCATATACTGGTTCTGGAGTGGCTTCTGGCTCTGTTTCATATACAGGTTCTGGAGTGGCTTCGGGTTTTGGTTCATATTCTGGTTCTTGTGTTGTATATTTCTTTATAATTTGAATTACATCGAAAGGATTATTCTCAGGATGCATCATTTTCGATCCTAAAAAGATATTGATTGGTTTAGCTCTTTTTTTGTTTATCTTAAGATCTATAGTAAAATCACCAGGAGTTAGAAAGTCTAAGCCTTCAGTTGCTTTCTTCAACTCTGAAAACCATTCAACAGAATTCTTTCCAGTTTTGTTTATTTTTTCTTCTTCATTTAATTCAATTTTATTGATAATTCTAAACTTATCCGTATATGTTATCTTACCTTGAAATTTTACAGCTTTTTTTTCTGAAGAAGTCCACCTCAGATGAAAACCGTCTGATTGCTTCCATAGAATATATCCTAAAATATCTTTTCCTTCAAAATCAGCACGTCCTTTGATTTCTTTTACATACATTTTTTTCATTTTTTGTAATTATGATTTGATTCAATTGTGACACTTTTTTCTAATAAATATTTTTAAATGCGAAATTGCTGATTTAAAAAAAATCACTTTTTTTCTAATTTCTCCAACTAATATTTATATTATAAAAATCTGATAATTGCGGGAATCTTTCTGGTTATAGTCGGTGGTTGCGTCGCACCAATAGGTGGTTTTGTAGCTAATCTTTTCAAACAAAGAGGATTTTGATAACTTTTTACAAAGTTAATAAATAAAATATATATAAAGTATTAATACTTAGTTATCTTTAACCAAAGTGCCACCAGCTCTATTGATTGCTTTTGATTTAAAGAGATTTTGAAATCCCGGTTTATAATTCATGTATTTTGGAATTGGATACCTCAATCCGCCTTGATGTGTGCTTTTAAGACCTTCCACAAGCATTTCAAGTTTGTTTTTTGGGATGGAAAACATGACTTCATCATCCTCAGCACCACCCCATACTCTATCTCCATTTCCTAAAATTACTAATTGAGGTTTGTCTGTTTGAAATGTTTTTATGACTCCTTCATGGCATGAACCAGCTCTTCCTGAAGAACTAAATTCCATAATTCCTCCCTCAATAAAAAGATATGATTGTACCAGTCGAGTGGCTTGTGCAGGATTGCAATATATTTGTACAATATCCGGGATTATTTTCGTTCGAGTTAAAGGTGATATAACTATTCCGATATATTCTTCTGGAAGAAATATTAAGTGTTTACTCCACTCTTGGGCAATTTCCATATTTTTTGAATACAATCCAATGCTAAATTTATTACCAAATTCAATTGTCTCTTCGTTAACTGGATCCCAGTTATACACCGTTCGAGCGACTTTGCAGACACAATCATCTGAAGTAATAGCAATAGTCCAACCATAAGTTCTAGCCATTTTAAAATTTTGACAGATAAAATTCTGTAGCTTTAAATCAATATTGGGTTGCTTGCATCCATTAGGAATCTCCGATGTATCTTTAATTAACTTAATAGCTATAGGAAAAGTTGATGGACGTAAATATTTCTCAAATTCCTTTCCCAAATCTTGAAATTTATTCAAATTATCAATCATGATTATTGACATCTCTTTAAATTAAATATAGATGAAAAGCGTTTTAAAATATTTTAAAATATATTTTTATGAGTTTTTCAAGGGTTGAGATTCTTCTATTTAATGAA
>CAZBPC010000079.1:0-15660 GCA_964493715.1 uncultured archaeon
TGCTATTGACATCACGGAGCGCAAGCAAGCAGAACGGGAATTAAAAAAATCTGAAGAAAAATATAGAAACATTCTTGAAACTATTAAAGAAGGGTATTTCGAGGTCGATTTAGACGGAAACTTTACTTTTTTTAATGATGCGTTTTGTGAAATTTTTGGGTATTCTCGGCAAGAACTATTAAAGATGAATTATGGTGAATTAAGCGATGAAGATATAAAGCAATATCTATTTGAAGAATATAATAAAATGTTCAAAACTAAAAAGGAATTTGAGTTTTTTGAATATCCAATGAAAATGAAGGATGGAGGATACGTGCATATCGAATCTTCTGCTTACTTAAGGTATGATGATAAAGATCGTATTATAGGATTTAAAGGAATTTCTAGAGATGTATCAGAGAGAAAGAAAGGAGAAGCATTAAGACGGAATTTTAGCAAGAAGCTTGAAGAAGAAGTCGATTTAAGGACAAATCAACTTACTGAGGCACTTGAAAAACAGAAACTGTATCTTGATCAAATTATTGAAAGTTCCCATTTTAAGACGGAATTTTTAGCTACCATGTCCCATGAATTACGAACACCTTTAAATAGCATCATAGGATTTACTGACTTACTTCTAGAAGGTACACACGGAAGTCTAAATAACGCTCAATTAGAATTTCTTAAGGATATTAAAAGTTCAGCAGAGCATCAATTTGATATGATCTCTCAGATACTGGATATTTCTAAAATCGAGTCAGGTCAAAGCTCCTTGAAAATCGAAGATATTTTACTATATAATTTCATAAATAATATAATATCAACCTTAAGACCTTTAATTAACGAAAAAAAGTTAACATTAGAAATGAGGGGTATAAAAAAGAAACTAGTAGTTAGAGCAGATCCCATCAAATTTAAAAGTATATTAGAAAACATTTTGGGTAATGCAATTAAATTTACTGAAAAAGGATATATTATCATTGAATTTTTATATTACAAAGAGGGGTGGGAATTGCTGATAAAAGATTCTGGTATTGGTATAGCAGAAGAGAATTTTGGGCTAATTTTTAAAGATTTTCAAAGGATTGAATCAACCTTTATAGATTCGACACCAGGTTCTGGTTTAGGTTTAACTCTAACTAAGAGAATTGTAGAGCTTCATGGTGGGAGGATTTCATTTAACAGTAAATTAGGAGAAGGTACAACATTCAGGATTAGGATACCTAAGGATCCTATAAATAAAGAAGTGTTTGAAGTAGAAAACTTTTTAAAATCATTATAAATTTAAACGTAATTAAAATGTTGGAGAATAAAGAAGAGATTTTATTAGATAATAAGGAAAACGTAAAGGAAACAACTGAATTATATGAGTTTTGGCTGAATCTTGAAACTGTAATATCTACCATATCATCAAGATTTCTTGGAAACTTTAATATTCATGAGGTTATTAATGCAACGTTACGGGATATCGGTATTTTAAGTGCCGTGAGCCGTAGTTATATTTTTTCAATTAGTAATGATGCCAAATATATCAGTAATACTTATGAGTGGAATGAAGAAAATGTAAGTCCAAGAGTCCATAAACTCCAAAATGTGGAATTAAGCAGATTCCCATGGTTAATCGATCAACTTTTGAATGGAAAAATTATCCATATATCAAATATTAAAAATCTTCCCAAGAATGCTATTGCAACAAGGGAATTTTTTGAATTACAAAATATCAAATCAGTGTTAATATTTCCTATTTATGTAAAATCTAATTTATTTGGTTTTTTAGGTTTTGACTCTGTAAACGTTGCGAGAGAATGGAGAGAGACAGATTTCTCACTACTTCGTATCACATCACAAATTATTGGGAACGCGTTTGAACGAGAAAAATTTGAAGAATTAATAAAGGAATCAGAAGCAAGCTACAGATTAATTTTAGAAAATATCAATGATCTAGTTGTTATTATAAACTCAAATTATAAATTCGAGTATCTAAATGAGGAAACTTTAGTCAAGCTATTAGGTTACCGGAATGAAGAAGTTTTAGGTTATTCTTGTTTAGATTTCATACATAATGATGAAATTGAACAGTTTACTCAAGCATTTAAAAATAACTACAATGTAAAAGATAATGTTTCAGAATTAAGATTTCAGCATAAAAATGGAGAATGGTTATGGTTTGAATGCAGAGGGCAGTCTTTTGTTGATAGAGATAATAACCAAAAATGGTTACTTGTTTTAAGAGATATAACTGAGAGAAAGTTGATTGAGGAAAGATATAAGACTCTATTCGAAAATTCTCCTAATGCCATAATATTAATTAATTTTAAGGGAGAAATACTGGAATGTAATTCAACTACAAGTAAAATATTTGGATATGGTATTGAATTTTTAAAAGGAAAAACTATTGATGATCTTAATAATCTATTCCCAATAGAGATAAAGGCTTACTTCAAAAAAATATTTCAGGCATCATTTAACAACAAATTTCCAAAACCAATTGACATTCAAATTAATAATCAACAAAATAACCAAATTTGGGTCAAGATTCAAGCCTCTTTAGTTAAACAATACGGTAGTAGTATAATACAGTTAATTTTTCAAGATATTACGGAAAAAAAAAAAATTGAGCTTTTCGAAGCCAAATTTAAGGAAGAAATTGAAGAAGAGGTTGAATTAAGAACTAAAGAATTAAACAATGCACTTGAACAACAAAAACTATACTTAGATCAGATTGTCAAATCCTCTCAATTTAAAACAGAATTTATGGCAACGATGTCACATGAATTACGTACTCCGTTAAATGCTATCATAGGGTTTGCTGATTTACTTTTAGAAGATGTGGATGGTGATTTAAGCGATGAGCAAAAGGAATTTGTCGTAGATATAAAAAGTTCAGCTGAACACCAATTTGAGATGATCAAACACATACTTAATATTACCAAAATAGAATCCGGGCAATTAACATTAAATATTCAGAAATTTTCACTAAATTCATTATTAGATCAAATTAAATCAAGTTTAAGACCACTATATAACCCAAAGAATTTGAATTTGAAAATAAAGGGGATTGGGGAAGAACTTGAGATTTGGGCAGATCCAATTCGATTAAAAGAAATTATATTAAATCTTCTGAGCAATGCGATAAAGTTTACCATTGACGGAACCGTTAGATTAAAGATTACGCAAAATTATTATAATTGGATTTTTAAAATAGTAGATACGGGGATCGGGATAGCTAAAAAAGATTTTCCCCTTGTATTTAAAGAATTTGCCAGAGTTGACTCCCCGTTTGTCCGATCTGTACCAGGTACAGGTTTAGGTTTGTCTTTAACGAAAAGACTGATTGAATTGCATGGTGGAGAAATCAATTTTACTAGCTTATTAGGTGTCGGAAGTATCTTCACATTTAATATCCCTAAAAAATTAGAAAGAATTTAGTGCCCTTACTCATGGGAATTACAAGAATTTTGCGCTTAAATTTTGTGTAATTTGAGCAATTTTTTTTAACTCCTCAAAATCATTCTCTAATATAGCCTTCATCAAATTGATTTTCAATTTCTTGATTCGCTCTAGTGTTACAGAATAATTATTGTTAATTCTATTGAATAAATCATCAAGATCATTATATAATTGTTGAGCATTTTCTAAATCATAAATTTCTAATTTGATAATCATATCATTATAGGTTTCATTCAAATCTTTAAGCCAAATCTGCCCTAGTTTCATTAAAGGAAAAAGTCCATCGATTTGACCAGTTGTTAGGCTATGTTCAAATTCCTCTTTATTTTCTTCAAATAAATTTTTAAAAAAATTATCAATTTTATTAATAACGGGGTCTATATTTACATTAGGGTTCATAAAAAATGTTATGGTAAAATTTTCATAAGTTAAGATATGCATTCCTAAATTACTTCCCTTTAAACCAAATCCTGATAAATCTTGAATATTCAATTCTACTGAAAATTTCTCTAATGCACTAATAAACATTGGAATCAAATCTAAATCTACTGGAATAAAGTTAGGATCTTTTGAGACTTCAGAAACAAGAAATTTTTCAAGGGCATTATCGAATAATTCAATTTTTAATAAAGTACGACCATCTTTGTCAGCTATAAATGCGCCTATGAAAGGGGGGATTATTTCGTCAAGATTTAATTGTATTATGTTTATACTAGCGTTAGAAAATGATTTTAAAATATCTTTAAAATAATCTTGACCCTTTTCTGTTAGACTAATTAATTCTTGATTTTTAGAATTTTCTATCTTAAGATGACCCTTTAAAACAAGACTCTTGATCAAATAATTGACTAACTTTGGAGGGCGATTTAATTTTTCAAATAATTTCTCTCTTGTTATGATAATTTGTTCATCAATAGATTGTATCAATTTCACGGATTCATCTATAACATTAAACATTAAAGCTTCTTCAGATGTTTCATCAATAAAACAAGATTTCATAATTTCAATGAAGTAAGACAAAGTCCGTGTTAGATATTTCTTTTTCAAACTGGTAAATAAGAATTTTATTAATTTCTCAGAAGGAAATTTATATTTTATTCCATCATTGAGATCATTTATTCGCTTCTGAGTAATTAAATCGATTTTATGAAGTAAAACATAAATTTTTGCTTCGGGGGTTAATTTGTTACGTATTTCGATTATTCGAATGACAAAATTTATAATATCTTCTAAACTAGCTGAAACGTCGATAACTACAATGATCACCTTTGTTTCATAAAAAATCGAATTCGCTTCAGGTGTTAGCCATCTTTCGTTTTCTTGCCCTGCTAAATCAAAGATTCCAATCTCTTCTTTTAGTCCAGGTAATCTCATAATGAGAGACTCTTCACCATAGGTCGGTTCTAAAGCATATTCTAACAATTTAGTTGAATTCTCACCTTCAAAAAAAAGCTTCCTTAAAGTAGTTTTACCTGCACCTGAAGGTCCTACAAAAATTATTTTTTTACTCAATTTGAACTCTTTTCCTTTATGTTAAAATAGAATAAATTCTTTATTTTTAATCTAATTTGCCCTATCATCCAAATTAATTTGTTTGCACTAAGAGTTTCAGATATACAAATTAAATTCTTAATTTCAAATTGACTTAAATTAAGATTGTTCAAAATAATGTTTAAATCATTTTGTCCTGAAATTATAAGATGTTCAATTTTACTATTACTCGACATATCTTCAAATGATTGAGTAATTTGAGCTATTAATTTATGAGCATGGTTAACATTACTGAAATTAAAATCTTTGGAAGTAGATTGCGATATTATACTATTATTTTGATTTGTAATGAAAAACATTGATTTAGCAGATTCATTAGTAAAATCATCCAATATCTTTTTTAGTTGAAAGGTCTCGTTTGAATAGCTAGCTAAAATTTCATAAAAAGCATTATAAGTACTAAAAATAAATTCAGGATGAATGCTCGTATAGAAAATTGAAAACGAAAATTTATCTTTTAAGGCATTGGTGATCTCACTAAGTATATTTTTACGATTTTCATTGTTGATCAAATCAATTTTATGAATGAAAATTATAATTCTCGCTGAATATGAATCGCCATCAATTATTTTTTGAATTTTTTGAATTTCAGAAACAATTTCGCTAGGATTTCTAATCCATGTTGTATAATCAAAGATATATATTATTACATCAGTGTTATAAAATGCTAGATCATATTCGTCTTTGTTATTTAATAGGGCTTCTAATTCCTGACCGGAAGAGTCAAATAATCCGATTTTTAAATCTAACCATGAATAAACAGATGGACTTAATCCCCGAGTGGGATCTAATGGATTAACCAATAATTTTTTAGGATCAAAACCTTCAAAAATTATTTTTTTAACGGTTGTTTTTCCTGTACCTGCTCTACCAAGTAACAGAATTTTTTGAGCTGAAGTGGATTTAAAGAAACTTTCAATATTATTTTGAAAATACTTATTCCGCTCTGATTTTTCAATGTTGAAAATATCTTGTCCAAAATTAATCAAATTTTTTTTAAAACTGTATGAATTAATTGCTTCTTTTTCCTCTAAAAAAAGACTCACAATTTCATATCCAACTTTAGGCACTCTTGTTTTATCGCAATAAGATAAGATAGTTAGGTTACTGTAACTAGTTTCAATTAATTCTTGTTTACTAAAATCTTCGCTGTAAGCAAATGTCATATAAATTTTATTAATCAGATCCTCTTGGATTTCAAAACCGTGAGGATATTTGATATCCAAAACTGAACCCATTTTATTATCCCAACTAAAGAGTACGATACCAACGACCAAGATCAGAACACTAATTACTTAAGATTTTGTACTTTTCGCGAAGAATTAAATTTAAATAATAAATAAAAAATGTTATATATAAACATATCTAAATACTAATAGAGATTTAACACGATTATAATAATAGAGAACAGATAAAGAGAATTTATAACAATTTATAGTGAATAAAATGAAAAAAGTTTTCGTTGTCGAGGATAATGAGAAGAATATGAAATTATTCCGCGCGATTTTGAAAATCATACCGGATATTGAAGTTTTTGAAGAAACTCGAGGAGATTTAGGATTTGAGCTAATAAAATCCGGGGATCCTGATATAGTAATTTTGGACATTCAATTACCAGAAATGAATGGAATCGAAATATGCAGTGAATTAAGAAAGTTAGATAAATTTAAGGATACTCCAATAATTGCAGTAACTTCCTTCGCCATGAAGGGAGATAAAGAACGCATTATGGATGCTGGTTTTACCCAATACGTTTCAAAACCTATTAAAGTTCAAGAATTTAGAGAAGTTGTAAAAAATTATCTAAATCTTGAAAATTAATATTCTTTTTATCTATTAAATAAAAAGTTTATAATAATATAGCTATTAATACACTTAATTCTAAGAGTTCTCTATTTGATTTAAAAAAAATATCTGATCAATTTGAAAGGTATTATAATTATTGGTTATAATGAAGAATCTAAAGCTTTTATTGATAAACAATTTCCAAGTAATATTGCTGAATTTCTAAAAATTTCACCACAAATTCTCAAGGAACTATCAGATCACCACTTTAGAAAGAAAATGGAACCAAATTATCTAGAAGTAGTGTTAGAGGGTGATATAAATGTTGCGAGCTTTTACTCCGGATTTTCTTTTAGGCATTACGTGGGAACCCCAAATTTTACCGTTGTTGTTTTTCTTTCAGAAGATGATTTTCTTTCTATAGATTTTGAAGGAATGATGCGCTGTATATCTCACGAATTACTTCCAAAACGAGAAGCTCTTAATTTCGATGACATTCTGGGAAAATATTATACGATGTTAAAAAATGAAGAATTAACTCCTTATTGGGAGGAAATTATTGAAGGTGAAACGAGTTTGATTGAAAGAGAATTAAAAAAGAATGAGGATGCACCTAGGACGAAACAGGAAGATGGTCAAATAGAAACTTTTGTTAAAGACAAATTAGAAAAAGATATAGTCAATTCTGATTTAGCCTTAAAAAATTCTGAGCTTGAAAATTTATTAACAGAGAAGAAAGGAAAAATCAGGGAATTATCTATAAAATTCACGGATTTAGCTTCTCAAAACGCTCTAAAAGAAGAAGAAATCGATACTTTAAAAAATGAAATTAGCGAACAATACATTACATTAGAAAAATGGGGTCAACAATTAGCTGAATTAAACGAAAATAATTCAACATTGTTGATTGAAGTAAACAAACTTACAGAAAAGCTCAATGAAAAAGAAATGAAGTTAACTGAAAATGAATCAATTCTCTCTCAATTAAAAAATGAATCACTCGAAATAAAAAATATTGAAAAAGAAGCAGAAAATATTTTACAAGAAATGGAGGATCTAAAGAATATCAATCTCGGATTACACTCCGAAATTAAATCGTTAGAAACGCAAAATGCAATGCTCAAAGAAGAGATTGAAAAGTCAAAAATGTCAAGAAATTTAAATATCGATTCAATGACTACCCTTAAATTTAAAATCAAGAATTTTAAAGAACAGCTTTCCACTAAAGCTTTACGTGAAGAAGAAATTAATGAACAAATCTTTGATTTAAAAAAAGAAATAAAAGTCTTAAGACGCGAAAGGGACCATTATTTACAAATCGTGAAAGATAATAATCTCATTTGATTTTAATTTCTATATATCTTGTTATGAATAAGCTAATTGATAAATTTCCCTTTTATCTCGTGCTAATATTGATGATCCTTAACAAAAAACATATACTTTTAAACATATATTTTTTTATTTATGATAATAGTTTTAAACATGAAATACTAATATAATATATAAAATTCAAATTTAGGTGTATTAGAATGTCACTTGATACCAAATCATTCGATAACATTTTATCAAAAATTATCAAATCTGAAAGTGGAATTAAAAAAGTAATATTAGTTGATAGAACAGGATTGACAATCGCGAGTGTTTCAAAATTTTCGTATTTTCCAGCTGATGTTGATGGGATCGGTGCTATCGCGAGTGCGGTGTTCTGTGCGAGCGAAGAACAAGGAAAGAACCTGGAACTTGGCGATCTGGAGATAGTTACGTCAGAATTTGGCGGCGGCAAAATTTTTGCATCTAGTTGTGGTCCAAAGGGGGTATTGACACTGATTTCTGATCCTGAAATTAATATTGGTTTGATTCGACTCATATTAAAACGTTCAGGAGACGAATTAAAGGAGATTTTAGATGAGTTCTTGGCAGATATTCCAGATACGTTAGATAGTGGCTTGGATCTCTCTGATTTAGATTCCCTTACACCCGATTAAATACGAGCTTTTTATTTCTCATTTTCATATCAATAAATAATTTTTAAATGAATTTTTAATCCAAAGATTTGTATTCTTTAATCCTCTGTAATGTTTTCATATAAAATAATTATTAAATCTTTTATCACTCTTAGATTGAAATAGTCATTTTTCGCTCTCTAGAAGAACATTATCTTTTTTAGCCTGATTTTCCATTATTCATATGACAAATTATGTTTAATCATGATGATGATACCAAACACGCAATTAGCGTGGCAGCTTATTTATTTGCTGAAAAAGGAATACCTTTTGATGATTTATGCTGGATGTTAGCCGAAAGACAACTATACCTTCAGAATGATTTTCAAAAGGTAGATGAGAACTCAATCGCGCAAAGAGCAGCTGAGATTTATTATACTTCCCCTTCTTATGATATTCTCTGTTGGTTAATTTCAGAAGTAGATTTAACTTTGAAGCGTGCCAATTATCTAGGTCATCCAAAACCATACTTTATACTATAAGAAATCATGCGTTTTGAAATAGAAAAGAGATTACATAGAGTAAAAATAAGCTTCAAGAAAGGAGAAGTGAAATGCCCCAAAGCTTCTCAGTGTGATAAAGCTGAAAGTAGTATGAGATGCAACTTATATTTTTCCAAGTGTAGCAGGTTTAAAATATATTATGATGATAATCATAAGAGATAAAATTCATAAGAAATAACTATCTGAATTATTTTAAATAATATGATTAAATGATAAAATTATGGACTTAGGATTATCAAATAAAGTAGTACTGGTTTTAGCAGCAAGTAAAGGATTGGGCTTAGCTTGTGCTAAAAGTTTTTATAAAGAGGGAGCAAGTGTCGTTATCTGCAGTCGTTCGAGAGTAAATTTAGATCTTGCAAGAAAGGAAATCGAAAAGATAAATTCGAACAATTCTAACAGTATTATTGCAATCGAAGCAGATCTAAATGATAAAGAACAGATCAAGTCTTTGATAGACTCTACAATTAAAGAATATGGTACAATAGATGTTTTGGTTCACAATGCGGGAGGACCTCCTTCAGCACCGATCGACAATATTACTGAAAAAATGTGGCAAGATTCGATAAATTTGAACCTGCTATCTTTCATTAGAATATGTAAATCTATCATCCCAATAATGGAATCACAACAATCCGGAAGAATTATTGCAATTACTTCCGTATCGGTAAAACAACCGCTTGAGAATTTAGTATTATCCAATACTGCACGTTTGGGTGTTGTTGGATATGCCAAAACTTTAGCAAATGCATACGCGAAAGATAATATTCTTGTAAATGTTGTGTGTCCCGGTCCTACTCTTACTAATAGAATGAAAGAATTAATAAAAAAACAAGTAGATGAAACAGGTAAATCGGAAGGAGAAATTATGAGAAAGTGGGTTGATTCCATCCCTTTAGGTAGATTAGGAACCCCAGAAGAATTAGCTAATCTTGTAGTATTTCTTTCATCTGCGAGAGCGAGTTATATCACTGGAACTGTAATCCAAGTCGATGGAGGATTTGTAAAAAGCTCACTTTAGAATGTTAAGAAAATATCACTTCAATATTCCCGTAGTTTTTATTCGATAAATATTACATAGTATCAAATCGTTATAAAGAACATTTTTATACATTTACTATTATTATTGAATTATAATTTCGTTAACTATATAGTTACTTCATTAAATTAAATTAATTGAGTTATATTTATTATTATATAATTTAAAAGAGAGATTGCTATTGAACGAGAAAAAGGAAAGATTTAACATTCTATTATTATCATTTACACTCATTTCCTTGGTAATTTTTCAATTCACTTTTACTACTTCTAATTATCAGATAATTAATGAACAAAAAAACGAAGAAATTTCTGATATAAATACTTCACTTCAAAATACCATTACAAAACAATGGATTAACAATTCTGCTTTCGAATCTCCAATAGAACCAACATGGTTTTGGGAAAATGGCGCTGAGGGAGATAATTCTGATTTGGATGCAATTACCACCCCAGGACAAGCCAATTTTCGCGTGCTTGGAGAAAAATTAACTTTTACGCTAGTTTCGGGAGTTGTGAATTCAACCACATCACTAGGATGGAAACAATTTCGAAATGGGGATTTCCAATATCCTACTACGGCAGAAATAACTTCAGTGGGTTGTGAAGTATATCACTATTGGCATGATGATACTAATCAAGCTCCAAGCGTCCATTGGAAAAAAAATGTGAGCGTTCCTGTAGATATGTCTGATTACGTTATTTCTTCAGCATCATTAGAGATTATATATAATGCTAGTGTTAATGCAGATATAGACACCCCAAACGACCCGGTTACTAACTTTGCAATTGGAGATTCTGTAACTTTTTATTCCCAAATTTCTGATTTAGGCTATAACCCACCAATCTATACAGTAGCAGAAAATAAAACAAAATATTTGGGTCAAGATTCACCTTCATTCTTGAGTTTTTCAGATCGAACCTTGGAAACTGCTAGTGAATTGGATTTGATAACTGCCCTTAATTCTGCATTTGAAAAAGATCCAGATCATTCCAATTTTACTCTTACATTAGGAATGGATATCTATAGCGAGGATAATGAACCCGGAACTGATAATGATCATTTTGATTCTCTAATTATTAAATCTTGCAATTTAACTCTAACTGTAGAGAAAAAAATAGATCAATCGACTTCGTTATCATGGAATCAGATAGGAAATCAAATAAGTGGAAGTAATATTCAAATTACTGGGGCGAATTTTAATTTTAAATATAAAGTTGATAAAAATTGGCCCTCTCAAGCACCACTTTCGGAGATAAGATTTTATATAAACGATAAAGTTTACACTGAAGGTATAACAAAAATAAGTTCAGCAACAACCTCATTTCAAGAAGCTAAATTAGGTGGGTTTAATGTATTGGGATTTATTGAAAAAGATATAAACATTACAGTATCTATTGAGGTTTTTTTAAAAGATAATTTCGATTTGAATGAAACTATTGACATCTCGATTGATGATGTATATTTAAATATTACATATATTGAAACACTTCCCGATTATGAAAGTGATTATGTATTATTTTTTAACTCAGTTGATAAGACTCTTGATCCCCTGCTCGAGGTTCCAATTGGGGAAGTAATAAATTTAACTCTCAAATTCACGGATATCATGGGGACTCATTTAAGTGGGGCAGAAATTTTAATCACAGGAATTAGATTAAGAGAAAATTTAACTGAAAATGTAGCTTTAGAACAATATACAATTATGCTCAATACAACAGAAAGACTAGATTTAGGTGCGAATTTATTAACACTTACAGCTTTATATCCTGATTATCAAACAAAATTAGTATACCCAAGAATAACAGTTAGAAAAATAAATGCTGAAATTATCCCTACTTCAGGTTTAAATGTCGTTAACATTAAACCTGGAGAAAATGTGCCTTTGCAAATATGGTTGAATGATACTGATTATGGAAATAATATAACTGGGGCTGTTGTTACCTATTCATATTCAAATGGAGATGGAGTTCTCTCCGATCCTGATAATGATGGAATATATGAAGGAATTATTCAAAATTTACTTCCTGGTTCCCATGTGGTCACTATAAATGCCCTTGTTGGAGATGATTATCAAGTTCAAAGTTTTCAATTAACTATAAATGCGCTTTCACCCCCAAATCCTCTTTTAGATTTGTTGATATATATTTTATTGGGAGCTATCGTGGTTGTGTCTGGAGGTATAGTATTATACCAAACTCACTTTAAATATCCCCCAACTATCAGAAAGATCAGGAAATTAAAGAAGAAAATAAGAAAAGAGAAGAAATTGAAAAAAATCGAAATCAGTAATAGAGGAAATATTATTAGTAATAGAATAACGGAAAAAACTGCCCTAATTTATGTAGAACCTTCATTACCAATAATTAAAAAAGGACAATCAGATCAAAAGGGGATCAATACCAAAGATGCTCAGAATTTAAAAAATAAGGGGGGAGATTTTAAGTAACTCCATTAAGGTGAATATCGTGAATCGAAAACAAATAATTAGCACGTTATTACTGGGAATTTTAATAATTCAAATTTCTATGTTGGAGACTTATCCCCTAAATAGAAATGCTGTCTCTTATAATGAATCTATTGATGTTTTAAAACCATCTGGGTCGGATATTATTGAAACGCAATGGTTAAAGAACACGGATTTTTCTACTTTAGATGATTGGTTTATCTTAAAGGGAGAACAAGGTGATAATTCGAGTATTGATGCAAATATAGATAACGGTCAAGCAAATTATGTCGTTATTGGAGATATTTATAATTTTCAAGTAACTTCCGGAAGTGCCAATTCCTCAACTTGGGATGGATGGGGAATTTATAATAACAGTGATTTTCTTTTACCCGATGTGGTTGAAATAAATAGCACTGGGTGTTATGTCTACCATTTCTTAGATGAGGGTGAAAGCGGAGGAGCTGGTCAAGTACACAATTTCCCAAGTGTTCATTTCAGAAAAAATGTAAGTTTGCCTCATGATATGTCAGATTATAAAATTACAACAGCTTCTCTAGAAGTGATTTTTAATGCAACTGTGGATTCTAATGTCGATGCTCCAGGTGACATAGTAGATCAATCAGCAATTTGGGATTCTGCTACATTTTATGTCGAAATCGCGGATTTAAATATTAGTTATGCTTTCAGAGTCGCTGAAAATAAAACTTCTACTCTAGGTCAGGATTCTCCCCCAATTTTAACTATTTCAGATCAGGAATTGACATATGTTAGTGAGAATGACTTAATTACAGCACTCAACTTAGCACTTGAAAAAGATCCAAACCATTCAGATTTTACTATTACCATAGGTATTGATATTTATTGTGAAGATAACTTGTATACAGGAGTTGGTGATCTAGATAAATGGGATGCTCTCATAATTAATTCATTTAATTTAACAATGAATTATGAGAGGAAAATTGAACAATTTACATCTTTATCGTGGAATCAAATCGGAAATCAATTAACGGGGGTAGATATAGAATTAATCAACGCAACTTTTAATTTTAATTATAAAATCGATGAATTGTGGCCTACAGCCTCCTCTCCGTTTTCTGAAATTGCTGTAATCATCAATAATAACAAACATTCTGAAACGATTAGATTAGATACAGCAAATACTACATTTCAAGAAGCAAAACAAGGAGGATTTGACGTCACTTCCTTAATTTCAAAAGATGTAAATATTTCCATCTCAATTCAAGTGTTAATAGCAAATACTTTTGGATTAGGAAAAAATATTACCTTATCAATTGATGATGTTGAATTAAACATTACTTACAGTCATGCATTTCCTGATATCGAACCAGATCTACAAATATTCATCAATGGTGAAAATAAGACTACAGATCCTTTTATTGAAGTCCCTATTGGTGCGATTGTGAATGTTACAATTAGATATTCTGATGATGTAGGGTCATTTATAGAAGGGGGGTTAGTCCGGTTAACAGGCATTGGGATATTAGAGGATTTAGAAGAAAACTCAATTCATCAACACTACAGCTATTTGATTAATTCAACAGAAAAACTCAGCCAAGGAACGAATCTTCTTACAATCACTACTCAAAAAATTAATTTTCAACCAAAAAATTTAGAATTTTCGATAGTTGTAAGGAAAATTGAAACGAAGGTTCAAAGTACTACCGGGAATGATATAATAAATATAAATCCTGGAGGTAATGTTAATTTACAAGTATATTTGAATGATACAGATATTAATCAACCAATCATTGGTGCTCTTGTATTATATGACTGGGATTTTGGTCAAGGGATTCTGAGAGATGATAATAATGATGGAACTTACGTAGTAAATTTGTTGAACGTACCTGCAGGTTCTTACATTGTAACTATTTCCGTTTTTGGAAGTGAAGATTATGTATTCCATGAATATCAAATAACAATAAATGCTATTAGTGGAATTACTACAGATTGGATTCCACTTATCATTATTCTCTCAGTTGGAATTTTAGGAATTATTGGCTTTTTTACATTATATCAAACTTACTTAAAATATCCTCCTTTAGTAAGAAAAATAAGGAAATTAAGAAAGAAAATAAGCAAGGGTAAAAAAATAAAACCGACAAATTCTATGAACAGAGAATTACTTGTTGCAAAAAATCTACAAGATAAAATAAATCTCGCAGAATTTGAATCTATTCCAATAGAAAAGAGAAAAGAGTAAGAATTTAATTATTAAATAGAAATTATTAAAATAAAAGTGACAAATTATGCCAAAAGGTTTCGTAATTACAAAATGGACTGAAGACCAAGGATTAATATTATATTTAAAATACCCAGATAGCATCGAAGTAGACTTAGACGATATGATGCGGATTTTTTACGCTCATATTACAGGAGCTGGAGAAGCTGGAAACGTGATGGTGAGACTTGAAAAAGCGCGATCAAATGTATCTAGCTATTTTACTGGTATGGAATCAGACTCGCCCTTGATGATAAATTTAATATTACAATTAGGCGAGGAACCAGAAATGTTTGGTGAAACGGTAATTTCGGACATAAATAAAACTATCGTTAAATATCTCTCCCATATTAACGCAAATCCATCAAATCAATATGATTTAACACAAGAATTAAAAGGCTATCTCAAAAATTCATTAATTTTGTTAGAACGTTTAGAACATCTTTCTAAAGAACAAAGGATGGCTCAAATATACACTAATGAAAAAGGAAGAGCAATTCTCGAGTTGTTGCGAGAAAGACCATATACAAGAAAAGAGCTTCAAGGATTATTAGAAGACAAACTAGATCGTATCATAACCAACCTTGAAATATCATTAGATCCATTTATAAAAACCGATCTTGTCAGGCAAGATTGGATGGAAGGAGATTCAGATATAAGTC
>CAZBPC010000080.1:0-15424 GCA_964493715.1 uncultured archaeon
CCATCGGGAATCCAGATGTTATGAATTACAGTATCATTGAGCTGCTTGCCAATTTCCACGGAAATTTCACGGGATTTCCAAACATGCTCAATCCAGAAATTTCGAATTTCTCGAGATTTACTACTCAGCGTGAATCCAGAATCTGCCTTAGGATGAGAAAACAATGTTGAATTGAAATCTAATCCGACGCGCTCTCTTTTGGCCCAATCTATCCAAGTTTGGAAGTGACTTACTTCAATTTTGTTTCGTTCGACGTATTTATCTCCAAAATCTCCATACATTGCATGTAAATTAACTCTATGACTTCCTGGAATTAAGGACATAACTTTAGTGAGATCTAATTGAAGTTCAGAGATTGAATTAGCTTTTCCAAAATAATTGCCCGTTGCCATGATTCCACCTGCACTTAATTTAGAATTTGAGTTTTCAAAACCTCCTACATCATCTCCTTGCCAACAGTGAATTGAAAGTGAGATCTTCTCTAAGTCCTTCAGCACTCGATCAGTATCTACACCAAGCTCTGAATATCTTTCTTTTGCAAGTTCATAAGTTTCAATAATTTTGTCCGGATTTATGGTTTGATTCATAAATTTAATTTCTCATATTATATATATTGTTAAAAATCGATATATATTGTTATAATAGTATAATATCAATTTTTAAATTAATCTATTGTATTAACAGACCTTAATTTTTCAGCTTTTTTTATTCAATGAATTATCAATAAAATTTTATTCAATTTGTTATATTTCTTTATATAACCATAAAAAATGTATCATTAATAAAACATGATAGCTGAAAAGAGAAGAGCTCAGATAATTGATCTTGTCAATAAGCAAGGATCCGTTTCAATTGATGAATTACTCAATATATTTGATGTCTCTAGGATGACCCTTTGGAGAGATTTGAAAGAACTTGAGATTAAGGGAGCTATAATAAGAGCTCACGGAGGAGCATTAAAAATTGACGAACTTGATGAACAAGAAGAGGAATTCAGCCTACGTAGAAAAGACCATCTGAATGAAAAACGAAAAATAGCTCGTTTTGCAGCTAAAAACTATGTTAAGGATTCTGATATTATTTTTTTAGACGGAGGATCGACAGTATTAGAAATGATTCCTCATCTAAAGCAATCTAATTTAACCATATTATCTAATGGTTTGAATACATTAGTATATGCTTCAAAATTCTTACCACATCTTAATGTTATTGGATGCGGTGGAATTCTCCGAAAACCCTCCTTTACATTCGTGGGACATGAAGCAGAAGAATTCTTTGCTCGTTATAAAGTTGATACAGCGTTTATCAGCGGAACTGGAGTTACTATCGAGGATGGTATAATGGATCCTCATCCCTTAGAAATGGAAGTAAAAAAGATCATGTGTAAAAATGCAAAAAATATCGTAGCTCTAATCGATTCAAGTAAGTTTGAAAAACGATCTCTTACAACTTGTATTAAAATCGAAGAAATAAAATACTTAATTACAGATATACATGCATCTAAAAGCATTATTGATGCTATTAAGGCTAAAAATGTCGAAGTAAAGGTATTAAATTAATCGGATTCATCAATTTTTAAAATTTTAGAAAAAATTAAAGCGAGCTTTAATAATTAGTTTAATTTAATAAAAATATAAGTATTTTGAAATTCTTAACTTTAAAAAAATTAAAAGGTGATATAAAAAGATGTGGTTTTTTTTCTCTCCTAACATTATTCACGGTCCAGATGCTTTAGACTTTTTTGAAAATATCTCTGGAGAAAAATGTTTTATTATAACTGATAAAAATTTAGTTAAATTGGGATATGTGAAAATATTAACTGATAAATTAGATTCTCTTGGAAAAAAATACGTAATCTTTGATGATGTACTACCAGATCCTAGAGAAGAGGGAGTTACTAAAGCAAGAGAGGAATGTTTAAAGTTTGAACCGGAAATCATCATCGCTTTAGGTGGAGGTTCAGTGATGGATACAGCGAAAACTACTTGGGCGCTCTATGAATTTCCAGAACTAACACTCGATGATATACACGCATTTCGGTCAGATCTATACGAAATGGGAAAGAGAGCAAAATTAGTTGCCATTCCTACAACATCTGGGACTGGGGCGGAAACTACCTATGTTACTGTAATATCGAGATATGAGCAAGAGATCTGGAAAAAATTTCTTTATCTACATAGAGGACTCATTCCAACTTTTGCAATTATTGATCCTATCTTTCCACAAGGTATGCCTCCAAGATTAACTGCAGATACTGGTTTTGATGCATTAGCTCATTCAATTGAAGGATTGGGCACATTATGGCGAAATGAATGGAGTAATGCGCTGGCATTAAAAGCTATAGAATTAATATTTAAATATCTACCCATTGCATATAAGGATGGACAGAATAAAGAAGCTAGAGATCAAATGCATCAAGCTGCTACTATGGCAGGTTTAGCTTTTGGCAATGGAAATGTGCACATTGGGCATACCCTTGGTCATTCGTGGGGTGCACTTTATCATACTCCCCACGGGCGTTCTGTAGGAATTGTCTTGAAATATGTAACTCAATTCATTCTTAATGGTCCTGAATCTGGTGATGTTATCAAGATTTATGCAAAATTAGCAAAACAATTGGGTTGGGTTGATTGGAATGAAAATGATAACGCTGCTGCTAAGAAAGTTATTGAAAAAATCGAAGAATTAGCTAAACAAGTTGATTTTACTTTGAATCTAAAAGATACTTTAAAAGGAACCAGTATTACCAAGGAAATATTTGAAAAAGATTTAGATACCTTATTAGATTTGTGTTATCAAGACGCCAGCTCAGTACTTACACCTAGAGGACCTAGTCCAGATGAATTCAAGAAAATATTTCTTTATGCTTATGAAGGAAGAGATATAGATTTCTAAATTCACAGCATTTTCTATTTTTTTTATTTGTTTTATTTTTTTTGAGAAATAATTTATTAAAATGTAAAACATAAATAGGTCCATTTTGATTATCTTTTTGAGTACTAAAAATATATTTTACACACAATTTTTTAAAAAAAAAAAATAAAATTACCCAAAATCATGTCGATTCCTCAAGATGAACGGAGATTTTTACAAGATCTTGAAAATTTGATAGGGGAACCCATACCAGAAGTTCCAGTAATTAATAGTCACACATTTGGTTATACCGTAAAAAATGATAGAATCAATGGAATTTCTTTGTTTTCTTGCCATTTAACCTCAATTCCAGAAAAGGTTAATGTATTTACATTTTTAGAAAAATTATTATTAAGAGGTAATAAAATAAAACTATTTCCAGAAAATGCATGCTTCATAATGAATTTGAAAGTGCTTGATTTAAGTGAAAATAGTTTAATGAAAATACCAAAAACAATTCTTTCATGTTCTTCATTATTAGAATTAAATCTAGGATCAAATCAAATTTCCGAAATACCGGAAGAAATTGAAATTTTACGTTCTTTAGAAATATTAAATTTAAGCCAAAACAAACTTACTACTTTGCCTAGTGCTATTGGGAATCTTAAAAATTTAAAATCATTAGATTTAAATGAAAATCTTATCGAGTCACTTCCCGATTCTATTGGATCTTTATCATCTTTAGAATTATTATATATAATCAATAATAAATTAATAAAAATCCCTGAAACGATTGGCCATTTAAAATCTCTGAAACGTTTAAATTTACGAAATAATCAGCTTATTGATCTTCCAAGTTCCATCGGTAATTTATCATCTCTAACTTCTCTTTTTTTAAAAAACAATAAAATCACCGATCTTCCAACCTCTATAGGAGAATTAGTGAATTTAAACTATTTGGGATTATCTTCTAATTCGTTAGTAGAACTACCTGAATCAATTGGTAATCTAAAAAAATTAGAGAATCTCAGTGTTTCATCAAATTTCCTAATAAGTCTCCCTGATAGTATTAATTTACTTACATCATTAATACGATTAGAATTATCTAGTAATAAAATCAAAAAAATTCCAGATATCAGCAATTTAAATTGTTTAAGAATCCTAAAATTAGAAATAAATAATTTAGACAGTTTACATGAGTCAGTTGGATCATTATCCCGCCTTGAAGTTTTAAAAGCTGACAGAAATGAAATTGAAAATCTCCCCGAATCAATAGGAAATCTTTCATTGTTAAAAGAATTGGATTTGTATGATAATAAGCTAACCACCCTACCTTCTTCTACTGGTGGATTAACTTCTCTTGAAGTTTTAGATTTGAGTAAAAATCAGATAAACGAATTACCAAATCAAATAGGTTTGTTGAAATCTTTAACGGAATTAGATATTTCATCAAATAAATTAAATGAAATAACTCCAGAGATTGGCTCACTATATTTGTTGAAAAATCTGATTATTGGTTTCAATAAACTAAAAACTATACCCGAAACAATTGGAGCTCTTAAAAATCTAGAAACACTAGATTTAGGGAAAAATTGTTTAATAGAAATACCCAGTTCAATTGGCTCATTAGAATCACTCATGTATCTATATTTATATTACAATGAATTAACTGAAATCCCTGAAGAAATTGGAAAACTGAATTCGTTAAGTTATTTATATTTAGGAAATAATAAACTTAAGAATCTTCCTGAATCAATGGGTAATTTGAAGTATTTAGAATATCTATTTTTAAGAACTAATCTCCTGAGGACCTTACCAGAATCTATTGGAAATTTACCCGCCTTAAAATATTTAAATATAGAACGTAACGAATTTGATGAAGTACCCGATTTTTTAAAGAAATTAGCACAAAGAAACGTGAAATTATTTATATAGAACAAGATAGCTTCTTATTATTAATCTCTTTGTGACTAATAAAATGTTAAAAAGGAAATGATTCCTATAATTACATAATTAGATTTTTGAGGCGTTAGAAAGAATAATGAAAGGTTTTACTGGAAATTTATTAGTTGTTGATCTAACTACCAAGTTAATTGAAGTGGAACCATTAGATACTGAAATCGTTAATAATTTTCTTGGTGGTGCAGGTTATTGTGTTAGATATTTATATCACCACATAAATAAAGATACCGATCCATTATCACCGGAGAATATTTTAATGTTCATGACTGGACCGTTTTGTGGTTCTAATGCTCCTACGAGTGGCAGATTTGTAGTATGTGCTAAATCTCCTCTCACGGGGATTTGGGGCGAATCAAACTGTGGGGGGTTTTTTGGACCAGAATTGAAAAAAGCGGGTTATGACGGTATAATTATTAAAGGAGCATCCCAAACCCCCGTATACTTAGAAATGACTGAAGATGGCACAAAAATCAAGGATGCAACACCATTATGGGGTAAAGGCATTATAGAGACAGCAAGATCATTAAAAGATGGATTAGGATCTGAACTAGCGAGAGTAGCTTGTATAGGACCAGCGGGAGAAAATTTGGTTCGTTATGCCATAATTGGTTCTGAAGATAAAGCTGCGGGGAGGACAGGAATGGGAGCAGTAATGGGCTCTAAAAAGCTGAAAGCAATCGTAATTAAAGCTAAAAAGAGATCATATGAACCTGCTAATCCCGAAGAATTCAAAGAATGTGTGAAATCTACAATTGAAAATATAAACTCATCATTTGCGACTCAAATGTTTGGTATACTCGGTACCAGTGGTGGTGTTGACATGTATAATTCAACTGGAGAACTTCCAATTAAATATTGGACTCTCGGTACTTGGGAAGGGGCATTCAATTTGTCAGGATCGACAGCTTCAGAGAAAATTTTTACAGGGAGTTATCCATGTTTTGCTTGTCCTATAGGTTGTGCAAAGAAAACCGAAATCAAAGAGGGAGAATATAAAACAGCTGGAGAGATCGAAGCTGCTGAATATGAAACTGTTGCGGGATTTGGTTCCATGATATTAAATGATAATTTGGAATCGATCCAAGTTGCTAACTATTTATGTAATGATTATGGTATTGACACCATAAGTGGGAGTAGTACAATCGCTTTCATCTATTATCTATATAATTCTGGCAAAATTAAAAAGGAAGATATTGATAGTTTAGAACCAGAATGGGGGAGTATTCAACCTCTATTAGATATGATTAAGAAGATATCTATGAGAGATGGTATAGGGGATGTCTTAGCGAACGGTTCTGATGCTGTAGGGAAACATTTTAATATATCACAAGATGAAATTGCTACAGTATATGGAATGGAAATACCTTATCATGACTTAAGAAGGATGTTTGGAATGGCTGCTGGTTATGCTCTCGGGACTCCAAGAGGACCTTGCCACACTTCATGTGATGCATATTTTCTCTTATTAGGCGTTCCATACGATGAATTCGGCATAAAATCAGATGTAGATTGGTATCAAGATGATGCTGCCATGGCAGAGTATTGTGCGCGTATCCAAGATTATCGAGCTATTACAAGTTCCTTAATCATGTGCATATTTGCTAATGCTCCTCCATCTATGGTTATATCTATGTTAAATGCTGCTACTGGACAATCATTTGATATTGATGAGTTTAAGATTTTGGGGGAAAGGATTTACATGATGAAACGATTGTTCAATTTAAAAATGGG
The DNA here is from genome assembly GCA_964493715.1 of uncultured archaeon. GTDB lineage: Archaea > Asgardarchaeota > Lokiarchaeia > Sigyniarchaeales > SOKP01 > SOKP01. The sequence continues at coordinate 6,547 of CAZBPC010000080.1, forward strand.
CTTAACAGCACATGATGACAGATTACCAAAAATTATACTAAATCCTCTCAAGGAGGGTGGTTCCGCGGGTCAAACCCCTAATTTTAAACAACTTAAACAAGGTTATTATGACTATCGTACCTTTGATCTTGATTCAGGATATCCTAAAGCTGAAAAACTTTCCAAATTGGGATTAGATAAGTTATAATTCAAAATTTTTTTCCATTTTTTTTTCTCTGTTATTTAGTATTATTCCTATTGTTTAGCGTTGACTATTTTTTTTACTCGCCCAATTTCACCGCTCTTTAATCTAACTTTAATTCCATGGTGGTGATTAGGAGAATTTGTAAGCACATCTTTTACTATGCCCTCGGTTAATTTACCAGATCGTTGGTCTTTCTTTAATTCGATTAAGACTAGCATACCCGATTTGATGTCTACTCGCTTTATTCCATTCAACTTTTTTACCCAAATTATTTGTAGATCTTTTTTAATACAAATATGAGTTCCTTCATTTTATCTTTTACCTTAATCTCCTTATAACTCATATTTTTCTTGGTCTTTTTTAATTTTTCAAATTCTTTATATATTTGTTGATGTTAGGTTAAAGTATGGACATTTCAAAAGCCATGAAAATTAAATTATCTGAAGAACTACCGATATATCCTAAATTTAAAGATAAGATCCGAAGAGCTCCGAATCGAGGATTAACTTTAACTCGTGAAGAAATCGTTTTAGCATTGAAAAATGCCCTACGATATATCCCTAAAAATTTGCATGAAACATTGGCTCCTGAATTTTTAGAAGAATTATTGACCAAGGGAAGGATATATGGTTATCGTTATCGCCCCGACGGTGAAATTAAAGCGAAACCAATTCAAGAATATAAGGGAATACTTGAAGCAAGAGCTATTCAATTAATGATCGATAATAATTTAGATTTTGATGTTGCACTTTATCCTTATGAGTTGGTAACTTATGGTGAAAGTGGGCAAGTTTGTCAAAATTGGATGCAATACAGATTGATTAAGAGATATTTGGAAACAATAAAGGAAGATCAAACACTTGTGGTGATGTCAGGTCATCCATTAGGAATTTTTCCAAGTAGGAGGAATGCGCCTCGTACAATTGTTAGCAATGGTTTAATGATTGGGATGTACGATACCTCAGATGATTTTCAAAGAGCAACAGCATTAGGAGTCGCAAATTACGGCCAAATGACAGCAGGTGGGTGGATGTATATTGGACCACAAGGTATTGTTCACGGGACATATATAACATTATTAAACGCGGGAAGATTATATCTAAAAATACCTGCTGTTGAAGGATTGAAAGGAAAATTGTATCTTAGTTCTGGATTAGGAGGAATGAGCGGAGCGCAAGCAAAGGCTATAGAGATAGCGGGTGGAATAGGAATTATCGCAGAAGTCGATTATTCGCGTATTAAAACACGTTATGATCAAGGTTGGGTTAGTAAGATGTCTGATAACTTGGAAGAAGTTTTTAACATCGTAAATGAGTATAGAAAAACTGAAGAACCTATATCCATTGCATATCACGGAAATATTATTGATATTTGGCAATACGTTGTAGACAACAAGATCCCCGTTGAATTAGCTTCAGATCAAACTTCTTGTCATGCGGTATATGAAGGAGGATACACCCCAGCAGGCATTACTTTTGAAGAGGGCCGGGATTTATTGAGAGAAGATAGGGAAAAATTCAAAGAATTAGTCAATTCATCACTTCTCAAACATTATGAATTGATCAAAGTAATGAGTGAGAGAGGAACAAAATTCTGGGATTATGGCAATTCATTCCTTAAAGCCGTTTTTGATGCAGGGGCACAAGATATTGCTATTAATCGGGATCCTAAAAATGGTTTTATTTTTCCCAGTTATGTGGAAGATATTATGGGACCAATTTGTTTTGATTATGGATATGGTCCTTTTAGATGGGTATGCTTGAGTTTAAATCATGATGATTTAATTAAAACTGATCAAGCTGCATTAGAAACCATTGATCCTAACCGTAGAGCACAGGATCGAGATAATTGGTATTGGATTAAGACAGCAGAACAAAATAATTTGGTAATAGGATCTGAAGCACGTATTTTATATGCTGATATGGAAACTCGAGTGAAAATTGCATTAAAATTTAATGAAATGGTCCAGAAGGGAGTTATTGACCCAATCATGTTAGGAAGGGACCATCACGATACTGGAGGTACCGATTCACCTTTTAGAGAAACTTCTAATATTAAAGATGGGAGTAACATAATGGCCGATATGGCTCATCATTGTTGGGCTGGAAACATAGCTCGGGGTGCCACTATGTGCGTTTTATCTAACGGAGGAGGCGTAGGAACAAGTAAAGCCATTAATGGAGGTTTTGGGTTAGTTCTAGATGGATCGGAACGTGTAAAACAAATAATTAAAAATATGCTTGAATGGGATGTGAATTGTGGGGTTTCTAGAAGAGCCTGGGCGACGAATGAAAATGCTCTTCAAACCATCTATAAATGGAACATTGAAAATATCGATCGGGGACAAGTGACCCTACCATTTTTAGCAGATGATAATTTATTAAAGAAATTAATAGATTCTAACATTAAAAATAGCTAGTAATCTACTGAATAATTTAAAGTGAAAAATTATGAAAGAAATTTTTAAATATGGTTTAGATCATTTAACAGTTCCAATTGCATTAAAATTGCTCAATGGTGAAGTAGAAGGTGTATTGATAGAAGAAGTAAAATCGACCATTAGAAAGAGCTTTGATAATGTTCAAGCCATGATTCAAGGTGAAAAATTGATATATGGTATTAATACTGGTTTTGGCTCCTTAGCTACCACAAAGATCTCTAAAGAGGCGACTGGAAAGTTGCAAGAAAATTTACTTAAGAGCCATTCTGTTGGGGTGGGATCAATAATTGAACAAGATATAGCAAAACTGATGCTAATCTTAAAATTACATGTTCTGAGCAAGGGATATTCTGGAATTTCAGAAGAAGTGATAGAGAGAATATTATGGCATATTAAAAATGATTGGATACCAATGGTATATTCACAAGGTTCAGTAGGAGCTTCAGGAGATCTTGCTCCATTATCACATCTATTTTTACCATTAATCGGTTTAGGATATTTGTCTAATGACGGAAAATCTTATCAAGCTTCCAAAGAAATATTAGATCAATATAAATTAAAACCAATAAAATTGCATGCTAAGGAAGGGTTAGCATTAATCAATGGAACTCAATTCATAGCGGCTCATTCTATAATGGTTGTAGATAAATTTTTTAATTGTCTTGAGCATGCTGATATAATAGGTGCATTGAGTTTAGAAGCTTATCTTGCTTCAATACAACCATTTAAAGAAAGTCTAATTAATCTGAGACCTCACACTGGAGCGATGCAAGTTGCTCAAAATTTCAGATATTATTTAAAAGATTCTGGATTCGTAGAATCTCATGCAGATTGTGGTCGTGTTCAAGATCCATATTCAATAAGATGCATTCCACAAGTGCATGGAGCATCTCGGGATGCTTTATCTCATTTAAATGAAAAATTGGAATGTGAATTGAATTCAGTTACTGATAATCCTGTCATTTTTGATGATAAGACAGCTTTAAGTGGAGGAAATTTCCACGGTCAACCTTTAGCATTACCTCTAGATTATGTGAGTCTTGCGGCATCAGAATTAGGAAATATTTCAGATCGTCGCACATATCTCCTATTAGAAGGAAAATGGGGTTTACCGGCATATTTAATTAAAGAATCTGGTATCAATTCAGGATTTATGATTGCTCAATACTGTTCTGCAGCCCTTGTAAGTGAAAATAAAACTAGTTGTTTTCCTGCAAGTGCGGATAGTATCCCAACATCGATGGGTCAAGAAGATCATGTAAGTATGGGTTCAATAAGTTCGCGAAAGGCACTAAATATTGTTAAAAATCTTGAAAATATCTTGGCTATTGAAATGTTATGTGCTGTTCAAGGAATTGATTTTAGACGTCCGTTAAAATCTAGTGTAGTTATTGAAACAGTTCATAAATTCATAAGAGAACGAGTTCCACACATTTCTAATGATACAATCTTATCTGATTTGATTGAAACATGTAAAAATATCATTCAGTCAAAAGTAATACTTGAATTAATTAAAAAAAATGATCAAAATGAATAAAAATACTATTCCTGATTTAGCCATAATTTATGCTAATGAATTAGTTACAATGGATACAAGATTGGGCTGTCCCCGAATTGGAGATAAAATGACAGAATTAGGAATAATTACTGACGGAGCGATTGCGGTTAAAGATAAACAAATTAGCTTTGTTGGTACCACAGATAAGCTAAAACAAATATATGAATTTGACAGGATCAAGACCATAATAGATGCAACAGACCAATTAATAACTCCTGGATTTGTTGACCCTCACACTCATATCATTTTTGACGGTTCACGAGAAAACGAGCTTGAAATGAAACTTGAAGGAAAAACTTATTTAGAAATTCTAGCAGCTGGTGGGGGCATTTTAAAAACCGTAAACGCAACTCGTAAAGCTTCAAAAGAAAAATTGGTTAATAATGGAATGAAGATATTAAATAAAATGATGAATTTTGGAACTACAACTATTGAAACTAAATCTGGATACGGACTCACGCTTGAAAGTGAAATTAAGTCTTTAGAGGCAGCAAAATTATTAAATTTACAACACCCTATTGATATTATATCTACATTTTTAGGAGCTCATGCGATTCCACCCGAATATACCGAAAATTCAGATGATTATGTTGATCTCATTATTTCTAAGATGATACCTCAGATTGCTGAAAAAAAGTTAGCAGAATTTTGCGATGTTTTTTGTGAACATGGAATATTTTCAATCCAACAAACAAGAAAAATCTTAAATGCTGCTTTGAAATTTGGCTTAAAACCTCAAATACATATTGATGAGATTATGGATACGAATGGTGCGGCATTAGCCGCTGAATTAAATGCTGTCCAAACAGGTCATTTGTTAAAATCAAACGAGATGGGATTAAAAGAAATGGCAAAAAAAAAAATTATTGCTACTCTTTTACCCGGTACTCCATTTTGTCTCATGTTAAATGATTATGCCCCTGCAAGAAAAATGATAGAATATGGAATACCAATAGCTCTAGCAACAGATCTTAACCCGAATTGCTGGACCGAATCGATGCAGATGATAATTGTGTTAGCATGTTATAACATGAAATTAAAACCTTCAGAAGCATTAACTGCTTCTACCATTAATGCAGCATGTGCTATCCAAAGACAGGATAAAATAGGAAGTTTAGAAATTGGTAAAAAAGCTGATATTAATATTTTTAATGTTCCTAACCACCAGTTTTTAGCATATCAATTTGGAGGAAATTTAATATCTAAAGTAATAAAAAATGGAAAAATTGTGGTTGATACACAGATTAATATTTAGTTAAAAATCGAAATAATCTTCTAATAAATGCTTTCTATCAAGTTTTTCGGGATTTTCAATCTGTAAATAATAATCCAATGAATTCAACACGGCATCTAATGGTAATACTCCAATTAATTCAGTACCAACAATCTGTACACCATACCGAGCAGCTTCAAATCTCACCATTTCCATTTGTCTATATAATGGTGTTTTTTTAAAATTTACATTACTAATTCCTACTTGGACACAATCTCGACCTTCCAGCATGGTTCCCATTGCTTTTACATTGATTAATCCTCCTGAACGGAGATGGATTGCTTTCGCTACTTTTTTAGCAATTTTGACATCTTTTGTTCCTAAATTTATATTAAAGCTAATTAATGGGTATCGTGCTCCTGTAATGATAGCACCCGCCGTTGGATGAAATTCTGATGGACCAAAATCGGGTTTACGATCAGGATCGGATTTAATTGCTTCCTTTAAGCCCTCATATTCTCCTTTACGAATATTGTCTATGTTAATTCTTTCAATTTTACGAGCAGATGCTTCATATAGATAAACTGGTATCTTTTCTTGAGCCATTGCTTCTGCAAACTTAAGTGATAATTCTATGCATTCTTCTAAAGTCATATTTTGTGCTGGTACAAACGGAACGACATCAACAGCGCCAATTCGAGGATGTTGACCTTTATGTTTATTCATATCAATCAATTCTACTGCTTTTTTAGCAGCAGCGATATTAGCTTTTAATACGGCTTCTGGAGTACCTACAAAAGTGATCACTGCACGATTATAATTTGAATCATACTGAACGTCTACTATCCTTGTTTCAGGAGTATTTTTTATTTCATTTACAACTTTTTCTACTTTTTCTCTGTCTATTCCTTCACTATAATTTGGAACTGATTCTACAATCTTTTTATTTTTTAATTCCATTCAAGGTCTCTCTTACTTTTTGTTTATACTTAATAAAAAGTCATGCTTGAATTAATATTAAACCGTCATAATATTATTTGATATTAAGAGAATAATAATTCTCATTCAGAAGGAATAAGATCTTGTCTTATAAGTTTTATCAGTAAATAAGTATAATTTGTCTATATTTTCTATTACTGGTTCATTAACTATCAAATCAATTAAAATTTTCTCTTTTTTTGTACCCCGAGGTGTTTTATTAATTTTCTTTCCTTCAAAAATTATTTCTGTTGCATGCTGGTGTAAATAAGTGTCAGATTTTTTGCTCATAATAATAATATCATCATTTTTAGTAAGGTAACCATTATCTATAGATACTCGGGCGATCTTTTTATTAGGTATGTAAGATTTCACTTTCCCAATTTTAATATATCTATAATGAGATAAATTTGATGGTGATTTTTGTTGATGATCTTCTTCAGTCATCCTCTTGAAATAAAATCCCGGGGTGAATCCACGGTTATAGACTTTCTTTAATTCAGTAACCCAACTACCAGCCTTTTTTTGAGAAAATGTATCGTTATAATATGCTTCAATTGCTTCTCGATATACTCTTGATACAGTTTCAACATAATGGGGGTGTCTCATCCTCCCTTCTATTTTAAAAGCATCCACGTTTGCTTCAATTAATTCTGGGATGTATGCGATGGTGCATAAATCTCTTGAATTCATGAATCGTGTCCCATCATAAAGATACTCGGTTCCCGACTCTTCACGAACCCACCATCGTCTCCTACAGGGTTGAACACAATTACCTCTATTTGCGGATTTTTCTTCAGATCCACAGATATCTTGCGAAAAGTAACAACGTCCGCTTACAGAAGTACACATCGCTCCATGGATAAATACTTCGATTTCAGCTTTAGATAAATTCCTCTTTATTTCTTTAATTTTTTCTAAAGATAACTCCCTTGCCAATATAATTCTTTCAGCTCCTAGTGCTTCATAAAATTTGGCAGAAAGAGAATTTGAAACATTACACTGAGTTGAAATATGAAAGGGCAATCCAATTTGTTTAGCAATTTCTAACGCTGCTAAATCATGAATTATAACAGCATCGATATCTGCTTCTTTTGCTTTCTCTAAAATAGTGCGTAAATATGCAAGTTCATTGTCATAAATTAAGATGTTCGTAGCTAAATAAGCTTTCAATTTACTATCATGACAAAAAGTAACTATGTCAGCTAAATTTTCTAAAGCAATATTTTCAGATCGCATCCTCATGTTAAATTTTTCTATCCCAAAATACACAGAATCTGCGTATTTTGATGCGGCTTTAATTGCCTTGAGATTTTTAGCTGGAGCTAATAATTCTACTTTTCTCATCTTTTCGTTTTTAATAGCATAGTGGTTTTTTTTACGTTAATTGGATACTTGTAGGAACAATACAGGCTTTTGGGCTGGTTCCATGTAATTTTTCAAGTTCTAATATTAAATCACCCCATTCTTTGATTAGAATGACGTTTTCTGGAAAAAAATGATATAGATCTGATTCACTGACATTTGGAGAATAATAAAATACATTGCGTTTCTTAACAAATGCTTTCCAAATTACCATGTCTCCATAATTAGAGTAAAGTTTTGCTCCTGTTTCTGCTATAAGACTATGATATCCTCTTCCTTCATATGAGGAAGACATGAATACAATACTTCCCTTTCTCTGTAATAAAGCAGTAGGGGCTATCATCAATAGATTTAAACATTTTAAAGCTTGATTTAATTCTGAATCTTCAGGATATGCATTTAAGAAGCAAATTTGATTATCTTGTGTAAGTTGTGTTTTATAAAACTCTTTAGCAACTTCCATTGTTCTTCTATGTGCATTCCGATAATGTCCAGCAAATAAATCTATGCTTTCACCAATTTCATTCATGAGAACATTGATAGAAAAATCTAAACCAACCGTATCTGCAATATCCTCTATATCCTCCCTTATCTCAGTCATTCTTCCTAATCCTGCACCCACACCCTTCATTCCCGCAGAATGATTTGATTCAAGCGTTCGAATACCACATACTCCCGGTAATACTATCTTTGCACCACCGCCAAATCCTGCGAGAGGATGAGGTATGACTCCACCTACAGCGATTTTTACTTCTGATTCATAATAAGTTTTATTTACTTCTATGGGAGTACCAATTTTGGATTCACCCAAATTTACCAAATTCAAATAAGGATGATGGTTTTCGACGGAGTATTTATCAGCAATTTCCTTCCCCAATTTTAATTCGCAGTCTATTTTATTCATGGGTCTATGGGCTCCAACCGCCAATAGAATCTTGATATTATCTTTTCCAATATCCGCTTTATCTAGCTCCTCGAATACATGGGGTAAGATTTTAGCAGCTTGGGTAGTTCTTGTCATATCATCTACTACTATCACAGCAGATTTTTTTCCTTTCGCAATTTCAGATAATTTATTAGTTCCGATTGGATTTAATATTGCTTTTTTAATATCATCACTACTCATTTCAGGATAATCAG
>CAZBPC010000081.1:0-15367 GCA_964493715.1 uncultured archaeon
AGATTATCTATTGCAATTTCAAAAGAAGGTACCCTGTCTGGTTCTTCATGGTTAATGCTTTTTAAAATTCTTTCTTTAGCATCCATAATAATTAGTTTAAACGCGCGAATTATTAAATATACTTATAATTTTAAGTGATCTTTCTTTAATTTTAGATGCATATATTTTTTTATATATATTTAAAAAGTCGGAAAAAGAGCATTTTTAAGCTGATTCTTTTATATTTTATTTTAATACAAAACATTTAAATATATTATTCTAATAATTATAAATGAAGTATATAAATTAATATATGAAATGTTAAATAGATTTTAATTATCAGTATACTTAGTAAATGCACAAATATCCTTATCAGTTTAAAAAAAAAATAAAGAGTGTTAGGAATAATGAATGTGTATGATTTGTTTTTTAGCATATGTTTGGGGTTATTTATCGGGGGGATTATCATGTCAATAATCTCAATGATTCTTGCTGAAATTTCAACTCATGATACTTCCGCATCGGACCATATTGATCACATCGATCATTTAGATCATATTGTTGACCATATTGATCATATCGATCATTTTGACCATATCGATCATTTTGACCATATCGATCATTTAGATCATGTTGACCAAGTTGACCACATCGATCATCCTGATCATCCCGATCATCCCGATCATGTGGATAAATATGATCATTCAGATTCTTCAAAAGATTTTAATCATCTTGATGACACTACACCTGCTCCTTTCATGTTATTATTTTCTACATCATTATTAATTTTTGGAATCTCAGGAATCGTGTTATATTATTCATTAGGAGAATTATTCAGATTTTTATTATTCATATTTACTCCGGCTATTACATACGCAATTACCAAATTGATTTCAGTGGGGTGGAAAAAAATGGCTAAATCTAGATATTATGAGATCTCTTCAACTTCTTATCAAATCGGAAAAGTTGGTGAAGTAATATTAAATGTTGATAAGAGGGGTGGAGTAATTGAAATTCCCTCCCAAACACCATTAAAGTTTGAACAATTACATGTAAAGCCTTATCGAGAATCAGACATTTTTGAAAGGGGAACAAAAGTTTATATTTGCGATGTTCAAGGTGATTATTTATTAGTAGATACCAATAAGAATTCAATAAGGAAGAGGAAATAAGGTAAAATTGAAAAATAACATTAAGAAGTTAATTTTTTTTGTAAATAAAGCGTTTATTAAATGGGTTTTGGAGTCACGGGAACAAATTTTTATTTGTTTTTCAAATTTAAAAAAAATCGAACTAAATAAATTAAATTATTAAAAAAGGAGGAAAGAAACAATAATGTTACTACAAGAAGTAAATGGGATGGTAGTAGGTCTAATTATTACAGGGATATGTATTTTCTTTATGATCGTAATCTTTATGGTTACAAGATATAGAAAATTTAAAACTAACCAATTTGTCATTCATTTGAGAAACGGTAAAGTAAGACATGCTGGATTAGGAGGTAGTATGTGGTTATTACCACTAATAGATGAATATATTGTGATCCCAACTACGAGTATTCAAACAATTTTGGAGGCTCACGAGCAAGTTGTATCAATGGAATATCAGAATATTTCAATCGTAGGAATGTTAATTTGGAAAGTCATAGATCCTGAAAAAGCTTTCAGTGCAGTTTCATGGCTCGAACGAGAAGAAAATTATGTTGATAAAATTTTAAAGAATGCCGCTGAAGCAATTATTAGAACAACTTGTGCAAACATGCCACTTGAAAAAATAATTCGGGAACGACGTGAAATAATTGAACTTGTTAGTAAAGAATTACATGAACTAACTGCTAATTGGGGAGTCGTTATAGAATCAATTGAGATCAGAGAAGTTAATATTTTAGAACCAGAGCTAAAAAGTAATATGGAAGCAACAAAAAAAGCAGTTGAGTATAAAAAAGCTCGTATAGCAAAAGCTGATGCAGAACTTACATCAAAGTTAAGAGAATTGGAAGTAAGAAACGAAGTTGGTACTCAAGAACAGAATGTTGAAAGAGAGATCCTATTGCGTGAAAAAGAAAAGCAAATCGCTATAGCTGAAAGAGAACGCGAACGTAAGCAAATTGAAGCGGATGGAGAACGGCAAAAAGTAGTAATTGAGGCCGATGCTCAAGCATCTGCTATTAAGAAAAAGTTAATTGCTCAAGCAGAAGGTGAAGCTGAAGGCATAAGGCAACAAATGCTTGCTCAAGCAGAAGGATTCCAAGAGCAAGTAAACGCCATGAGTCATGCTGACCAAAGATTCTTAGCAGTACAATTAACCAACATATTACCTGAAATATTTAAGCATTTAAGCCCTGATAAAATGTTCATTATGGGTAATGGTGAAGAGGCGTTTAGTTCCCTTTCGAAAGCAATTTTACCGTTCATGCAATTATTGCCTGAATACTCAGATAAAATAAAGAAATTTTTAGGGAACGGAGATATGGCATCCAAGGTTAAAGATTTGTTAACTATTCAAGAATAATTATATATTTTTTTCATAAAATTTTTTTTTATAAATCTATGAACATATTTATTTCAAATTTTAGTTGAGCTTGCAAATATAGCATTGATTCCGTTAGTATGAAATTCGACTAGCTCTGGTAGTGATGATAGGATCGCCATTGGAAGTTTTACAGGAAGTGGGATCTTAAAAAAGCTTTTTTTATCATCAACAAGAATTATTCCAAATATTTCCTTTATGTTTAAAGCTAGATCTTTGATTATTTGAAAAGAATATGCGTTTCCATGCTCAGGTGGAAGAAAATGTTCAATTTTAGAGATAATTTCTTTGATTACATCAAATGCCGGAGTATTAAGACGATACAATCCTAAATGTTTATATTGCTCAATAAATTCATCTGAAACATCATCTAATAGAATTATTTTAACATCAATATCTCCAATTTTTTGTGTCAATAAAGTGAAAATCTTTGTATTAAAGAAATTGAGTGGAAAAAAGGATATAAAAGATTTTTTTGCGGCATCAATTAGCATGTAGATAAAATCTTGGATTGCTTCTAACCCCGCTACGCCCATAAAAGGAATTTCTTCCGCTTCTTCAGTGCTGTATATTTTATCAATAATTTCTAGACTTTTATTACTAATTGCTTGAATATTCCTTGAAAAATTAAGAAAGTACTCTTGAATCTTTTCTTTTGGCTTAATCATAAACAATTTCTTTTTCTTTCTATGAATTACATCGACTAATCCTTTTTTTTGGAGAAGCAAAAGATTCTCATAGGTTTTTGGTTGAGGAACTCCACTATATAGATGAATTTCTCTTGCACTTAACACAATATATCTAATTAGAGTTTCTAGAATTTGAGCCTCATATTTTGTAAAATCAAATTCTTTTAACAGCGGTTCTAAACGATCCATATTCATATTCAAAATATTTTTATACTATTTACTACTTAAGTAGTATAATATTTTAATTTTTGGTTTTGAAAAAAAAATGTCAGAATCAGTATTAAATAATCAAAATAAACAACAAGAACTAATTACCATTAAAAATATAACAAAGAAGTATCCAAATACAGTTGCATTAGAGGATATATCATTTAACATTCGGAAAGGAGAGATTTTTTGCATTATCGGTCCAAATGGGGCTGGTAAGTCGACCATCGTTAAAATACTAACTGGTCAGATTAAAGCATCAAAAGGGGAAATAAGAATACATGAGTTCCATACCATAAAGGATAGGAAAAAGATATTAGGAATGTTCGGGTTAGTCCCTCAAGAAATTGCATTATATAATGAATTAACCGGCAGAGAAAACTTGGAATTTCATGGTCGTCTCTTTAATCTTTCCAAACAATTTATGACCCAAAAAATAGATGAACTTCTAACCATGGCTGGACTTATTGATCGCCAGCATGATTTAGTGAAGACATATTCTGGTGGCATGAAGAGAAGACTACAGTTAATCCGCGCATTATTGCATCAACCAGAAATAGTAGTTCTGGATGAACCAACCTTAGGTGTTGATGTACAGTCTCGAAATGCAATACATAAATATATACTAGATTTACCTTCCAAAGGGAAGACTGTAGTATTAACCACTAATTACATGGAAGAAGCAGAACGGTTAGCTGATCGCTTAATAATTTTAGATACTAAAATTATAGATGGTCCAGGAAGATTATTAGAAATTCAAGAGAGAGTGTTTCCTAATTTAATTATAGAATTTAAAACTGAACGCGCCATGTTAAAATCTGAATTTCTTACTATATTTCTCCAAGATGAATTGAAGGGAAAAGTCATTTCAGAGAAAGATATGAGTGAAAGACATGTAATTCTTCAAATCATTTTCGATACTACTCATATAGAAGAAATTTTTGAGAAATTTATTGCATATACTAAAGCTAACGACATTCCAATTGAGGAGTTCACGATAAAGAGACCTAATTTAGAAGACGTGTTCATAAAATTAACAGGAAAAGAATTTCGAGAGTGATAATACTGAATAGTGTCCTAGAGGAACAAAAAAAACTAAAATATAAAATAAGTAAATGGTTTCGAGATTTACGCACAATAATCAATAAGGATTTGATTTCTACCAAAAGAGTAAAAAAATATTTCTTTTCGGGTGTAATTCCTCCTCTAGTTATGTTAATTGTGTTCACTTCATTTTTACAGGTAAGCAATCCAGAAACGTACACCGTGATCGTGGTAGATGATGACAAATCACAATATTCCGGAATTATGTTGAATTATGTTGCAAATATTAGTAGCGATTTTGCTCCTTGGTTTTCAATTATAAAGATTGATACATTTGATGAAGCAATGGCTCTATTGCAAGACTTTACCTATTTAGGGTTAATCTACATACCTTCTGGCTTTGAAGCAAATATAACATCTGGGATCGAAAATCAAAAGGGAATAATTCACTTAATAGTACAAAACATCAACAATGATTATGTAAAGAACTATATGCAGCGTTTAGATGAAGCAGTCCTAACTTTTAATGAAGATGTACATGTATCAGTTGGTTCGGTAGATCTTTTTGCTATAAGTCTGGAAAAGACATACGTGATCGATCAACCAGTCAATAATGCAAAAAGTATTACCTTGGGCATTATAGCTATGTACGGAATTATTTGTGGGATGGTGTTTGGTGCCTTGAATATTGCAAAAGAATACGAAGATTCCACTATTCTAGAGATAGCTAACAGCCCAGTCCGACGAACTGCCTATATGGCTTCAAAACAATTAATTGCGGTAATTCTCGGAGGATTAGTAATCTTAATTTTCTCCATTCTTCTATTCTTGATTTTTCATATCGAATTTCGAGGAGATTTATTTATTGTTATAATCTCATTTATACTTATTACTTGGATTCACTCAGGGATAGGTTGCTTAATTGGTTTAAAATTTAAACGTACCATGCCAGTAATTTTGGTTTGTATAGTTGCTTCAATGTTACTTTGGTTTTTTACGGGTGGTTTTGCACCCTTGAATATGCTAGGCGAAAATGTTATACTAGTTTCAAGATTCATTCCTGCTACTTATTGGACAGAAATTTTGGTAGCAGAGACACTTTATCCATCAATCACTTACGTTCTGCCCCGTTTATTAATTTTAATAATTCTAAGTATAATAATTACGTTAATTTCATGGTATTTAATTTCTAAGGAGGGTTTTAGAGTATGAATCCATATAGAATGAAGAGAAGAAGTAAAACTTTAAGACTTTTCTTGAACGAGATAATGAAAAATATCCGAACTATAATTCGGGGACCCACACGTACAATTTTGATCATTTGCATACTTTTTCCATTACTTTATCTGACTTTCATGAACATGATCTTCGGAGTATTAAACTTTAATTATCCAATGGCAGTAGTAATACCAGATTATAACTCGAATGAAGAATTGCATAATGCGCTTGAATCTAATAGCATTCCTAATACTGTACAGTTTTTGGATTATTTAGACAATAATAGTGTTGTCGGGCAAACCATTGTAAAAAGCCATATTAGTGCATTAGGTATATCGGAAGAACAATTTGACGAAAGATTGAAATTGCAGGAACTCTCATTAATAGTGACGCTACCCTTTAATTTTAATGATATAATCGGCCAAGTGAAGAATGGTACATGGACAAATGGAAGTATCACAATTAAACTTAATATTTTAAACCTACATGAGGATTATTTGAAAAATATTTATTTTGGATTCCAAAGAAAATTGAAAGCGTATTACGATGAGGTGCTATCTAACGAAACAGAAATAAATTATGTGTATTCAAATGCTGATCCAAATCGTATTACTTTTCCACGAATGTGGACCATTGGTTCAGGTGCTTTGGTTTACTTATGCTTAACTTCTTCTATGATCATCGCAGCATCTTTCATTTTTAATGAGAAAACAGATCAGATGAAACAAGAATTAGCGTTAGCATCTTCAAAAAACCAGACTATAACTTTTTTTGGCAAGATAAGTGCTACTGTAATTTTAACTGTGGGATTAAACTTTATAATTGGAGCTTTAATTGTTTTTTTTTGGATTGGTCTTCCAGTACCCGTTGATTTATTGGGGTTTTCATTGATAACAATAGTAACTGTGTTAATAGGTGCTTTATTCGGTTCTATAATAGGAGCATTAATCCCAGAACAAGTTTTTACTGTCCCAACTGCAGCTTTTATTGCATTAACTACATTATTTTTATGTGGTGGTTTTATGGATATTCAATTATTTAATCCAATCCTCCAATCAATTATAGAATGGGTTCCATTCACTTATTTATACGCAATTTTCAAAAATACAATATTAACTGGGGATTTTGCTCCCCCAACATATATTGGTGGCATAATTCTTTATATTGCGATATTTACTCTCATAGGATTGTACCTATATCGTAAATTTGTGATATCATCAAAATAATTTCTATTAAATTAGGTTTTTTTATATTAACTTTCTTTATTTTTTACAAAAAAAAATAATTTATAACTATTATTGATCTGGAGGAATAGATACAGTATAACTCCCACTTTCGATATTTTTTCGCAGTTCCATCAGGTTTATACCGACTCCGTAGCAATAAAGGTTTCTTTTGGGTATAATTTTGATGAAAACAGGATCTTCATATTCGGAATTCATTTTTCCCACTTGTCTAATATTCATTTTAAGAATTTTTGGACCAGCAAAAAATGCTTGTTGTGCTTCAAAATTACTGTAAGGCATGATTTCGCCATATCCTTGAAACTGCACGCAATTAGCGGGAACAAAGCGTAGAAAATGGTGAGGGAAAGGAATGACAAAAGAAATTGAGTTATTATTCTCTACATTTTTTACTTTTCTATAGTGCTTTTCAGTCAGTATGTAAAGTGCGAATTTAGATTCGGGTGGGGATACCGCATATAAAATACTTGTGGAATGTGAATTCCCATTTTGATCAATAGTACTTAATATACCATACGTCTTTTTTCTTATCTCTTTTTCAATAAACTCAAAATTCAGTGTTTTTTTCGACATATCCTTCACTTATCTATATTAAACTTTTCTTAATTCTATTTTCAACCATATGGGTAAATTTACTAAGGTAATTTTGTTAATTGAGTAATTTCCCTTAAAAAATGATTTTTTTATGATTTCTTTTAGTTCATCAATTTCATAAGTCATCTTTAATTGCTTTTTTAAAAAACGTGGGATTATTTTTCTATTAAAATAACTTTCTTTTTGTAGATTTTTTTCAATAGCTTCATCAAGTTCATCCTCATTATATTCCTTATGAGACTCGAAAAGGATGGCATTACTTTGGGGTTTTAAAATGCGATAAATCTCATTTAAGGCGTCTATAGGAGAATTCCAGAGATAAAAACTCCCTGTACATGTTATAAGGTTGAAGTAATCATCGTTAAAATCAGTTTTTGTTATATTTCCTTGTTTTAAATTAACTGGTATATTTTTAAGATTTAATTTGGCTAATTCAATCATTTTTTCTGAAACATCTAATCCATATAATTCAATTTTAGAGTTTTTTTCAAATATTTCTGCCAATAATCTTCCATGTCCCGTACCAATATCTAGTAATCTCCCTTCATTAATGTGTTGCGTTAATTCTTCTGCAATTTGAACCCGTTGAATCCTCATTGCATCTTTTTTCATCATTGAATCGTACAATTTAGCTGCAAATTTTGGAAATTTAATGAAACTGTTTTCTCCTCGATCACTCATAAAAAACAACTAAGTTGATTTCCATTTAAATTTTATCCAACAAATTCCAACTGCTTAGGATATTTATAATGGGTTATATTCTCTTTATTCCACGCAATTAAACTTTCTGTTGTAACAAAATATTGGATATAAAAACAACATTAAAAATTATTCAAGAAGGAGGTGAAACTGAGATATTTAAAAAATTAGGTAAGAAATACAATTTTATGAAACCAGAATAAGTTAGAAGCGTTTAAATTTCAGCATAATTATTAATGAAGTTAGAAAATAAATGATTTTTGCGATGAAAAAGTGAAAATTTTGTATAGAGTTATTCTAGAAGTATACGATTTCATCCAGTATTTTTAATTTTTAACTATAAAAAAAATCAAATGATTTGACTACAATAATTTCCACCAAATGGTCGCTTGGAAATGGGTTTGATCGTCTGGAATTGCTTTTTCCAGATGATATCACTCGGAATGCCAAAAATCTTGCAAAATTCGTCAATGAATGGGGAGATTTCTGCGATCTCTTCCTCCGTAATATCAAATACCTTAGCACCAATTCCTAATTTGTCTTCGAGAGATACGTCCGTTCGAAGAAATATTTTTCCCCCATGAATACCCGCGCCCAATTCATTTCCACATATTGGTTGGTCGCTTTCCTGGAAGTTTCCGTTTTCAAACTTTAATCCGAGAACGATGATAAGTCCTCCTGCCATATACTCCCCTAAAAAATCATTGATTGTTCCCCCAATAATTAGCAAGGGAAACTTATCCTCATATTCTTTCATATGAATACCAACTCTATAACCAACATCACCTTTGATAAAGATTTTTCCCCCTCTTGAAGATAATCCTATTACATCTCCACCATCACCATTAATAATTATTGTTCCATGATTCATCGTGTTTCCAGATTGATCCTCGCAATTTCCATTAACTATGATTTTCGGACCATCCATAAAAATTCCTAAATCATTTCCGGGAATACCATTAATTGTGATTTCTATGTCACCTTTTAGAGCAGCACCTATAAATCTTTGACCACAAACATTATTCAATATAATAGATTTATAATTATTGTTTACTGCTTCATGTATCATGGCATTTAGTTCTCTAGAATCAATTGGATTCCCATTGGGAGCAGCATTTATCTCTATTATCTCCTCCAATCCAATCTCAAAAATTTTTTCCTTAATTTCATTTACAATCATTCTTTTATTCACCTGCATGTTTTACTTCTAGAATTTCCGCTATTCGTGGATTTGGACCAATGTATCTTAAGCGGTCTCTATTTGATCGGAGAGATTCAACAGAATCAATTCCCATCGCTCCTAAAACATCTTTTAATTCTTCATTCCATGAATGAAATAAATTTATTATTCTATTTTTTGCAATAGTAATATCTAATCTTTTTACTAGAAATTCATCTTGAGTAGCTATTCCCCATGGACAAAGCCCTCTAAAACATTGCTGACAAACTCTACATCCCATTGCAATTAATACAGGCATACAGCACATCGCAACATCGGCGCCTAATGCAATAACTTTTATTAAATCTGCAGAATATCGAATTGATCCACCAGCAATTAAAGTTATTTGTTCTCTTAGATTTTCTTCTCTAAGACTTTTATCCACAGCTGCAATAGCTAGCTCAATAGGAATACCAGCATGATCTCTTATAATTCTTGGGGCAGCACCAGTTCCACCTCTGAATCCATCGAGAGTTAGGAAATCTGCTCCACTTCTCACTATACCTACTGCAATTGGAGCTGAGTTATGAACTGCTGCAATTTTTACGCCAACAGGTATTTTATATCTTGTAGCCTCTTTTAATGCTGCGATTAATTGAGCCAGATCTTCAATTGAATAGATATCGTGATGCGGATAAGGAGATAATGCATCACTTCCTTCAGGAATCATTCTTGTTTGGGAGATCAAACTGCTAACCTTTTCTCCTGGTAAATGCCCTCCATGCCCGGGTTTTGCTCCTTGTCCAATTTTTATCTCTATAGCTACTGCATTGTTTAAATAATTAAGATCAACCCCAAATCGTCCTGAAGCAACTTCAGTAATGATGTTTGGTGCATATTCATAGAAATCAGGATGTAATCCACCTTCTCCCGAACCTGCTACAATGTTTAATTCTTTTGCAGCTTGATAGATTGCTTGACATGCATTATAACTAATCGAACCTAAACTCATATGCCCAATCATAATTGGCATCTCTATTTCAAAATTGACTGAATTGTTTGTTTTTAATGATACTTCATTCACGTCATTGGATGCTGTAGTAAAATCAAGTTTCTTTGGTTTTCGTCCAAAAAATATCTTAGTTTCAATAATTTCACGGATCGGATCAATACTGGGATTAGTTACTTGACAAGAGTCAAGGAGCAAGTCATCAAATATCGATCTAATTGGTCTATCATTTCCAGTTGCGGAAATTAAAACTCCCCCAGTACCAGACTGGGCCCAAATGATATTACGGATTTTTTCCGTATAATTACCATGGGGAGGTAAACATGATTCACTCTGAGAAATATGGATTGCCTTCCCAGGGCACATTACAACACACCTCTGACAAGCTACACATTTGTAATGTTCAGCAACAATTTGTTTTCCGTTAAAGGAAAAAACACCAAAAGAACAATTGTTAATACACCTTTTACATTTCTTACAGTCCTCTCGATTAACATTAACTTTAAAATGTGAAATAATTTCATGTGTTAGCGCCACTTTAACAAGCCTCTTCTTGTATTAAATTATTCTTTTTTACTGTTGTCTCAAGTCCATTTTTTATTAATCCATTCCCAAGTTCTGCGATAACAGCATTACCACTTCTCGGATGCCAAATATCTTTTAAATTGAAATCACGGTCGTTAATCATCAATCTTCTAAAAGATGCTTCTTCACTACTCATATAAATAGTGTTCTCATCCTCAGAAATTCCTACCACTAATGGACGCAATTTTTTTCTATCAGATAATCCAATCATTGTTGGAACTGGGTTTGAATACCCAACTACAATAGAAAATGGGCCATTTAACATTGCACTCCTATAAGTCGCTCTTATACTTTTGAATAATATTTGAGATTTTTTATCTAATTTTTCAATATCTTCAAATAATGGTGGTGCTAAAGCAATGGTAGCGATAGACATTGGAATATTATGTTTACGGCATAATAGATCAATTAAGTATGCGATGACTTCTGTATCAGTAGATAATGTGCATTTATATCCAAAAGATTCTAAATACCTTCTATTAGTTCCATAAGAAGTTATTTCTCCATTATGAACTACTGAACAATTTAGTAAATTAAAAGGGTGAGCACCAGCCCACCAACCAGGTGTGTTTGTTGGAAACCTCGAGTGTGCTAACCACATATAAGCTTTATACTCTGAAATTTTATAAAAATCTGCAATTTCGTTTGACCATCCATTCCCTTTAAATACACCCATATCCTTTCCCGATGACATAACAAACGCATTTTTAATGTTCGTATTAATATCCATTACAATTTTTACTATTTTTTCATCATTATTTGGATTATTAATGCTTCCAAGTTCGAAAAATACTCTCCAAATTATTGGGAGATTGTCAATATTGACGGGTTTTTTTGTCGGAATCGGTTCAGATTGAATAATATTACCTTTTTTTTCAAGATATTCTAAAACTTGTGTTTTTGCAATCTCATCATCAAGAAGAAAATGAAAAGCATAATAATCTTTATATTTAGAATAGATACCATAGGCAGCATACCCTGCACCAAGTCCATTTTCCCTTTCTTTTAAAATACATAACATCTCAATTACTTTTTTGCCCGAGACTCTGTTTCCATCAATATTTATGAAACCCGATATTCCACATCCGTCAAACACTCTCTGATTCCTAAATTTTTCAGGTAAAGAAGTATAATTTTCCCATCTCATAACATGTTCACTTCATTAAATTTTAAGAATCCTGTTTGATATGTTCTTTTCCTATTAAATTAAATAATTATTTCAAATCTCCTACTTCTGTTTTAGTAAACTTTAAACCAACATTTTTTCGGGCTGTTCTTGATAATATCCCTATAGTCCCTGTTTGATAAAAAGAATTAAATTCTGATTCATAACCTTTTGTTATAAAATCTTTTTCTGCTGCTAAATTTCGTAAGATCGTAAAAATTTAAACAACCTCTTGCTTAATTTTTTTACCACTTTTTTACTTTACATAGAGATATTAATTAAATACAAAGTATCTTCATCACACTTCTGACTTTTTTAGATGATCAGTATTTTTTCCATTTTAAAATTTGTAGCGGGAATAGTTTCCCATCTGAACATTATCTTAATTATTGTACAAAAAGCTATTTAAAGTTTATTACGATAAAAATGTATTGATGGTTTGTTTAGAATAAATGATTTTTCTTTGAACGATTCGATAAAATAGTATCAAATTTCACCACAATAATATGAAGATTTTCAGTTAATTCGATGATTTTTGTCGATTTGGAGCTATTTTAAAAAGAATAAGTGAAAATTTAATATAGTGTTAATAAAAAAATAATATAAAGAATGGATATGGCATTCAGTCTAAAATAAATTTAGGTTCGGTATCTTAGATACTTTATTGGGTAATCCGATTTTATCAAGCTCAACTTTTCCATTAAAAGATCCTGCACTGCCTGTTGTTTTGCATTCAATTAAACCGTAGACTTCAACAAGCTTACCCCATCCTACTGCTTCGCATTCATTTTTTACTGGTTTATGAAGATCTCCTGCTCCACTTACACATAATCGAAACATATTTTTAAGTCTTGGTTCGGGATTGTTTTTTAAATAACGGGTTAATCCGATGAATAAATTTTCAACTCCGGGTAGAATTACGCCACCTTCCGGACCGACTTCTTAAATTGTATCTACTACTGCTTTCATTGATGAAGAAGGTTTTAGAAAAAGAATATTATAATCTGTTCCTTCAATAACAACATTTTGAACAATTGTCATGTAAAATGCGTGAAACATTGGTAAAATACCAATAGGTGCCATTGGATGTTTTGCATCAGGCATCCAACAGTTTTTATTAATTTGAGAGTTTAGTATCCATATCTATATAAATAAGATTATAATAATTATATCTTAAATATACAAACTAATTGATAAAATGTCAAATAATTTTTCAGGATCGGGATGTTTAATATCAAGCTTATTAATTCTGGTTTACGGATTCTTAATTATCTGTAAGGTCCCTTTTTCATTAATATGGCTTTTGCCCGTGATATTATGTGTTATTACAACATTTCTCTCTATAGATTATTCTTCAATGGGAGCTGAACATTATAAACACGTAAAAAACAAAAATGATCAAGATCAGCATAAACGACGTCCAATAGTGAACTCTAATATTGCGAGAAACTCGGTTAGAAGCTATGCAAACACTTTATTGGTAGAAGATATCAAAGGTTTAGAGCCTGTAAAATCGATAGCCCTCTATTGCCAATTTTGCGGAACGCGGAGAGAAAAAAATGCAAAATTTTGCCACCAATGTGGATCCAAGTTGGAATAGTAATAATAATTTTCAACGTTTCACTCTTTCCAGATCGGTTTGTTTGAATTAGTCTTTTTTTTACTTTTCCAATCATTAATTTTGGAAAAATTTCTGTAAGAATGAGTGAGAAGAAAGATTTTTAATTAGTTTGGTGAAAAAATAACTATATTAAAGATTAGTATTATAACATATGTACTTAATTTAACCTTTCAAGGTAGTTTTAAATGAAAGAAGTTATGTACAACTTCAAAGTAATTGTTATAGGTCCTTCTGCAGTCGGCAAAACCAGTATAATTAATCGCTTTGTTAATGATACTTTTTCCATGAAGTATCAGTTTACCATGGGAGTAGATTTTCTTGCTAAAACAATAGTATTAGAATCAGGACAAATTGCCAAACTCACAATTTGGGATATTGGAGGACAAGAACGATTTGAATTTTTGCAACGCAGTTTCTATGCGGGTGCAAATGGAGCAATATTGGTATTTGATTTATCAAGAGAACATACTTTTATAGAAATTGATAAATGGCTTAAGGATCTTCGGAAACAAATGGCGGACGATGTTCCGTATATATTACTAGGGAATAAGTCTGATTTAATTCCTCAAATAGGGGAAATTATAGATAGAAATGAGATTTTTAATTATATAAAAGTTCAAAAAGCAATCTTTCTTGACACCTCTGCCAAAACCGGGGAAAAAATCGAAACTGCATTTAATCAATTGATTGACCAAATGATAAAAAAAATGAAAAAGAACAAGTAAGAAAATAAAATTATAGATCTAATCAATTCTATCTTTTCAACATTGCAAATTAGATATAATGATCTTTTAAGATGCCTAAGAATAATAAATAGACTTCTCACTCAATTAATCATTTAAAAAGTAAAAAAAAAATAACATCTAATTATTGTGAATCTCCATACTTTTCTTTCCAAATTGGATCGTTGATTTGCAACTCTCTTCTTTGCACTTTTCCAACCATCGATTTTGGAATTTCCTCAACTATCTCCAGATACTTAGGGCATTTATAATGAGTTATGTTTTCTTTACACCAAGCAAGTAAATTATCTGATGTAACGCTTGAATTTTCCTTCAATTGTACCCAAGCCTTCACCATTTCTCCAGTTTCTAAGTCTGGGAGACCAGCCACGGCGACTTCCATTACATCAGGGTGAGACCCTAATAATTCTTCTACTTCTTTTGGAAAAACGGAATATCCCTTATACTTGATCATTTGTTTCTTTCTATCTCTAATAACCATTTGTCCATGTTCATCCATGTATCCAAGATCTCCCGTTAAACACCACAATCGCCCTTTCCATTCTCTTAAAGTTTCTGCAGTAGCTTTAGGTCTATTCAAATAACCTTTCATTACTTGTGGACCACACACTGCTATTTCTCCAGTAAAATCTATTCCATAACCTTCTAATGGCCCCTTGTTGAAATCTTTTGAATCAAATATTGCCCAATCAACACCAGGAAATGGTAACCCTATTGTACCCGGTGTATCTGTCCCATCAAAAGGACCTGCACTAACCGCTGTTGTACATTCAGTTAGACCATAAGCTTCGACTAATTTACCTCCACTTATTGCTTCAAAAGCATCTTTCACGGGTTTATGTAATGGTCCAGCACCACTTACACATAATCGAAACATATTTT